>SFJH01000005.1 GCA_004555155.1 Clostridiales bacterium
CTACGCAGTAGTAAACCAATTTTTCAAAAGCTACGGTCGGTCCTTTGGCGCAGTCAAGGCGTTGGAAATTCATCTGTAGTGTGCGAAGCGGCAGCCCTAATGTCCGCGCCGTCCGAGGGTACACAAATACCATTGGACGGCTACTTTTATATCTCCAAACCCAGTTCTTCCCAAGAAAAAAATAATCCGAACCCATTCCTCAAGAAGAAAAAGTTCGGATTATGCTGGTATGGTGGAGCATACCGGATTCGAACCGGTGACCTCTACAATGCGAATGTAGCGCGCTACCAACTGTGCTAATGCCCCAAATATGCGGGCAAGTATTTGCTTGCCGTTATTCGAAACGGTGTGAATTCGTGTTCATCACCGAACGAAATAGATTATAGCACAGTCTTCGCTGGATTGCAATATATTTTATCGTTAACTTTTGGGTTTTTTCAGCATTATTCGGGTCAGCGCTTACTGCATGTGCTCCTGCTTGACCTTGTGGTCGATCACATGGCGGCGGGCAAGCTCGCGGGTCACATCCTCCAGGGAGATACCGCTCTGAACCATCAGCACCATCACGTGATAGCAAAGGTCCGCGATTTCATACACCGTCTCCGCCTTGTCGCCGCCCTTGCCGGCGATGATGACCTCGGTGCATTCCTCGCCCACCTTCTTGAGAATCTTGTCCAGGCCCTTGTCGAACAGATAGGTGGTATAGCTTCCCTCCTTGGGATTCGTCTTGCGCCCGGAGATGAGCCGGTACAGACCTTCATAGCTGAAGGGCTTGATCTCCTCGGACAGATACAGCGGCTCGTGGAAGCAGCTCTCCGCGCCGGTATGGCATGCGGGGCCCTCCTTCACCACCTCCACCACCAGCGCGTCGCCGTCGCAATCCGCGGTGATGGACGCGATGTGCTGCACGTTTCCGCTGGTCTCGCCCTTGCGCCAGAGCTGCTTGCGGCTTCGGGACCAGAAACAGGTGCGCTGCTCCGCAATGCTGATGGCCAGACTCTCCTCGTTCATGTAGGCCAGGGTCAATACTTCCTTCGTCCAGTGATCCTGCACAACGGCCGGGATCAGGCCGTTTTCATCAAATTTCAGCGACATACTCTTTCCTCCATCATTTCACTGCCTTCATTCGAAGGCGCACATAATCCGCATACCACTTTCCATCCTGAAACAGCTCGTCGCGCAGCGCCTCCACCGCCTCGCTAACGATCTCCTCCGCGCCGTCCACGCCATCAAAGGGCGTCTTGACAAACATGCGAATCCAGTCCGCCAGGCCGTCCTCCCCGCAGAGCTCCGTGGGACGCTCAAAAAGCACAGCGTACTCCACGCGGAAGCCAGCCTTCTCGAGCAGCATCGCATATTCGCCAATGGCGGGAAAATAGAACGGCATGCGATACGCCAGTCCGCGCCGGGCAAAGGCCTCCGCCAGCGCGCCGTGGATTTTCGCATTGTTGCCCTTTCCGCCCATCTCAAACACGAACTCGCCGCCGTCCTTCAGGGCGCGATGCACGTTTTTCAGCACATCCGGCTGCTTCTCCGCATCGATCCAGTGGAGCACGGCGTTGGAAAATACCACATCCACCGGTTCCGGAAGGTCAAAATCCGTCGCGTCGCCCCAGCGGAACATCAGCTCCGGGTGATTCACCCGGGCGATCTCCAGCAGTTCCCGCGATGCGTCCAGGCCAACGACCTGCAGTCCGCGCTCCGCCAGCTCAGCCGTCAGAGCGCCATTGCCGCAGCCGAGATCCAGCGCGCTTCCGTCGCGGCCGATCAGCTCCAGCAGTGCGCCGCCATAGTGATGCACGAACGAAAAGCGATCCGTATACCCCCTTGCGTCCCACTGAATGTTCATAGCCTGACCTCCACACCGCACTGGCGCAGATAGCGCTTCAGATCGGGAATCAGCAGCTGCTTGAGGTGGAAGATGCTGGCCGCCAGCCCCGCATCCATGCCCTCATGCTCGAACAGCCGGGCGAAGTCCTCCTTGCTGCCCGCGCCGCCGGAGGCGATGATGGGCACCTTGCAGCGCGCGGCAATGGCGTCGAGCAGCTCCAGATCAAAGCCCTTGCGCACGCCGTCGGTGTCGATGGAATTGACCACCACCTCGCCCGCGCCGCTCTCCACGCCCCGCTTTGCCCATTCCAGCGCGTCGATGCCGGTGTCCTCGCGGCCGCCCTTGGCAAACAGATGAAAGCTGCCGTCCACGCGCTTGATATCCATGCTCAGAACCACGCACTGGTCGCCGTACTTCTTCGCCGCGCGGCCGATCAGCGAGGGATCCCGGATCGCGCCGGAATTGACGCTGACCTTGTCCGCGCCGCACTTGAGCACGCGGTCGAAGTCGTCCAGCGTGTTGATGCCGCCGCCAACGGTGAGCGGGATGAACACCTGCGCCGCCACGTCGCGAAGCAGGTCGGCGAACAGTCCGCGGCCCTCCACGCTGGCCGTGATGTCGTAAAACACCAGCTCGTCCGCGCCGGCGTCGTTGTAGAACTTCGCCATCTCCACAGGATCGGCCACGTCCCGCACGCCCTCGAAGTTCACGCCCTTGACCACCCGGCCGTTGCGGATGTCCAGACAGGGAATGATCCGCTTCGATATCATGCTTCCTCCCCCTTTGCCAGACGGATGCAGCGCTCCAGGTTCAGCTTGCCCTCGTACAGCGCCTTGCCGATGATCGCGCCGTGCAGCTGCATCTTCGCGAGAGCGGACACGTCGCTTTCGAAGCTCACGCCGCCGGAGGCGATCACGTCGAGCCCTTCGATCGCGCTCAGTTCCCGGTAGAGCGGCAGGTTCGCGCCGCTCAGGCAGCCATCGCGCCCGATATCGGTGTAGATGACCGTCTTCACGCCCGCATCGCGCAGCCTGCGGCAGAAGTCCACGCCGGTCAGCCGGGTGGTCTCCTCCCAGCCCGACACGGCCACGAAGCCATCGCGCGCGTCCACGCCCACGGCGATCTTCCCGCCGTACTTCCGCACCATGCGCTCCACAAAACCGAAGTCCTGCACCGCGATGGTGCCCAGAATGACCCGCGACACGCCGCCGTTTAAGTATTCGCAGATGCGCGCTTCGTCGCGGATGCCGCCGCCGACTTCGGTAAACAGGCCGACCTCCGCCAGCGCGCGGATGGTCTCCGCGTTCTGCGGCACGCCTTTGCGCGCGCCGTCCAGATCGACCACGTGCAGATGCGACGCCCCGGCCTGGCGAAATTCCCGCGCCACGGCGGCGGGATCGTCGTTGTAGACCTTCATTTGATCATAGTCGCCCTTCGTGAGCCGCACGGCCCGGCCGCCGCGCAGATCGATGGCAGGATAGATGATCATCGCGCTCCCTCCCCCATTTCGGCGAAGGCCTTCAGCAGGCGCAGGCCCGCCTCGCCGCTCTTCTCCGGATGAAACTGCGTTCCATAGACGCTGCCGCTGCGCACAACGCCGGTGACGGGAACGGAATACTCCGACGTCGCCAGCACGGACGCCTCGCAGCGCTTGGCATAGAAGCTGTGCACATAGTACACGTGGCGGCCGTTCTCGAAATATTTGAACAGCGGATCGTCCCGCAGGATGTCCAGCCGGTTCCAGCCGATGTGCGGCACCTTCAGCCCCGGCGCAATGTCGTCGATCAGCGGACGGACCTCGCCGGAGATCAGCCCCAGGCCCGGATGCTCGCCGTACTCGAAGCTGCGGTCGAACAGCATCTGCATGCCCAGGCAGATGCCCAGCAGCGGCTTGCCGTTCCGCGCCTCCTCCAGCAGCGCCTCCCGCATGCCGGATTCGCTCAGCTTGCGCGCCGCATCGGCGAACGCGCCCACGCCGGGCAGGATGATTCGATCCGCCCGCCGAAGCGCCTCCGGATCGGAGACGACCGCGTGCTCCACACCGATGCATTTCAGCGACGATGCCAGCGAATACAGGTTGCCCACGCCGTAATCCACAATGGCCAGCACAGTTCTTCCCCCTTTCGCCTTACAGCACGCCCTTGGTGGACGGCACCTCGTCGGCATATTCGCGATCGATGGCCACGGCCTGCTTCAGCGCGCGGCCCGCGCCCTTGAACATGGCTTCGATGATGTGGTGGCTGTTCTCGCCCGCCAGCTGGCGGAAGTGGATCGACGCGCCCAGCGTCCGCGAAAGCGCCAGCCAGAACTCCTTCGCCAGCTCGGTATCGAACGTGCCCACCTTCGCGCTCGGGATGTCCATCGCCCAGCCCAGCGCCGCACGGCCGGAGAGATCCACGGCGCACAGCACCAGCGCCTCGTCCATCGGCAGCAGCATCGTGCCATAGCGCGCGATGCCCTTCATGTCGCCCAGAGCCGTGCGCATGGCCGTTCCCAGCGCGATGCCCACGTCCTCCACGGTGTGATGATCGTCCACCCAGGTGTCGCCCGCGCAGGTCACGCGCAGGTCGAAGCGCCCGTGGCGGGCAAACAGGTCGAGCATGTGATCCAGAAAGCCCACGCCCGTCTTGTTCTCATATTCGCCCCGGCCGTCCAGATTGATAGACAGCTGAATCTTCGTCTCGTTGGTATTTCGCTGAATCTGAGCGGTTCTCATTGCGCTTCCTCCCGGATGATTTCTTCGACGGCCTGCACGAACGCGGCCATCTCCTCTTCGCTGCCCACGGTGACGCGCAGGTAGTCGCGGATCGGCGCGCGATCGAACCAGCGCACCAGAATGCCCTTGTCCCGCAGCCTCTGCTGCGCGCGCCCGCCGGCCACGCCGGGCAGCCGGACGAACAGGAAGTTGGCCAGGCTGTCGGTCATGGCGCAGCCCAGCGCCTTCAGCGCCTTCGCAGTTCTCTCCCGCGTGGCGATGATGCGGCCCGTGCACGCGCGGAAGTACCCGACGTCCCGCATCGACGCCGCGCCCGCCAGCAGGGGAAGCCGCCCCAGATTGTAGGGATTGAAGGAGTACTTCATGGCCGACAGATCGGCGATCAGCGCGGGATTGCCCAGCGCAAAGCCGATGCGCCCGCCCGCCAGCGCGCGGCTCTTGGAAAAGGTCTGCACGATCAGCAGGTTATCGTATTTCGGAAGCAGTCCCACCGCGCTGCGCGCGCCGAAGTCCACATAGGCCTCGTCGATCAGCACCACGTCGTCCGGATGCGCCCGGAGAATCGTCTCGATCTGGTCGAGCTCCAGCGCCAGGCCCGTGGGCGCGTTGGGGTTCGCGATCACCACGTTCTCCCCCGGAACCAGATAGGGGGCGATATCGATGGTGAAGTCCGCGTTCAGCGGCACGGCCCGCGCCCGCACGCCGAACAGCTCCGCAAACACGGGATAGAAGCCATAGCTGATCGCCGGAAAGGCCGCGCCCTTTTGCCCGCAGAATGCCAGAAATGCGAACGCCAGAATCTCATCCGAGCCGTTGCCGGTGACCACCTGGTCCTTCTCCAGCCCGTAAAACTCCGCGATGGCGCGCACCAGATCATTGGCGGTGGGATCGCTGTACAGCCGCAGATCCTCCACCTCGGCGCGGGAAATCGCCTCGATCACCTTGGGGCTGGGCGGATAGGGGCTCTCGTTGGTGTTCAGCTTGATGAATTTCCGCCCCCGGGGCTGCTCGCCGGGGGTATAGGGCTCCAGCGCTGCGTAGCGCGGGTCGAGAAAACGGCTCATGGCTGATCCTCCTCAAAGCGGCTTTCGATGCTGCGGGCGTGGCCCTCGAGGCCCTCCATGCGGGCAAACAGCGCCACATTGCCGCAGACCTCCCGCAGCGCCTCCCGGGAATAGTACAGAAAGCTGCTCTTTTTCACGAAATCGTCCACCGACAGCGGGCTGGAAAACCGGGCCGTGCCGCTGGTGGGCAGCGTGTGGTTGGGGCCGGCGAGATAGTCGCCCAGCGCCTCGGGCACATTGCGGCCCATGAACACGGAGCCCGCATTGACGATGCGGTCCAGCAGCGCGAAGGGATCCTCCACGCACAGCTCCAGATGCTCCGGCGCGATGGCATTGGACGCGCGCACAGCCTCGCCGAGATCCTCGCAGAGGATGATCTTTCCGTTGGTATCGATGCTCTCCCGGGCGATGTCCGCGCGGGGCAGCAGCGGAATCTGGCGCTCCAGCTCGTCGGCCACCTCGTCCGCCAGCCGCTGGGAGGTGGTCACCAGCACGGCAGTGGCCAGCCGGTCGTGCTCCGCCTGCGAAAGCATGTCCGACGCCACGCACCGGGCGCTGCAGCCATCGTCCGCCAGCACCAGAATTTCGCTGGGCCCGGCGATCATGTCGATGGCCACCTGCCCGAACACCTTGCGCTTCGCCGTGGCGACGAACACGTTGCCCGGCCCGACGATCTTGTCCACCCGGGGCACGCTTTCAGTGCCGTAGGCCAGCGCGGCAACCGCCTGCGCGCCGCCCATCTTGAAGATGCGGTCCACGCCCGCCAGCTTCGCCGCCGCGAGGATCGCATCCGGGATGCTGCCGTCCGGCGCGGGCGGCGTGACCATCACCAGCTCCTTCACGCCCGCCAGTTTCGCCGGGACGGAATCCATCAGCACCGTGCTGGGATAGCTGGCCGTGCCGCCGGGCACGTACAGCCCGACCTTTTCGATGGGCTGATAGCGCTGACCCATCACCGCGCCGTTCTTTCCGGTGATCACGAAGTTCTCGTGAATCTGATGGCGATGGAATTCGCGGATGTTGTCCCGCGCCAGCGCCAGCGTCTCCAGAAACCGCGCATCCACGCGGGCGCACGCCGCATCGATCTCCTCCGCCGAAACCTCCAGCGCCTCCAGCTTCGCGTGATCGAACTTCTCGGCATAGCGGCGAAGGGCCTGATCTCCATGGGCGCGCACGTCCGCGATGATTTCGTCCACAATCGCGTCCACGTTCTTCTCCGCGCGGATGTCCCGGCAGAGAATCTGATCGATGGACATTTCAGAAAGCCTGTAACGGCGAATCATACCCGCTCCTCCTTGCTGATGGCGGCGGAGAGCTTCGAAAGCATCTCGTCGATGGCGTCGCCCTTGAATTTATAGCTCGCCCGGTTGGCGATGAACCGCGCGCTGATGGGAAAGATCTCCGTCAGCACGCAGAGGTTGTTCTCCCGCAGGGTCTTGCCGCTCTCCACGATGTCGACGATCACGTCGGACAGGCCCAGAATCGGCGCAAGCTCAATGCTGCCGTTCAGCTTGATGATCTCGATCTCCCGGCCGATCTCGGAATAATACCGCTTGGCGATGTTGACGAACTTCGTGGCCACGCGCAGCGTGCGGTCGGTGTCCTCCACATAGTCGTTCCGCCCCGCGACGCACATGCGGCAGCGGCCCAGCCCCAGGTCGAGCAGCTCGTACACGTCCGCGCCGCTCTCCAGCAGGATGTCCTTGCCGACGATGCCGATGTCCGCCGCGCCATGCTCGACGTAGATCGCCACGTCGCTGGGCTTCACGAGGAAATAGCGGACGCCCGCCGCCTCGCTCTCGAACACCAGCTTGCGGCTGTCGTCGAAGGCTTCATGGCAGTCGTAACCCGCGCCGGCCAGCAGCGCATAGACCTGATCGCCCAGACGGCCCTTGGGCAGCGCAATGTTCAGCATTCCTCAAGACCTCCCTCCCGATAGCGATAGCACTTTCCGAACCGCAGCTTCGCGGGCCGCTCCGCCTCCACGCGCACCCGCAGTCCCTGCGCCGTCAGCGCGCGCACCGCCGCCAGCAGGTCCGCCGCACCGGCGTCCGGCCCGGCCAGCACCAGCGCGTCCACATCCAGGGGCGTCCGCTCCCGGGGCAGGCGCTTGAGATCGTCCAGATACAGCGCGAAGCCCACGGCGCACATCTCGCGGCCCAGCTTCTTCATCAGTCCGTCGTAGCGTCCGCCGGACAGCACCGCATTCGGCACGCCGTCCAGATAGCCGGCCATCATCAGGCCGTCGTAATACTCCATGTCGCCCTGCAGCGTGAAGTCCAGCCGAAGCGATTTCGGATCGCCCACGGCGCGGACCGTGTCGCTCAGCTCGTCCAGCGCGGCCGTCATGCGGCCGTTCAGGCAGAGCCCCCGCGCCTTCGCCAGCGTCTCATCGAAGCTGCCGGACAGCGTGCACAGGTCGTGCAGCACGCCCACGCCCGCCGGGCCGATGCCCGCTTTCCGGGCCGCGGCCTCCACGCCGTGGGCGCTCTTGGCGCTCAGGCACTTCAGCACCTCGGCGCGGGCGTCGCCGTTCAGGCCCAGCGCGTCGAACAATCCCACCACAAAGCCCATGTGGGACACCTCGAGCACATGCTCGGGACCCACCGCCGCCAGCGTCTCCCGGGCCAGTCCCAGCACCTCGGCCTGCGCGTAGCTGCCGGAGCCGCCGAGATACTCCAGGCCCATCTGGCTGATCTCCTTCATCGTGCCGGAGGACACGCTCTCGCGATAGACGTTTTCAATATAATACGCCTTCTCCGCGCCGCCGTCCAGCCGCGCATTCTTGGCGATGCTCAGCGTCACGTCGGGCTTCAGCGCCAGCAGCCGCCCGTCCAGATCGGTGAAGCTGAGAATCCGCCCGCCGGTCAGAAAGCTCTTGAACTGCAGATACAGCCCGTATTCCTCGAACTGTCCCAGGTGATATTTCTTGTATCCGAACTGCTCGTAAAGTCCGCGCAGCCGGAGCGTCGCCCGCTCCGCCGCGGAGAGATTCGGTTCGTTCCACGTCTTCAAAGTTGCTCGCTCCCTTGCATCGCTTCACCATGATATCTAGCTAAAGCAATTATACCACATCGAGCCGAAAAATCAAAGCCCTAAAGCGCAGAAACTTTATTGCTTTTTCTGAATTTTTCCAGGTAATCCGTGTTATCTTCAGCAATTCTGAATGGCCTTCTAATCCGGCTCTAATCTTTTTCAAGGACAGTTTAATCTTCATGTGTTACAATATGTCCATCAACTGAAAGGGGAAAAGAAAATGACGGAATACGAAAAGGTTGAAAAGCTTCGCGAAAAGGCGAATGTGAGTTATGAAGAGGCGAAGGCCGCGCTGGAAGCCAGCGACTGGGATCTGCTGGACGCAATCGTGCTGCTGGAAAAGGAGGGCAGGATGGAATCCGGCGCCGCGCGCCACTCCACCCAGGCCCAGGCTCCCGCAGAGGATCCCGCGACCGAGGACGGCAACCGCTTCAAGGCCCACGCCTCGGGCGTGTGGGCGCAGATCAAGCGCCTGATCCAGATCGGCAACGAAAACAACTTCGTGATTTCCCGCAAGGACGATCCTGTGCTGTCGCTGCCGGTGACCGTCATGGTGCTTCTTCTGCTGCTGATCAACGTATGGCTGTTTGTCGCGCTGGTGGTCGGCCTGTTCTGCGGGCTGCGCTACTCCATCCACGGAGAGCAGTTGGGCAAGCCCGAGGTCAACGAGGTGATGGACAAGGCGGCCAACGCCGCCGAGAACGTGCGCGAGACCGTGGAGGACAGCCTGCGCAGCGGAAAATAATCACGACGGCAGGATTCTCCCGCCCCAACCCCGAATCTGTCTAGCAAGGAGATGATGCACATGGAGCGAATCCTGATCGTGGAGGACGAGGAAAAGCTGGCCCGCTTTCTGGAATTGGAGCTCCGCCATGAGGGCTACGGCGTCGAAAAGGCCTTCGACGGCCGAAGCGGACTGGAGCTGGCGGAGAGCAATACATTCGATCTGATTCTGCTGGACGTGATGCTGCCGCAGCTCAGCGGGCTGGAGGTGCTGCGCCGGCTGCGCCGCTCCAGCGAGACGCCGGTGATCATGCTGACCGCCCGGGACGCGGTGATGGACAAGGTCACCGGTCTGGACATGGGCGCGAACGACTACATCACCAAGCCCTTCGAGATCGAGGAGCTGCTGGCGCGCATCCGCGTGGCGCTGCGCAGGCACGTGCCTCGGACGGGGGCTTCGGAGACGCTCGTCTCCGGCAGACTGACGCTGGATCCCGCGCGCCACGCCGTCGCCTATGACGGCGCGCCCATCTCGCTGACCAACCGGGAATTCGAGCTGCTCCGGGCGCTGATGGCCAACCGGGACATCGTGCTCTCCCGCGACCGGCTGCTGGAAGAGGTATGGGGCTATGAGTATGCCGGAGAAACCAACGTGGTGGACGTCTACATCCGCTATCTGCGCCAGAAGATCGACGACGCCTACGGCGTGAAGCTGATCCACACCATCCGCGGCGTGGGCTACGTCTTCCGCGACGCGGAGGTTCTATGAACGAGACCAGACGCGTGCACTCCATCGCGCGCAAAATCAGCAATTCCTGGACGCTGCGCGCCTTCGGCATGCTGATCGCGCTGAATCTGGCGCTGACCGCCATTGCCTGCGCCGGGCTGATCTACTATTATGAATCCACCGCCATGAACGGCGAATGGGATTCCCCGCTGGAGCGCAGCTTCCGCTGGGAACCCTTCGGCGAGGTGCAGACCCTTTCCGAAGCGGCATACCTGTTTCAGACCCCGGACGAAGAATGGCACGCCGTGGAAATCGCGCCGATCCTGAGCGTCGTCCTGCCCTGCACGCTGGCGCTGGGCGCGTTCGAGCTGCTGATGCTCATCTGCGAATCCCGCCGCGCCCGCCGCAAGGCGCGGAAGCTGCTGAAGCCCCTGGACAAGATCGCCCGGGAGATGGAGGCCGTCAGCCGCCTGCAGGCCGACAGCGCGCACTATGAAGACCGGCTGCGCGACCTGGAGGCCGCCATCGACAGCATCAGTCCCACCCGCCCCGACGCGCAGCTGCGCACCGGCGTACAGGAGCTGAGCGGCCTGGAATCCGCCATCAACGGCCTGCTGCTGCGCATGCACGAATCCTACCGCCAGCAGGCGCAGTTCGTCTCCGACGCCAGCCACGAGCTGCGCACGCCCATCGCCGTCATTCAGGGCTACGCCCACATGCTCTCCCGCTGGGGCAAGGACGACGCGCAGGTTCTGGAAGAGTCCATCTCCGCCATTCAGTCCGAATCCGACTACATGAAGAAGCTGGTGGAGGAGCTGCTGTTTCTGGCCCGGGGCGAAATCGGCCGCAATCCGTTTGAACCCAGACAGCTCTCCCTCACCGCACTGATTCAGGAGGTCTGCGAGGAGAGCGCCATGATCGATCCCGACCACGAGTGGGTCTTTCACAGCGGCGAGGAGGTCTCCATCACCGCAGACAGCGCGATGCTCAAGCAGTGTGCCCGCGTGCTCTGCGAAAACGCGCAGAAGTACACGCCGAAGGGCGGGCAAATCACGCTTGCCGTATGCGAGGACGCCGATTGCGCACGGTTTTCCGTGCAGGATGAGGGCATCGGCATCCGCCAGGGCGACATCATTCACATCTTTGACCGGTTCTATCGCTCCGATCCCGCCCGCGGGCGCAACAACGGCGGCTCCGGACTGGGACTGGCCATCGCAAAGTGGATTGTCGACCGCCACGACGGCTATTTTGAAGTTCTCTCGCGAGAGGAAATCGGCACGCGATTCACCGTATTGCTGCCGAAAAAACAGACGGTGTAACGATAGATCGGGCCGGCGGTATATACCGCCGGCCCGACAGTCTTTTTTCCGGCAGCCGCCGGCCGGATTACTTCTTGCCCAGCTTGCAGGTTTCCTTCATGGCCACGGCGCAGGCGATGTCGCCCAGCACGTTGCAGCAGGTCGCGCCCATATCGCACAGCGTGTTGATGCTGATGTAGACGCCCATGACGCCCGCAGGCAGTCCGGCAATCACGGACAGCGCCGCGAAGCAGGCGATGGCGCCGCCGGGAACGCCGGGGCAGCCGATGCTCAGCAGCGCATTGCTCAGCATCACGGTGATCATCATGCCCAGGCTGATTTCCACGCCGCAGGCGTTGGCGAAGAACACGATCATGAAGGACATCAGGATGGACACCGCGTCCATATTGATGGTCGCGCCCAGCGGAAGCGCCAGCGAGGAGATCTCATTGGGCACGTCCAGATCGTCCGCGCACTTCTTGCTGATGGGCAGCGTGGCGGAGCTGGAGCAGGTGCCGAAGGCGTTCAGCGCGGCGGGCAGAACCTTGGTGAAGAAGCGGCGGAGACCGCACTTGCCGATGATCTTCACGATGCCGCCGTAGACGATCAGCACATAGAGCAGGAAGGTGACGTACAGCGCAATGAGCACGCCGGCCAGTGCAATGATGGTGTCGCCGCCGTTGGCATAGACGACGCCCGCGATGGAGCAGAACACGCCCACGGGCGTGCAGTACATGACCCAGGAGACGATCTTCACGGAGATGTCGTTCACCGCTTCGGCTACCTTGACGAAGGGCGAGGCCTTCTGGCCCAGGGTCAGGCAGGCAATGCCCACGATGATGGCGAACACCAGCACCTGCAGCATATCGCCGTTTGCAAAGGAGGCGATGGGATTCGACGGGATCAGATTCTTGACCGTGTCCAGCAGGCTGGTAAACTTCGTGGCTTCAATGCTGCTCTCCACCATTTCGATGGCCACGCCCTTGCCCAGTCCCAGCGTCTGGGGCAGGAACAGGCCGAGCAGGCTGGCGAACACCGTGGTGCACACAAAGTAGAGCACAGACTGTCCGCCAACGCGGCCCGTCGCGGAGATACTGCCGATTCCCTGAATGCCCACGATCAGCGAACAGAACACCAACGGGTAGATCATCATGCGCAGCGCGTTCATGTAAAGCGAGCTGACCAGCTCAATGGCGGGCAGCGCCCATTCGCAGTGTCCCGGCATAAACAGGCCGAAGAGAATCCCCAGAATCAGGCCGATAAAGATTCTCCAGGTGATGTTGAGTGTCCTTTTGCTCTTTGTCATGACATACCCCTCCGTATCAAAATAAAAACGCCCGTCTTCCCTGATGCTGAGAAGACGAGCGATTTTTGCTCGTGGTACCACTTCAATTCGCTCCAGCGCAAAGCTGGAACCTCGTTCCGGCATCCGACAATGCCTCTCGCTGTAACGGGCGATCCCCGTCGTAACCTCAGCTTTCGCCTCGATACGCCGCTCCGGAGCCATGTTCGCCCGTCTCCCGACATGCGCCCTTTCAGCCGACAGACGCTCTCTGTGATGCTTCGGACGGGTTACTCTTTCCTTCATCGCAATTTGATATGCGTTCATTATATCCGATCCGACCCAAAATGTCAACATTCATTTTCCGATTCCGAGGAATGTTCGTGTTTCGAACGTGCTCCCGGTGCGGCTGCATCTTTCGCGAAAAAAGTGCGATTCTGCGCCGCGCTCCGGAATACCGGCAATGGATGAAACATACAATTTGGGTAGAAAGCAGACGAGGTGATAAAATGAACACGAAGAATGCGGAATTGATGCATGATCTTCGGATGCCTTTGCAGTTGATGGTGAGCTGTGCACAGCTGCTGGAGCTGGAGGTCGGCGAAAACGATCGGGCGCAGGAATACATCCACCTGCTGATGAAAAACGCCCTGGAAATGCAGCGCATGCTGTCCGGCGCGCTGGAGCAGCAGCGTCCCGAAGCGGGCCCGGCCCGGTTTGTGCGCAGCGATCTGGTCGCGCGAACCTGGGAAACCTTCCACCGCTGCCGGCTGTACGCCGACCGGCGCAATGTGCGAATCGACTTCTTCGCAAACACCAACCGGCTGGAAATGGCGCTGGACGAGGAAAAGTACGACAGGATCCTGCTGAATTTGCTCTCCAACGCGCTGAAGTTCACGCCCGAAGGCGGATATGTGCGCATCACCGTCCGGGCACTGAACGATTTTGCCGAGGTGGAAGTGGCGGACAACGGCTGCGGCATCGAGCCCGACCGGCTGGACTCCATTTTTGATCTGCACAAAACCGACACCGGCTACGGCTTCGGACTGTACATCGCCCGCGAATATGCGCGGCGGATGGGCGGAACCCTGCGGGCGTCCTCCGAGCCGGAGCGCGGCAGCGTATTCACCCTGCGCCTGCCAGTGCGTTCGGTGAAGGCGGCGCAGCAGGAGATTCCCGCGGCTTGTTCGGATTGAGCGCCGCGTTCGCAGATAGATCGGGAAGCATGTGCTCCCGGCGGCGGCCTTCTTTGAAGGCCGCCGCTTGTTTTTGCGCCGGAATTGTGGTAAAATGGCCCAAACGAAAGGAGATGTTCGACATGAAGATTTACGGTTCCGAAATCTGCAGCGGCTGCAGAGCCTTCAAGTCCCTGATGCTGGAGCGCGGCATCGAGGCGGAATTCATCGACATTACGGAAAACGTGGCGAACCTGCGCGCGTTTCTGCATCTGCGGGATACCGAATCCTGCTTTGATTCCATCCGCGCCGAAGGACGCATCGGCATTCCCGTATTTGTAAACGACGACGGCGCGATCACGCTGGACGAGAACACCGCCCTGGCCTGGATCGGCCAGCCGCCGATGGAGCCGGAGGAGCCCGGCTGCGCGACCTGCAAATAACCTGGGCGACAGCACAATCATCCGGTCAAAACCCGAAAAGGCCTTCGGCTCTCCCCCATTTCCCAGGGGAGAAGCCGAAGGCCTTTCCGATTCATTCAGCCATTTCTCACGCAAACAGCGGCGTGGACAGATAGCGGTCGCCGGTGTCCGGCAGCAGCACGACGATGGTCTTGCCCTCGTTCTCGGGGCGCTTGGCCAGCTCGATCGCCGCCCATACGGCCGCGCCGGCGGAGATGCCCACCAGCACACCCTCGTTCTGACCGATCTTCTTGCCGGTCTCGAAGGCGTCCTCATTGGTGACGGGAATGATCTCGTCATAGATCTTCGTGTTCAGCACGTCGGGCACAAAGCCTGCGCCGATGCCCTGAATCTTGTGTGCGCCCGCGACGCCGGTGGAGAGCACCGCAGAGCTGGCCGGCTCCACGGCGACCACCTGCACGGAGGGCTTCTTCGACTTCAGATACTCGCCCACGCCGGTGATCGTTCCGCCGGTGCCAACGCCTGCGACGAAGACGTCCACTTCACCGTCGGTATCCTCATAGATTTCCGGGCCGGTGGTCTCGCGATGCGCCTTCGGATTCGACGGATTCACAAACTGTCCGGGAATGAAGCTGTTCGGAATCTCCTCCGCCAGCTCGTTCGCCTTCGCTATCGCGCCCTTCATGCCCTTCGAGCCTTCGCTCAGCACCAGCTCCGCGCCATAGGCTTTCATCAGCTGGCGGCGCTCCACGGACATGGTCTCGGGCATGACGATGATGATGCGATAGCCGCGCGCCGCCGCCACAGCCGCCAGACCGATGCCGGTGTTGCCGGACGTGGGCTCGATGATCACGGAGCCGGGCTTCAGTTTGCCCTCGGCCTCCGCATCATCGATCATCGACTTTGCAATGCGGTCCTTTACGGAACCGGCGGGGTTAAAATACTCCAGCTTGGCCAATACGCGCGCCTTCAGGCCCAGCGCCTTTTCCAGATGCGTCAGCTCGAGCAGCGGGGTCTTTCCGATCAACTGATCCGCAGAAGTATAGATTCTGGACATTCTTTTTTCCTCCCGTCAATATAAATAGATAATCAGGATACTCAGTCTTTCAGGCTGTCGAAGCCCTTCTGCAGGTCGGCGATGATATCGTCGATGTGCTCGGTGCCGATGGACAGTCGGATGGTGTTGGGCTTGATGCCCTGATCCAGCAGCTCCTCCTCCGAAAGCTGGGAATGGGTGGTGGTGGCCGGGTGAATCACCAGGCTCTTCACGTCCGCCACATTGGCCAGCAGCGAGAAGATCTCCAGGCTGTCGATGAATCTGTGGGCTTCCTTCACGCCGCCCTTGATCTCAAAGGTGAAGATCGAAGCGCCGCCACGCCGCCTTCCAGCGCCGCAATGCGCTTCTCCAGAACATCCTGGGTGGAATTGGTCAGGCGGCCATAGATGTTGCCCGCGTCGGCCAGCCCGAACCGGGCCGCCGCATGGGCGGAGTTCCTGAATACGTAAGAGGTGGTCTGATAGATCGGCACCGCGCGGGCGTCGGTGGCGGGATCGGGCTGCTCCTGACCTACGTGCAGCTGCAGGGTTTCAAACTTATACTTCTGATTGCTCATCTTCGAACCTTCCTTTTTCATCTGTTTTCAGAATACAAAAAACCGGGGTTGCTCTCCTACAAACAACTCCCGGGCAAGAATCTGGCTGCACGACAACGCGCTCATTGCCGTACGGACGCTGTGGACACGATCCATCGCCCGGCCATCCTACATGCCCGGGAGCTGCGCATTCGCTCTGCACGATTGATCTGTGCATGGTTCCAAGCTGCTGCCATTCGTTCCACCTCCATATCCGCGCAGTCCTCCGCTGATGGAAATCAGTATAGCACCATTTCCCCATTAAGTCAATAGGGATTGCGGAATTTTTTATCTGCCGGAAAATCCGGCAGATATCGCGTCAGTCCACGAAGTAGGTGTGGATGGTCTGATCGTAGGTGCGCAGCGACAGCAGATCCTGAACCGCCTCCACCGCGATGGCCGCGCCGATGAGGCGGACGAGCACCAGTCCGGTGCCGAAGGGATGAACGATGATCAGAAGGCCCAGCACGCAGGAGACTGCCGCGCCGATGAGCGTGAGATACCAGGTTCTGCACCCCATGTGATGCAGATTGAACGCCGCCTGAATCTTCACGACGCCGCACACCAGCAGCGCAATGCCGAACAGCAGCGGCACGATGGACAGCAGCACGTGCTTGAACACAATCAGCGCAGCGCCACCGCCGGCCAGCGCAATGCCCAGGCCGAGGTTCCACTCAAACACATCGAAGGGATCCCGGTTGAGGAAATAGCGGATGATCTTGAACACGCCCACGACGATCAGCGCCGCGCCGCAGATGTTCAGAATCAATCCCGTGGTGATGCCCGGCCAGATCAGCAATGCCAGTCCAAAGAGAAGCGTCGCACCGGCAACCACCCAGGCCGGCCAACCGTACATCCGCCGCCTGCGGGTATTCTTCGAGCTCATAAAAACAACTCCTTTCCAAGTCTGAAGCGCACAAAATCCACCCGCTTATATTATATCATCTTTTGGGAAAAATACAATGGGCGCGCGGAAGGTTAAAAGCCGATGAAATCAGTCGGAATTGATTGACGAATCGCGCAAACCGTGCTACAATACCCCTTGGAGAAGGCCGAGTGATTTGGTCGGAATTCTCCGTTGGAGACGTCTGAACCGCGTCTTCAAGGTCAAGAAAAGGAGGGCGGCGAAGCATGAAGCTATCGACCCGGGGACGGTACGGCATCCATGCGATGTACGACCTCGCCTGCAACTACAACGCGGGCCCGCAGCCGATCAAGGCCATCGCCGAGCGCCAGTCGATCCCGGAGGCCTATCTCGAACAGCTCTTCGCCGCGCTGAAGCGGGACAAGCTGGTCAACAGCCTTCGCGGCGCACAGGGCGGCTACACGCTGTCCCGCGCGCCTGCCCAGATCACGGTGGGCGACGTGCTGCGAACCCTGGAGGGCGGACTGAATCTGGTGGACTGCCTGCTGGAGGAGGACGCCTGCGGGAAATCCTGCGCCTGCCCGTCGAGAATTGTCTGGATGAAAATCCGCGACGGCCTGAACGCCATCGTGGACGGCATTACCCTGCAGGATATGATGGATGATTACAAGTGCCTTCAGGCACAGGGGGAATAATCATGGAAAGAATCTATATGGACAACGCGGCGACTACCCGCGTGACAGAGCCGGTCATGGAGGCCATGCAGCCCTATTTCTGCGAAATTTTCGGCAATCCCATGTCGGTGCACAGCTTCGGCCGCGAGTCCCGCAAGGCCGTTGAAAACGCCCGCCGCCAGGTGGCGACGGCGCTGGGCGCCCAGCCCAACGAGATCTACTTCACCGGCTGCGGCACCGAATCCGACAACTGGGCGGTGCGCGGCGCGGCGTATGCCAACCTCAAGAAGG
The DNA here is from genome assembly GCA_004555155.1 of Clostridiales bacterium. Classification (GTDB taxonomy): domain Bacteria; phylum Bacillota; class Clostridia; order Christensenellales; family Aristaeellaceae; genus Faecivicinus. The sequence continues at coordinate 17,736 of SFJH01000005.1, forward strand.
GCAGGCATATCATCACCACGCAGATCGAGCACCACGCCATCCTGCACACCTGCGAGCAGCTGGAAAAGGAGGGCTTCGAGGTCACCTACCTGCCCGTGGACGAGTTCGGTATCGTGCGCATGGACGCGCTGGCAAAGGCCATCCGCCCGGACACCACGCTCATCTCCGTGATGGCGGCCAACAACGAAATCGGCACCATTCAGCCCATTGAGGAAATCGCAAAAATCGCGAAGGAAAAGGGCATTCTGTTCCATACCGACGCAGTGCAGGCCATCGGCAGCATCGCCTTTGACGTGAAGGCCATGGGGATCGACATGCTGTCGCTGTCCGGCCACAAGTTCCACGCGCCCAAGGGCGTCGGCGCGCTGTACGTCCGCAACGGCGTAAAGCTGCAGCGGCTCATCAACGGCGGCGCGCAGGAGCGCACCCAGCGCGCAGGCACCGAGAATCTGGCCAGCATCGTGGGTCTGGGCAAGGCCATCGAACTGGCGACCGCCAACATCGCGGCCCACAACACGCAGCTCTCCCTGGTACGCGACCGGCTGATCGACCGCATCCTGACTGAAATCCCCTACACCCGCCTGAACGGCCATCGCACCCAGCGGCTGCCCGGCAACTGCAACATCTCGTTCCAGTTCATCGAGGGCGAATCGCTGCTGCTGTCGCTGGACATCAAGGGCATCGCAGCGTCCTCCGGCTCCGCGTGCACGTCCGGCTCGCTGGATCCGTCCCACGTGCTGCTGGCCATCGGCCTGCCCCACGAGATCGCCCACGGCTCGCTGCGCCTGTCGCTGAGCGAGGAAAACACCCTGGATCAGGCCGACAAGGTCGTGGACGCGCTGAAGGAAATCGTGGCGCGCCTGCGCTCCATGTCGCCGCTGTACGACGAATTCCTGCAGCAGAGCAGTGCAGAATAACACCCGCAAGATGATGATATAGAGGAGGTTTTCTACCATGTATACCGAGCAGGTCATGGATCATTTCATGAATCCCCGCAATGTGGGCGAGATCGAGGACGCCAGCGGCGTCGGCACCGTGGGCAACGCCAAGTGCGGCGACATCATGAAAATCTACATCAAGGTCGAGAACGACGTGATCGTGGACGTGAAGTTCAAGACCTTCGGCTGCGGAGCAGCCATCGCCACCTCCAGCCGCGCCACTGAAATGGTGATGGGCAAGACCATCGACGAAGCGCTGAAGGTCACCAACAAGATGGTTGCCGATTCTCTGGGCGGACTGCCGCCGGTGAAGATGCACTGCTCCGTGCTGGCCGAGGAGGCGCTGCACGCCGCCATTCAGGACTACAAGGACCGGCTGGAAAAGGGCGAGAAGCCCGAAGCCGACCCGGAGTCCGAGGAGATCAAGTACGTCTGAGCTTACAAGCCGCACAGCCATCCCGCCGAGAACGGGACGGCTGTTTTGCGCATAATAACGCGGATTCGGAGGCGCTATGATTCACGGCAATATTGTGGGCATTCGCGAAAGCGTGCTCGAGGATCTTGAAAAACTGTACGACGCGCAATTTGAGCGCGACATGTTCCTGCCCGACCGGCTGCTGAACGTGCTGGTGAAGTACACCGACATGATCAACCGCGAGATGCTGGTCTACCTGGGCCGGGACGGCGAGGTGCTGGAAATCGCCATCGGCAACATCGGCTCCATCGCACTGCCGGAGCTGCATCTGCGCAGAAATCTGGATCGCCTGTCCGGCTTCCGCTGCATCCACACCCATCCGGGCGGAGACGCGCGGCTGTCCAGCGTGGATCTGCAGGCGCTGCGGCTGCTCCGGTTCGATGCCATGTGCGCCGTGGGCGTGCAGGACGGCCGCTGCACCGGCATCAGCGCGGCGTTTCTGGGCGAGCTGGAATACGACAATTTCTCCATCGCCATGCTCGGTCCGGTGAAGCCGGGCCGCATCCCGCAGGAAAAGTGGATGCACGAGATCGAGCTGGCGGAAGATCGCGTGCGCAAGGCCATTGAAAAGGGCGGCATCGTGGAGGAGGCCGAGAAGGTCATGCTGATCTCCACGGACAGCGAGGATTCTCTGGAGGAGCTGGCCGGTCTGGCCGAAACTGCCGGCGCAATGGTCATCACCCGCGTGATCCAGAACCGCCAGAAGCCCGACCCCGCCACCTACATCGGCAGCGGCAAGGCCGAGGAGCTGTCTCTGACCTGTCAGGCGATGGAGATCGATCTGGCCATCTTCGACGACGAGCTCACCGGCGCGCAGCAGCGCAATCTGGAAAACGCGCTGGGCGTTCGCGTCATCGACCGCACCGCGCTCATCCTGGACATCTTCGCCCAGCGCGCCCAGTCCGCCGAGGGCAAGCTGCAGGTGGAGCTGGCGCAGATGAAGTACCGTCTGCCGCGGCTGTCCGGACAGGGCACGGTGCTGTCCCGACTGGGCGGCGGCATCGGCACCCGCGGCCCCGGCGAGACGCAGCTGGAGGTGGACCGCCGCCGCATCCGCAAGCGCATCGACGATCTTGAGCGCGAGCTCAAGGAGATCAAGCAGCGCCGCGAGCTGCGCCGCGCCCGGCGCGAGAAGCAGGGTCTGACCACCGTCGCGCTGGTGGGCTACACCAACGCGGGCAAATCGACGCTGCTCAACGCGCTGGCGGGCTCCGACGTGCTGGTGGAGGACAAGCTGTTCGCCACGCTGGACACGGTGATGCGCAACGTGGATCTGCCGGAAAACCGCAGCTGTCTGGTGGTCGATACCGTCGGCTTCATTCGCAAGCTGCCCCATCAGCTGGTGCAGGCGTTCCGCTCCACGCTGGAGGAAGCGGTGTTTGCCGATCTGCTGGTAGTGGTGTCCGACCTGTCCAGCCCCTATTACGCCCAGCAGCGCGCCACCGTATTCGAGGTGCTCAACGACCTGGGCGCGTCGGATCGCCCCATCCTGGAGGTTCTGAACAAGGCCGACGCCGTCAAGCCCGATACTGTGGTCGAACCCGCCGATGCCATCCTGATCTCCGCCCGGGACGGCGGCGGACTGGAGACGCTCAAGGCCGAGATCAGCCGCCGCATCGCCGCCATGCGCCACCGCGCCGAGCTGCTGATCCCCTATGACAGGGGAAACGTGCTCTCTCTGATTCACCGCCAGGGACAGGTGCTCTCGGAGGAATACGAGGCCGACGGCACAAAGGTCACCTGTCTGATGGACGCCGTGCTCTATCAGCGGGTACTGGGCATGCTGAAGGAACGGAACTGATCGGCTGCCGCTCTGCTTCTTTCAGAAGCAAAGGCGGCAGCCGTGCGCCACGCCCGCAAATATCACGCATGCTGATGTTTGCGGGCGCTTTTCATGCTCCGAGTCCGCCAGCCTTCCGGACTTCGATCATTTCGCCATTCACCCGGCGGAAATGGTTGCATAGGCAACGGAACTCTGGTATAATGAGAACAGATTCTTCCAGTACAGTCAGAAAAAGGAGACGTTCCAGATGGAAAAGGCAATGCGCGCGTCCCGCCGTCGGCGGGACAGCGACATGACGGAGGGCAGTATCTCCCGGCATCTGCTTCGGTTTGCGCTGCCGCTGCTGGTGGGCAACATCTTTCAGCAGCTGTACAACACGGTGGATACCTGGGTGGTGGGCAACTACGTCAGCAACGAGGCGTTTTCCGCCGTGGGCACCGTCGCGCCGATCACAAATATGCTCATCGGCGCGTTCAGCGGCCTGGCCAGCGGCGCAGGCGTGGTCATCAGTCAGTATTACGGCGCGAAAAACAGCGAAAAAGTGCACGACGCGGTGCACACGTCGATCATGCTGACGCTGATCCTGTCCATCCTGTTCACCCTGATCGGCGTCGGCATGACGCCGGCCATGCTTCGTTTCATGAAGACGCCTGACGCGGTCTTCCCGGAATCCTCCGCCTATCTCACCATTTATTTCGGCGGCATGGCGGGCATGCTGTTTTACAACATGGGCGCGGGCGTGCTGCGCGCCGTCGGCGATTCCCGGCGGCCGTTCTACTTCCTCGTCTTCGCCGCCGTCATCAATACGGCGCTGGATCTGATCTTCGTCATCGTGTTCGGCATGGGCGTCAGGGGCGTGGCCTGGGCCACGGTGATCGCCCAGGCGGCCTCGGCTCTGCTGACGATGTTCACGCTGATGCGCAGCCACAGCTGCATCCGGCTGATCCTCCGCCACGTGCGCATTCACTGGGAGATGCTCAAGAAGATCGTCTTCGTGGGCATTCCGGCCGCGCTGCAGATGGCCGTCACCGCCTTCTCGAACGTGTTCGTTCAATCCTACATCAACCAGTTCGGCGCGGCCTGCATGGGCGGCTGGACGGCCTACAACAAGATCGATCAGCTGATCTTCCTGCCGATGCAGTCGCTGGCCATGGCGGTCACCACGTTTGTGGGACAGAATCTGGGCATGGGACAGGTAAAGCGCGCGCGCAAGGGCGTATTCACCACGCTGATGATGTCGTTCGCCTCCACCCTTGTGATCTCCGTCGCGGTCATCGCCTTTGCGCCGGAGCTGGTGACGTTCTTCAACAGCGAAGCCGACGTCATCTCCTACGGCACGCTGTTTCTGCGCAAGCTCACGCCGTTCTATCTGGTGTGCTGCATCAACCAGATCTACACCGGCGCGCTGCGCGGCTCCGGCGACAGCCGCGCGCCCATGCTCATCATGCTGTTCGCCTTCGTCCTGTTCCGGCAGGCGTACCTGTTTGTCGTTTCGAATTTCATCGCCAACGAGGCGCTTCCGCTGGCCATGGGCTATCCCGCAGGCTGGCTGGTGTGCAGTCTGCTGACGCTGATCTACTACCACACCCGCCGGGACTTCGGCAAAAACCGCCTGGTTGCAGACAGCGAGGTTCGACGCACGGCATGACCCTTTTCCATTCTGAAACGGAGATGATCGAAATGTCAACCATACGCGAGCCCCAGCGGCTCATGCCCGTGCACTCCGAATGGGATGTGCTGGTGGTTGGAGGCGGCTTTGCCGGCATCAGCGCCGCGCTGGCCGCTGCGCGCGAGGGCGCGCAGGTCTGTCTTCTGGAGCGCGAATGGCTCCTGGGCGGACTGGGTACGCTGGGCATGATCTCCATTTTTCTGCCCCTGTGCGACGGCATGGGCCGTCAGGTCATCGCCGGTCTGGGCGAGGAATGGATGCGCCTGGCCCTGCAGGATGCGATTCCCGACAGCCACATTCCCTACCCCGCCCCGTGGCTGGACGGCGGCTGCCCGGAGGAGCGCGCTGCCGTTCGGTATCAGGTGGAATACAATCCCTCCGGCTTTGCCCTGCGCGCGGAAAAGCGGCTGAAGGCGTGCGGCGTCACTCTGCGGTATGGAACGCTTCTGTGTGCCGCAGCGACCGACGGCGACCGCATCACCCATGCCATCGTCGAGGACAAGGGCGGACGATCTGCGCTGGCGGCGAAGGCGTTTGTGGACGCCAGCGGCGACGCCGATCTGTGCCGGATGTGCGGCGCGCCCACGGAGATCTATCGCCCCGGCAATGCTCTGGCCGCCTGGCACGCGCTGTGCGGCGGCAGCGGCTACCGTCTGCAGATGATGGGCACAGCCGATCCGCCGCGCGGGGAGGGCGCATCGTCAGGGCCTGCTCAGCCGCGCTACACCGGTCTGGACGGCGACGATCTGAATCGCATGGTACAGCGCTCTCATGCATCCATCCTGAATCATCTGGCGGACGGCCGCACGCTGGCCCAGCTGCCAACGATCCCCCAGGTGCGCATGACCCGCCGCCTTTCCGGCCGGATCACCCTGCGCGACGAGCCGGATCATCCCTCCTTTCCCGACAGCATCGGAATGACCGGCAGCTGGCGAAAGCGCGGCCCTGTGTACGAGCTGCCGCTGGGCGCTCTTTGCTGCGAGGAAATCTCCAACCTGTTTGTCGCAGGGCGCTGCATCTCCGTCGATGACGACCTGTGGGATCTTACCCGCGTCATTCCCGCCTGCACCGTCACGGGACAGGCGGCCGGTACGGCCGCTGCGCTGCTAAGCCAGTCCGGTCGGCTGGAGGTCGGCGCACTGCAGCGTTCTCTCCGCCGCGCCGGCGCGCTTCTGCATCGGAACGAGGCGCGCTAGCCCATCCTTGTCTCTTGCGAGGATGACAGAGGCGGCGGGGCAGGGAACCTTCGTTCCCTGCCCCGCCGCTTTTTCTGCCGCTGTTCTCCGCCGCGGCGCTCACAGCACCTTGTCCAGAAAATCCTTGGTGCGCGCATTCTGGGGATGGTTGAAAACCTCGTCAGGCGTGCCCTCCTCCACAATGCAGCCGTCGTCCATCAGCAGCACGCGATCGGCCACCTCCCGCGCAAAGCCCATCTCATGGGTGACGACCACCATCGTCATGCCCTCGCGCGCCAGCTGCTTCATGACCTCCAGAACCTCGCCGACCATCTCCGGATCCAGCGCGGAGGTGGGTTCGTCAAAGAGCATGATGCTGGGCTTCATGCACAGCGCGCGCGCGATGGCCACGCGCTGCTTCTGTCCGCCGGAGAGCTGCGACGGATATGCATCCGCTTTGTCCTCCAGTCCGACGCGCTTCAGCATCTCGATCGCCTGGCGCTTCGCAGTCTCCTTGTCGGCCTTCTTCAGATCCACCGGCGCCAGCGTCATATTCCTGAGCACGGTCATATTGTTGAACAGATTGAAGTGCTGAAACACCATGCCCACATTTTCCCGCACGGCGTTGATGTTGACCTTTTTGTCCGCCAGATTCACGCCGTTGACCGTGATTTCCCCGCCTGTCGTCTCCTCCAGCCGGTTCATGCAGCGCAGGAAGGTGGACTTTCCGCTGCCGGAAGGCCCGATGATGACCACCACTTCGCCCTCGTAAACATCGAGCGAGACGCCCTTGAGCACCTCCAGATGTCCAAAGTTCTTCTCCAGATTCCGCACGTGGATCTTGATGTTCTGCCTGTTAACGGCCATACTTGAGCCTCCTCTCGATCCGCTTCGCCACCGCCGACAGCGTCAGAATGACCACCAGATACATTGCGCCGACGATTGCCCAGGTCTGGAAGGACATGAAGGTCGTGGCGACGACGTTCTTCGCCGTATTGACCAGCTCCGGAAAGCCGATGACCGAAAGAATCGACGTATCCTTCAGCGTAATGATGAACTGGTTGATGATGCTGGGGATCATGGTGCGAATCGCCTGGGGCAGCACCACGCGCTGCATCGTGCGCCAATAGGGCAGGCCGAGGCTGCGCGCCGCCTCCGTCTGGCCGATGTCCACGGATTCAATGCCGGCGCGGATGATCTCCGCCATATACGCGCCGCAGTTCAGCGCAAGGCAGATCGTGCCCGCCTGCAGCGCCGACAGCGTCACGCCGCCGATCTTCGCGATGTTATTGCAGAAATAGGGCACGCCGAAAAAAACAAAATACGCCAGCACGATCATCGGAACGCCCCGCACGAGATCGACGAACACGCGCGCAATGATCTTGCACACCCTGTTCCTCACAACGCTCATCATGCCAAAGAACAAACCGACGATGCAGGCGAACAGCAATCCGTACAGCGCCAGAAGCAACGTCTGTCCCATTGCCTTGAGCAGCAGCTCGCCGTAAACCGTGATAATTTTTTGCAATGTTGATTCCTCCCAGCCTGTATGGAACGAGGAGACACCGGATTCAGTGTCTCCCCGCCGTCAGAATATCGCCCCTGCGCGCAGGATCATGCGCCCATATACTTGGCGATGATTTCATCATAGACGCCGTTGGCCTTAATATTGGCAAGTCCGGCGTTGAACATGTCCACCAATTCCTGCTTCTCCGCGGAGAACACCGCGAAGCCGTAGGGTGCGCCCTCATTTTCGGTGCCGGCAACCAGCTTCATCGGCAGACCGTTGGCCATGATGTTGTCGGCCATGATCGGCGTGTCGTCGAACGCAGCCACGCACTGGCCGCCGATGACCGCCTGATACAGGGTGGGCGAATCCTCGAAATAGGTGATGGTGAAGCCATAGGTATCCATCAGGCTCTCGGCGTACTCGGCGCTCAGGGTGCCGATCTTCACCGCCACGGCCTTGCCGTTCAGGCCGGTAAAGGGATCCTCAAGGGTATCGATATCGGAGCTCTCCGCAACGGCCATGGACTGCGTCGCGGTGAAATAGCCGTCGGAGAAGATCCAGCCGGATTCCTTGCGGCTCTCCGTGATGGACGCACCGGCGATCATGCCGTCCGCCTGGCCCGCCTGGCAGGCTGCAATGGAAGCGTCCCAGCCGAGGGGCTCGAGGGTGTACTGGAAGCCCTGATCCTCCGCGATGGCGGCCAGAATGTCCACGTCGATGCCCACCAGCGCGCCCGTCTCATCCGTGTACTCGAAGGGGCGGAACGCGGTATCGGTCACGATGCGATAGACGGTTTCCTCCTCCGCGCAGCCGACTGCGGCGCCCATCATCAGTACCGCGGCCATCAGAACCAACGCAAAGAATCTGTACATCTGCTTCATAATGAAACCTCCTTATGTTTCAACCGCACGCATCCGCGCCCGCGGGCATGGATGCGTTTCCCGATTGATGATGGTGCTATTATACGGATTTGTGCCCGCCATGTCAAGCCCCGAGGTGCAGTCTGAATTGTTAAAACTTGCAATTCAATCGAATAATTTGAATTCATTCCCATCCAAATGCACGATATATCACACATCATTTCACAATTTTTAACCTCGCCGCGCGATATTCGGAAAAACATCCATGCTATACTAATAAATATGCAAGTGCAGCTGCCTTGCGATGCTCGCGAAGGAAGGGATTCACATGAAGCCAGTCATCGGTCTGATTCCCCTGGTGGACGACGAAAAGGAGAGCCTGTGGATGCTGCCCGGATACATGGACGGCGTTGTCTGTGCGGGCGGCGTGCCCATCATGCTGCCGCTGACGGACAATGCGCCGGATCTGGCGCAGCTGTGCGGGATGTGCGACGCATTTCTCCTGACCGGCGGTCACGACGTCTCGCCCGAACTCTACGGTGAAGCTCCTCTGCCCGCATGCGGCGCATGTTCCGCCGCCCGGGACCGGATGGAAAAATACGTGCTGAACTGCGCGCTGCAGGGCGACAAGCCGGTGCTCGGCATCTGTCGGGGCGTTCAGCTGCTCAACGCGCTGCTGGGCGGCACGCTCTATCAGGATCTGCCCACGCAGCATCCCAGCGCCACCGAGCACCATCAGACGCCGCCCTACGACGTACCCGTTCACGAGGTGCTCATCCAGCCGGACACGCCTCTGCATGCGCTGCTGGGCCGCGATCGCCTTCCGGTCAACAGCTATCATCACCAGGCGATCAAGGACCTCTCTCCCCGCCTGAAGCCGATGGCCGTTTCCGAGGACGGGCTCGTGGAGGCCGTCCATCTTCCCGGAAAGCGATTCGTCTGGGGCGTTCAGTGGCACCCGGAGTTCTCCTTCCGCACCGACGCCGCCAGCGCCGCCATTCTCCGGGCCTTTGTCGGGGCTGCCGCCAATTCTTCTATATAATATAATAGCGCCTGCCGCGAGGGACAGCGTGACGTCCCTCGCGGCAGGTTTGTCTTTCTCACAGATCCGACGCGTTCAGCGCCACACCGCTCTTCTTCTCCCTGAGAATCTTCAGGATGAGCTCCACAATCACCGCTGCGGCTTCCACCGGCGGCAGACTGTGTCGGCTGATGTTGGAGACCACCGTATAACCGGATTCCTCCATCTCCGGATGCGCGCGATAGGCGATGTAGGCCGACATGCTCTCGGCCGTCAGCAGGCCCGGCCGCTCGCCGATCAGCACGCAGGTCACCTCGCTGTCCAGCGCGGGCGCAATATAGCGCGCGGTGTTCACCCGGCAATAGCGCACAAAGAACGGCGTGCCGACGCTGACGCCCTCGTGCGCCAGTCCATCCGCGATGCCGGGCAGCAGATCCGGAATGTTGGCCGCCACGGAGGGGGCGCTGAGCCCGTCGCCCACGTACAGCTGCACCTGCGGCGAATGAACACACCTCTCGCGAAGCAGCTGCAGCGCTTCCTCCGAAAAGCGCCGTCCCAGATCGGGCCGGGTGAGCATTTCATATTTATTCCGGCAGAGGGTCTGCACCTCGAACAGGCCCAGCGCCTGCACGGTCTCCGGAGAGACCTCGCTGAATACGGCGTCCGCAGCCGCCGCCTGATCCGCGCGGAAGCGCAGCGCGGTGCGGGTGCGATAGCGCGGCCCGGCATGTCCGACGCAGATGCGCGCGGGCGTGACCGTCTGCATGCGAACCAGCTCCGCCCGATCCGCCGGATTGGACACGCCGATCTCCCGGGGCAGAGAGGGGTCCGTCAGGTCCCCGATCCACTGATCGTTCATCGCACAGCACCCCCGTTCATGGTCATCAGCAGGCTCGCGTCGCCGGCGCGGCGGGTCAGACGGCCGTTCTCCCAGATCCCGGCGCGCTCCATCCAGGCCTCGAATTCCGGCAGCGGCCGCAGGCCCAGCAGTTCCCGCACGCAGGCGATGTCGTGAAAGCCGTCGGACTGGTACATCAGCATCACGTCGTCCCCGCAGGGCAGGCCCATCACATAGTTGCAGCCGGCGTTGGCCAGCAGCAGCGTCAGGCTGTCCACGTCGTTCTGATCGGCCTTCATGTGATTGGTATAGCAGACGTCGCAGCCCATGGGCACGCCGTGCACCCGCGCGCAGAAATTGTCCTCCAGTCCTGCGCGGATGAGCTGGCGTCCGTCGTACAGATATTCCGGCCCCATAAAGCCCACCACGGAATTCAGCAGGAAGGGCTTGTAATGCCGCGCCAGGCCATAGCAGCGCGATTCCATCGTCTGCTGATCGGCGCCGAAGTGCGCGTCGGACGACAGCTCCGAGGCCTGACCGGTCTCGAAGTACATCACATTCGGGCCCTCGCCGGAGCCCATCTCCCGGAACATCTGCTGCGCCTCCTCCAGCAGGCCGGTGCTCACGCCGAAGGCGCTCAGCGCCTTTTCCGATCCCGCGATGGACTGAAAGCACAGATCCGCCTTCGCTCCCGCCCGAACAGCCTTCATCTGGGTGGTCACGTGCGCCAGCACGCAGGTCTGGGTTGGAATTTCGTACCGCATCCGCGTCTCATAAAACAGATTCATGATCGCCGCGGTGTTCTCCACCGAATCCGTCGCGGGATTCAGGCCGATCAGCGCATCGCCAATGCCGTAGCTGAGTCCCTCCAGCGTCGAAGCCAGCACGCCCGCAGGCTCGTCCGTCGGATGATTCGGCTGCAGCCGGGACGCGAAGCAGCCCCGCAGTCCGAAATCCGTGTTGCAGTGCGAGCGCACCTCGATCTTTCGGGAGGCATACACCAGATCGAGATTTCCCATGAGCTTGCTGACGCCTGCGATCACCTCGCTGGTCATTCCCCGGGAGGCCTTGAGGATATCATCGCCCGAGGTTTCCTCGTCCAGCATCCATTCCCGCAGTTCGCCGATGGTCATTCCCTCGATCCGCCGGTACTCCGCCTCGTCCAGATCGTCCTGAATGATCCGCGTAACGGAATCCTGTTCATAGGGAACCGAGGGATTTTCGCGCAGATCGTGCACCGTCAGTTCGCTCAGCACGATCTTGGCAGCCACACGCTCGCGGTCGTTCTCCGCAGCGACGCCCGCCAGCACATCGCCGGACTTGGGCTCGTTGGCCTTGGCCAGCACCTCCTTGACGGATGAAAACCGATAGCCGCTTCCATACAGTCTGACGTTCAGCTTCAAATCGACACCTCCGGACATCCCGTTGCAAACAAGGGCGCCATGCCGCTGGCATAGGCGCCCTTGTCTGTGCAGGATGAAGTCTATTGCTGTCTATCCTAATCCATTTTTCGCCTTCTGTCAATACCCAGCCGGTCTTTTTTCCCGGAGCAAACGTTAAGAAGGCGTTTCGTAAACCAGTGTCTTGATGACCACAGGAACCACACCAGCCACCGGACGGGCAATATCGATATAGTCGCCCATATCCAGGCGAATGCGATCGAGGCAGATCAGGCGGCGAGGCGCGCCGTCCATGCGCCGGATGGCCATGCCCAGCGCCTTTGCAAAGTCGTTTTCCACCGCCACCGTCAGAAGGCCCTCCTCGTCCGCCAGCGCGACCAGCTGACGGGCCATCTCCAGAATCTGCCGATACCCGGGCGAGACCGGCCCGCGAAACCACAGGCACGCACGCCTTCCCTCGCAGCGCGCCAGCGCAGGCTGCGCCAGCTCCGCCAGGCGGCTGTAATCCTCCTCGCCCGGAAAGACCCGCACCACGGGCCGGTTCCGGAGAGGCAGCGCCTCCGCATCGCAGATCACCGTGCTGCCGCTGAGCCGCAGCGAGTGGCATCCCGCGCCCACGACCGTCGCCCGGATGCGCTCCTCTGTCGGCTGTACGGCAATTCCGTCCTGCGCAAACCGCTCCCGGATGCACTGGCCCAGCAGCGGGCCGATATCTCCGAAAACCAGCTGTTCAAAATCCGCCACCGGCGCGTTCCCGTAGACGTATTCGGATACGCCGCCGGAAAACGAGCACCGATCCGGCAGGCAGTCCGCCTTCGCCGCATGGCCGATGAACAGCGCGGATTCCGCGTCCTCCAGCGCCTCTCCCCGGCAAAGCTTCGACAGCACCTCCGCCATGGCTTCGCACAGCCGCACGAGCTCGCACCAGTCCGCCCGCCGTCCGGGATCGAGTCCAATGCCCCGCCAGGCCATCAGCGGTTTCAGCCGGTCGGACACATACAGAACCGTGCCATCCGCCGCCAGTCTCACCAGGCGGCCGCCAATATCCAGCGCATAGCTGTCCAGCAGCGCTCCGTTTTCAAAGATCGCGGCGTTCGTGGTGCCGCCGCCGATGTCCAGGTTCAGAAACCTGCCCGCACGCTCCCGGGAATGGGCGCAGGCGCCTGCGCCCATTCCGGCCAGCACGCCCTCCAGATCCGCACCGGCCGTCGCGACCACAAATTCTCCCGCGCATTCCGACAGGGCATTCAGCACGCCGTCCGCGTTCTGCTTGCGCGCCGCCTCTCCGGTGATGATGGCCGCGCCAGTGGCCACTTCGCTCCGCTCCACGCCCGCGCTGCGGTAGCACTCGTCGACGAAGCGCTTGAGCGCCGGCAGATCGATGGTGCTCCCATCCAGCAGCGGCGTAAAGCGAATCGGGCTGGCGTACAGCACCTCCCTGCGCAGCACCCGGACATCCGCCTTGCTGAACATGCCGGAGCTGTCGCCGATAGTCAGCCGGCTGATGATCATCTGGGATGTGCTCGTTCCGATGTCAATGCCGATGCTGAGAATACTCTGCGCCATGCGGCTCCCCCCTCTCGCGAGCTTTGGCCTATTTTACATTGTCCTGAGCGACTTGTCAACCCGCCGCCCGCCATTCTGCATTTTTCATTTTTACAATTCATTTTCATCCATAAAAATGGCGGAATCCCACCTCATTTTCCCGTATTTTGCAATTTGCATTTGCCCGAATCCATCTCATTTTGCATTTCCGTACCTGCCCTCTGTCCCGGCTCCGGTCCGGGGAGCGCTCTTTTTCCGGGTTCCGGCGCTTACAGGATCTTGACGGTTTGCCCTCCCGGTTGCCCAAACCCTCCAAAATGCTTCCTCCCGAATCGATCACATTGCCCGTTTTGGCGCAGAATCGTATACGGCCTGCAAGAAAATCACTCAAAACAAATAGGTTGATTGGTTTTCCTGCATTTCATCCGGACGCCGCCGCTTGACACGCATTTTACACGGTGCTATAATTCGCCCATCGTTCGGCAGCCCGGGAAGCTGAGCGATGGGAATACGCCGAAAAATCTTGAAAAGGATGGATGACCATGAAGAAGACGTTCCCGCTCCTGCTCGTATTCGCAATCGCACTGTGCGCGCTGGTCGCGGCGCAGGCGGAATCGGTCAGCCTGAACGACGCAACTCTTGATGAGATCATTGCAAAGGCGCAAGAGATCGGCGACATCCAGTCGGTCGGCATGCCGGACGACTGGGCCAACTGGGGTGAAACCTGGGGCGATATTCTGGAAACCTACGGGATCACGCACAGCGACATCGACATGAGCTCCGGAGAGGAGCTGGCCCTGTTCGCCGCGGAGAGCGGCGCGGGCACCAAGGACATCGGCGACGTCGGCCAGAGCTATGCGCCCGTCGCGCTGGAAATGGACGTGGTGCAGCCCTACAAGCCCACCACCTGGGATACCATCCCCGATTTTGCCAGGCTGGATGACGACGGCTATTGCATCATGGCCTACTACGGCACGATCGCCTTCATCACCAACACCTCGCTGGTCGATACGCCGCCTGCGAGCTGGGCGGACATTCTGGAAGGGGATTACAAGGTCAGCATCGGCGATGTGACCGTCGGCGCGTCCTCCCAGTGCTCCGTGCTGTCCGCGGCGCTCGCTTTCGGCGGCAGCGAAGCCGACGTGCAGCCCGGCATCGATTTCTTCATCGAGCTGGCGGAGGCCGGCCGCATCGACACCGGCGACGCCTCCACCGCCCGTCTGGAAAAGGGCGAGATCGCCGTCATGGTGACCTGGGACTATCTGGCCCTGCAGCGCCGCGACACCATTCTGGCCAACAACCCGGACATGAGCTTTGATATCTGCATTCCCAGCGACGGCGCCATTCAGTCCGGCTATACCACCGTGCTGAACAAATACGCGCCGAACCCGTGGGGCGCTGCCCTCGCCCGGGAATACATCTTCTCCGACGCCGGTCAGATCAATCTGGCCCGCGGCTACGCCAAGCCGGTGCGCGACGTCGAACTGCCCGAGGAGCTTCAGGCCGCGATGATTCCCGACGAGCAATATGCCAACGCCCGCTTCATCGAGGACTACGACGCCTGGACCGAATCCGTGGCGTACATGTCCCAGGCCTGGGAGGAAGAGGTCATCCCCAGCCTTCCGCAGTAAAACCGGTTCCCCGCAGCAAAGGAGCTGCCGCAGAAATGCGGCGGCTCCTTTCTGTTTCCTGCGAAGGGCAAGCAATCTGATTGAATACGGAGGATGAAAGCCATGGGAAAGGCGATTCTGATCCTGCTGGACGCCTGCGGATACGACGCTGCAGCGCGCTATGCCGGAACTCTGGAACAGGCCGTGGAAGCGGGCGCCTGCGCCAAATACAAGGCGACCGGCCGTCTGCCCTCGCTGTCGCGGCCGATGTATGAAACCATCCTGACCGGTCTCGAGGCCGGCGCGCACGGAATTTTCACCAACGACACCCGGCGGCCCAGCAGATGCCCGAACCTGTTCTCGCTCTGCCAGCAGCAGGGCCTGACCACCGCCGCCGCGGCCTATGGATGGATGCGCGAGCTGTATATCGGAGACGGCCCCTTCGATCCGGCCCGCCAGCGCTTCTGTCTGGATGGCGAAGGGGCGATTCAGCACGGCATCTTCTATTGTGAGGATCAATATCCGGACTCCCATCTGTTCGCAGACGCGGATTTCCTGGTCGATCAATACCGGCCGGACTTCCTGCTGATCCATCCGATGAACATCGACTACGCCGGACACCGGCATGGCTCGGAGAGCATCCAGTACCGCTATAGCGTGATGAACGCCGGACTGCTGATTGCGGCGCGACTGAAGGCATGGCGCGAAATGGGCTACTCCGTCGTCGTCACCGCCGATCATGGCATGGACGCGCAGGGAATTCACGGCGGCACGCTTCCCGAACAGCGCGACGTTCCGATATACATCTTTTCCGACGCCGTGGAATACGGCGACTTTTCCGCAGAGCCGCTCTCCCAACTGACCGTCGCGCCGCTGCTGTGCGCTCTGCTGGGACTTTCGCCCGCCGCGGCCATGATTCCCAATCAGATCCGGAGGAGAGAACCATGAAAACCATCAAACGCCTGAGCCGGTACTGTCCCCTGCTTCCGTTCCTGATCATCGTCGGCATCTATGAGGTGGTACCGCTGGCCTTCATCGTGGTGCGCGGCTTCTATTCGCCGGGAACCACCATGCTTTCCGTGGAGAACTACCAGGCCGTGCTCTCCAAGAAGGTCTATCTCACCTGCATCCGCAACAGCATGTACGTTTCCCTGCTCTCCGCCTTTGCCGGACTGGCGATTTCCTTTCTGACCGCGCTTTCGCTGACCAAGGTTTCGCCAAAGATCCAGAGCGTCGGTCTTTCGCTGCTGAACATCACGTCGAACTTCGGCGGCGTCGCGCTGGCCTTTGCGTTCATCATCATTCTGGGCAGCGCGGGCGTGCTGGTCAACGTCGGCCGGATTCTGAACATCGGCTTTCTGGCGGACTTTGACCTGTACAGCCGCGACGGTTTGATCTTCATGTATATCTATTTCCAGATTCCCCTGGGCACGCTGCTCCTGCTGCCCGCCTTTGAGGCCATCAAGGTGGAATGGAAGGAATCGGCCGCGCTGATGAAGGCTTCCAGCACGACCTTCTGGCTGAGGGTGGGCATTCCCGTGCTGGCGCCCAGTCTGCTGAGCACCTTCTCCATTCTGTTTGCCAATGCGCTGACCGCGTTCAACTGCGTATACGCGCTGGTCAGCAACTCCTTTCTGCTGCTGCCGATCAAGATTCAGAGCATGTTTGTCGGCGACGTAAAGCTTCAGCCGGAGCTGGGCAGCGCGCTCTCCACGATCATGCTGCTGATTCTGGTCGCGGTGATGGGCGCATGCAACCTCGTCAAATGGATGCTGGACAGGAGGATGGCCAAATGAAAAGAAGAAACGGCGCTGCCTGCGCAGTGCTCATCGCGGTCGGTCTGTACCTGCTGATCCCGGTGCTCTGTACGTTCGTCTATGCGTTCTGCACCGCCTGGACGGACCTGCTGCCCCGGAGCTTCACGCTGAAATTCTTTCTGGAAATCTTTGAGGATCCCCGGTTTCTGCCCTCCATTGGCCGCGCGCTGATCATCTCGGTGATTCCGATCCTCATCACCACCTGCGCGGTCACGCTGGCGCTGTACGTCTGCACGGTATACGCGCCGAAGCTGGAGCGGCTTGTTCAGACGCTGTGCATGGCCCCCTACACCATTCAGGGCGTGATTCTCGCCGTAGCGGTGCTGACGATGTACTCCGCCCAGACGGGCTTTCTCGGCAATCGCATCATCATGCTCTCCGGCGTGTACTGCATCTGCATCATGCCCCACATCTACACCGGCGTGCGCAACAGTCTGAACACCGTCAACGTTCCCCGGATGCTGGAAGCCGCCGAAATCCTGGGCGCTGGCAAGCTGTACGCCTTCGTGCGGACGATTCTGCCGTCGCTGCTCTCCGGCGTTGTGATCTCCGCCATGATGTCGCTGGCCGGACTGATCGGCGACTATGTCGTCATCAAGATCCTGGCCGGAAGCTACTGGACCACCGCCATGGTGCTGCTGATGAACTCCCGCTCCGTCGAAGGTCAGCTGAGCAGTGCCATGATCGTCGTGATCTTCTCGATCAACCTGCTGATCTCCTTTGCGGTATTCACCCTGCGGAGGCACAGCCAGGAAAAGCGCAGCCGCGTTCACAGCGCCAAGTGAGGAGGAAGTACCATGTCTTATCCGTATATCGAAATCATCAACATCCACAAGAGCTACGGCTCCTTTGAAGCGCTGAAGGGCGTATCGCTGGAAATCGAGCGCGGCTCGCTGGTGACGCTGCTGGGACCCTCCGGCTGCGAAAAGTCCACGCTGCTGCGCTGTCTGGCCGGGCTGGAAACCGTCACGGAAGGGCAGATCGTGCTGGACGCCCAGGACGTCACCGGCTTTTCCCCCCGCGAGCGGAACATCGGCATGGTCTTTCAGCAATACAGCCTCTTTCCGACGATGACCGTGGAGAAAAACGTCGCCTTCGGACTGGAGGTCGCCCACGTTCCGAAGAAGCGGATTCGGGAACAGGTGGCCGAAATGCTGGAGATCGTCGGCCTCGGGGATTTCGCCCGGCGCTATCCCGCCCAGCTCTCCGGCGGCCAGCAGCAGCGCGCCGCGCTGGCCCGCGCGCTGGTCACCAATCCGAAGGTGCTGCTGCTGGACGAGCCCCTCTCCGCCATCGACGCTCAGCTGCGCAAGAGTCTGCAGAGCGAGATCCGGCGGATTCAGAAGGAGCGCGGCATCACCACCATCTTCGTCACCCACGATCAGGAGGAGGCCATGGTCATGAGCGACCGGATCTACCTGTTCAACGTGGGCCGCATCGAACAGTTCGGCACGCCCGTGGAGATGTATACGCACCCCACCACGAAATTTGCCGCCTCCTTTATCGGAAGCTACAACATTCTGGACGCCTCCTTCTTCTCCGACCGGATCGCCGTGCCCTCCGGCTGCACCAGCGTCGCCATCCGCCCCGAGGCGGTTCACATCTCCTCCGTTCCCTTCGACCACACCCAGGGCGGCGTCTATCTGGAGGGCGTCATCCGCGACAGCATCCCCCACGGCGACGTCGTGCGCTATTCCATCGACGTCGGCGGCACAGAGCTCAAGGGCGAGATCCTGTTCGACAATCAGGCGCTTCTGGAAAACGGACAGGCCGTCAATCTGAGCATCAGCGCCAGGGACATCCTGCCTCTGCACTAGCCTGCCGCGCGCAATCTCCGCTGGACTTCCCCGCGTCCATATGCTATAATCCTCCCGAACACAGCATTCGGGAGGATCTCTTTATGTGCGCTGATTTCGTGAATCTGACCCCTGAGAATCTCGCCAATGAACATCTGTGCTGCATCATTCGCAGCAAAAAGGCGCATCCCGGTGTGGAAGCCAAGCGCCGCTGGCTGGCAGAGCGGCTTCGGGAAGGTCACGTCTTCCGCAAGCTGGACGAGAAGGCCACGGCTTTCATCGAATATGCGCCTCTGGAAACCGCCTGGACGCCCATAACCGGCGACAACTATCTTTACATCTATTGCCTGTGGGTCACCGGCGACTGCAAGGGAAAGGGCATTGGCCGATCGCTGATGGAATACTGTCTGGCCGACGCCCGCGCCCAGGGCAAATCCGGCGTCTGCATGCTGGGCGCCGCCAAGCAGAAGGCCTGGCTCTCCGACCAGGCCTTTGCGCGCAGATTCGGCTTCGAAACCGTGGATACCACGGACGACGGCTATGAGCTGCTGGCGCTGTCCTTCGACGGCTCAAAGCCCCGGTTCGCACCCGGCGCAAAGCGGCAGCAGATCGACCGCCCCGAGCTGACCGTCTATTACGACATGCAGTGTCCCTTCATTCTGCAAAAGGTCGAAGCGCTCCGGCAGTACTGCGAAGCCAACGCCGTGCCATCCGACTTCATCCTGGTGGACACGCTGGAGAAGGCCAAGGCGATGCCCTGCGTATTCAACAACTGGGCCGTCTTCTACAAGGGCCAGTTCCAGTCCGTCAATCTCATGGACGTCGGCACCCTGGAGCGGCTGCTCAAGAAATCCGCGAATTGACCGGGGCGGCGTTCGCCATTCGAACGCCGCCCCGATTCTTTTCCCTGTACGCCGGGCTCAGTCCCACTCCACCCAGCTCATCTTTCCATCATAGGTATACCCGATGCGGCCGGAAGCCTCAGGGCCGTCAATGCAATCATAGCTCGTGACGACGTACTCGCTGGTGAGGGAAATCTCCGTCATCCAATACGCGTCGTGCCGCGCGTCGGCCTCCCACAGCACCGCGCCGTCCGCCGAAATCGCCACGGGATCCGGGCCGTAGTAGCCGCCGATGTACATCGTTCCATCCGCGCGCACCGCCCAGGACAGGCTGCCGCCAAGGTCGACCATGCTCCTGGAAACCAGCCACTGCTCCGTGCCCGTGACCAGATCCAGCGCGTACAGGCCCTCTGCGGCATTGTAAGCCATCACCATCGGCGCTTCCTGCGTGCCGCCAATGAACGCCGCCGTGCTGTCCAGCTCCGTCGCATAGGGAACGGCGACGTCCCGGCTCCAGCATTTCCTGCCCAGACTGTCGAAGCAGGCCAGCCGCATCGTCTCGGAGCTCGAACCCCAGCTCCGCGCGGCGACGACGGTATAGCCATTGACGTTTGCGTTCAGGGCGACTTTGCCAAAGCTCAGCACCTGCTGCGCGCTGGACGCAGCGCCTGCAGACATCAGATACTCGCTGAGCACATAGCCCTTCACGCCATTGTACTCGCAATAAATAAAGCGATCCGTTGCGCGGGAGCAGTTGGACACCGTCGCGCCCAGCGGCACCTTGGCGATCCGGTCCGCCGTCGTGCTCGGCGTGCGGCGCAGCGACACCCACGCCTGGCAGTTGACGACCTTCATCTCCCCCAGCGCGCCATCCGCACCCAGCGGAGGCAGCACGGAGGTATTCGCCCGCAGATACTCCGCCAGCACATATCCCTGCACACCCTCATACTGGCATCTGAAGAAATTGCCGGAAACGCGGGTGCACTCCGTCACCGTCGCGCCCAGCGGCACCTTCTTCAGCCGTTTGGACGACTTGTCCGGAGACTGGCGCAGCGATACCCAATCCTCGCAGTTCACCACCGTCATCTCCGGATAATACTCCTCTGCCAGCGCGCCAAACACCGTCATCAGCAGCAGCGCCGCCATCAGCCATGCAGCCACTCTTCTCATGAATTCTCCCCGCCTTTCGTGATCTGCTTTCAGTATACCCCGTGTTTTTTCCCCTGTCAACCGCCCTGAACTCCGTCATCGAATAAAAAAAACGCCCCGGCATGGGACGGTGTCTTATGCGTCAGTCGCTCTGGTTCTTCTCGTTCATCCACTCCAGATTGAGCTTGGGAATGACGTTTGCATTCAGCGCGCCGGGATGCAGGGAGTTCATCCTCGCAAACTCCTGCGTGCCCGGAATCGGCGCAAATACGTCGTTGCCCGGCTTTGAACGCTTCCGGTTCCGAGCAGACTCCTTTCGTCCGCCTCCAAACAGCTTCTCGAACAGCTTCATCTTCGCAGCCTCCCTTCCCTCTCCATGGCGACAGGACGTCCTCGCAGAAAATATAATTAACCTTTCCTTATCATTTCCATCTCCAGTATAGACGATCCTGCGCATTTTGTCAAGCAGATCATCGATCATTTGTTCAATTCTGCGTTTTTTCCGGAAATGCAGCTCCGCATCGCCCTTCACGCCGCGTTTCATCCATGGTTTTCAGGTAAAATTTCTGTTTTGAATGAAAAACCGTACTACCGGCAAAAATACCGCATAGATACTGCTATGCGGTATTTTTATGCGCATCAAAGGCGTGCGTAAACTTCAAGACAGAGGATGTGGAAATCACATGAAGGCGATCATCATGGCAGGCGGCGAAGGCTCTCGCCTGCGTCCGTTGACTTGCGATTGCCCGAAACCGATGATGCGGCTGATGGACCGGCCCGTCATGGAATATGCGCTGGCGCTGCTGCGCGCCCACGGCGTCACCCGGATCGCCGCCACGCTGGGATATCTGCCCGACGCCATAACGGACTACTTCGGCGACGGCGCGGACTTCGGCGTGGAAATCCGGTATTCCATCGAGCCGACGCCCATGGGAACCGCAGGCGGCGTAAAACAGGTTTCAGATTTTCTGGACGAAACGTTCATCGTGCTCTCCGGCGACGGCGTGACCGACCTGGACGTCACCGCCGCCGTTGCGTTTCATCGCGCCCGGCGCGCACTGGCCACGCTGGTGCTCCGCAGAGAGGAGAATCCGTCCGAATACGGCGTCGTCTCCACCGAAGCCGACGGCCGCGTGAACGGCTTTTATGAAAAACCCGGCCGGTGCGACGTGCTCTCCGACACGATCAACACCGGCATCTATATCCTCGAACCGGAGATTCTCGATAAAATCCCCTCCGGCGAACCCTATGACTTCGGACACGACCTGTTTCCCCAGCTCGTTCGCGAGGGCGCAGCGGTCTTCGGCTATGTGATGGACGGCTACTGGTGCGATATCGGCGACGTCAACGCCTACCTCGGCGCGCACATCGCCGCCATGGACGGCGAGATTCATCTGGATGGATTGTCGCCCCGCCCCGGCGGCACAGTCATTCTGCCCGGCGCGTCGGTGGATCGCACCGCCGTGCTGGAGCCGCCCTGTCTCATCGCGGGCGGCGCGCAGGTGCGAGCGGGCGCACACATCGGCCCATATACCGTCGTAGGCGAGAACTGCCTCGTGGGACAGCACGCGAGTCTGAAGCGTTCCATTCTCTGGCCCGGCGCGCAGGTGGAGACCCATGCCCAGGCGCGGGCCTGCGTGCTGGGCGCGCACGCGCTGCTGGCCACGGGCGCGCAGGCCTATGAGGAGAGCGTGCTCGGCACCGGCGCGTCCGCCGGTGAGCGCGCCGTCATTCTGCCCGGCGTAAAGCTGTGGCCGGGCAAGTGCGCCGCCGACGGCGAGCGGCTGGAATCCAATCTCGTCTGGGGCGGACGCCGGGCAGAGGGCTTTGCGGCGGGATCCTTTGCGCTGTCCTCTCCCTCCCAGGCCGCCCGCGCTGCGCAGGCGTGCGCGTCCGTGCTCAAGCCTCGCGAACTGCTGCTGGGACGCGGCGCCTCCACCGTCTCCGACGCGCTGTGGCATGCCGTGGCGGCGGGCGCAATGGCCCAGGGCGTGCAGATCGTCGACGCGGGCGTGTGCACGCTCCCCCAGCTGCGCCACGCCCAGAGCGCACTGCACACCGACGCCGCCGCACTGGTGGCCGACAGCCGGCTCATTCCCCTGATTGAAAACGGCGCGCGATTGCCCGCGAAGCTCCAGCGCGCCGTCAACACCATGAACGCGCGTCACGACTACTCCGGCCCCTTCACCGGCCTGACGCGCCCCGTGCTTTCCGCAGGGCAGACGGAGATCTCCTATATCGCGGACGCCGCGGCCTGCTTTCGCGCCGATCCGAAGTCCGCCCGGAAGATCGCCATTCACGCCCAGGATCCCCATCTGCTGTCCCTCGCCGAGCGCGCCTTTTCCCGCACAGGGCTGACGGTGCGCGCAGGCTGGGAGGACGACATGATGGAGCTTGCGCCGGGCGAGCTGGGCGTCTGGCTGGACGATCCCGGCGAGACCGCCGTGCTCAGCGACGAGCGCAGCGCGCTCAACGAGGCCGAGCAGCAGCTGATGTACGCGTGGATCGCGCTGGAAGCCGGCGAGCGGGAGCTGCTGCTGCCGGTGTCCGCCACCCGCGCCGCCGCCGAGCTGGCCGAGCGCTATCGCGCCCGGGCGGTCTATGTCGCCGGGGAGACCTCGCTGTGGATGAACGCTCTGGCGGATCACTCGCAATACCAGTTTATGCTCTGGTTCGACGGCGTGCGCTCCGCGCTGAGCGCGCTGTCGCTGCTGACGGAAAGCAGCCTCTCTCTGGAGGACTGGCGAAGGTCGATGCCCTGCGTACACCGGCGCAGCCGCACCGTAGACGTGCCCGTCTCCGAGACGGGGCGCATCCTGCACGCCTTTGCGGAGCGGGAGCGCGACGCAGAGTTGGGCGGCGGCGTGCGTTTTCAGCGCGATGGCGGCTGGGCATGGGTGTGCCCGGACGAGCAGCGACCGGAGTTCCGCATCGTCGCGGAATCCGCCAGCGCCGAATACGCCCGCGAGCTGTGCGATTTCTGCGAACGGGAACTGCGCGAAATGGCCGGACAACCGAAGAAATAACTTTCATCTCCTTGGATAAAGCTCATGCGGCCGACAGTTTTGTCGGCCGCATGGTTCTTCCCGGGAATATGCAGTTTTGATCAATCCCATTCGATGCCGCTGTAACGGCGGAAGGCGTTCATGCTGATGGTGATGCTCTCCTCCTCGGTCAGCGCGGTGCGATCCTGCTCGAGGATCACGCACTGCACACCGGAGGCGTTTGCAGCATCCAGGATGCCCTGAATGTCCATGCAGCCGGTGCCCACCTCCGCGAAGCCGTCGGGCTCGCTCACGCCGCGCAGGGCGCTGCGGTCGAGGTTCGCATTGGGGTCGATGGCGTAGGAATAGAGGTTCGCCGGGTTGCGGAAGTTCTTCGGGAAGTCCTTCTGATGGATGAAGCAGATGCGTCCCGCGTTGTCGCGGATGACCTGCGCAGGATCCATTCCGGCGCGCATGCACCAGTAGGTGTCCAGCTCGTACCAGACCAGTCCGGGATCGGTGCCCTCCATCAGGCGCTGGTAGACGGTCTTCTCACCGAAGCGCTGGAACTCCTGGAAGTGATTGTGGTAGTAGAAGCGCATGCCATGCGCCTTGCACTTCTCGCCCAGACGGTTGAAGTGGTCGCACTGGCGCTTCAGATCGTCCATGTCCATGTAGGGGAAGTAGGCTGCGCCGAGGCCTGCGGCCTTGCAGCCGATCTGCTCCATGTAGGACAGATAGTCCTCCAGGTAGGCCTCGTCCTGGGTCTGTTCGTAGGTCAGATGGCTGCCGACCACTTCGACGCCGAGGGAAGCCACAAACGACTTCGCCTCCTCGGGCGGCATCTGCAGGCCGTAGTTCCACGGAATGTCCGTGCGGCCGTAGAGCTGACAGACCTCCCAGCACTTGTAGCCGATGCCGGCGACCTTCTTGAAGGCCTCGATGTGATCCTTTGCGATCATGTCCTTGACGGAATAAAGCTGAATGCCGACTTTCATGGAAATCTTCCTTTCTGCGCGATCAGCCCTTGACCGCGCCGATGGTAATGCCCTTGATGAAGAACTTCTGGAAGAAGGGATAGACCACCATCACCGGCAGTGCGCCGACCACGGCGATGGCCATCTTGATGCCGGTGCTGGGCAGCGTGGCCGCGATCTCGCTGGCATTGGATCCGCCCGCGCCGCTCTTCAAAAACTGCACGTCCTGAAGCATGCGGTTCAGAATGTTCTGGATGGAGAACAGGTTGCTGTCGGTCAGATAGTACAGGCCGTTCTTCCAGTCGTTCCAGTAGCCCAGACCGATCAGCAGCGCCAGCGTCGCGATCATCGGCACGGACATGGGCAGCACGATCTGAAACAGCGTGCGCCATTCTCCCGCGCCGTCGATGCGCGCGGCCTCCACCACCGCATCGGGGATGTTGGTGCTGAAATAGGTGCGCATCATGATGACGTAGAACGCGTTCACCAGCAGCGATGGAATGATCAGCGCCCAAAGCGTATTCCGCAAGTGGAAATATCGGGTGTACATGATGTACGTGGGCACCAGTCCGCCGTTGAACAGCATGGTGAAAAACACGATAAAGGCCAGAATCTCGCGCCCGAAGAACTCCTTGCGCGAAAGCGGATAGGCCAGCAGCATGGTCAGCAGCATGCCCGAGCAGGTGCCCACCACCGTCACCAGCATGGTAATGCCGTAGGCGCGGATGATGCTGGAGCCGCTCTTGAACATGTAGATGTAGCTGTCCAGACCGAACTTCGCGGGGAACAGCGAGTAGCCGTTCTGAATCAGCGTCTTCTCCTCCGTCAGCGAAGACATCACCAGCAGCGCGAAGGGGAAGATGCTGCAGATCAGCAGAAACATCATGAAGACGTTTGCAAAGAAATAGAAACTGCTCTTCTTTTCAACCACCGTCAAGCCCTCCTTTCTCAGAACAGCGCGTTGTCCTTGTCCACGCGGCCGACGATATAGTTCACGGTCAGCACCAGGACAAAGCCCACGACGCTCTGATAGACGCCCGCCGCGGAAGACATGCCCAGATCGTTCAGCTGGATCAGGCCGCGGTAGACATAGGTATCGATGGTGTTGGTCACATCCAGCAGCGGGCCGGAGTTCATCGGCACCTGATAGAACAGACCGAAGTCGGAATAGAAAATCTTGCCGATGGACAGCAGCGTCAGCGTGATGATGGTGGGCGTCAGCGCAGGCATCGTCACATGGCAGATCTGCTGCCAGCGGTTCGCGCCGTCGATGGCAGCGGCCTCGTAGTAGCTCTCGTCCACGCCCATCAGCGTCGCATAGTACACGATGGAGTTGTAGCCGAAGGTCTTCCACAGATAGACGATCACCAGAATAAACGGCCAGTATTTCGGCTCGGTGTACCACGCGACGGCGTCCTTGCCCATGGCCGTCAGGATGGTGCGGTTGACAAAGCCGGAATCGATGGAGAGCATCGCGTATACCAGATAGCTCACCACCACGATCGAGATCAGATAGGGCAGCAGGAACACGGTCTGATACACCTGCTTGAGCCGCTTGGAGCGGATCTCATTGAGCAATATGGCCACCGCGATGGCCAGCACCGTGCCCAGAACGATGAACACCAGATTGTAGCACAGGGTATTGCGGGTGATCGTCCAAGCGTCCTTGGTCTTGAACAGATATTCAAAGTTGCTGAATCCGGCCCAGGGACTGGCGAGGATGCCCTTGCGCCAGTTCACGTTCTTGAACGCGATGATGATACCGAACATGGGAATGTAGTTGTTGATGATCAGGTAAACGAGCCCCGGCAGCACCATCAGATACAGCGGGATGCTGCGCTTGAACCGGATGCCGAAGGAAGCCTTCTTCCCGGCAGAGGGTGCGATGGCGGACATGTTCTTCTCCTTTCTGCGTCCGAACGGACACGGCCGGCTGATGCAAAGAGGGCTCCGGAGCTTATCTCCGAAGCCCTCTTTCCGGAAGGAATGCCGGTTATGCGGCGATGGTTACTTGCCGTTGGCGGCGCGCCACTCGTCGTACTGCGCCTGCTTGTCGGCGATGATGTCATCGATGCCCGCGTCCTTCAGCTCCTGATTGAACTTCGGCAGGGTTTCCTCGGGATCGACGGCGCCGCACATGAGCGCCTGATGGTACTTCTGCATCACGTTGGTGCAGGCGGTCACCTGGTTGCGGACATTGGAGGAATCCCAGGTGAAGCCGAACGCGTTGGACTTGATCGCGGTCTCGTTGAACTCGCGGGTCACATCCCAGTAGTCGGCGGGGTTGCCTTCCCAGACGTGGCCGATGAACTGGTTGCACCACAGCCATCCGCCGGAGGGACGATAGGTGGTGGTGGTGGCGTCGATGCCTTCGGGATAGCCGATGATGTTCTGGCCGTTGGCGGCATCGCCCTTCACGACGTAGTGCACGTCCTGGATGCCGTAGATCATCAGGTTCTCCAGAACCGGATCGGTGTACATCAGGTTGAGCAGCTTCATGCAGGCTTCGGGATATCTGGTGGAGCTGGAAATGGCCCAGGTCGCCATGGAGACGTTGGAGGTGCAGGAGAAGGCGGGAACGATTTCGCTGACCACGATCTCGGTACCGTAGTTGGTGGTCTCCTGAACGTTGAAGTAGGGCTTCAGGTTCATGAAGCCGCCGAAGGCAGTGCCCGCGCCCATCATGGTGCCGACGCTCTCGGTGTTGGAGACGGCGTCCGCCATGATCAGGCCCTCGAGGTACCACTGGCGCATGGTGGTGACGAACTCCTTGTAGAACTCGGTCTCAAAGAGGTTGACGACGGTGTCGCTCTGGCCCATGTCCATCAGGACGCCCAGAGGCGTGCTGGCGTCGCCCAGCGGATCCCAGCCCCAGTTGCGGACCAGCTCGCCGTTGGAGGGAACGACGCAGACCAGGTTCGGCTCGTTCTCGTGCACGATCGCCAGCGCGTCATGCAGCTGCTCCAGGGTGGTGATGTTCTCATAGTCGATGCCGTACTTGTCGCAGATGTCCTTGCGCATTTCGAAGCCGTAGGACGCTGCCAGGTCGCGGCCGGTGGTGATGCCGAAGATCTCGTCCTCGACCTTGCCGCAGTTCAGGAACTCCTCGCCGATCTGCTCGACGATGCCCTGGCCGTACTCCGCCAGCAGGTCGTTCAGGGGCAGGATCTGACCGTTGTTGGCCACGGTGGTCAGGGGAGTCATGTAGACGGGGAACACGTCGATGCCCTCGCCGGCGCTCAGCAGCAGGTTGGTCTGCTGGGTGTAGTTGCCGTAGCTGATGAAGGTCAGGTTGATGTGAATGTTGAGCTTCTCCTCGAGGTAGGCGTTGATCGCGTCTACGACGTCGCCGGAGCCGTCCTTGCCGGCGGAGGCCATCATGATGACGTCGAGGGTGACCAGTTCCTTTTCCCGCAGATCCTCAGCAACGGCAACGCCGGCCACAGAGGTGAGCAGCAGGGACAGGGCCAGAACGACCATGAGCAGCTTCTTCATAGTGTGTACTTCCTTTCATCTTTTCTCACTTGTGAGTGTAACTTAATTATAAGAAATCTCGCCACCCGTATCTATAAAAAAACGGGGCTTGATTGTTCAAATTCAGACTTTTGGGAAAACAAACACTGCATATCCCGTCCTGTCAACCTGTAGAAACGCCGTGTGCCAGCGCATATATCGGCATTTTCTGCAGGAACAGTCACCGCGGCATGCAGTGTTTACAGTGATTTGATCAACGGTTCCGGGTGCGGTACTCTCCCGGCGACATGCCGTTGAGCCGTTTGAAGGCCTGGGAGAAATAGGAGAAGTTCGGATATCCCACCTTGGAGGCCACCAGACTGACCGGAAGATTGGTGCCCCGCAGCAGCGATTCCGCCACGCGCATCTTTTCCTGAATGATGAACTCATGCAGCGAAACGCCCATCTCCTTCTTGAACAGCCGCGCCAGATGGTCGGCGTTCATGAAGATGGCCTCCGCCACATCGCTCCGGTGCAGATCCCGCTCAATGTTCTGCTGAATGTAGCGCACTGCCTGCTCCACCGGAGATTCGTTCTTCGCCGGCCCGGCGATCTTCCGGGCCACATAGTCCACCGCGAACCGCACCAGCGAGACCATCTTGTCATAGGACGTATACGCCTGAAGAAAATCGTTGAACGGATACTCCTCATAGAAGATGTCGTGGGTGCGCGTCTTGTAGGCCTGCGCGACGGTGAAGAAGGTCTGGATGAAGTCCTGATGGAATTTCGCCAGGAACTCCGCGTTCACCTTGCCCGCGTCGCGCTGCTGGCGCAGATAGTCCAGCGCCTCCTCCCGCACCTGATCGCATTCGCCGGACTCCAGCAGCCGCGCCCAGCGGCGCATGTCCGGAAAGGTGTAGACATAGTGCAGGATCTCCTCGCGCTGGGTGGGCGCGAACACGCCGCTGTACCGCGCCACATTGTCCTGCATGCGCTTGCGCAGCAGCTTCAGCTGCTCGCACAGGCCGTCTGGGAGAATGACGTCGCCCACATAGCAGGTCGGGCGCCGCCCCCGTCCGTCCTCCTCCCAGCGCAGGGACACCTGATCCAGCGCGGAGCCCAGCTCCGCCCAGCAGGCGTTCCCGCCAAAGAAGACCGCCAGAAAGCAGCCCTCCTCCATGCCGACGATGAGCTGGGTGTCATCGGTGCGCCCGAGAAATTCGGCAAACAGCGCCTTGAGCGCGTCGGCGTCGTCGGCGCGGGTATCCCGGTGCACCTGAACGAGGATCGGACAGATCTCCGTCGCATGGCCGATGGACACGCCCAGTCTGCCCAGCTCCTCCAGAAAGCTGTCCAGCTCCTCGCCGCTTCGCAGATACCGGGTCACGCAGGCTTCCGCCAGCAGATTGCTCTTTTCCTGCCAGAACTGGCCGTACTGCGCAGCGACCCGGGTGCGGTGCTTGTCCTCGATGCGGGCAATGGCGCGCTGCACCGCCGCTTCGATATCCGTATAGCGCGCGGGCTGCAGAATGTAGTCAAAGCTGCCCAGCTTCACCGCGCGCCGCGCATACTCAAACTCCGCATGGGAGGTCAGGAAGATACATTCCGCGTCCATGCCCTGTTCGCGCATCCATTCCAGCAGCTCAAAGCCGCTGTGGGGCGGCATTTCGATATCGCACAGCAGCAGGGAGATTTCGTTGCGCTCGAGCACCTCGCGGGCCTCCTCCACGCTGTACGCCGTAAAGATCCCGTCGACGCCCATCGTCTTCCAGCTGACGCCGTCCACAACGCCCTGAACCACCTCGTAAAGATCGTCTACGACCAAGACATTCATCGTCTCTCCCCCGTTTCGTTGTCCGGATCCAGCGGACAGATGACCTCGCATACCGCTCCGCTCACGTCGTTGTAAAATGCCAGCGCAGCGCGCGAACCGTAGATCAGCCGCAGGCGATGCTTCAGATTGGTCAGACCCACGTGATATTCCCGGTAGAAGGATTCCTCGGGCAGATTGTTGATCTGCTCCAGCACATCCGGCGCGAATCCTCCGCCGTTGTCGTGAACCGTGATGTCCAGATAGCGGCCGTCCTCCGCCTCCAGCGTCACCGCGCGCACGGAAATCACCAGCTGCCGGTCCGGCTTCCACTGGTGCTTGACCGCATTCTCTACGAAGGATTCCACAAACAGCGGCGGCACCGGAAGCTCCATCAGCGATTCATCCACAGAGAATTCGCATCTGGGCGGCATGGAAAGGCTCAGGCGCTGAATCTCGATATAGTTCTTCACATACCGGAGCTCTTCGCGCAGCGTGACCATCTTCATATTGTCGCGGAAGAGATACCGGATGTAGTCCGAGACGGCCAGCGCCATCTCCTGCACCTGCTGATAGCGCAGCCGCTGGGCGCAGGCATAGATGTTCTTCAGGCAGTTCAGGAAAAAATGCGGCCGCAGCTGCATGTGCAGGCACTGCATTTCGATGCGCTGACGATCCATCTCCCGCTCATAGGCCTCGATTTTCAGCGTCCGGATCTGGCTCATCATGTCGTTGAGCGTGCTCTTGACCTGATCCAGCTCCTCCATTTCATATTCTCGCTGGATCGGCTCGTCCAGCTCTCCGCGCTTGATGCGCTCCATGGCCGAGGACAGATCCTCCAGCGGCTCGCCCAGGCTGGCCCGCACCCATCGCCGCGCGAGCGGGATCATGCCGATCATCGCCAGCGAGAGCACCAGCATGCAGATCTGAACCGGCGTAAGTCCGTCCCAGTACCCCGCGTTGGACACCGCCAGCAGCAGCCGCACCGGCGCGCGGCTCAGGCTGCTCCACACCGTCATGTAGTTCTTCCCGTCCGGGCCGGTCATCTCGCAGCGTCCCTCCGGCTGCCCGGTCGTCTTGCCCGGCATGACGAACGCTTCGCCGTTGAGCATGGCTCCGGTTTCATCGGCGTAATAGAGCTGATGCGTCTCCTGCGTGACGGACAGCAGCCGGTCGAAATCCACCAGCGCGATCATATAGGCCGCATCGTATCTCAGGCAGATCATGAGCAGGCTCTTTCCTGCGATGGACTGGACGCGCCACCGGCCCGTCGACTCCTTCCACATCTCCTCCGTGCGGATCAGCCCGCGAACCGCCTCGCGGAACGCATACGGATAGGCGTTCTCCGCAAACTTCTCCGCCCATGCGGCGTCCCTCGAGCTGTACATGAACAGCCCGCCCAGCGCCGGAAACGCGTTCATCATGGTATCCAGCCGCTGGGTGATGACGTGGGCGGCCAGGCGGATGTCGAGGTCGCTCTCCTGGGTGCTCAGCGCGGCAAATTCCGGCTCGACAAAGACGATGCTGGCCAGCGACCGCTCGATCATTTCCAGATTCTGATCGATCTGCTCCGACCATTGGGCAACAACGCGCTGATTGGAATCCGCCAGCAGACGATTGGAATGCCCGATGGAATACAGATTTCCGAAGATCAGCAGCACAATCAGCGGGATCATCGTGCTGGCCAGCACGCTCGTCACACCATGCACAAACGACTGCTTCTTTACCCCTGCGCGCTTCCCCATCCCCGCACCCCCGCAAAAATACTTTAGTGATTATTCGATCAAGGTGACCAAATTCCTCCGGCCGTCGGGTTAATTTTGCCGAACGCTTTCCTTTCCGGCGATTCTGCGGTATACTCATCACAGGGCCCGCGGCGAAGTCCGGGCAAGGAGGCGCAGCATGCTTCAGGTTTCCAACACCCGGTTTCTGAATGAGAATCGGGAAGAGTTTCTTCCCGGCTACACGTCCGAATACCCCTATATCCAAACCCGCGCGCATCTGGATCGCTCCCAGGACGGCTCCTCGCCCTGGCACTGGCACGGCGCGCTGGAGCTGTTTTACGTCGAAAGCGGCCTCATCGAATACAACACGCCTGCGGGGCAGCAGCTCTTTCCCGCGGGCACGGGCGGACTGGTGAACGCCAACGTGCTGCACATGACCCGCCGCATCCCCAAGCACGGCGAGACCATCCAGCGGCTGCATCTGTTCGACCCGTCGATCATCGCGGGCGCACCGGACAGCCGCATCTACCGCCGCTATGCCGCGCCGATGCTCGCCAATCCCCGGCTGGAGCTGCTCGCGCTGCGTCCGGACGCGCCCGGACAGCGCGAAGCGCTCGACCTGCTGCGCGAATCCTTCGCACTTCCCGAGGACGGCTTCGGCAGCGAGCTCCGCTTGCGCGCCGCGCTGTCCGAGATCTGGCTGCGCCTGCTGCCGCTGTCGGAAAGCGCCGCCGCACCGGCCTCTGCAAATCAGAGCAGCGACAAGCTGAAAACCATGATGATCTTCATTCACGAGCACTATGCGGAAAAGCTGTCCATCCCGGAAATTGCGCGTTCCGCCTATATGAGCGAGCGCGCGTGCTACCGGATGTTCCGGGAATGCCTGCGCTGCTCGCCCCTGGACTACGTCGTCAGCTACCGGCTGCAGCACGCCCGCCGCCTGCTGGCGGATACGGACGAAACGGTCACCCGAATCGCTCAGACCTGCGGCTTCGCCAGCAGCAGCCATTTCGGCAAGCTGTTCATGAAGCGCTTTGGCTGCACGCCGCTGCAATACCGACAGTCATGGCAGAATCGCGATAAAAACTGGCGGTAAAAATGTATCCTGGCCGCCTCCAGCGCGGTATAATGCCATCAAAACCTGCGCCGGCAGCGCGCTCCGGAGGCCTTTTTATGAAAATCACCCGCAAAAATGCGCAGAGATACTTTTCCGTGATTCTGTCCGTCTATTGGACGATCTACGGCCTGATGTTCGGCTTCGTCTCCGTCTATCTGCAGACCCTGGGCTACTCCAACAGCGGCATCGGACTGACGCTGGGCTTCTCCTATCTGCTGTCCACCCTCCTGCAGCCGGTCATCGCCGCCGTATTCAACCGGACGGGGAAATCGCTCCGCTTCTGCCTAGCGGTCTGCTTCTGCGCGCTGTCGCTGTTGTCCGCAGCGCTGCTGCTGCCGAAATTCCCGGGCGCGGCGGCGCTCATCGTCTTCATCTACGCGCTGCAGTCCGCGCTTCAGCCCAGCATCAATTCTCTGGTGCAGACCTTTGAGCTGGCGGGACTGCCGGTCGACTTCGGCGCGGCCCGTGGAATCGGCTCTCTGGCCTATGGCGCGGTGACGGCCGCGGCGGGCCTTGCGCTGGAGCACATCTCCCCGCTGCTGCTGCCCGCCTGCTATCTCGCGGTGATGCTGGGCATGGTCGTTCTGCTGGTGCTGCCCCGCCTGCCGGAGCGGCAGCGCCCG
This sequence comes from Clostridiales bacterium, assembly GCA_004555155.1. Taxonomy (GTDB): domain Bacteria; phylum Bacillota; class Clostridia; order Christensenellales; family Aristaeellaceae; genus Faecivicinus. The sequence goes on from SFJH01000005.1 coordinate 50,852, forward strand.
TGCCGCCGCGCGGACGAGCCGGGCAGCTCCGCCCATTCCACTGCAGCGCATCCCTGCTTCATCCTGTTTCTGATCGCGAGCGCCTGCTTTTCGCTCAACGCCGTGGTCAACGGCAGCTTCATGCTTCAGATCATGCAGCAGATCGGCGGCGGCAGCGCGGAGCTGGGGCTGGCGGTCTCAATTCCCGCCGTGCTGGAATTCCCCGCCATGCTGCTGTACAGCCGCTTCGCCCGGCGGTTCGGCGAGAACCGGCTGCTGGTTCTGTCCGGCTGGGCGTGGTTTGTCAAGAATGGGATGATCCTGCTGGCCCGCTCGCCGGAGGCCATCTACGCCGCGCAGCTGCTGCAGTTTGTCAGCTATGCCTTCTTCATTCCCGGCGTCGTGCGCTATATCGCGCGGGTTCTTCCGCCGTCGGCCTTCCTGAAGGGACAGTCCATGTACGGCAGCGCTTACACGGCAGGCAGCGTCATCGCGGTGTTCTTCGGCGGCCTGCTGCTGGACGCCGTGGGCGTAACCAGCACGCTGGCCATCGCCCAGTGTTTCTCGTTCACCGGCGCCATCCTTCTGACCCTTTCCGTGCGCAAATCCGCCAACTGCGCCCGCCTCTGAACAGCTTTGCCCAAATGTCCATTGCAAATTGAAGCGATTTGGGATACAATGGAAGCATCAAATCCATCGCAAGGCCATTGCGCCGTTTGCTGCACAGAAAGGAAGACAACCATGACGGAGAGTACTGCCGATGAAAGCCGCCTGATCGAAAAAGTGAAATCCCTGGCCGATCAGCAGACCATCGAATGGATGGAGAAGAAATCCAAGGAGCTGGTCAAGCTCATGGCCTATTACCGCTGCGCGCTGATGGAGATCGAGACCAAGTTCAATGTGCTCAACGTTGAATTCTCGCTCCAGCACGACCGCAACCCCATCAACAGCATCAAGAGCCGGCTGAAATCCCTGCCCAGCATCCAGGACAAGCTGGAGCGAAAGCATCTGCCCATGACGCTCAAGGCCATCGAGGAAAATCTCAACGATGTGGCGGGCGTGCGCGTGATCTGCGCCTTCCCGGAGGATGTCTACACGCTGGCCAACGCCCTCCTCAAGCAGGATGACATCGAGCTGATCGATCGCAAGGACTACATTCAGAACCCCAAGCCCAGCGGCTACCGCAGCCTGCACCTGATCGTTTCCGTTCCCATTTTTCTGGAAAACGAGAAGCGCATCATGAAGGTGGAAATCCAGCTGCGCACCATCGCCATGGACTGCTGGGCCAGCTTGGAGCACCAGCTGCGCTACAAGAAGGACTTCGCCTTCACGGAGGAGATGGCCGACGAGCTGTACAGCTGCGCGCAGATCAGCGCAGACCTCGACCGGCGCATGGACGCGCTGCGCAAAGCCGTGGACGTCCAGCGCTGAACGCCGCCCAACCAATCCGCCCCCTGTCTCGCATGAAACAGGGGGCGGATCTTTTCGTCCGTCATTCGCCCGCAATGAACAGTACGCCCAGCGTACCCGGGCCGCAGTGGCTGGAAATCACGCCGCCCGCGCGGGTGATCAGGATCTCCGAGAAATGATTGAGGCTCTGCAGATAGCTTCGCACCGCCTCAACATCCGCTTCATCGCAGCCGGAGTGGGTGATGAATACGCGATCCGGCTTCGCCGCACGCAGCTCGTTTTCCATCTCCGTCGCATAGTGCATCAGCACATGGCTCATCCGTCCGCGATACTTCTTTCCGGGGATCATCCGACCGTTTTCCACCAGAATCCTGGGGTGCAGCTTCAGCGTGCCGCCCAGCAGCGCAGCCAGTCCGCTGCAGCGTCCGCCGCGATGCAGGTAAACCAGCGTGTCCACCACGAAGCTTGCGCGAACCCTGGGCCGCAGCGCCTCCACGTGGCGCACGATCTCCGCGGCCGTCCTGCCCTGCCGGGCCAGAATCGCCGCCTCGATCACCATCAGTCCGATGCCCGTGGAGAGATTCTCAGAGTTGACGACGTGCACGCGGTCGGATGCGCCCAGCTCCTCCGCCGCCATGCGCATGACGTTTCCGGAGGTGGACATGCTGTCCGAAATGGAAAAGCACACGATTTCCCGGTCCTCGTCCAATACCGGCCGGAACGTCTCCAGGGTCTTTTCCAGCGAACAGGCCGAGGTCTTGGGCGTGGTTCTCTGCTCGTCCGACCAACGGTAAATCTCATCCGGCGAAATGCCGCTGCCGTCCTCATACTCCCTGTCTCCGAGAATGATATACAGCGGCAGAATGTCCACATCGTATTTTTCCAGCAATTCCCTGGACAGATCACAGGTACTGTCGGCTATGATTTTGACCATGCTTTCTCTCCTTTGCCTCCACCCTCATCAGAGGCTGCAATCCAATCCCCGAGCCCGCATTGCAGGCTGGATTCACATTTCCACTTTAAGTATAATCGAAAAACCCCACTTCGTCAATCGAGAAAATGCAAAACGCAAAGACGCCCCCGCCTTGCAGCAGCGCCGATCGGGCTGTTGATCAAAGCGGGGGCGCTCCGGCACGCTCAAAGCATGCCCAGCAGCCACATCACCAGCAGGCTCATGCCCACCAGCACCAGCAGGCAGGGTATCACGATCACGACGAACGCCGTGCCAATCATGATCAGCTTGTCCAGTAGGGGCACATTTTCACGGATCATGCGCTCCCGGAACTCCGCCTCCTGTTCGGGCGTGGACTTCTTCAGGTGCTTGCGAATCATGCCCATTGGCTCACATCTCCTGTCTGGAGCGGTTGGACTTCTTTTCCGTCTTCGGCAGTTCAAACAGATAGTTGCCGTTTTCGTCCATCTTCTTCTGCGGGAAATGGCAGGCCAGGAAGTGGCCGGGCTCCACCTCGCGCAGCTCCGGCGGCACGCGCTTGCACTTTTCGCAGGCCATATAGCAGCGGGTGTGGAACTTGCAGCCCGACGGCGGCTTGATGGGACTGGGGATGCTGCCCTCCAGCAGGATGCGCTCCTTGTCCAGGCTGTCCGGATCGGTGGTCGGGATGGACGACAGCAGCGCCACGGTGTAGGGATGGCGCGGATCGTTGAAGATGGTCTCCGCGTCCGCCAGCTCCACCACGTTGCCCAGATACATCACGCAGATGCGGTCCGAGATATAGCGCACCACCGACAGGTCGTGGGAGATGAACATGTAGGTCAGGTTCTCCTTCTCCTTCAGCTCCTGCAGCAGGTTGATGATCTGGGACTGGATGGACACGTCCAGCGCGGACACGCACTCGTCACAGACGATGAACTTCGGGTTCACCGCCAGCGCGCGGGCGATGCAGATGCGCTGGCGCTGGCCGCCGGAGAACTGGTGGGGATAGCGGTGCAGCATGTACTCCTGCAGGCCGCACTTCTCCATGGTCTCCACGATGTACTTGCGCATCTGTTCGGAGCCGTGCTTGAAGAACTTGTGGGTCACCAGGCCCTCCTCGATGATCTGGCCAATGGTGAACCGGGGATTCAGGCTGGAATAGGGATCCTGGAAGATGATCTGCAGATCCTTGCGCAGCCCGCGCTGCTCCTTGTACTTCAGGCGCGCCAGGTCGATGCCGTCGTCGCGCATGGCCTCGTACTTTGCAAACTCGGCGTTATCGGCGTACTTCGCCCGCAGCGCGTTCAGCTCCGCGTTCAGCGCCGCGATGTCCTTATCCTTCGCTGCCAGCAGCTGATCCATGCGGTCCAGTTTCTGCTGGAGCTTGTCCAGCCCCTTCGGCTTCTCCGCCGACTTCTGGAAATCATATTCCACCGCGATATCGGCGCGCTGGGCCGCCAGACGGGCGCGCTGTGCGCCGGCCTGATGCACCTTCAGAATCAGCGCGCAGCCCTGACCGTTCTCGTCCGCGGCAAAGAATCCGCCGAGAATCTTCACCAGGTTGTTCAGGCAGGTCTGCTCCTCGCAGCGGGCCAGATTGCGGTCCTGAAGCAGGTAGAAGTCCGCGTTCTCCTCGCCGATCTGCTCCACCTTTTTGTTCAGTTCCTGGGCCTTCTCCCGCGCCTTCTTGTACTTCGCGCGGTACTTCTCCACATGGCGGAGCGTGTCCTCCACATATTGCGGCGCCATCTCCGCCAGCGTCGTGCCATAGTACATGGTGTTGCCCGCGGTCTGCGGATACAGCTGCAGCAGCACGCGGCCCAGCGTCGACTTTCCGCAGCCGGATTCGCCGACCACGCCGATGGTCTCGCCCTCGTAGATATCCAGCGAGATGTCCTCGTTGGCGCGGACGTAGAGCTGATTCTTCTGGAAGACGGAAGTCTTCGCGACGGGGAAATACTTCTTCAGATTAGTGATTGACAGTAATTTTCTGGTGCGCGGCACTCCGTCTCACCTCCTTCTCGGGATAGAAACACCGGATCTGCTGGCCGTTGCCCACATCGCGCAGGGTCGGCTCCTGCTCCTGGCACTTCTTCGTGCAATACTTGCAGCGGGGTGCAAACTTGCAGCCCTTCGGCAGCGCCAGCGGATGCGGCACCACGCCGGGGATGGGTTCGATCTTCTCCTTGGAGCCCAGCCGGGGAATGGAGAACATCAGCCCCTCGGTGTAGGGATGGCTCATGGCGCAGTCCGAGAAGATGGTGCGCGCGCCGGCCTTCTCCACCACCTGGCCGCAGTACATGACCGCCACGTCGTCGGCGACCTCGTTGATGACGCCCAGATCGTGGGTGATAAAGATGATGCTGGTGCCCTTCTCCTCCTGGAGCTGGTTCATCAGCCGCAGGATCTGCGCCTGAATGGTGACGTCCAGCGCCGTGGTGGGCTCGTCGGCAATCAGGATCTTCGGCCGGCAGGCCAGCGCCATGGCGATCATCACGCGCTGGCGCATGCCGCCGGACAGCTGATGGGGATACTGGCGGATCACTGCGTCCGGATTGGGGATCTGCACGTCGGCCAGCATCTTCAGCGCCAGCTCGTGCGCCTCCTTCTTCGTCTTGTTCTGGTGGATGATGAACGGCTCGCTGAGCTGCCGATCCACGGTAAAGACGGGATTCAGGCTGGTCATGGGCTCCTGAAAGATGACGGAGATGGCGTTGCCACGGATGGTGTACATCTCGTTCAGGGACAGCTTGGTCAGATCGCGTCCCTCGAACAGCACCTCGCCGCCTGCGATATAGCCGTTGGCATCCAGCAGCTGCAGGATGCTCATGGCGGAAACGGATTTGCCCGATCCGGACTCACCGACGATGCCGATGGTCTTTCCGGGCTCCAGGGAATAAGAAACGTCGTTGACGGCCTTCACGATGCCCTTCTTGGTCTTGAAATAGGTGTGAAGGTTTTTCACTTCGAGCAGCGGCATTGACTTCCCACCTCACTTATCGATGTTCGATTTCGGATCCATCACGTCGCGCAGGGTATCGCCCACGATGTTGATGCAGATCGTGGTGATCGCCAGGAACGCGGAGGTGAAGACCCACTGCCACCAGTAGTTGCCGATGATGGTGGCGTTATTCGCGCCGTTGAGCATATTGCCCCAGGTGGGACGGGGATACTGAACGCCGAAGCCCAGATAGCTCAGCGAGGATTCCGTCAGCATGCAGCCGGCGAAGTCCAGCGTCAGCGTCACCAGAATGACCGAGATGATGTTGGGCAGGATGTGCTTGAACGCGATCACGCGCTCGTTCACGCCCATGGCCTTGGCGGCGATGACATATTCGCTCTCGCGCGCCACCAGCACCTGACCGCGCACCAGTCGGGCCAGGCCCGGCCAGCTCAGCACGCCCAGTATCGCCATAATAATGAAGATTCGCATATCCTCGCTCAATGTCATCTGACTCATCACGGAGGTCAGGATCATGGCGAAGGGCAGGAACGGGATGGCGGAGAAGATCTCCGTCAAGCGCATCAGGAACATATCCGCCTTGCCGCCGAAGTATCCGGACAGGCAGCCGATGATGATGCCGATAATCGTGGAGATGATGACGGCCACCGCGCCGATGGTCATGGTCATCTTGCCGCCGGCACAGATGCGCTGGAAGATGTCCGCACCGTAGGTGTCCGTGCCGAACAGATAGCCCTTCAGGCCCCACTTCGCCAGCAGCTTGCCATTGCCGTCCACGGCGTAGTTCTGGAACGCGCCGGCGTACAGCTTCTCCGCGCCGCTGGCCTTCGTGGGCGCCTGCGCCTGACCGAAGTGGTCGCCGCCCCAGGAATAGACGTTGCCCAGATTGGTGATGCCGCTGAAATGATAGGTTCCAGCGGTGATGGTATCGCCCAGGAAGACCTCGCCCTCCTGCAGCTCAGGAATGGGACGGCTCTTGCTGCCGAAGTCGCCGGAGAGGGCGATGGAGCCGTCGTCCAGCACCAGGCACAGTGCGTCGCTGGAGGCGACGATCCGCACGATCTTCCGCCCGTCGAGGTACTTGCCGATCTTCTCCGTGGGCGCGAAGACGTTCTCGCGCGCCGTGCCGTACAGACCGCGGGTGCCGGTGAAGATGCTGGTGCCCTTCTCGTCGATGCCGACGATGTAGTTCAGCAGGAATTCAATGTCCTGCAGATCGTCCTTGCCGAGGAACTTGTCGATGTTGGCGTAGGTGTGGCGGTTGCCCCACAGATACAGCGTGCCGTCGTTCATCAGGATGGCGGTGCACTGATAGCCGCAGGTGAACTTCTTGATATTGCTGACGTCCACGCCGTTTTCAACCAGCTCCTGGGGCATCACGGCGATGTTCGGGTTGTTCGCCATGTCCTCGGAATAGCCGTACTGGCCCAGCTTCTGATTTCCCCAGGCGTAGATTTTGCCGTTTTCGTCGATGGCCACGATGTGATCGATGCCGGCGGCCACCATTTCGATCTTGGCGTTCTTCACCTCGTCGGGAATCTTCGCCACGTCGATGCCGGTGGTGCCGATCTGGGTCGCGCCCCAGACGTAGACCTTGCCCGCGTTGGACAGGCCCACGGAGAAGCTGCCGTAGCTGTCGATCATCTTGACGTCCTTCGCCAGCTCTCCCGGCACGGACATCATGCTCATCGTCGGCGGAACGCTCTTCTGCGTCACCTCGGTATAGGAATCGGTATAGTCGTTCAGGCACAGCGGGCCGATGAATACGAACAGGAACATGCCGATGACCACGCACAGCGCGAACACCGCCAGCTTGCGCTCCAGAAAGTTGCGGACGATCTGCTTGCCGGGGCTGACGATCTCCTCGACGTCGTTCGCGCGCGACTGCTGCTCCAGCATCTCGTCGGCGTAGTCGCGGCTTGCGCCCATGAACATGCGGCGCAGCCATGCGACGGGGCCGCGCGATCTGCGCGAGGAGTTCGCCCTCTGATTCTTCTTGCTCATGCCGGTTTCCTCCTTACTTGCTCACGCGCACGCGCGGGTCGACGAGTCCGTAGGCGATATCGATGATCAGGTTGCCCAGCAGCGCCAGCATGACGTAGAACACCTGCAGCAGCATGACCACGTCGAAGTCCGCCGTGCGCAGGGAGCTGATCATCAGATCGCCCATGCCGTTCAGGGCGAACATCTGCTCGATGACCACCGAGCCGGAGAAGATGCCCAGGAACCAGCCGATCACCAGCGTGACGATGGGGATCAGCGCGTTGCGCCAGGCGTGGGAATAGATGATGACCTTTTCGCGAACGCCCTTGGCGCGGGCGGTCTTGATGCAGTCCATGGACAGCGCCTCGATCATCGACGCGCGCACGTAGCGGGTCATGCCGCCCAGCGAGCAGAACGTCATAGTGATCAGCGGCAGCGCCAGGAAGTACATGCGGTCGGTAAAGAACTTCCAGCCGGTGTAGCTGCTGCCCGGCGTCTTGATGCCGCTGGGCGGGAAGATGCCCAACAGCGAGCAGAAGACCCAGATGAACAGAATCGCAATCAGGAACGTGGGCAGGCTGTAGCCGACGATGGTGAGCATCTGCACCAGCTGATCGCCCTTGCTGTTTTTCTTCACCGCACAGAGAATGCCCAGCGGGATGGTGATGCCCAGCGCCAGGATCGTTGCAAATATATTGATAAATATGGTATTGCGCATGCGTGGGCCAACCACGTTGACCACATCGTCGCGCGCCTCATATGAATAGCCGAAGTTGCCCTGCAGCAGGCCGCTGTAGCTGCCGTCGTACAGCGGATACAGGCCCACCCAGCGGAGATAGCGGATGATCATGTTATTGGTATCGGTGCCGTAGCGGCGCTGATACTTCAGATAGAGCTCGTCAAAGCGCTTGTCCATATCCTCGGCTGAGATGCCCTTCTTCAGGGTGGCGATTTCCGCCTTCGCGTCGGTATAGGCGCGATTGCTCGGCACCAGATTGTAGATCAGGAACATCAAAAACGACAGGATGACCAACACGACCACCATGTACCCGATCCTTTTCAGAATATATCTACCCATTTGCTTTCCCTCGTTCCGCGCCCGGGCCGGGCGATAATGATGTTCGGTTGACCAGAGACGTCCAACTGAAAAGCAGCCACAAGGCGGGGCATTGCTGCCCCACCCTGTGGTGAGAATCCTATGGATTCATCGGTGGAAAACCGCCGAGATTACTGCAGCCAGTAGATATCGGCCTCGTCCTTGATGTAGTAGATGGAATAATCGTCATACATCGAAGGATCGATGGTCATGGTGTAGGAGTAGTCGTACACCGCGGAGGTGAAGCCGGTGGCGAAGTTGAACACGGCGTACATGGGGGAACCGGAATAGTAGCCGTACACGGCCGCCTGATACAGCTCGTCCAGCATGGGAGCGAAGTCGCCCAGGGTGTACTGGATGTCGAAGCCGGCGCCGGTCAGGTTCTCGTTGGTGGCAAAGCCGGTCATCAGCTGATCGGTGAAGGGGTTGTCGGTGGTGCCGTACCAGTTCAGCGCGAGCGGCATGTAGTAGTCGTCGCCGACCTGAGTGGTCACATAGGCGCCGTCCTTGGACTTGTAGTTGATATCGTTCTCGGTGGCCTCGGCCGCGGGGATCTTCTTGTAGCGAACGCCCTCGACGTACTCGTTGCCCTCGGCGTCATAGATCCAGCCGCCCTCTTCCAGCACCTCGATGGCGCTGTCCACGGAGGTGGCGTAGGCATTGAGCAGCATGCCCTGATCCACAGCCGCCTGATACATCCAGCTGCCGGTGTAGTACGGGCCGTCCACGACGCCGCCGTAGCCGCCGGTGAAGTCCTTGGCGAACTTCGCGCGATCCATGCAGTACGCAACCGCCTGGCGAACCTCGGCGTACTTGGCCGGGCCGTAGTCGCAGCGGAAGCCCAGCTTGCCGTAGCCCGCGCGGCTGTAATGGGTGTAGACGTACTTGCCGTCGGAGCTGTCGGCCAGCGCCAGCGCCTCGTTGGTTTCGTCGCCGCCGGTGATGCCGGAGATGGCGTCCAGGTTGCCGGACTTCAGGTCCTCAAGCTGGGTGCTGGAGATGATCTTCTTGTAGATGACCTTCTCGATGGTGGGAACAGCGCCCTCGTAGTTGCCCTTGAACTCGGGGTTGCGCTCCAGGACGGCGGACTTGTCGGCGTCGTCATAGGAGACCACCATGTAGGGGCCGGAGTAGGGATAGGTGGTGTCGGTGTTCAGCGCGGTGGCGGTGATCAGCTCGGCGGTGGTGAACTTGCCCTCGTCGTCCTTGGCGTAGAACTCCTCGGTCAGGTAAGCGCCGTTGCCGTCGTCCTTGATGTCGGCCTCGCCGATCCACATGGGCACGTACTCAGGCGTGAAGCCCGCGTAGGTCAGATCGTAGAAGTAGGGCAGATAGTCCGCGCTGATGGTGACGGAGAAGGTGTAGTCATCGATCAGACGCAGGCCGGAGATCTCCTTGGTGCCGGAGCCTTCGGTGCCGTCATAGGCCGTATAATCCTCGTAGCCCGCGACGGTCATCATGGAGCGATGATCCTTGCCGGCAGCCTGTGCGGCCACGGGCGTGGAGAACACCAGCGCATGCACCAGATAGTTCTTGGCGGTGATGGCGGTGCCGTCGGAGAACTTCAGATCATCATAGATGGTGATGGTGAAGGTCTTGGTGCCGTCCTCGTTCTCGACCTCGTCGTGCGCCTTGACGACGGTGTCGTTCCACTGGTAGCCGCCCTCCTTGTTGGTGACGACGGTGCCCAGGCCGGTGGTCATCTCCTCGATGTCCAGGTCAGCCGCGCCGGGGTTGGTGCCGCCGAAGCTGGAATAGCGGAACTTGCCGGACAGGTCGGTGGTGTTGCCGATGATGATGCTGTTGTCCTCCTTGGTGGAGGTCCAGTCGATCAGCGCGTCGGAGGGAGACCAGTAGGGGTTGGTGGGATGCTCCACAACGCCCTCGATCTGCGCGTTGTACAGATCGTAGTACTCGTTGGAGTACAGCGGAATCTCGGGCATGAGGTAGTTCCAGCGCTGCATGTAGAGTCTCCACCATGCGGCGTAGACGTCGTCGGCGGTCTCGTAGTCGCCGGCAACCTGCGTATTGTAAACCATGGCCATGCTCAGGAAGTCGAGGCCCAGCTCGTACTCCTCGCCGTCCACCTCGATGTAGCACAGGCCGGTGGATTCGTCTTCATAGACATCCTCGATGGTAATTCCCTTTCCGAACTGCTCGTAGAGGGAGGTGTAGTCCGTGCCGTATTCCTTACCGGTGAGCGTCTTGACTTCGGCTTCTTCGGCAAAAGCAACCGCGGTCACGGACAACAGCATGGCGACGGCCACGATGAGGGAGAGAATCTTCTTCATTGTCATAACCCTTCCTTTCAAAAATTTTGCGCTGCATACAAAAAAGCGTATACAACCCATAGTCTATTGTAAGCGATCCTTATATGTTTGTCAATCAGAATTGGGGGATTTTTAGGTCATATTCACTCTGTTTTCAGACTGTAAATTATCCCACATTCCTACTATTGTATGGTATTGCGTCTGCACGCGCGATGTGCGATAATACAAAAAGGAAAAACAGGGGGGCGATCCGGATGAACCGGCTGCAAGCGCTCGTCGACCGGGCGAGGCGAATCGTATTCTTTGGAGGCGCGGGCGTGTCTACCGCCAGCGGCATTCCGGACTTTCGCGGCGCGGAGGGACTGTTCCGGATGCAGTTCGGCGACCTGACGCCGGAGATGATGCTCAGCGAATCCTTCTTCTATCTCCACCCAGAGCGCTTCTTCGCGTTTTACCGCGCGTACATGCTACATCCCGAAGCGCAGCCCGCCGCCGTTCACAGGAAGCTGTACGAGCTGGAGCGCGCGGATCGGCTGCGCGGCGTCGTAACCCAGAACATCGACGGACTGCACCGCGCCGCGGGCAGCCGCAGGGTGTATGAGCTGCACGGCAGCGTGCACGAAAACTATTGTATGGACTGCAACCGCTTTTATTCGCTTCAATGGCTGCTGAGCACCGAGGGCGTGCCCCGCTGCGAAAGCTGCGGCGGCGTTGTGAAGCCTTACGTCACCCTCTACGGCGAAGCGCCGGACAAGTACACCTGCATGGGCGCGTGCCGCGAAATCTCCAACAGCGATCTGCTGATCGTGGCCGGCACCAGCCTGTCCGTGGAGCCCGCCGCTTCCTTTCTGGATTACTACAAGGGCCGGGACCTGGTGATCATCAATCAGGAGGAAACCCCCGCCGACCGCCGCGCCACGCTGGTGCTGCGCGGAGATGTGAACCAAATCATGTCCGAACTCGTCGTTCAATCGCAACGCTGATTCGGCCATCATTCGCCCACGCCTGCGTAAATCAAACGGACGCCCGCCGCCTTCCATCTGAAAAGGCAGCAGGCATCCCCGTTTGGGTCGCAAACGACCCGATCAGCGTTCAATGCGCGCAAAGCCGCCCGACGGCACGACGAGGGTCTGCAGCTTCGCGGCCGGAAGCTCCGCCTGCGCCGTCTGAACGCCCATGCAGTCAAACACAGCCGCGCAGCCCGGACGGTCGCAGCCGCGCAGCACCAGCTCCGTCTCAGCGGTCGCATTGAACAGCCAGACGGTCCTTGCATCGGACAGCGTCACGGCGCGGCGGGCGTCGTACACGGCGACGGCTTCCTCCTCCGCCAGCCTCGTGCGCACCAGCGGATACAGCAGCTCCGGCGCTTCCACCTCCATCGGCGCGGCCAGCAGCTCGCGGTGCTCCGCGATGAACGCCGTCCAGAAGGCGATCATGCGGCGATGCTCCTCGGAAATCGCGTCCAGGCGCACGGAGATCTGGGGCACGGCGAACAGCACGTTCAGAATCTGCCGCGCGGCGACCTCCACCGCTTCATCCCTGTGCCACATCAGCATGTCGGAATGCACCGCGGTATCCCCGGACATCAGCCGAAGATCCACCATGCCCACGCGGTTGGTCATCGGATCGTAGGGGCAGTCCGCCACGCGGAACATGTTGCCGAAGGTGCGCATCGCCGGGCCGATGTAGCTCTGGCGGAACTCGATGAGGATCTCCGGCTTGATCGCGCGCAGCGCTTCCATCACGTCGGTCATCAGACGCAGGATCGCGTCCTCCATCTTCACGTAATCCATGCCCTCCGCCGGCATCGGCGCGCGGCTGCTGGGCGGAAACGCATCGATGAAGTCCAGCTTGAAGCCGTCCAGATCCCACTCCTTCAGCGCCGCCACATAGGTTTCAATCAGGAAGCTGCGCGCCTCGGGATACCGGGGATCCAGCACGCCGCAGTGCAGCCGCTCGTCGCGCGCGGACAGCTTGTCCTGAAAGCGCGCCCAGTTCTCCGACCACTCGCCGATGAACGGCACACTGTACCACAGCATGTACTTCATGCCCAACTGATGAATTCGATCCACGTGGGCGCGCATGTCCGGAATCTTCTCCGGCGTCGGCCGCCAGTCGCCGCAGTAGCCGTAGCCGCGATTGCCGTCGGAGGTCTGCCATCCGTCGTCCACGATCACCGTCTTCATGCCCAGCGCCGCAGCCCGGGCGCACTCCGCCTCCAGATCGGCGGCGACCGTCGCCTGATGGAAGGAATACCAGGTGGAATACATCGGCAGGCGCGCCGCCTCGGGCACATCCATCGGCTTCATGCCGCAGTCCTCCGCCCACCAGCGGCTCAGGCGGCGCAGCGCCTCCGCGAAGGACACGTCCGCGCCGTCCCGATACAGCGTCACCTGGTATTCATGAATGCGTCCGGTGGCGTCCAGCGGGATCATCGCGCAGAAGACCAGCATGCCGTCCTCCTCGCGCACGCCCGCGATAAACCGGACCTCCGTCAGCACGTCCGACAGCGCCACAGCCAGCCGGCTGCGCCCCTTTTCATTGAAGAACACGAACGCCGGCGCAGAGGACGCCAGTCTCGATACCCGTCCGCGATCCCAGTCCACGCCCATGCCGCGGTTCTTGCCGCAGACCGGATACCAGGTGTGCTGGATATCGAACATTGGCGCCTGCCAGCTGATCTCCGCCATCGGCTGTTCTTCGGTCATCTCGTTCCATTCGATGCGCACGGAGGTTCGTCCGGGCGCGATTTCCTGCACGGCCACGCGCGCATCCAGGTTCACACGGATTTGGAGGTCATTCCAGGTCGTTTTCGTCGTCATCTGCATCTCTCCTTGCGTTTCCAAATGATCCTGATCTTATTATAATCCGGGATCCTTCATTCGGCAATACCCGCGTCCGAATTCAGCAAAATGCTGTCCTTCCCCGCGATCATCCGCGTCCCGCAGCTGACGCCGTAAGCAAAAATGCCAACTGATCCTATGATTTCAGTAGGCATTTTGCGTTTGCGGGCTTTGTCAGTGGTCTGAAGCAAGCGCCCCGAGAGCTCTCGGGGCGCTTGCTGCGCAGGGTTTACTTCGTCCAGACCTTGAACGTCTGAATCTGGAAGGGGCGCAGGCGGGTACGGATGGATGCTGCCTCCACCGCGTCGCCGGTCTGCTCCTCCAGCAGGTTACAGGGCGCGTACGCCTTCATCGGGAATCCGGGGATCAGCTCCGCGTCGGCCTGTCCGCCGCGGCACTCGTGGACGCGCAGGATCAGACAGTCGTCGTCCTCGGCCTTCTTGACCGCGTCAATGGCTACATGACGGTCGCTTGCGGCGAATGCCGGAGCCAGCTCCATCGCCGCGCCCTTCAGCGCGCGCACGGGCAGGTTCAGGCGCACCGCTTCCTCGATGGTGTCGCCCTCCGTGGCGGAGCCCGCGTGGGGCAGCAGCGCGTAGGTGAAATCATGCTCGCCCATGTCGGCCTCGGTATCCGGATACTTGCCGCTCCTGAGCAGCGTGACGTGCATCACGTTGTCCTTGATATTGTAGCCGTACTTGCAATCGTTCAGCAGGCTGACGCCGTAGCCCTCCTCGGAGAGATCCGCCCAGCGATGCGCAACGACCTCGAAGCGGGCGTAGTCCCAGCTGGTATTGAAGTGCGTCGGGCGCTCCACGTGGCCGTACTGAATCTCGTAAGTGGCCCTGGTCGTGCGGATGCTCACCGGGAAGGCCGCCTTCAGCACGCGATGGTTCTCATGCCAGTCCGCATGGGTTCTGAAGTCGATGCGGCGGCTGTCGGCATAGAAGATCACGTCCTGTTCGAAGGTCGAATGGCGGTAGGCATAGCGGAAGCGGAGCACCGCCCGCAGTTCTCCGCACTCGACCAGCTCCGGCGCTCCGGCCAGCTGCGCCTCCTCGTGTTTGAACAGATAGTAAATGTCGATATCCCAGTTGTCGTTGCCCAGCGGCTTGTCCTCGTAAACCTCCAGCACGTTGGCCTTCCCGCCCTCGGGGATGACCTCGCGGGCGTTGTCGCGGTCAAACAGGCGGATCAGGCGACCGCTCTCATCCCACGCAGCCTCATAGTGGGGCGTGCGGATGGTTCCTGCGGCCAGATCCACCTCGAAGGCGCGCTTCGCTTCCGGCGCGGTCCTCTCGACGAAGCGGACGGTCGCGGCGGACAGCGGCTTGAGATCGACCTCCACCAGCCAGCCGTTTCCTTCCCGCTGGGCGGGCAGGACGCTGCCCTGCGCATCGGTGAACACGCCCTCGCGGGGTTCCTCCAGGAAAACCACGTCCCGGCGGGCGAAGCTGCCGAAGTGCCACAGCGTCCAGGCGTCCTTCTCCGGCCTCGCCAGCACATCCAGCGCGCGCTTTGCCACGCCGCGCAGATCGTCGGCGGTCTCGCCGTACTCCTTGTGGCAGTCCTGATAGACCTCGTTGATGGAGGAGCCCGGGATGATATCGTGGAACTGGTTGCGCAGGACGGTCTGCCAGCCGCGCACCAGCGTCTCCTGATCATACGTTCCGCCGGCCAGCTTCGCCATCTCGCTGAGCCATTCGCACTCCGCCAGCGCAAACTCCAGGCGGCGGTTCATCATCTTATTCCACGCCTGAGAGGTATAGGTGCCGCGATGGTACTCCAGATACAGCTCTCCGTCCCAGGTATGCACATACTGGTCGGTGCTGTCGAGCTTCTCATGCAGGCGGCGGAAGAAGCTGCCCGCGCGGTCGGTTCGGACGCTGGGCAGACCGGGGATCTGATCCATCGCGCGGCGCATCTTCAGCATGTGGCGGTTCACACCGCCGCCGCCGTCGCCGTATCCGTAGGAGAGCAGGGTTTCGTTGGAGAGGTTCTTGTCGTGGAACTTCTTCCAGCTGCCCAGGACGCTGTGGGGCGTGACCATGCCGTTGTAGGTGGCGAATCGTCCGTCCAGCGGCGCGCCCGCGTCCGGCGTGGTGATGAAATAGGTCATGACCTCGCTGCCGTCCATGCCGCGCCACTTGAACAGATCGTGGGGCATGGAATTGTACTGGTTCCAGCTGATCTTGGTGGTCATAAAGGTGTCGATGCCCACGCCCTTCAGAATCTGCGGCAGCGCCCAGCTGTATCCGAACACATCCGGCAGCCACAGATACTCGCACTTGTGGCCGAACTCCTTCTGGAACAGCCGCATGCCGTACAGGAACTGTCGGGTCAGCGCTTCGCCGGAGGAGATATTGCAGTCCGCCTCCAGCCACATGCCGCCGTCAGCCTCCCAGCGGCCCTCGGCGATGCGCGCCTTCATCTTTTCATAGATCTCGGGGCAGTCGTTCTTGATGTACTGATACAGCTGCGGCTGGGTCTGCAGGAAGATGTACTCGTCAAACTCATCCATCAGCTTAAGCACGGTGGCAAAGGAGCGCTGTGCCTTCTCGCGGGTGTGCTTGAGCCGCCACAGCCAGGCCACGTCGATGTGGGTATGTCCAACCATGTTGACCGTCACATCGGAATCCTTCCTGATCTGCGCCAGCCCGGCCTTCAGCGCGGACAGCGCGCCGCCCACGGTATTGTAGAAGCAATCCGGATCCCAGTCGATCTGGCTGATGGCGCGATCCAGCGCACGGGTCAGCGCGTACTTCACCGTGGAATCGTCCTCCAGCAGCTCCAGCGTCTCCACAATCGCCCTTGCCAGGTAATAGAGCTCGTCGGTCTGAGAATGCAGCCAGCCGACGTCCGCCCGCTTGATGCGATGGCGGAACTCGCATTTCGGGCCGCCGCCCTCCAGGCCCGTCCAGAGCATGAACGTCAGCGTGACCGTCCTGCCCGCCAGCGCTTCAAAATTCACATCGTTGTGATTGGTGTCCACGCCCTGATAGGGATGTCCGTCCACATACAGCAGCGATTCGAAGCCGCTGTTGTGGCCGCCGCCGGTCTTGCCGAAGTCGAACAGGCCGTAGACCTCGCAGCCGTCCGCATGCTCGGGCAGCGTCACGGTCTTCTGCGCCCAAAGATAGCGGTCGCGGCCCACAAACTCGTCGCCGATGGCGATCTGTCCGCCCTCCACATGCTCAGGCATGCCGTGATAGACCTCGTCCGCGCCGAGTCCGCCCTCCATGGCGGTCAGCGGCGCGATGCCGGTCAGGCCCGCAAAGCGGAACTGCTCCAGCTCCTCCACCCGGCTCTTGAGCTTTTCCTCCGTCAGGAACATGCTCTTGCATTCCATAGGAAATATACCTCCCCGTGTTTTTTATCATTGTACCCGACGGAAGTGAAATCCGCAAGGCGTCTGCGCGCAAAAATGGAGTTCGACGTTTTTCGTCGAACTCCACAGACCTGATCATTCCACAATGGGCATCTCGGTCATGCGCAGCCTGGCACAGCCGTAGGGAATCATGCGCACTGCCCGGGGTTCGCCCGTGGCCTTGCGGGATTTCGGCTCGATGGCCGCGACGCCGTACTCCTCCGGCCAGTCCACCGGCGCCAGCGTGGCGGAGATCTCCACCGGCGGCTGTTCTCCGGAGAACGGATAATCGCCGATGGGCTGTTCCGTCACGGCGAACTCGGGCTTCGGAACAAAGCCGTAGTTCCATTCGGATTCCGGATAGACCTCGTAATCACAATAGGGGAACTTCCGCTCCACGTCGGCGCGGGTGTACTCCAGCATCTCCCAGCGCTCCTTGATCGCTACGGAATACAGCAGCGGGCCGCGCCACAGCGCCCGCATGTCCCTCGGACGGTCTGCCAGGCGGCACTCCACCTCGAAGGCAACCTGGACGCGGGTTTCTCCGGACCAGACCTTCTTGATGCTGAAGAACTCGCCCGGCGTGGCCGGCCTGCCGTCGACGACGGCGGACTTCACGCAGCCGGGAATGCGCAGCTTCAGCTCAAACTCCGTGGGCGCATCCGTAATCACGGTGTAGGTCAGCGCATTGCGGAAGGGATACTCCGTGTCCAGACGGACGGTCACAGCCTGTCCGCCGATGCGGGTGCGCACGGAGGACGGCGCCAGCGCAGTGGAGACAATGCCGTCGTCCGAGCGCATGAACGTAGACATGGCGAACTTCGGCCAGCCCTGGTTGAAATTCGCGGTGCAGCAGCCGAAGTTGGGCTCCAGTCCGAACAGATGGCTCTCCGGGCCGTTGGTGCCGAACACCACGTGATCCTCCGGCAGGCGCGCGCAGCGGATCTGGTTGGTCTGCTGATCGTACTGATGGGTCCACATGTCCGCGCTGATGGTGGCGGGCAACGCATTGAAGGCCAGGCGCTCCAGATAGTCGCCCCAGACGGGATCGCCCGCGATGGCCAGCAGATGTTCATAGGAGTACATGGCTTCCACCACGCTGCACAACTCGGTGCCCTGCACGGGACTGTCGCCCATCACGCACTCGTCGCCGGTGAAATGGCCCACCGCCATGCCGTGATACTCGAACAGGTTCTTCAGCATCTTGTGCGCGAACGCCTCGGGATCGCTGCCGTCCATCCGGGAGACCAGCGCGCCCTGCTTGATGGCCATGGCCAGGTTGACCACGTGGGTGGAGTATGTCCAAACTCGCTCGGGCTTCTGATCGCGATAGGGTGCGAACAGCCGCTCATAGTCGTAGCCCTGCTCCTGCAGCCGGCGCGCCAGGCGCAGCATCCAGTCCTCCTCGCGCCGCTCGTACAGCCAGTACAGCGGAATCAGCGTCTCAAACCAGCGCAGCGAGGCCCAGTTGTCAATGGTGGTATGGCGGGTGAACTCCCACATGTTCTGGAAGAACCGGTAAACCGCCTCTTCCACGCGGTCGTCGCCACTGAGATCGGCATACATGGTCAGCACCTTGGCGATGAGGATGCCGGACCACAGATCGTAGGAGCGGCGCTCGTCGATGGTGCAGGGGCAGAGCCAGCCGTCCTCGCACTGGCGATCGAGGATTCCGTCCACATAGTATTTGGCGCGGGCAATCAAATCCTGATCCTCCAGCAGATAGGCCAGCGGAATGAAGCCGTCCAGCCAATAGGGCACGCGCTCCCATCCGTCGCGCTCGCCGCCGATCCAGCGGCTGTCGCGCACGTCGGGCCAGACCTTGTCCAGATTGCCGCTCAAGCCGTCCGCCTGAATGCGCAGCTGGCGCTTCAGCCAGCCTTCGGGCTTGATTTCACCCTGGGTAAAAAAGCGGAATTTGGATTTGCTGAGCATTTCGGGGTACCTCCTGTTTCGTTTTAAAAGGCGGCCACCGGCCGAAACCGATGACCGCCTCTCTTGTCCTGGGAACAGTTCAGCAGATCTTTTGCATCAGAAGCCGAGCAGATCGCAGGCTTCCTCCTGCAGGGTGTCGAACGCCTCGTCCACAGACTCCTCGCCGGCAGCCATCAGGCTGGAAGCGGGCAGCAGGGAATCGGACAGGAACTCGGCCCACTCGGGGAACACGGTCAGGGGCTTGCAGTTGTCCAGAGAAGCGAACAGGCAGTCAACCTCTTCCGTGGTCAGGTTGGGATAGCTCTTGTACTTCATCTCGTCCGTGGCCTTGCGGTTGACCTGGGGGCCCCAGATGTTGTTCTCATACTTGTAGATGCAGGTTTCGTAGCTGATGAGATAGTCCAGAACCTTGATGGTCGCTTCGGGGTTGGGCGTGCTGGCGAGCGGGATGTACACGTCAACATAGCCGACCGTGGTGCCGCCGGGAACGGGGCTGATGCCGTAGTTGATGCCGGAATCCGCCACAGAGCCGTGAGACCAGGTGCCCTGGATGTAGTTGGCGACCTTGCCGTCCGCGATCAGCTGGTCCATGCCGGTGGTGTTGATCAGGTCGGCATTGGGCATGAGCTGATCCTCGTGCAGCATCTTGTAGAGGGTCTTGTGGATCTCGCGGATGCGCTCGTTGTCGAACTGCGGCTCGAGATTCTCTCCCCAGTAATCCAGGCCCTCAGAGAACAGGAACAGCGCGGTGCGCTCCAGCTGATACTCGATCCAGACGCCGTACTGGCGATCCAGGCCCTCGCCCTTGGTGAGCTTCACGGCCACATCCTGCCAGTCCTCGAAGGTCCAGGCGTTCTCGCCCCACTCCAGAGAGGGATACGCGAGGCCCGCTTCGTCGTACATGTCCTTGTTGAAGTAGTTGACCAGGGTGTAAACAGAGATCGGCACGCCGTACAGCCGTCCGTCCACCATCAGGCCGTCGAACACGGACCAGTAGTACTCTTCCTCAGAGTAGGTCTCCTTGGCATGGTCGGTGATGTCCAGCAGCTGGCCGAGCTCGACGAACTGCGGATAGTAGGACGTGGAAACCGTGGCGATGTCCACCTGCTCACCGCCGGCGAGCATGGTGATCAGCTTGGTCGAGACGCCGTCCCAGCCGCTGGCCGTGCCGTCGACCTCAATGCGGATGTCGGGATTTTCGGCATTGAACTTCTCGGCAAGCACATTCAGATGATCGGTGTGGCTGGCTTCGCAGAGAATCTTGACGACGGCGGGCTCTTCAGCCAGCGCGCCGGCGCTCAGGCTCATCACAACCAGAAGCGCAAGGACCAGGGAAAGCAGTTTCTTCATGGAATCTTCCTCCTTTTAATATTGATCATGGGCGATCAGCCCTTGATTCCTCCGAGCATAATGCCGCTGATGATGAACTTCTGGCAGGCGATGTACAGAACGATCACCGGCGCGAGCGCAATGCAGGCCGCCGCCATCAGCAGATTCCAGCGCGTGGTATAGCTGTTCTGGAACATTCTCAGAACGATCGGGACGGTCATCTTCTCGCGGGAGCTGAGGTAGATCATCGGGCCCAGATAGTTGTTCCAGTGGCCCATGAAGGTCAGCACGCCCAGGGATACCAGCGTCGGCACGCACATGGGCAGGATGATCTGCAGCCAGATGCGGAAGTGTCCGCAGCCGTCGATAAAGCCGCTGTCGCGGAAGTCGTCCGGGATCTTCAGCATGTACTGGCGCATCATGAACACGTTGGAAGCCGTGCCGAACAGCGAGGGAACGATCAGCGGATAGAACGTGTTGATCCATCCGAACTTCTTGAAGATGATGAACATGGGAATCAGCGTAACGTGGTAGGGGATCATCATCGTGCTGAGCACCACCATGAACGCCACGCCCTTGCCCTTGAAGCTGGTCTTGGCGAAGCCGTAGGCCACCATGGAGCTGACGAAGATGCCGCCCACCGTTGCGGTTACCGCAATGAACATGCTGTTGATCATTGCGCGGCCCATGCCGGACTCCTGCCACGCCTGGGGGTAGTTGCTCCAGGTGACGGGATCGGGAATCAGCTCCGGCGGATAGCTGAAGATCAGCTCGCTGTCCTTCAGCGACGAGGAAATCATCCAAATGAACGGGAAGATGGAGATGAAGCACACTGAGATCAGAACGATATGCAGAATGATGTGCTTCACATTTACCTGTTTCCGGTTGAAATGCGCCGGCATCTTTCTGGTCTGATCAGACATCGTAATTCACCCACTTATCCTGAAGTTTGAACTGAATGACCGTAATCACAAACACGATTGCGAACAGCACCCAGGCATACGATGCAGCCTCGCCCATCCGGAAGTACTCGAACGCCGTGTTGTAGATCTGCATGGCGAAGGTTCGCGTGGCGTGGCCCGGGCCGCCCTCGGTCATGATGAAGGCCGCGTCGAACATCTGAATGTAGCTGACGCAGTGGGTCACCACCAGGAAGAACAGCGTGGGAGTCAGCATCGGCAGCGTGATCTTCCAGAAGCTCTGCCAGCCGTTGGCGCCGTCGATCTGCGCGGCTTCGTAGTAGGTTTCATCAATTCCCTTCAAGCCGGCGGTCAGCAGAATCATGTCGTAGCCCATCGCCTGCCAGATGGACATGATCGCGATGGAAGGCATGGCCATCTTTTTCGACGTGATCCACTTGATGGAATCAAAGCCCAGCATGTTCAGGATGTTGTTGAACAGGCCGTAGTCCTTGTTGTACAGCCAGCTCCAAACGATACACACCGCCACGGTGGTAGTGATATTGGGCATGAAGAACGCCGTTCGATACAGCGCCACGCCCTTGATCTTCGCGTTCATCGCCAGCGCCAGCAGCAGACCGAAGAATATAGCGCCCGGAATAGCGATGATACAGTACGTAAACGTGTTCTTGCTGATCACGCCCAGCATTTTGTCGCCGAAAATCTTGACGTAGTTGGCTGCGCCGACCCATTGCTGCTCGTGCAGCATGTCCCATTCATGAAAGCTGATGTAGAATGAAAACAGCACCGGCAGAACCGCAAACAGGGCGATCCCAACCAAAATCGGCGAGATCATCACCCAGCCCATGACGGAGTTGCGCTTTTCCAGCGTCCAGGCTCCCTTGCTCTTCAACTTTCCTGTGTTCATAAGCTTCCCTCCCACCAATTTATGATTAAGTTTATCACAACGCACGAAACGTGTCATTCAATATTTGAATCATTTTATCAAAGTTTGTGCTTTTCGGTTATTTCTGGTTTTGCAATGATTGCATCGTTATCCAAAATTTGATAAAATGGGATCCGAACCATTGGTGAAAGTGTGGGTATTATGCCAAAACGAACAATCCTGATCATCGGTCCCACGGAACGCCTTCGCAGACGCGTCGCAGCCCTGGTAAACGCCCTGACCGAACTGGTCGCGGCCAAGCGCGGCGACTGCGCCGATATCGACACCTATTTCTCCGAACACCGCATCGAAGCCGTGCTGATCGAGTGCTATCCGGGGTTTCAGCAGGATATTGTGCGCATCCACAGCAGCCGCCCTGCGCTTCCCCTGATCGCCTTCAACGACGAACCCAGCCACGACGACACGCGTTCCGCCTTTCTGTGCGGCGCCCTTGACGTGCTGAAAATCCGGAACGCCTCTCCCGACGATCTCCGGCAGGTGCTGGAAAGAGCGCTGGATCCCCTGGGATACAGCAATGCAACGGATCTGTACTTTCCCACGCAGAGCATCAAGTCGATCCTGCAGCGCGGCGCAACCTTCCAGCGCCAGCTGAAGGAAGGCCGCCCGCCGCAGTTCTACATGAACGGCAACCGGGCCATTCTGCTGCGCGCCAACGTGCTGTGCACCGAGCCCGCCCTGCTCTGGCAGCAGGACGCCGCCTGGGAATGGATCCAGGAATTCGGCGTCACCAATTCCTTCCTCTTCGACAGTCCCGGCAGCACGCTTCATCTCGGCACCATCGTGGAGCAGGATTTTGTCAACGCCGCCTCCTTCAAGCGCACGCTGAACGCGCGGCTCGACGGGCTCTACAAGCGATTGGAAAAGTTCCACTGCATCTGCGCCGCCACCAGCTGCAGCTCCGACTACCTCAGCCTGTCCGTGCTGCATCATCTGGACAACCGGGTGGAGCTGGTATTCTATCTGGACGGCAGCCAGACCATCCCCGATTCCTCCAACCGGCGCAACGCCTCGCTTCCCGATCAGCTGTACAGCGAGTTCTGCTCCGCCGTGGCGGTCCGGGACGTGGAAGGCGCCGTGGGCTGCGTTGACCGCGCCGTGGAGAAGCTCTGCAGCGATATGCCGCCGCCCAATCTTGCCCGGGACAAGCTGAACCGGTTCCTCTGGGAATTCATGTCCATCGTCGGCAGCCGGAATGAGCACACCGTGTCGATGGACATCGACGAATCCCGCATCCGCACCATCCGGGATTCCATCGTGAACATTCTGCGCACCATCATGGCCAGCGGCGAAACCGCCGCGCTTTCCTCACCCCTGAGCGAGCTGATCAGCCGCATTGAGGCCAATCCCGGCCTGCCCATCAACATCGATCAGGCCGCCGAGGAGACGAATTTCAGCCGCTCCCACTTCTGCCGCCTCTTTCGCCAGCAGACCGGCCTGAGCTTCAACGCGTTCCTGACGCAGAAGCGCATCGCCATGGCCTGCGATCTGCTGAAGAAGACCAGCATGCGCATCGACGAGATTTCCGACAGCATCGGCATCGGCAACACATGGTATTTCAAAAAGCTGTTCCAAAAGGAAACCGGGCTCACCGTCGAGGACTGGATGGATCAGAATTGCACCGCCACCCCTCCCCGAAAAATTTAGCATACCGATAATAAAACCGTGCGTTCCTTCAGCGGAAACGCACGGTTTTCCCATTTGCTCAGATTTCCTTCATCCAGACAGCCATTGCGCCGGGCTCGCGGTTGTCCCAGGCATAGTAGGGCACCAGTCTGACGCCGTCGCCGGAGATGGTGGTCACGCCGTTCAGCAGCTCCGGCTCAAACTGCGCCGTCAGCTCGGTCGACTTCGGCAGCGCCTTCTCGGCGTGGAAGTACTCCGACACCAGCCCCGGATTGTCCGTCTCCTCCGCGCAGTAGACCACCGGGCCGCGCATCACCGCCACGCGGCCGCGATCCTCGGCCACACGGGCATCGGCGTACACGCGCTCCACCGGCATGTCCATCTCATAGCAGATGCAGTCGCCCTCGCGCACCTTCACGGCGTAGTAGCCGTCTTCGCCGACCTCGGCCTCCACGCCGCCGCAGGTCAGCTTCGCCTGCCTGCACCAGCCGGGTCTGCGCACCTTCAGCACGCGCTCGCCCTCGCAGCGCGCGATTCGCACCGCTACGGCGCCCTCCCAGGGATAGCGGGTCTCCACCGCGATCTCCACCGCGCCGCTCGCCGTGGGCACCGTCGCCTCGGACTGCACAAACTGGTTGAGATAGATCACATCGCCGGACGTCGCGTAGACATAGCCGCCGACGGACGGGATGAAGCGGATCAGATTCGTCGGGCAGCAGGAGCAGCCGAACCACTGGCTGCGATGATAGTTGCCCGCCGAGGACAGCGGATTGTCATAGAAGAACTTGTCGCCGCTCAGAGAGATGCCGGCGAGCACGCCGTTGTACAGCTCCCGCTCCACCAGATCGGCGTACTTGCTCTCGCCGTGGGTGAAGTTCATGCGCTGGTTCCACATCGCCATGCCGATGGCGGCGCAGGTTTCGCAGTAGGCGGTCAGGTTCGGCAGGCTCCAGTCGCGGGTGAAGCCCTCGTTGTGGGCGCTCTGGCCGATGCCGCCGGTCAGATAGAGGTTTGCCGGCACGACGTTGCCCCACACGCGGCACATGGCCTTATCCAGCGATTCGTCGCCCAGGATCGCCGCCAGATCGGTCACGGCGGAATAGTAGTACATGGCGCGCACGGCGTGTCCGGTCACGCGCTCGAGCTCCCGCACGGGCCGGTCGTCCTGACAGTAATCGGTATTGCGGTACATCAGATGCTTCAGGGACTCCGAGCGCAGATGCCCGTGACCGCGCTCCTCCACCAGCCACATCGCGTAATCCAGATACTTCTGCTCGCCGGTATAGCGGTACAGCTTGACCAGCGCCAGCTCGATCTCCTGATGTCCGGTGACCCAGTGCTGTCCGTCCGGGCCGTTGACGCGCATCATCTGATCCACTGCGCGGCAGGCGGCCTTCAGCCACTTGTCCTTGCCCGTGGCCTGGACGTACGCCAGCGCGCCTTCGATCATGTGGCCCAGACAGTACGCCTCGTGATGGTTCATGTCCGTCCAGCGCTTTTCCGGCGTGTTGAGCGTGTAATAGGTGTACAGATAGCCGTCCTCCTGCTGCGCGGCGCAGATGGCGTCGATGATTTCGTCCACCCGGGCCTCCAGCTTCGGATCCGCGCCGCCCATCAGCACATAGGCCGCGCCCTCCAGCACCTTGTAGACGTCGCTGTCGTTGAAGAAGATTCCCTCGTGACCGCCTTCCTGAAGACCGGCGGCACGGCGGAAGTTGTCAATGCGGTGCGTCTTTTCGCACTCGTCGATACAGACCCACGCCGTCACATCGCGAATGGTCTGGATGCGGCGGCTCCAGAACGCGTCCGAAATCCGGACATTTTCAAACCCAACCGGGTTCAGATGGACAAAACTCACTGGAACATCCCTCCTGCGCAATCATTTTTTCTATCATAGCACAATCGATCCGACCTTCGCAACCAACAATCGGCTCAAAGATGCCGACGATTGTACACAGAAAAACACGCCATGATACACTTTCATAACTTCACATTTTTCCGGATTTGCCCGAAATTCCATGAATCCTACATCCCTTTGACACAAATACAGGCTACAATCTGAATTGCGGCGGCATCCCCTCTTCTCATTCCCCTATTCCCCGCCGCCGTGCGGAGCCGTTTTTCTGACGGCTCCGCTTTTTCTGCACAAAAAGCCCGTTCCCGAAGTCGGGAACGGGCTCAGTCCGTCATGCGATTTCCAGCGCGATTTCCATCATCTTGGTGAAGGTGTTCTGCCGTTCCTCTGCGGGCAGCGCCTCGCCGGTGACAATGCTGTCCGAGATCGTCAGAAGCGCCAGCGCGTTCTTCCCCGCGGCCGCAGCGTTGAGGTACAGCGCATACGCCTCCATCTCCACGGCCAGCACGCCCAGCTTCATCAGCTTCGCCGAATCGCTGTCGCCGGCGCCCTGATGATAGAAAGCGTCGCTGGAGAACACCGGGCCCGGCACCACGTTCTGTCCGAGCGCCCGTCCGGCCTCAATGGCCTTCGAAAGCAGCTCCCAGGAGCAGCAGGGCGCCAGCGTGCCGCTGAAGCCGAACTGATCGCCGTAATGGGAATTGGTATAGGCGCTCATGCCGGCCACCACGTCGCGCAGCTTCAGTTTCTGCGTCATCGCGCCGGCGGAACCCACGCGGATGATGTTTTCCACGCCATAGAAGTTGAACAGCTCATAGGAATAGATGCCGATGGACGGCATGCCCATGCCGGAGGCCATCACCGACACGCGCTTTCCCCTGTAGAATCCGGTGTAACCCTGCACGCCGCGCACGTTGTTCACCAGCACCGCGTCCTCAAGATAGTGCTCCGCGATGTACTTCGCGCGAAGCGGATCGCCGGGCATCAGCACCGTGCGCGCAAAGTCGCCTGCCTTCGCGTTGATGTGGGGCGTAGGAATGCAGCTCATATCAAATCCCTCCCATGTTCTTTCTTCAAACATTATACCCCGTGAAAACCGCCTGCGTCAACCGTTTTCGCAGGCAGTCCGCCTCTTCCGGGCTCGCGGAAGCATGAAAAGGACCGCCTCCATACGCGATTCGGAAGCAGTCCTTTTCAGATTGGGCGGCGCTCGCCCCTCAGGCGGCAATCTGCGCCTTGGTCTCCCACTTTCCGCTGAGATACCGGCCCACATAGAACACGATGCGGCAGACCCAGTCGATCACCATGGCGACCCATACGCCCACCGCGCCCCAGCCCAGGCCCACGCCCAGGATGTAGCTGAACACGATTCTGAACAGCGCCATCGACGCCAGCGCCACGATCATGGTATACTTCACATCGCTGGCCGCACGCAGCGCATTGGGCAGCGTAAAGGCCATCGGCCACATCAGCATCGCCATGCCGTCGTGGATCATCACCAGCTTGTACGCCAGCTCAAGCGCCTCCGGGCTGGCGTTGAAAACCGGCAGGATCTGCTTCAGACACAGCAGCAGCGGGATATTCACTGCGGCCGTCGCCGCATATGCCCAGATCAGCAGCTTCTTCGTATAGTAGCGCGCCTGTTTGAAATCGGCCGCGCCGATGCAGTGGCCCACGACGGTGATGATGGCCAGATTGATCGTCTGGCCCGGCAGGCAGCCCACCGTGTCCAGCGTGTTCGCCACGGCGTTGGCAGCGGTCTGCACCGTGCCGAACAGCGCGATCACCTGCACCACCAGCACGCGGCCCAGCTGGAACAGGCTGTTTTCGACGCCGCTGGGAATGCCGATGTGCAGGATCTGCTTCATCACCGAAAAGTCGGGCTTCCACGCGCCATGCACCAGGTGGATCTGCAGCGACGTGTTGCGCAGCAGCACCAGCATGCACGCCGCGCCCACCGCGCGGGACAGCAGCGTGGGAATCGCAACGCCCTCCACGCCCATGCCCAGGCCAAAGATGCACAGCGCGTTGCCGCCCACATTGACGATATTCACCAGCACGGAAACCACCATCGTCATGCCCGAGCGGTTCATCGACCGGTACAGCGCCGCGCCGGCATTGTACATCGCGATAAAGGGATAGGACAGCGCGGTAATCCACAGATAGGTCATGGCGTTGTTCCACACATCCTGCTCCACGCCGCCGAAGAGCAGCCCGAACAGCTGCGCGCGCAGCGCGATCATCGGAACCATAATCGCCACCGAGATGCCCAGCACCGCCAGCATCAGCTGGTTGGACACCCTGCAGGCCTCCTCACGGCGCTTTGCGCCCAGCAGCTGCGCCGAGACCACCGCGCCGCCCGTGGCCAGCGCCGCGAACAGGGAGATCAGCACATTGCAGAACATGTCCACCAGCGATACGCCGGAAATCGCCGCGTCGCCCAGCGACGACACCATCACGGTGTCCGCCATGCCCACGAAGATACTCAGCGTCTGCTCGATCAGCAGCGGCAGCAGCAGTCTCGCCAGCTGTTTGTTTGTATACATGCACCCTCATCCTTCCTTTGAATACCGCGCCATGACCGCCAGATCCTCCGGCGCGCACCGGAACGCCCGGGGCGCTTCGCCGGGATCGCCCGCTTCCCTCAGCCTCAGACCGTACCAGCGCACATCCAGCCACCGGCCGAACTTCCATCCGGATTCCCTCAGCGTGCCCAGCAGCGCATACCCCCGCCGCTCATGGAAGCGCACGCTGGCCTCGTTCTCGCCCGTGATCAGCGCATACAGATTGTGATAGCCGCAGCGGCAGAGGATTTCCTCCAGGCAGCCGTACAGCCGTCCGCCGATGGCGCGGCCGCGGGCATTCCAGTCCAGATAGATGGAAAGATCCGCGTCCCACGCATAGGCCGCGCGGGAGAAGGCCGCGTCCGCGTAGGCGTAGCCCAGAATTCGCCCCGACGCCTCCCATACCAGCCAGGGATATCGCGCCGAGATCCGGTCGAACCGCCCGGCGAATTCCTCCGCCGACGGCGTTGCATATTCAAAGGTGACGGTCGTTTCCCGGACATAGGGCGCATAGATTTCAAGCATCGCAGGCACATCCGCCCGCTCTGCCAAACGAATCATGGAAATTCCTCCCGGTTTCTGACATTCTACGATATTATAGCACCGAAAACCGTGCCTGTCGATTGCGTTCGCGCTAATTCTCTGCGCCGCCTTCCTTGACATTCGCCGCCATTCGTCTTACAATATTCTGGGGTGGATTCAATGCCACCGCCGCCGAATTGAATCTCAAGGAGCCCTGATCCCATGAAAAAACTCTTGATCGCACTGCTGTGCGCCGCACTGGGACTGACGGCCTCTGCCTGGGCGGAATCCGCTCCGTCCCCTGTCTTTCCCACGCCCGCGCCCGACGCAAGCGAGAGCCCGGCGCCGAACTTCCAGACGCCTGCGCCCGACGCCAGCCCCTCGCAGGCGGGCGGCAGCCTGCGCGCCTCGCTCAACGGCGAACCGCTGACGCTGGATTTCGATGCGGACCCGCTGTACTCCACCTATGAAGGCGGCTATGTGCAGGCCTCGTTCTACGCCTATGGCGAAGCCGATCTGCTGTACGAGCTGTACGTCGTCTTTCCATCGACCGTCGCCTCCGGCGATGTGATCGCCAGCGAAACCGCCGCCCGCTCCGGCGACGATCAGTCCGGACTGATGCTGTTCGTTTCCGACAGCAATTCCGAAGCCTGCTCCGTCGCCACCCAGCACATCGGCGGCGCATTCCCGGAGGGCTCCGCCTACGAGCTGCGCTTCGACCGGGTGACCGCCGACGGTTCGCTGTACAGCTTCACCGGATCGCTGAAAGCCACGCTGGTTCGCGTCGACGAGCAATACCATTCCCTGTCTGAAACCGACACGCTGACTGCCTCCTTTACCTTCACCATGAATCTTGGAGACGCGTCCGCCACGCCCGCGCCGGACGGCGAAAACCCGCCCGAAGAGGGCGCGATGCCTGCGCTGCCATTCGGCGGCGTGCCTACGCCGCCCGCGAGTCTCGTCGCTCCGGCAGATGCAAGGAAAATCTGAAAAGAAAGCTGGAATCCGCATGTACCGCAAATGGATTGCGCTCCTCGCAGCGCTCGTTCTTCTCCTCCTCCCCGCTGCCCAGGCGGAATCGCCCGTGCGCGTCGCCGCGCTGAAGGGGCCCACCGCCATGGGCCTGGTCGAGCTGATGCGCGACGGTGAGGATTACGCATTTACCCTCGCTGCCTCCGCCGACGAGATCACGCCGAAGCTGATCCAGGGCGAGCTGGACATCGCCGCTGTTCCCGCCAATCTGGCGGCGGTGCTTTACAACAGCACTTCCGGCGGCGTGCGCGTGCTGGCGGTGAACACGCTGGGCGTGCTGTACATCGTCGAGCGCGGCGAGCGCATCCAATCCGTGGAGGATCTGCGCGGCCGGACCATCTATACCGCCGGCAAGGGTTCCACGCCCGAATATGCGCTGAACTATATCCTGCGCGGCAGCGGCCTCGATCCCGCGCAGGACGTGACCATCGAGTTCAAATCCGAACACGCCGAATGCGTGGCCGCGCTGCTGAACGACCCCGAGGCCGCGGCCATGCTGCCCCAGCCCTTCGCCACCGTGGCCCAGGCCAAGGCGGAGGATATGCGCACCGCGCTGGATCTGACGGCGGAATGGGATCGGCTGCAGGCCGACAGCGAATCGCCGTCCTCCATGATCACCGGCGTCATGATCGCCCGCACGGCGTTCGTCGAGGAGCAGCCCGAAGCGGTCGCCGCCTTTCTGGAAGCCTATGAAGCCTCTGTGCGCTTTACGCTGGAAAACACCGCCGAAGCCGCCGCGCTGATCGGCGAATACGACATCTTCGACGCCGCCGTGGCCGAAAAGGCGCTGCCCTACTGCAACATCACCTTCATCGCCGGAGAGGAGATGCGCGAGCGCCTGGGCGGATATCTCGGAGAGCTGTTTGCACAGGATCCCGCATCGGTGGGCGGCGCCCTGCCCGAGGAAGCGTTTTATTTCATCGCACCATAGCTCCAGATCGTCGACCACCGTCCGCGGGCGGTGGTCGACGCGTCAGGCGCCCCAGTTTCCAACGCCTGCTGTCCAGGGAGGGATTTCCGTTGCACAGACATCCGCCTATTTCGAAGCTTCAGAGCAGGATCCGTCGGCTGTGGGCGGCGCTGTTCTGGCTGCTGGTCTGGCAGCTGGCGGCCATGTCGGTGGGGCAGCGGCTGCTGCTGCCCTCGCCGCTCGCATCCCTCGCGCGGCTGGCTCAGCTGGCGCAGACCAGCGCATTCTGGCGCTCGGTGCTGTTCACGCTGAGTCATATCCTCGCAGGCTTCTTCGGCGCAATGGCCGTCGGCGCAGCGGCCGGTGCACTGGCCGCGCGCTTTCGCGGAATCCGGGATCTGTTCGCGCCGCTGATTGCAGCGGCGAAATCGGTGCCTGTGGCCTCATTTGTGATCGTCGCGCTGATCTGGGTTCCCTCCCGGCGTCTGAGCGTGCTCATCTCCTTTCTGATCGCGCTGCCGCTGATCTACACAGCCGTGCTGGACGGTCTCGCCGCAGTCGATCCCGGGCTGCGGGAAATGGCGCGCGTGTTCCGCATGTCGCCCTGGAACCGGCTGACGCGCATTGAATTGCCCGCAGTGCTGCCGCGGCTCAGCTCCTCGGCCGGCGTGGCCATGGGCCTGGCCTGGAAATCCGGCGTCGCAGCGGAGGTCATCGGCATTCCCGCCGGATCCATCGGCGAGCGCCTGTACAAGGCAAAGGTCTACCTCGCCACGCCGGAGCTGTTCGCCTGGACGCTGACCATCGTGCTGGCCAGCGTGCTCTGCGAGCGCGCGCTGCGGCTCTGCCTGCGCAGCGCAGTCCGTGCAATGGAGAGGATGTGAAGCGCATGCCCATTATACTGGAAAATCTGTGCAGATCGTTTGACGGACGGGAAGTGCTTTCCGCGCTGAACCATCGCTTTCCGGACGGAAGGATCACCTGCATCGTCGGCCCGTCCGGCTGCGGAAAGACGACGCTTCTGCGCATCATCATGGGCCTGCTCCCCCCGGACGCCGGGCAGGTTTCCGGCGTACCGTCCCGCATGTCCGCGGTCTTTCAGGAGGATCGGCTGATCGAACACCTGAGCGCAGCCGGCAATCTTCGCGCCGTGCTCCGCCGCGGCTTTCCTGAAAGGGAGCTGTCGCGGGCGCTTCAGGCGGTCGGTCTGGATCCATTGATCCCTCAGCCCGTGCGCACGCTCAGCGGCGGACAGAAGCGCCGCGTCGCCATTCTCCGCGCCGTGCTGACGGACGCGCCGCTGGTGCTGATGGACGAGCCCTTCAAGGGGCTGGACAGCGCCACCCGTCAAAGCGTCGTGGACTTCATTCTTCCACGCCTGTCGGGTCGCACCGTGCTGCTGGTGAGCCACGATCCGTCTGAGGCCGAGCTTCTGGGCGCAGAGCTCTTCGACATGTCCCCGGCGCACTGAAAAGGCGAGGGCTTCCACTCAGGAAGTCCTCGCCTTTGCATTCTCCTATGCAGCCTGCGTCGCCACGCTGTAGCCGAGCTTCCTGCGAAGCTCCCAGCCCAGCACGGAGGCGACCACGATCTTGGCCGCATCGCCCGGCAGGAAGGGAATCACGCAGCTGGCCATCGCGCCCGCAAGGCCGGTGCCGGTCTGCACCATGAACCACGCGGTGCCCACCGCATAGCACAGCAGCGTTCCGACGACCATCGCCACCGGCCACACCCACAGCTCGCTGCCCCAGCGATCCACGCCGAAACCAATCGCCGCCGCGCAGGGCAGATAGCCAATCAGGTAGCCGCCGGTCACGCCCACCAGCTTCGGCAATCCCGCCGAAAAGCCGGAGAACACCGGCACGCCCACGGCGCCGATCAGCAGATACAGCGCCACGGCCACCAGGCCCTTCTTCCATCCCAGCACTCCGCCAGCCAGATACACCGCCAGCGTAGCCAGCGAAATCGGAATCGGCCCGATCGGAATCGAGAACGGCGCGGCCACACAGATCAGCGCCGTCATCAGCGCAACAACACACATATCCTTGGTTTTCATTTTCTATTCCTCCCAGCGAACGCTTACTTCTCCGGAATGGACGGTTTTAAGTCCATCCTCTGTTTCCACAATCAGGCTGCCATGGTCGTCTATGTCAACCGCGCGCGCGGGAAAGCGCTCATCCCCGCGCAGCACGATAATTTTCCGCCCAATCACATTGGATCGCGCCCGGAACTCCGACATGAACGCGCCGGTTTCCAGCTGACCGTACAGCTCCTCCATGCAGTTGCAGATCTCCGCAACGAGACGGTTCTTCGAAATATCATGTCCGCAGACGTTGCCCACCGAGGTGGCGATCCCGCGCAGCTCCTCGGGAAACTCCATCGGCGCAGTGTTCACGCCGATGCCCGGAATTGCGTAATCCAGCTGTCCGCTTTCGAAGTCCATGCCCGCCTCGCAGAGAATCCCGCAGAGCTTTTTGCCGTCGGCATACAGATCGTTGACCCACTTGATCTGAATCTCGACCTCCGCCAGCCGTTCGATGGCCCGCGCCACGGCCACGGCCGCCATCGACGTAACCATCACGGCTTGATCCGCCGGCATTGCAGGGCGCAGCAGCAGGCTCATATAGATGCCGCCGTCCTCGGGAGAGAAGAACCTCCGTCCGAAGCGCCCGCGCCCGGCCGTCTGCTCCCGCGCACACACCAGCGTTCCGTGCGCGGCGCCCTGCGCGGCCAGCGCCTTTGCGCGGGTATTGGTGGAGTCCAGCGTGGAATGCACTTCCATCTGCCTGCCAAACACCGCCGTGGTCAGCCACCGGCGAATTCCCGCCTCGCTGACCATCTCCTTCGCCTCCGCAAGGCTGTAGCCTCTGTTGGTCGCCCCCTCAATCTGATGGCCCTCTTCCCGCAGCTGGTTGATGGCCTTCCAGACTGCGTTCCTTGAAATCTGCAGCTTTCTCGCCAGCCACTCGCCCGAGACCGGACCCTCCGCCTCCAGCAGTGCGGCCAGCACCTGTTCCTTCGTAGACATAAAACCTCCGCGCGCTTTTTGCATAGTGTAGCACGCGGAGGTTTTATTGTCAACCAATTTCACGTTATAGGTTGACAATTATTTTCAGTGACGCGGCGATCCCGCTCCCTGCGGGAAAAGACGCATCCGCAATAGTCCTGGCGATACAATCCATACTCTGCGGACAGCTCGCAGGAGCGGCGATAGCCGTTTTTCTTTTTGAAATCCGAAAACAGATAGGGCACGCCGAACCGGCTGGAGAGCTCCGCGCCGATGGCGTTGAGGCGCTGGGCATCCTTCAGGGGACTGATGGAGAGGGTTGTCGTAAAATAATCAAAGCCCTGCTCCGCAGCCAGCTTGGCCGTGCGGCCCAGCCGGAGCCGGAAGCAGCGCGTGCAGCGCTCGCCGCCCTCGGGCACATCTTCCAAGCCCTTCGCAGCGGCATAGAAGGCCGCGTCGTCGTATTCTCCCGGAATCAGTTCGATCCGGCCGTCCTTCGGCATCCCGTCGATCAGGCGGCGCTGCTCGGCAACCCGATGCTGAAACTCCGCTTCCGGCGCGATGTTGGGATTGTAGAAGAACACCGCGATGTCGAACACCGGCGTCAGCCGCTCCAGCACAGCGCTGGAGCAGGGCGCGCAGCAGCTGTGCAGCAGCAGGCGCGGTCTGCGCCCCTCCCGCTGAATTCGCACAAGCTCGCGCTCCATCTCGATCTGGTAGTTGATCTTCACTCCCCTGCCTCCAGCTTCTCCTCCGCCGCGCGCGGCACGACGATCTGCACGGCGCTGTGGAGGTTTTCCATCTCCACGTGGAGCGCGCCCTCCTCGCGCTCGCCGTCCAGCGTCCATTCGATGGGCTCCGCGCACTCCACGCAGATGCGGTCGGCCGAGAAGAAGTGCACCATCTCATTGGGCAGATCCAGCGCGGTGAGCGCGTGCAGAATGGTGCTCAGCTGCATGGGCGTGGTGGGATTGCGGACGAGCATGACTTCAAACCGCCCGTCGTTCAGCGCCACCATTTCCGCATCCAGCTTCAGGATTCCGCCGACAGAGGTGGAATTGGTGATGGAGCAGAACAGGAAATCATCCTCCAGCACGCTCTCGTTCGTCTCCACCCGCAGATGGAACGGGCGCAGCGAGGCCAGCTCCTTCACGCCCTCCAGCACATATGCCAGATGGCCCAGCGAGTTCTTCATGGACTGGGGCGTGCTGTAGGACGCCCTTGTAAACGCGCCGCAGGAGGCCGTATAGGTAAAATATCTTCCATTGAATCTGCCCACGTCCAGGCGGCAGACCGTTCCCTCCACCGCGTCGCGCGCCGCCTGCATCACATCCGAAGACAGGCCGAGGCTGTTGGCGTAGTCGTTGGTGGTGCCCGCCGGAATGTAGCCGATGGGAAGATCCATCCCGGCCTGCTTCAGGCCCGCGATGGTCTCGTTCAGCGTTCCATCGCCGCCGATGCAGACGACGCGCTGAAAGCGCTCCGCATTTTCCGCCACATATCGGGTGGCGTCGCCGCTCGCGGCGGTGACGAAGGTTTCACAGCGATAGTCCGCGTCCAGGAAAATCCGGATGATTTCCGGCAGAACGCGGTTGGCCTTGCGCTGACCGGCGCAGGGATTCAGCACCAAAAGCAAATTCTTCATAATACCCCTCGTATACAGATACAACAATACGCCACAGAAGGTTCTGTGGCGAATCAGCGCTCATATTCTGAGCATATAGAGTCTGAAGCCCAGTCCGTCGCAGGAGACCTGATGATATCGAACGCCGCCGCGTTCGCCGCGTACAGCGCCGTTCAAGCCCGCGCCGTGGAGGTGTCCATAGACGCAGTCGCGCACGCGATAGGCCTCCAGAATGTCCGAAAAGCCCTTCGCGGAGTCCATCAGCGGCGGATAGTGCATCATGGCGATCAGCGGCGCATCGGCGTCCATCCGCCGCGCCGCTTTCAGCGACATCTCCAGCCGCAGCCGTTCGCGCTGATAGATGCGCACATCGTTGGCGTCGGCGTTCTCCCCCACGGGGATGATCCATCCGCGGGATCCGGCGAACAGCATGCCGTCCAGCTGCAGCACGTCATTCTGGATGGCATACATGCCCTCGGGCAGGGCGCGGCGCACGCGTCCGATGGCGCTCCACCAGTAATCATGGTTGCCGCGGAGGATCAGCTTCCGCCCGGGCAGCTCGCCCACGCGCCCCAGATCCTCCATCGCCTCCTCCAGGTGCATCGCCCAGGTGAGGTCGCCGGGAAGGAGCACGATATCCTCCGCGCCGACGCGCGCACGCCAATCCTCGGCAATGCGCTCGAAGTGGTTCTCCCAATGGGGGCCGAAAATATCCATTGGCTTCTGACGCGCCGGGAGATGCAGGTCAGAGATGGCGAAGACAGCCAAGGTCAGTTGTCCTCTTCTTCGGATTCCTCATCCTCATCCTCGTCAAAGTCGTCGTCCTCATCGAAGACCTCTCCGTCCAGACCGCTGTGCAGATCCAGCTCGATCTCGTCCATATCCGCGACGGAATCGATCTCAATGCTCGCGGTTTCGGTCTCGATGGCGTCGTCCGTGCTGACTGCCGTGCGGCGCGCCAGCTCCTTCAGGCAGTAGGAACACAGCTCCTGGCCGGGCACCGCGGGATTCTCGCCGCACTCGGAGCACATCTCGATCATCTCAAACTGCTCGCTTTCGCCGCGGACCTCGCGGCGGCAGACGGAGCACATCTTATCGGTATCGTTCATGTAATTCAGTTCACAGCGGGGGCACTTGACCAGACTCATCTGAATTCCTCCCAATAACTACGTTATGCCATTGTATGCAGCGCGTGCAAGTCCCTCCACAGAGTTGGGCGCCACAGGATCATCATACCCTGATATTATACACAAAACCGTCCGATGCGCAAGTCCTTCTGGAAGAAAAAGTGATTTCTCTCCAGAAACTCTGTAGGCTTGCCTCTGCGGCTTCCGGACACGCAACTACTATCATACACGGAACAGCCGCCAATGAAACACATTGGCGGTCACTTTTTCGTAATATACAGGTTATTTTTCGGATACGCGCAGCCATTGAGCCAGTCGTTCCACGTCCGCCCGGTAGACCTCCCGCAGCGCGGGATTGTAGATCATCGACGCGGGATGGTACATCGGGTAGACGCGCAGTCCCTCGCAGTCGATGAACCGGCCGTGCACTTCGCCGATGGTCACCCGCCGGTCGCACAGCGCCTTCAGCGGCACGTTGCCCAGCGTCACCACGCACTCCGGCCCCACCATGCCGATCTCCCGCTTCAGCCAGGGCAGAAACAGCCGGATCTCCTCCTGCGTCGGCGGACGGTTGACGATGCGCCCGGCCTCGGAGATCCGGGTAGGGCGGAACTTGACCGCATTGGACACGTACAGCTCCGACCGGTCGATGCCCACCAGCTCCAGAAACTCGTCCAGATTCTTTCCCGCCTTGCCCACGAAGGGACGTCCCTGCAGCGTCTCCTGCTCGCCGGGGGCCTCGCCGATGAGCATCAGCCGCGCGCCGATCCGGCCCTCGCCGTGCACCAGCACCTTTTTGTCGCCCTCATAGAGGCCGTCGATGAACTTCGTCAGCTCGCTGCGAAACTTTTCCATAGGAACCGTCCTCTCATGTCGCGGAATTGATCTCGTTTAGTTTTTCTCGGATTTTCTGAAAATCATCCCATGCGTCGCGCTTTTTGGTCGGATCACGCAGCAGCGCGGAGGGATGGAACGTGGGCATGAACCACGTTCCCTTGCGCTCGAACCACCGGCCGTGGTCGCGGGTGATGAAGATCTCCTCCCGCAGCGTATACCGGCAGGCCACCTTGCCCAGCAGCACGATCACCCTCGGCCGCACCAGCGCCACCTGCGCGCGCAGGAAGGGCAGGCACGCCTCCGCCTCGTCGGGCTCGGGGTTTCGGTTCTGCGGCGGCCGGCACTTGACAATATTGCAGATATACGCCTCCGAACGCTCCATGCCGATGGCGTGGATCATTCGCGTCAGCAGCTCGCCCGACCGGCCCACAAAGGGACGGCCCAGGCGGTCCTCCTCCTGTCCCGGCCCCTCGCCGATGAACATCAGCTGGGCGTTGGGATTGCCCTCGCCGGGGACGATGTGGTTTCGATGCTCGCACAGGCGGCATTTCTGACAGTCGGTCAGGTTTTCGGTGAGCTCCGCCCAGGAATAGCGCATGGCTCCAGCCTCACTTTCGTGCAAAAAACGCCCTGTGCAGGGCGTTTCAGGGATTATTCAGGGATGATGATGGCGCTGGTGAAGATGTCCCACAGCGTCGCAAAGGAGGACGACGCATCGCGCAGCACCCAATGATACAGCGCGGAGAGCAGAATGACGCACGCGGCAATCACGACCAGGCCGGCCAGTATGCCGACGAAATCGAACATTCCCGCGAACACCTGAAACTTCATTCTGCGGCGCTTGACCTCCTGCCGCGTATAGATTCTTGCCAAACCGTCCACCTCCTGAATGCTGTCCTTAGTATATCACAATCCGTCCGTTTTTGCAAACCGGCTTTACGGGCCGTATTCGATGATCTGGCTGGTGGCCCGATAGGTGCTCTTGCACAGCAGCTCCCTGCCGATCTGGTTGCCGTTGGCGTCCCAGCGAATCTTGTAGGCCTCGGCGGTATAGCCCTGCTTGCCGTTCTGCACCACCTGCGTCTGACCGGACGCCATCGACGGATTGGCCTGATAGACGGTTTCAAAATCGATCTTGCCCGTCGTCACGCCCTCCACGGTGATGCTCTCGCCGTTGGGCAGCAGCCTTCCGAAGATGCCGAAGCGCACGCGCTTGTCGCTGGTCAGATAGCAGCAGATGTACACGCTGTCGGAGCTGTTGTTGGTAAAACGCAGATCCTGATTGCCCCAGTTGACCGCCGCGTCCTTGCCCAGATCCACATAGCCCACGGTCAGCGAATGATTGTGCCGCTCCACGATCTCCAGATCCGCCTTCACCGCCGCGTTGAACAGCGTGGTCGATACCTGACAGATGCCGCCGCCGACCTCCTCGATCACCTTGCCGCTGGAATAGGCCGTGGCGGATTTGAAGCCGCGCGCCGTCGTGCGCTCGCCTACGACGCCGTTGAACGAGAACGTCTCGCCCGGCTTCAGGCAGGTTCCGTTGATGAACTGCAGCGCCAGCCGGATGTTGGACAGCCGGTTGGCCGACGAGGACGACGCGTTCGTGACCGCCGATGCGATCATTCCGTATTGCGAGGCCATGTCCTCCTTCTTGACCTCCGGCTGAATGGCACGCACCACCAGCTCCACCTCGCCGCCGCCCGCGTCCAGCGCGGCCGCCATGTCCGCGGCCAGCCGGGTCTGATCCAGCCGACTGCCGGTTACCTCGTCGGAAAACTGAAAGGTATAGCTCTCCGCATCGAAGGATCCGATCTTCGCGTTCTCCGCCGGGCGGTCGATCTGCGCGGCGATGGCGCTGACGCACTGCCGGACGACCTCCGCGCTGTACGCGCTGCGCGTGACGGCGTAGCTGACCGTCTGCCCCTCGCGCTCGGACAGCGCCGCATACCGCTCCTCCAGCGATCCGCTGCGGCCTGCGCTCCAGGCATTGCCCAGCACCGTCTCATAGTCGCTGGAATAGCCCAGTTCCGCCGCGGTAAACGCCGCGCCGTTGCTCAGCGTGACCGTGCGCCGGGCATATTGGGGCTCGATCTGCTCCGCCCAGTAGGCCTTCGCCTGCTCCAGCGTCATGGCGGACACGTCAATCCCTTCGACGGCAGTTCCGTCGTAGAACGTCTGACGATCCACCGCCGCCTTCATCGTCAGAAATCTCTGATACTGCGCATACTGCCAGCCGCCCAGACCCAGGATACAGACGATCGCCGCCGCCAGCAGCACCGTGAGCGCGCCGATCCCCTTCGAGCGCTTCCGCGCCGGCCTTCGATCCGCCGCGTCCAGAAAATCGTCGTAGGGATCGCGGCCGTTCTCCACCAGCAGCACCGCCTGCCTGGCACGCGCCTTCGATGCGCGCGCACCGTTTCTGTCCGAACGCCGGCCATCCGCGGGCCGCCTGGATGCCGGGCTCTGCGGCGGCCGCCTCCGCGCCGTTCCATTCGCCGAAGACTGCCGCGCGGCCGCCGCGCCCGATGCGGTTCGCCACTGCGGCGCAGCGCTTCCGTTGGAACGCCGCGCGTCGCGGCGCAGCCGGGATTCCCGCTCCAGTTCATCCCAGGCCGCCAGCAGATCGCTCTGATATTCGGTCTTCGCCGCCTTTCCGGACGAAGCGCGCTTCCCGGCGGCTGCGCTTCCGGACGCAGTTGTCTCCTTCCCGCCGGACGGCTTCTTCGCAGCGGACGGCTTCGGAGTCCTCTTCCGGGCCGCCGGTTTTCCGGCCGTTCCCTTATGAGACGTTTCGCCGCGGCTTCGGGTTCCCTTCGCCTGCTCCTTCTCCGCGCGTTCCGCTTCCTCCAAAAATGCGTCATAGGCGTCGGGCGCGGAGGTCTTCCGACCTGCGCCCGACGTCTTTTTCGCCGCAGACTTCTCCCCGCCCGCCTTTGGAATCGTCTTTTTGGTTTCCGTCATCGATTTGCTCCATGCTCGTTTTCCATAGAATAACCCGAAGGCTCCTCCTTCAACAGAAAGAACCCGTTTCCATTATACGGGATAATTGTGCCGAAGGCGGGGTGCCGGTGTTAAAACGGCGCTATTTCACATCCTCCGGATCGTTCCGGTTGCGCGCCCGGCGAAGCTCGCGGATCTCCTGCTCAAATCCCTGCTCAGACGGGACATAATAGGGCATGCCCTTCGCCTCCAGCGGCGCGTACTGCTGCTCCAGCCAGTGTCCGGGATAATCGTGGGGATACCTGTAGCCCTCGCCGGAGCCGATCTGCTCCGCGCCCTTGTAGTGGGTATCCCGCAGATGCACCGGCACGCTCTGATAGCCGCCCTTGCCCGCATCCTCCATGGCGCGGTCGATGGCCATGACCACGGAATTGGACTTCGGGCTTTCGCACACGGCGATGATCGCCTGGGAGATGGGCAGCTTGGCCTCGGGCATGCCGATGGTCTCCAGCGCCTGGGCCGCGGCGACCGCCTGCAGCATCGCCATGGGATTGGCAAGCCCTACGTCCTCGCTGGCGTGGGCGATGATGCGGCGGACGATGATCCTGGGATCCACGCCCGCGTAGTTCATCCGCGCGAACCATGCCAGCGCCGCGTCGCTGTCCGAGCCCCTGAGCGACTTGCAGAAGGCCGAGAGCATGTCGTAGAACATCGACTCGTCCATCTGCATCACGCGGCTCTGAATGGACTCCTCTGCCACGGCGAGCGTGACATGGATGGATCCGTCCGCCTCCATTGGCGTGGTCAGCACGGCCAGCTCCAGTGCGTTGAGGGCGCTGCGGGCGTCGCCGTTGGCCACCTGGGCGATGTGCTCCAGCGCGTCGTCGTCGATGCGCACCTCGTCGCAGCCATAGCCGCGCTCGGGATCGGCGATGGCATGGCGGATCGCCCTTTTCACGTCCTCGTCCGTCAGCGGCTCAAAGTGAAACAATCTGCATCGGCTGACGATGGCGGGCGTCATGGCGATCATCGGGTTCTCCGTGGTGGAGCCGATGAACCGGATGGTGCCCTTCTCGATGGCCGGCAGGATGGAATCCGACTGCGCCTTCGACCAGCGGTGGCACTCGTCCAGCAGCAGATAGGTGGGCTGGCCGTAGAGCTTCAGCCGCTCCTCGGCGGACTTGAGCACCTCGCGCACGTCCGCCACGCCGCTGGTGACGGCGTTGAGCTTGGCAAACGCGGCCTTCGTGCTCTCCGCAATGATCGAAGCCAGCGTGGTCTTTCCGCAGCCGGGCGGGCCCCAGAAGATCGAACTGGTCAGCCGGTCGGCCTCAATGGCGCGGCGCAGCAGCTTTCCCGGCCCTACGATGTGCGCCTGTCCGACGAACTCATCCAGCGTGCGCGGGCGCATCCGGTCCGCCAGCGGCGACATCGTTCTTGCGGCGGTCGAAAAGAGATCTTCCATGCGAATCCTCCAAAATAAAACAAAAGGAACGCCTTTTGCGCGTCCCCTTCGTTTGCACTTCGATGACCTTATTCTGCAGCTTTAGCAAGGCGCTTTGCCATACGAGCCTTTTTGCGGTTCGCAGCGTTCTTATGAATAACGCCCTTTGCGGCAGCCTTGTCAACCGCGCCCTGAGTCGCGCTGAGCAGCTTGACATCGGCCTCGTTCGCGGAAACGGCGGTTTCAAACTTCTTGATCTGGGTCTTCATCGCAGACTTGATCATTCGGTTGCGCAGGTTCTTCTTCTGATTCACCTTTACGCGCTTGATAGCAGACTTAATGTTCGGCAAGTTCGTTCACCTCCCTACGCAAATTAGCATATAGTATTTTATCACGCCGCCCCTCAAATTGCAAGCGTTTCCAGACATTTTGATGATAAACTTGAGTAAACTAATGCCGAAACTCTCAGGAAAGCAGGGTATCGCCATGAATTCAATCCGTACCGATCTCGCCATGGAATCCTTTGACAGCGAAAGCGAATCCTCCGTCCCCGGCGTGCAGGTCAGCCACTGGGACGCCAGCGGCGTGCGCATCACCGAGGTGCTCATTCAGGATCCCCGAACCGCCGAACAGCTGGGGAAGCCCTGCGGTGCGTATCTGACCATGGAGTGCGGGCCGCTGCGCGAACGGGATCCCGAAGCGCGCATCGCCATGTCCAGCCTGCTGGGCGAGGAGCTGGCGCGGATGCTGCGCTCGGACGACGGCGCGCCGGTGCTGGTGATCGGCCTGGGCAACCGCTTCATCACGCCGGATTCCCTCGGCCCGCTGACCATCGACCGCACGCTGGTCACCCGCCACATGATCAGCGCAG
This sequence comes from Clostridiales bacterium, assembly GCA_004555155.1. GTDB lineage: Bacteria > Bacillota > Clostridia > Christensenellales > Aristaeellaceae > Faecivicinus. Next base: position 93,185 of record SFJH01000005.1, read on the forward strand.
GCTTCGCGCCGGAACACATGCGTCCGGTCAGCGCCATCGCGCCCGGCGTGCTGGGCGTCACCGGCATCGAAACCATGGAGATGGCGCACAGTCTGGTGGAGCGCATCCGGCCCCGCGCGGTCATCTGCATCGACAGCCTGGCTGCCCGGAATGCCTCGCGCATCGGCAGCACCATCCAGCTGGCCGACACCGGCATCCAGCCCGGCGCGGGCGTGGGCAACCATCGCAGCCCGCTGACAAAGGAGACGCTGGGCGTGGACGTGATCGCCGTGGGCATGCCCACCGTGGTCTACGCCGCCACGCTGGCCCGCGACGCCTTTGCCTCGCTCTCCGGTCAGGAAGACGAATCCTCGCTCGACGCGCTGGAGCGCGAGCTGCTGGGACAGGCCATCGGCGAAATGATCGTCACGCCCCGCGAGATCGACGAGATCGTGAAGAGCGCCGCCGGCGTGATCGCCTCGGGGATCAACGCCGCGCTCCATCCCCGGCTCAGCAGCGCGGAGATCGCCGCCATGATGGATTGAACCAATTTTATCCGCAATTGTTCACAGTTTGTACACATCCGGTTCACGGGCGCTTCCTATAATAACATCATCGGCTTGAGCAACCGATATGATACGGAACTGAGCGTCGAGGCCGTTATCCCCTTGAGCATCGGCCGCTCGGAGCCGGAGGTCTCCTTCATCTATTTCCCTATACCCCCTTTCTCAGAGAGGAATCGCCTTGAGCAAGCGGTTCCTCTCCTTCGTTTTGGCCGCCTTGCGGATCCCGGCCCGCGGTGCTATAATAAACGCATCACATCCGGGAGGTGAATTTGAATGAGACGGCTCTGTATGGTGCTGGCGATTGTACTGCTGCTGTGCGCTCCCGCCCTGGCGGAGCGCGCGGGGTTCGACGACGTGCTCGAGGGCGAAGGCTGGTTCTTCGGCAAAGAGGACGGCGGCTGGGTGCTCTGCAGCGCGGACGGAACGCTGCTGCTGGATTACTTCTGGTCGGACGACGAATTCGCCGAATCCTCCGGCGGCCCCTTCGCGGGCTTCCAGTCCAACGGTCTGGGCATCCTGCGCTTCGGCAAAGGCGACGACGCGCTCTATGGCTGCATCGATCGGGAGGGCGCCTTCGTGCTCGGCCCCGCCTATCAGTACATCGGCGATTTCGATGAAGACGGCGTGTGCATCGTTCGAAAACACGACTCCTTCGGCCTGATGAACGACAAGGGCGAAATCGCGCTGAATCCCGAATGGGGAACGATGGAGCGCACCAGCTACGGCGCTTACGTCGCAACCAATTGGAGCGCGCCGCACTATTTCACCATCCAGGACGGCAAGGCCGTGGAACTGGAACCGGTGAGCACCGCCTACGACATGACGGATTACGATCCGCACACCGGTGCAAAAACGCCTGCGCTGGACGAGCCGGCTTCGCTCCGGCTGACCGACCATCTGCCCTGTCTGGACGGCGCGACGGCGCTGTTTCCCCTGTACTCCGGCCTGGTGCAGGCGGTCTATCCGGAGGATGTGCAGCTGGAAAATCCCGACACGGTGGAGCGCCCCGTCATGGCCTACACCAACACCGTCGGTGCATATGAGCGGCTGATCAACGGCGAATGCGATCTGATCTTCGTCGCGCAGCCCTCCGACGACCAGCGGGCCAAAGCCCGCGCCGCCGGTGTGGAGCTGGAGCTGACGCCCATCGCGCTGGAGGCATTCGTCTTTTTCGTCAGCCCGGACAATCCCCTGGACGACATCAGCGTGGCCCAGATCCAGTCCATCTATTCCGGCCAGATCACCGCCTGGGATGGACTGGACGTTCCGGGAATCGGCGAGATCGTCGCCTATCAGCGGCCGAAGAGCAGCGGCAGCCAGACCGCGCTGGAGAAGCTCATGGGCGACGTCCCCCTGATGGACCCGCCCACCGAAACCATCATGGATTCCTTTGGCATGAGCGATATCGTCTCCGTCGTCGAATACCGGAACATTCCCAACGCCATCGGCTACTCCTTCCGGTTCTTTGTCTCCGACATGATGGGGAGCAACGTGAAGCTCCTGTCCATCGACGGCGTCGCACCCACAGAAGAAAACATCGCCAACGGCAGCTATCCCATCATCGCCCAGGTCTACGCCGCCAGCCTCAAGAGGCAGGACAATCCCAATGTCCAGGCCGTGATCGACTGGCTGCGCTCCGACCAGGGCAAAGAGCTGATCCGCCGCTCGGGTTACGTGCCCTTCCCCTGAAGCGCCGCAGCGCATCAAAAAAGCGCCCTTGTCGCGCTCTGAAAGAATCGTCCGCAGGGTCCCCGACAGATTGCGGCGCCTGTTCCCGCTGGAACAGGCGCCGCTTTTGCGTGTCAAAAAAGGATTTTTGACACTTTCGATGAAAATCTGAGGATTTTCATCGAGCAGGAAGAGAACTGCGGAAATCTGAAAATCTCGGTTCTATAATAAAAGTAGGGGTGAGAACCAAAAAAGAGGAGACAAAGTAAGTCCGAACAGGTAAAATGAAAATGCGACAATCCACAACCTGAGGGG
>SFJH01000049.1 GCA_004555155.1 Clostridiales bacterium
GAGAAGAACATCGCCCGCTTCCGCAGCCAGCTCAAGCGCCTGGGCTTCTCCTTCGACTACGACCGCGAAATCTCCACCACCGATCCCAAGTACTACAAGTGGACCCAGTGGATCTTCCTGAAGCTGTTCGAAAAGGGTCTGGCCTACAAGCAGGAGATGCCCATCAACTGGTGCACCAGCTGCAAGGTCGGCCTGGCGAACGAGGAGGTCGTCAACGGCGTGTGCGAGCGCTGCGGCGGCGAGGTCGTGCGCAAGGTCAAGAGCCAGTGGATGCTGCGCATCACCAACTACGCCCAGAAGCTGATCGACGGTCTGGACGACGTGGATTTCATCGAGCGCGTCAAGATTCAGCAGCGCAACTGGATCGGCCGCAGCGAGGGCGCCGAGGTCGACTTCACCCTGTCCACCGGCGACAAGCTGCGCGTGTACACCACCCGTCCGGACACGCTCTTCGGCGCGACCTACATGGTCATCTCCCCCGAGCATCCGCTGATTGAGAAGCACAAGGACCTGATTGCCAACTACGATGCCATCGCAGCCTATCGCGAGGCCGCCGCCCGCAAGTCCGACTTCGAGCGCACCGAGCTGAACAAGGACAAGACCGGCGTAGCCATCGAGGGCATCACCGCCACCAATCCCGTGAACGGCACGCAGATTCCCGTGTGGGTCTCCGACTACGTGCTGATGGGCTACGGCACCGGTGCAATCATGGCCGTTCCCGCCCACGACGAGCGCGACTGGGCGTTCGCCAAGAAGTTCGGCCTGTCCATCATCGAAGTCGTCGCAGGCGGCAACGTGCAGGAAGCCGCCTACACCGACATCGTGGACGGCGTCATGGTCAACTCCGGCTTCCTCAACGGCATGAAGGTGGCCGACGCGAAGAAGGCCATCATCGACTATCTGGCCGAAAAGGGCCTGGGCGAGCGCCACGTCAACTTCAAGCTGCGCGACTGGGTCTTCTCCCGCCAGCGCTACTGGGGCGAGCCGATCCCGCTGGTGAAGTGCCCCTGCTGCGGCTGGGTGCCGATTCCCGAAGATCAGCTGCCGCTGCAGCTGCCCGAGGTGGAGAGCTACGAGCCCACCGACAACGGCGAATCCCCGCTGGCCGCCATGACCGACTGGGTCAACACCACCTGCCCGAAGTGCGGCGGCCCCGCCCAGCGCGAGACCGACACCATGCCCCAGTGGGCCGGCTCCAGCTGGTACTTCCTGCGCTACATCGATCCCACCAACGACGGCTGCCTGGCCGATCCCGAGGAGCTGAAGTACTGGCTGCCCGTGGACTGGTACAACGGCGGCATGGAGCACACCACGCTGCATCTGCTGTACAGCCGCTTCTGGCATCGCTTCCTCTATGACATCGGCGTGGTACCCACGCCCGAACCCTATCAGAAGCGCACCTCCCACGGCATGATCCTGGGCGCGGACGGCGAGAAGATGTCGAAGTCCCGCGGCAACGTGGTCAATCCCGACGAGATCGTGGACGAGCTGGGCGCGGACGCCTTCCGCATGTACGAGATGTTCATGGGCGCGTTCGACCAGGCGATTCCGTGGTCGACGGACGGCGCCCGCGGCTGCCGCCGCTTCCTGGACCGCGTCTGGCGCCTGCAGGAGATGCTGGTCGACGACGAGGGCATTTCCGAGGACATGGCCTACGACGTGCATGCCTGCATCAAGAAGGTCTCCGAGGACTTCGAGCGCATGAAGTTCAACACCGGCATCGCCGCGATGATGACGCTGGTGAACGGCTTCTATTCCAAGGGCAGCATCACCAAGGGCGAGCTGAGCGTGCTCATTCGCCTGCTGAATCCCGTCGCGCCCCACATCACCGAGGAGATCAACTCCCTGAACGGCTGCGTGCCCGGCGAGCTGCTGCACGCCCAGTGGCCGGTCTGCGACGAGAGCAAGCTGGTGAAGTCCACCGTGGAGATCGCCATGCAGGTGAACGGCAAGGTGCGCGGCCGCATCAACGTGCCCGCCGACCTGACCCGCGAGACCGCCAACGACTATCTGCTGGCGCTGCCCGAGATCCAGTCCCTGATCGCCGGCAAGGCGGTGAAAAAGCTGGTCTACGTCCCCGGCCGCCTCGTCAACCTCGTAGTGGGATGATCCCACACCCACTTGCTGCCGCGCTTGGATTGGCGGATTCTTCGCCGTTGTGGTAACGGCTCGAATCCTTCCCCGCGTTTCTGGCAGAGCTTTTCCCGAACCGACGACCTTGACCGCCACTGATTCAAGCGGTCAAGGTCTTTGTTTTTGGGCTGCGGCGCTGCGGATCGGTGGGGTGTTTTTTTTGGGGATTGACAGGCGGTGAATTGCGGGCTTCTCCGGCACGGCGGATGGAAAGGGGCGGTCGCTGCGTTCGGCGTATCTCGGTTTTGTTGGTGAAATATTATTTTTTCGGGGATATCATTCTGGCGATTGACAGGTCTTGGGAGATATGAAACAATACGGTTGGTACAACCTATCGAACAGATTCTGAATGGATTGCGGAGGGAATCCCCATGGCTCAGGGCAAGACAAAGGACATGACGCAGGGCGCGCCGCTTGGATTGATTCTCGGCTTCTTCTGGCCGGTGGTTGCGGGGCTTCTGTTTCAGCAGCTGTACGTATTTGTGGACACGATCATCGTAGGCCGCTTTCTGGGCACGGTGGCGCTGGCGGCGGTGGGCTGCACCAGCTCGGTGACGATGCTGACCACGGGCTTCTGCGTGGGCGCATGCAGCGGCTTCGCCATTCCCATTGCCCGCAGCTTCGGCGAGCACAGCGAGCCGGATCTGCGCCGCTATGCCGCCAACAGCTACTATCTCACGGCGGCGCTGACGCTGGTGATGACGCTGGGCACCCTGCTGGGCTGCGACGGCATTCTCAGGCTGATGAACACCCAGGACGACATTCTGCCCCTGGCGCGCATCTATCTGCTGGTGCTGTTCTGCGGCATGCCCGCGCGCTACATCTACAACATGCTCGCGGCGATGATCCGCTCCTTCGGCGAGAGCCGCTTCCCGCTGATCTGCCTGGTGGCATCCTCTCTGACGAACATCGCGCTGGATCTGGTGGCGGTACTGGTACTGCACATGGGCGTTGCGGGCGCGGCGCTGGCGACGATCGTCTCCGAGTACCTTGCCGCGCTGATGTGCTTCGTCTACATCCGCCGCTACGCCTTTCTGCGCATGACGCGCGACGAGCTGCGCCCGGACCGGGCGACGCTGCGCGAGCTGTGCGGCGCGGGCCTTCCCATGGGCCTGCAGTCGTCCATCACGATGATCGGCCTGGTGGTGATGCAGACGGCGGTCAACGCCATGGGCACGGTGGCCGTCGCGGCCATGACCGCCTACACCAAGATCACCTATCTGTTCGACTGCCCCTTTGCGGCGCTGGGCACCACCATCGCCACCTTCGCCAGCCAGAACCACGGCGCGCGCCGGATCGACCGCATCCAGAAGGGCGTCCGCCTGACCATGATCATCGGCATCATCTATTCCATCCTGGCGCTGATCGTCATCGCGCTGTTCGGCCGGTGGATGGCCAGCCTGTTCGTCTCCGGCGACGCCGACGAGGTCATTCACTACGCCTACATGATCAGCCTGTGGGTCGCCGTGTTCTATGTGCTCTGCACCGCCATCAACGTGCTGCGCTACACGCTGCAGGGCGTGGGCTTCACCAAGATCGCCATGTTCGCCGGCGTGTTCGAAATGATCGCCCGCTCCTGCGCGGGCCTCTGGCTGGTGCCCGCCTTCGGCTATGCCGGCATTTACTTCGCCAGTCCGCTGGCGTGGGTGTTCGCACTGGCGTTCCTGCTGCCCGTCTATCTGCGCACCATGCGCGAGCTGCGCATGCTCATGCCGCCGGTGAAAAATCTCTCCGCCGGAGAATAATTTTCGAAAACGGGTTGACTCGTCGCTCAATATGGTATAATATAGTATTCGATACCAGATTTACGAGGTGCTAGCGATGAGTTTTGTTCTGTTCAGTGACTCCTCTTCCAATATTACGCCCGATCTCGCGGCAGAATGGGATGTGCGCATTCTTTCGCTGCACTATGAGCTGAGCGGCGAGGAACATCCCGCCTTCGACGAGCGCTTCGACGGCCGCGCATTCTACGACGCGCTGCGCCGCCGCGAGCCCGTGCGCACGTCCATGATCAACTCAACCCTGTTCGCCGAGGCCTTCGAGCCGGTGCTGGCGGCGGGAGAGGATCTGATCTATATCGCCATGTCCAGCGGCATCAGCGGCACGGCGCACGCCGCGCAGATGGCGGCCGATGAGCTGATGGCGAAGTATCCCGGCCGCAAGGCGCTGGTCAAGGATACGCTGGCGGCCTCCTTCGGCGAGGGCCTGTTTGCAAAGAAGGTCTCCGAGATGCGCGCCGAGGGCTGCAGCATCGACGAGGCGTCCGCGTGGGTGGACGAGCATGTGCAGTCCATGAACCAGGTGTTCACCGTGGACGATCTGATGTACCTGCGCCACGGCGGGCGCATCTCCGGCATCACGGCGCTGGTGGGCACGCTGGCCAACATCAAGCCCATCCTCTGGGGCGACACCGAGGGGCACATCGCCATGACCGACCGCATGATCGGCCGCAAGAAGTCCCTGAAGGCCGTGGCCGAGCGCTATGCCCGTCGGGTGGTCGATCCCGAAAGCCAGACGATCGCCATTGCCCACGGCGACTGCGAAGAGGACGCCAATTATCTGGTCGATCTCATCCGCAGGCAGTTCCCCGGCCAGCGCGTGCTGGTCAGGTGCTACGAGCCCGGCACCGGCGCACACGTCGGCCCCGGGGCCATCGCGCTGTTCTTCTTCGGAAAGGCGCGTGGCGAAAACTGACCCTTGCGTTCTTTCATGCCAAAAGCCCATGCGATTCTGTTCGCATGGGCTTTTCCATTTGTTTTTATTGATGATAGGTTTCCAGGAAGTCCGCAATCCGGTGCGCGGCCTTCTGCAGGGTCTCCACCTCGGGCAGATAGACGATGCGGAAGTGATCGGGCTTCTCCCAGTGGAAGCCGCCGCCGTGGGTAATCAGAATCCGCTTTTCCCGCAGCAGATCCAGGGCAAAGCGCTCGTCGTCCAGGATGTGGAAGCGCTCCACATCCAGCTTCGGGAAGATGTAGAAGGCGGCGCGGGGCTTGACGGCGGACACGCCGGGAATATCGTTGAGCGCCCTCCAGATGTACTCGCGCTGCTCGTAGATGCGGCCGCCGGGCACCAGCAGCTCGTCGGCGCTCTGGGTGCCGCCCAGGGCGGTCTGAATGATGCTCTGGCCGGGCACATTGGAGCACAGGCGCATGGTGGACAGCAGGTTCAGGCCCTCGATGTAGCCCCTGGCGCGGGACTTGTCGCCGCTTAAGCACATCCAGCCGCAGCGGAAGCCCGCCACGCGGTGGGACTTCGACAGGCCGTTGATGTTCACGCACAGCAGATCCGGCGCGAGCGAGCCGATGGCCACGTGCTCCAGGCCGTCCATCACCAGCCGGTCGTAGATCTCGTCGGCGAAGATGATCAGGTCGTGCTCCCGGGCCACCTGCACGATCTGCTCCAGGACCTCCTTCGGATACAGCGCGCCGGTGGGGTTGTTGGGGTTGATGACCACGATGCCCTTGGTGCGGTCGGTGACCTTGCTGCGGATGTCGTCGACGTCGGGGTACCAGTCGGACTGCTCGTCGCAGATGTAGTGCACGGCGGTGCCGCCCGCCAGCGTGACGCAGGCCGTCCACAGCGGATAGTCCGGCGAGGGCACCAGAATCTCGTCGCCGGTGTCCAGCAGGCCCTGCAGCGCCATGGCGATCATCTCGCTGGCGCCGTTGCCGGTGTAGATGTCGTTCATGCCCACGTTGGGGATCTTCTTCAGCTGACAGTACTGCATGATCGCCTTGCGGGCGTTGAACAGGCCCTTGGAATCGGAATAGCCCTGGGTGTCGCGCAGGTTGTAGATCATGTCCACGATGATCTCGTCCGGCGCATAGAGGTGAAACGGCGCAGGATTGCCGATGTTCAGTTTCAGCACCTGGATGCCCTCGTTGGCCATGCGGGCGGCCTCGTCCATCACCGGGCCCCGGATATCATAACACACGCTGTCGAGCTTATGGGACTTTTCATAGATCTTCATGGAATGCTCCTCCTCTCCTCCGGATAAAAAAACGCCCTGGGCGCACGCGCGCTCAGGACGAAAATCAATCCGTGTTACCACCTGTATTCAGACAAAAACATCTGCACTCTGCCGGTACTGACATACCGCTTCCCTGTAACGGGAGAAGCCCGTTGAAGCCTACTGGGCGAAGCGCCTTTCAGTTCAAGGCTCGGGGATGGCTGCACCGCCGAACGCGCGAAAGCTCGCACCTGCCGCTTTCTCTCTGTGCCGGTTCCCTGCGATACTCGTTCCCGTCAAAGCCAACTCCTTTGAAATTGATAATACTTTATCACGACGCGACGCGGTTGTCAAGCCCCAAAATCGCTTTCTCACAGGTTTCCCAGCAGAGAATCGGCGATGGTGCAGGCGCCCTCGCGCATCATATAGTGCAGAAGCGTGAGGCCCGCATAGTCCGCAGCGAGGCCGCTGACCCGCTTGTATCCCGCCTTTTCCGCCAGCTTCAGCGCGCGGAAGACGTGGAAGTTGTTGGTCACGATGCCCACCTGTGTCTCCGCGCCCATGGGCGCCAGCGCTGCGGAAAAGGCCATGTTCTCGGCGGTCGTCGTGGACTTCTCTTCCATGAGAATCCGCTCCTCGGAAATGCCCAGGTCGAGCAGTCCGTTGCGAATGCACGCGGCCTCGGTCATGTCCTCGTCCTCGCCCCGTCCGCCGGAGGCGATGGCGATGGTGCCGGGGTTTTCCAGTAGATACTCCGCCGCAGCCTCGATGCGGTGCTGAAGCGCCTTGCTGGGCCGCCCGTTCTCCTCCACCTTCGCGCCCAGCACGATCAGATAATCCAGCCCCTGCGGCGGCACGGCGTTCATCCCGCTGATCACCAGGCCCTCCAGCGCGATCACCAGCGCGATGCCCGCGCACAGCCCGCCCCGCCAGATCCAGCGCACCCACCGGGGCAGCCGCACCATACAGGCGCAGCCCGCCAGAATCAGCGCGCCGCCCACCACGAGCCACATCCAGGCCATGTCCAGCCCGAACCGCACCGCCACGCCGATCATCAGATAATACAGCAGCATCGCCGCTCCCGCTGCCCAATAGACGTTTCTCAGCTTCTTCAGCACGTTATCACCTCAATACTTGGACGATTGGAAGGGACTCCCGGTTCCCGCAGACGCATCACATCCGGTGAACAGATGATCCGCATTGCCCCATCCGCCGCGGCCAGTCCAGCCCTTTCAGCGCAGAAAAAGCCGGGGCGAAAACGCCCCGGCTTTTTTCCCGATGGGGTATGCGTCCGGACTCAGCGCGCCTTGGTGCGCACTTCCTCCTGCAGCTTCGCGAGCAGCGCATCGGCGGCCATCGTGCCCAGGTCGCCGTCCTTGCGGGAGCGCACGGCTGCGACGCCCTGCTCGACCTCCTTGTCGCCCAGCACGAGCATGTAGGGGATCTTCTGCACCTGCGCCTCGCGGATCTTGAAGCCGATCTTCTCGTTGCGCAGATCGATCTCGGTGCGGATGCCCGCATCCTCCAGCTGCGCCTGCAGCTTCTTCGCGGCCTCGTCGGCGCGGTCGGTGATGGTCATGATGCGCACCTGCACCGGCGCGAGCCACAGCGGGAACGCGCCCGCGAAGTGCTCGGTGATGATGCCGATGAAGCGCTCGATGGAGCCGAACACCACGCGATGGATCATCACCGGGCGGTGCTTCTCGCCGTCGGCGCCGACATAGGTCAGGTCGAAGCGCTCGGGCAGGTTCATATCCAGCTGGATCGTGCCGCACTGCCAGGTGCGGTCCAGGCAATCCTTCAGGTGGAAGTCGATCTTCGGGCCGTAGAACGCGCCGTCGCCCTCGTTGATCACATACTGCACGCCCAGCTCGTCCAGCGCGCCCTTCAGGCCGTTGGTGGCCATTTCCCACATCTCGTCGGTTCCGATGGAGTTCTCCGGGCGGGTGGACAGCTCGACGTGGTATTCAAAGCCAAAGACGTTGTAGACCTCGTCGATCAGGCGGTACACGCCCTTGATCTCGTCCTTGATCTGCTCGGGCGTCATGAAGATGTGCGCGTCGTCCTGGGTGAAGCAGCGCACGCGCATCAGGCCGTGCAGCGCGCCGGACAGCTCGTGGCGGTGCACCAGGCCCAGCTCGCCGCAGCGCATCGGCAGATCGCGGTACGACCAGTTGCGGCGCTTGTACACCAGCATGCCGCCGGGACAGTTCATGGGCTTGATGGCGAAGTCCGTATCGTCGATGACGGTGGTGTACATGTTCTCGCGGTAGTGATCCCAGTGGCCGGAGCGCTCCCACAGCGCGCGGTTGAGCATGATGGGCGTCTTGATCTCCTCGTAGCCGTTCTTGCGGTGGATCTGGCGCCAGTAGTCCTCCAGTGTGTTGCGCAGGATCATTCCCTTGGGATAGAAGAAGGGGAAGCCCGGGCCCTCGTCGCGGATGTCGAACAGGTCGAGCTGGCGGCCCAGCTTGCGATGGTCGCGCTTTTTGGCCTCCTCGATGCGGGCGATGTAGGCGTCCAGCTCCTCGCGGTTGGTGAACGCCGTGCCATAGATGCGCTGGAGCATCTTGTTCTTCTCGCTGCCGCGCCAGTACGCGCCGGCGATGCTGGTGAGCTTCACGGCCTTGATCTTGCCGGTGGACGGCAGGTGCGGGCCGGCGCAGAGGTCGGTGAAGTCACCCTGTCGATAGAAGGAGATGGTCTCGCCCTCGGGCAGGTCATTGATCAGCTCCACCTTGTAGGGCTCGTCCTTCATGAACTCGAGCGCCTCCGCACGGGGCAGCTCGAAGCGCTCCACGCGCTCGTTCTTCTTGATGATCTTCTGCATTTCCTTTTCGACGGCGGCGAGGAACTCCTGGGTGAAGGGCTCGTCCACGTCGAAGTCATAGTAGAAGCCGTTGTCGATGGCGGGGCCGATGGCCAGCTTGGCCTCGGGCTTCAGGTGCTTGACCGCCTGGGCCAGCACATGGCTGGCGGTGTGGCGCAGCGTCCTCGCGCCGTCGGGATCGGCGAAGCCCACGATCTCC
>SFJH01000050.1 GCA_004555155.1 Clostridiales bacterium
CGCCCTTCTTCAAGGTGCCCAGCGCCGTCGAGGACGTGCTGGCGCTCCTGTACACCTTCACGCTCTCCGCCGTCACCACCGCGGGAATCGCCTTGCTCACGTCCGGCGTGGCGGTGGGCTCCGGCGTAGCCGTCGGCTCCGCCGTCACCGAGGCAGCAGGCGCGATGGACGACACCTTGCAGTAGCCGTAGCTGCCGCTGCGCTCCACATACGCCCAGCTCCCGTTGACGGCGATCACGTTCAGCGACGCACCCTTCTTCAGCGTGCCCAGCGATTTCGAGGACGTACTGGCGCTCCTGTACACCTTCACGCTCTCTGCCGTCACCACCGCGGGAATCGCCTTGCTCACATCCGGCGCGGCAGTGGGCTCCGGCGTGGCCGTCGGCTCCGGCGCAGCCGTCGCCTCCGCGCCCTCGCGGGTGAGATACGCCGCCTTGATATAGCCGCCCACGCCGTTTCTTTCAATCAGCGCCCAGCTGCCCTTGACGGCGATGACGTTGACCTGCGTGCCCTTGGAGATCTTTGCGGAACTGCTGGAGGTGCTGGCCTTCTGATAGACCTTTGTACCGGCATTGACCGTCGCCTTCACGGCCACGGCGTCCACCGCTTCCATGGCGGAGACCTTCGCATAGCCAGTGGCTCCGCCGCTGGTGATCTTCGCCACGCCGCCGGAATAGGCCGTCACCGTGACGACTGCGTACTGCTGCAGCGTTCCGATCTTCGTCGACAGCGATGCATCCGAATAAACGGTCATCGAATCCGATTTGACATACGCTGAAAAGCTCGCCGCATAGGCCGCCGGCATCGCTGTGGCCAGTAAAACGACCGCCAGCAGCGCCGAAATGAGCATTTGCAGTTTCTTGAAATATTTCATGGCGTATTTCTCCTCATGCGCGATGCGATTCGACGCATCGTCGTTTTCTCCTTGCTAAACCCGGCGCGCCCCATGCGCGCCCGCATACAGAGAGAAAATTCGACGATTGTTTCAAAAGTCCTTCAATTTTCAATGTAAAATAAGTATGGCTGAATTATGTCTGAAATATCTCTGTAACAATATGTAACATCTACTGCATATCCGCATAGGGGCGATCGACGGTGACGACGGCGAACCAGGTGCTGTCCATCTCCTGCACCAATTTGCGGATCTCGGTCTTCAGCTGCTCCTCGGAGCGGTCGATCTCAAGGGGGATCACGGCGTCGAAGATCACGTTGGTATGGGTCGGGCCGGTGACCATGCGGAAGTCGTGGACGGTCACGCCGGGGTGCAGCCGATCGCGCAGCAGGCGGGTCACGCGCTCGCGGGCCTGGGTGGTGGCCTCGTCGTCGGTGTTGACGGGATCCATGTGGATCACGGCCTGACATTTCAGCTCCCGGGAAAGGCGGCGCTCGATGGTATCGATCACGTCGTGCAGCTCCATCAGATCTCCATCGGCGGAGACCTCTGCGTGCAGCGAGATCATCACCCGGCCCGCGCCGTAATCGTGCACCACCAGGTCGTGGATGCCGCGGACGGGCGCATAGCTCTTCACGATCTCCTCCACCTGCCGGACGAACTCCGGATCCGGCGGATTGCCCAGCAGCGGGCTGATGGTGTCCCGGGCGGCGCAGTATCCCGCGCGCAGGATCATCACCGACACCAGCGCACCCACCCACGCGTCGATGTTCACGCCGGTGAACCGGCCCACCAGCGTGGAAACCAGCACCGCCGAGGTGGCGACGACGTCGCTCAGGCTGTCCATGGCGGTGGCGGCCATGGCGACGGAATGGATGCGCCTGCCGATGGCGCGGTTGTACATCGCCATGTACAGCTTCACCAGAATCGACGCGCACAGGATGCCCAGCGACAGCAGGCTGAAGCTCACGGGCTCCGGCGCGAAGATCTTCTTCACCGAGTCGCGGCCCAGATCAAAGCCCATCAGGATGATGATCATCGATACGATCAGACCGGCGATGTACTCCAGCCGTCCGTGGCCGAAGGGATGCTCGCTGTCGTTGCGCTTGCCGGAGATCCTGAAGCCGACCAGCGTGATCAGCGACGAGCCCGCGTCGGACAGATTGTTGAATGCGTCGGCCATCACCGCGATGGAGCCCGTGATCGCGCCCGCGAGATACTTCGCCGCAAACAGCAGCGCATTCAAGGCAATCCCGACCGCGCCGCACAGCGTGCCATAGGCCTGCCGCACCGCCGGATCGGATGTATTCTCCCTGTCCCGAATCAGCAGCTTTGCCAGAAGACGAACCATGTTCGCCACCTCCGTGGAAATGATTTCTTTTCATTATATCACATCTTTTTGGACAATTCGCGCAAACGCCGCACAATTCTGTTAAATCCATCGATTATTTTCGGAGGAGCTCCGCCGCAGACGGGCGGCGATCGTCCGGAGCGCCCTTGCTGCGCGGACGGCCTGCGGAAGCGCCGCGCTCTCCGCGTCCGGCTCCGGGCGCGCGAAAGCCCTCCGGAGAAGCCGCCTGTGCCGGCAAAGCTTCCCCGGAGGGCTTTCCCTCCTGGATCGGGCTTCAGTCCCGTTCCCTGTCCATCCGGTAGATTCTGCGCCATTCGTCCGAATAGCTGCCGTCGGCGCGGCGCAGGCACAGCGGCTCCAGCCAGTGCAGCATCGGCCCGCCGTCCTTCACCGCGTCCAGCAGCACAAACCGCGGCGCGCGGCCCTCCACGCCGTGCACCGTGCGAATCCGCTTGGGCGCGAGGCGATGCTTTTCCATGGCGGTCATCATCTCCAGCGCCCGCGGCGCGGGATACACCACGCACAGCTTTCCGCCGCTCTTCAGCAGCTTCGACGCGGCCTGCGCCACGTCCTCCGGCCGGAGTCCGCCCTCATGCCGGGCGATCCGGTTGGTATCGCTGGCGCTGACCCGTCCGCCGCCGTCGCGGCCATAGGGCGGATTGCAGACCACGACGCTGAATTTCTCCGCACCCAGGCTGCGCCAGACCGAGCGCATATCGGCGCAATGCACAGCGATGAAATCCTCCATGCCGTTCAGCCGCACGCTTCGCGCCGCCATATCCGCAATCTCCGGCTGAATTTCCACGGCGTCCACGTGCAGTCCCGGGCAATGCGCGGCCATCAGCGTGGCAATCGCGCCCGTCCCGCAGCCCAGATCCACCGCGCGATCGGCGCGCTTCGGCGCGGCGAAGTCCGCCAGCAGCACCGAATCCGTGCCAAACCGGAAGGCGTCCGGGCGCTGGATCAGCCGCAGTCCGCTGCACTGCAGATCGTCCAGCCGCTCGCCGGGCTTCAGCGCCGCGCTCACGGCAGTGTCTCCATGCTCCATCGGTACAGCTCCCCCGTGTTCAGGCTTCTCAGGTCGCTCTCCAGCACATAGCCGCTCTGCGCGGTGGCGTAGACGGCGCTGCCATTTCCGCTGCTCACCGCCAGCAGCACCGAATCCGAACCGACGAACATCAGAATGTCTCCGGCTTCGGGCTCGTCATAGCGCTCCACAGGATCGGCAATCCGCTTCAGCAGCTCCTCCGGCTCCGTCACCGGCACATTCGCCGCCAGACAGACGTACTGCACAAAGGCGAAGCCCCGGTACAGATCCTCATCATCCGCCTCAAAGGACCGGCCGCGCAGCTGCAGCGCCGTGGCGGCAATCGCCGTCCGCTCCTCCTCGCCCGCGCCGTCCATCTGAAGGCGCAGCTGCTCGTGCATCTCCTCGGTCAGCGCCGCCGCGCTGCCGCTCTCCAGGCGTGCCAGCAGCTGGGCGTCGGCCTCTCCGCCAACGGGCAGGCCGTTGGCCAGCCTGAACAGGCGCACGGCGGTCTCCGTGGTGGCGCCGAACACGCCCGTGACATTGCGGTCGAAATAGCCGCAGGCCGCCAGGTCGCTCTGGAGCTTCGACACCGCATCGCCGTCGTCGCCCATCCGCAGCGTGCCGGGATCCCGCAGCGGCACGGCGCGCCCGGAATACAGCGCGGCGCAGGTGCTCAGATCGGCCACGCCGCTCTTCTCAAGGCCGTTTTCCCCCTGAAAGCGGAAGACCGCCTGCTGGGTCAGTTCGCCATAGCTTCCGGAGCAGGCGCCGTCGAAATAGCCCAGCGCCTTCAGCTTTCTCTGGAGCAGCCGCACCTGCGTTCCCGATTCGCCGAACGCCGCCACAGACGCTTCCAGAAACGCCTGCCACGCCAGCGGCTCGCCCTCGTTCAGCCGCAGCTGGGTGGCCCGGTCGGCCGCGCCGGTCTCGTTCAGGCCGTTGGCCATCTGAAAGCGCGTCACGGCCGCCAGCGTTGCATCGCCGAACACGCCGTCGCATTCCCCGGAAAAATACCCCAGCGCCTTCAGGCTGCGCTGGAGTCGGCCCACCGCCTCGCCCGCGCTGCCCGACTGCAGGATGGGCAGCCCGGCGTATTCCTCCTTCATCGCCACCAGGTATTCATGGCAGGTGACGCCGGTACCGGCGTTCAGCAGCTGCACGGTTTCGGCATCCGGCTCGCCGGTAACCGCCAGGCCGTTGGCGGTCTGGAAGCTGCGCAGCGCGCCGCAGGTCTCGTCATCCAGCAGCCCGTCGAATTTTTCGCTGTGATAGCCCAGGCTGTACAGCGCACGCTCGATTTCCAGCACGGTGGTGCTGGCGAACGACTCGGCGGCGGCGCAGCCCGGAAGCATTGCAATCATCGCGCACAGCGCGCATAGGAACCTCTTTCGCATCTTATCATGTCCCGTCCTCTGTGAAAATGGGAACTCCTCCCCATGACTCATTCGACGCAGCATCCGCATTTCCTGCCGCTGGCGCGAATCTCCCGGAAAGATCACAAAACAGCCGCCCTTCTGATGAAGAGCGGCTGCCGGATTCGGAAACTCAGGCTTCGCTGGGCGCGCCAACCGGGCAAGTGCCTGCGCAAGCGCCGCAGGAAATGCAGGTATCGGCGTCGATCACGTACTTGCCATCGCCTTCGCTGATCGCGCTGACGGGGCACTCTTCTGCGCACGCACCGCAAGCGATGCATTCATCACTGATAACATATGCCATAGTAAAACACCTCCACAAATATTCGTCCCTATTATAACCTCTCCCGCGCCAAAATGCAAGACCCAATTTGAGGGGATCGGACGTTTTGCAATCCATCCCGGAAACAGCGCTCCGAGAAACCCGCAATTCCGCTGCTTCCCGATGGCATACGGCGCGGCCCGAATCCGCCGGAAGGGAACGGCCTTGCCTTCGCCCGCCGTCCTTCCGATTTCAGGCGCAGCATTCCGACGCCGTTGGAATCCCCCGCACTTCTGCGCAGAGGCTCGCGGTCAATAGCTGCGCCAGGCGCCGGGGGCGGCCAGCATCAGGATGGGGAAGATCTCCAGTCGGCCGATGAGCATGCACAGCGAGAGCACGATCTTGCTCGCGCCGGAGAACGCGGCGAAGTTGCCGGTGGGCCCCACCATGTCCAGGCCGGGGCCGATGTTGGAGAGCGTGGCCACCACGGCGGTGAAGTTGGTCTCGAAGCTGAAGCCGTCGACGGAGATGATCAGCGTGGCCAGCAGCAGGATGAATACGTAGGCGAAGAAGAAGCCCAGCACGCCGCTGAGGGTGCCCTCGCTGATCGCGCGGCCGTCCAGCTTGACGGTGTTGACCGACTTGGGATGGACGGTGCGGCGGATTTCCCGCACCATGCTCTTCACCAGCAGCTGCACGCGGATGATCTTGATGCCGCCGCCGGTGGAGCCCGCGCACGCGCCCGCGAACATCAGGCACACCAGCAGCGTGCGGCTGAACTGGGGCCAGAGGTTGAAGTCCGCGGTGGCATAGCCGGTGGTGGTCATGATGGAGGAGACCTGGAAGAAGCTGTAGCGCAGCGCGGTGAAGAAGCGCCCGCCGTACTGGGGCAGGATGTTCAGCGCGATCGCCACGCTGGCGCCCAGCAGCACGATGATATAGACCCGCAGCTCGCTGTTGCCGGCGCAGGCCTTCCAGTTGCGGCGCAGCATGTAATAGTACATGGAGAAGTTCACGCCGAACAGCGCCATGAACACGCCGATGATGACGTCCACCGTCGCCGAGTTGAACGCGCCGACGCTGGCGTTGTAGTTGGAAAAGCCGCCGGTGCCCGCCGCGCCGAACACGTGGATCAGCGCATCATAGAGGTTCATGCCGGTGCACAGCAGGCAGATCAGCATCAGCACCGACAGCCACACGTACAGCTGATAGAGAATCTTGGCGTTTTTGCCCACCCGGGGCACCAGCTTGTCCACCGAGGGGCCGGGGGATTCCGCGCGCATCAGGTGAATCGACCGCGCGCCCATCTTGGGAATCAGCGCCAGCGAGAGCACCAGCACGCCCATGCCGCCCACCCAGTGGGTGAAGCTGCGCCAGAACAGCAGGCCCTTCGGCAGGGCCTCCACGTCGGTGAGGATGGTCGCGCCGGTGGTGGTGAAGCCGGAGACGGTTTCGAAAAAGGCGTCGATCAGCGAGGGAATGCTGCCGTGGAAGGTGAACGGCAGCGCGCCGAAGAAGGAAACCAGCATCCATCCCAGCGAAACCACGGCAAAGCCCTCGCGGGCTCGGAGATTGTCGTTCTTGGGCTTGAGCAGCGAGAGCCCTCCGCCCACGGCGGCGGTGATCGCCATGGCGATCAGCAGCGCAACGGCGTCGCCGCCGCCCATGATCAGCGAGACCGCCAGCGGTATGATCATCAGCACCGCTTCGATCAGCAGCACGTTGCCGATGAGCTTGAAAGTCAGTCTTTTGTTCATCTCTTGATCTCCGCCAGATCGAAGGCGTCCTCCAGATTGACGACGGTGCCGGCCTTGGCGGTGAGGATGACGGTGTCGCCCGCCTCGATGTGGTCGCCGCCGAAGGGGATGATGTTCTTCCGGTCGCGCACCAGCACGGACACCAGAATGCCGCGCTTGATGTTCAGGCGGTTCAGGGGGATGTTCAGATAGGGCGCGCCCTCCAGCGCGGTGAACTCGTAGGCCTCGACCTTGCCGCCCAGCATGCCGTAGACCTTCTCCACCACGGAGTTGCGGGAGTCGTTCAGCGCGCGCACGGAGCGCAGGATGACGTTGGCGGTGGTCAGCTTCGGGCTGACCACGCTCTCGATGCCCAGATCCTCCATGACCTCCAGCGTGTTGAGCCGGTTGACCTTGACGATCACCTTTTTCGCGCCGCGGCGCGCGCCGTACATGCCGGTGATGATGTTCTCCTCGTCGCGGTCGGTCAGGCAGATCAGCGCGCCGCAGTCGCCCACGCTCTCGGAGTCCAGCACCTCCTGATCGGTGCCGTCGGCGCAGATGATCATCACGTTGTCCAGCTGATCCGCCAGGCGCGCGCACTTGGCCTCGTTGATCTCGATCATGCGCAGATGCACGCCCATGCCGGCGATGATCTTGGCCAGATAATAGGAAATGTGGCCGCCGCCGATGAGCAGCGCGGACTTCATGCGCTGGGTGTCCTTGCCCAGCTGCTTGAAGAACTTGGTGATGCTCTCGCGGTCGCCGGTGGCGTAGACGCGGTCGCCGGCGGCGATTTCGAAGCTGCCGCCGGGGATGATGGCCTCGCCGTTGCGCTGGGCGGCGGTGAACTGGATGCGGGGATATTTGCCGTGCAGCTTCGAAAGCGGCACGCCGATGATGGGATCGGTGGGCTCCACGCGGAACTCGACCATCTCCACGCGGCCGTGGGCGAAGGATTCGATGTTGATGGCGAAGGGGAAGCGCAGCAGGCGGGAGATCTCCTGGGCCGTGGCGCGCTCGGGGTTGATCACCTGGTCGATGTCCAGCTTGTTCTGAAGCATCGTGAGGGATTCGGTGTATTCGGGGTCGCGGATGCGGGCGATGGAATACTTTGCGCCCAGCTGCTTGGCCGCCAGGCAGCAGACCATGTTCAGCTCGTCGTTGCCGGTGACGGCGATGATCGCGTCCGCGTTTTCGATGCCCGATTCCAGCAGCGTGCGCACGTTTGCGCCGTTGCCGCGGATGCACATCACGTCCAGCGTTTCGCTGGCGCGGGTGAGCGCCTCGGCGCTTTTGTCGATGATGGTGATGTCGTGTCCGTCCTTGGACAGAAACTGCGCGAGCGTATAGCCAACCTTGCCGTCGCCCACGATGATAATGTTCACTCGATTGCCCCCTTATAATATAGAAACAAAGCCAGCGCGCCGCTAGGTCAGCGATTCGCTCCAGGCGTCTCGGAGACACTGGAGCGCGGCGGCGGCCTCCTCCGGCGTGTACTCGCCGCTGGCCACTGCGCTGACGCGGCCCTGATAGCCCCGGCGGTTCAGCGTGCGGAACAGCGCGGCGTAGTCCTCGCCGTCGCCCTTTTTCGGCAGTCTTCTCGTCAGCGGGCTGCCGGTGTGCACGTGCATCAGCGCGCTTCCGCAGCGCGTCAGCGCCTCCAGCGGCTCGGCAGCGTAGGCCATCTGCACGGTGTCCGCCAGCACGCCCACGCGGTTCAGCTGCAGAAGCGCGGCCATCAGCGCCGCCTCGGAGACCGTGTTGATCAGATTGCACTCCGCGTGGCGGAAATTCTGAATCGCCACGTTCAGCCCCAGCGCGGCGGCATGGCCCTGCACGATGCGCAGGAAATTGCCCGTCTGCCGGCGCGCCATGTCGAAATCGAACACCGGCGGCACGTTGCGCGATTCCGGCGCGTCGAAGGCGATGATCCGCGCGCCCAGCCGGACGGCGCGGGCAAAGGCCCGTTCCAGATATTCGTGCTGCAGCCGCGCGCGGACGTCGCCGCCGTTGACGCGGATGGACGCGGGCAGGATGTCGTACATCGCGTCCACGCGCGCGCCGGCCGCCGCGAGGTACGCCGTCAGCTCCATGAATTCGCCGTCCGTCAGCGCCGCGACCCGGGTCAGCGGCAGCTCCAGATAATCGTATCCAAGCTCAATGGCGTCGGGCACGAATTCAAACGGCGTTCGAAGGCCGATGGGAATCATCGGGCGTCACCTCGCTTTGTACAGGTCAACTCAGATCACAGTCATTATACGCCAAAGCGCATCGCCCGTCAAATTAAGAAAACCACATGCGGGCATGATTTTTGCGCCCGACGGAAATCGACGCAAGATTAGGTTAAAATCGGCGGTTTGGGGAAGCGCGGTCTTGATTTTGCCGCCGCATACTGGTATAATTACTCCAAACCATTAGGAAAAGGAGT
>SFJH01000018.1 GCA_004555155.1 Clostridiales bacterium
GTCCTTTCATTAGTTTGGGTGTGGTAGCTTTATTCTAATGTTCTCAATCGTCTTTTTCTACCCTTTTTGGTCTCACATCTATTGTAACACTACAGCTGCAAGGCCTGCCATGAACAGTATGAAAACGCAAAGGCCGCCGTCAGGGCGATGAATCTGCCCGTGGAGGTGGAATATATCACCGACATGGAGAAGGTCATGGGGTACGGCGCGATGTCCATGCCCGCCATCGTGGTCAATGAAAAGGTCGTCTCCATGGGCAGGGTGCTCAGAGCCGCCGATGTGGAGAAGCTGCTGCACGGGCTGGGATACTGAGAATCCGCCCTGTCAGAGCGGCGCAGGCCCCACGGTCTGCGCCGTTCTGGCCGTCGAAAACATCGTTCATCCCCGGTCTGTGAAATCGAGCGCAGCGTCGTGTACGCCGCGCTCGATTCAGCTTGTCCAGAATTCCGGCAGACTCCCTGCGGATATTTGCGCCGACGGCGCGCAGCGGCTGGATTCTCCGCCGTTTTTGTGATAGAATGAGTTGAACACATCCTCGGATTGAAACGGAGGCGAAATGGATGACCGAGGCCAAGCGCCGCTTTTTGCGCAGATTCTGCACGGCGGCAGCGCTGTTTATGCTCGCCGGCGTTTTCCGCCAGCTCGATTCTATGTCCTCCGCCCTCTCCTTTCATCCGGAGCTGCTGTCCGCCATGTGCTTTCTGATGACGAATCTTCTCTATATCGGCCTGGCCTGCGCATGGGGGATGTCCCTGCACCGCCGGATTCTGAATCGGGAAGTGCGAAGATATCTGATGCTCAGCTGCGCCATGGTGCTGCAGTGGCTCCTGCTGCGCACGATGAAGTACCGCTTTTTCGAGGAGGATCTCATCCTGCGGCATCTGTGGTATCTGTATTATGTGCCGCAGATTCTTGCGCCGCTGTTCGGCTTTTTCGCCGCGCTCCAGCTCGGACAGCGGGAGAGCGCCGCGCTGCCGCGCCGATGGAAGCTGCTGTTGATTCCCGCTTGCCTGCTCATCGCCGGCATCCTGACGAACGACCTGCATCAGCTGGCGTTCCGCTTTGCACCCGACTGGGCGAACTGGGACTCGGATTACCGCCACGGCCCGCTGTACGCTCTCGCCATCGGATGGATGTTCTTCTTTATGCTGACCACCGTCGGCGTGATTCGCCGCAAATGCCGCATTTCCGAAAGCCGTCACCGCGCGTGGATTTCCATCAGCGTCTTCACGGCCGGAGCCGCGCTCTGCCTGCTGTCCCATCTGAACATCTATACGTTTCACAAGCTCCCGGAATGCTGCTGTCTGACGTTTGCAGGGCTGTGGGAGAGCTGCCTGCAGATCGGACTGCTGCCCACCAACAACCGGTATCAGCAGTTTTTCTCCGCATCGACTCTGTCCGCGCAGATCGCCGACCGGCAGGGACAGGTGCTCTACCGCGCCAGCACCGCGCCGGAGCTCGCGCCGGAACAGATGCGGGCCGCGGCCGAAGGCCCCGTGTTTCCGGATGCGGATACGCGCCTGAACAGCGCGCCCATCCACAACGGGCGCGTCTATTGGCTGGAGAATCTGTCCGGGATCAACCGGGCCAAGGAGCAGCTGGAAGAGATCCGCGCCCAGCTCATGAAGGAGAACGGGCTGATCCGCGCGGAAGCCGAGCTCAGGCGGCAGCAGGCTCAGATCGAGGAGAAAATCCGGCTCTATGACAGGATCTCGAGGATTCTGAAGCCCCAGCTGGACCGCATGGACGCCCTGCTGGACGGCGATGCGCCGCAGAACATCCGGCTCGTGTGCATTCTGGGCGCCTATGTCAAGCGGCGCGGAAATCTGGCGCTGATCTGTGAAAAGGAGGCGCTGCTGTCCACGGACGAGCTGGCCTACTGCATCCGGGAATCCCTGATCGACCTGACCGCCTACGGCGTCGTCTGCTCGTTTCACCAGAAGGGAAAGGGCCTGGTCAGCGGCGCGCAGCTACAGGCCGCCTACGATTTTTTCGAAAGCGCCCTGGAGGCCGCGCTGCCCACGCTGAGCGCGCTGCTGGTTCGCGTGGAATACGGCGGATGTCTCTCGGTGCGGCTGATGATGGAGGATGCGAAAGCGCTGCCGGATCCCGCGCCGCTGGCGCGCGCCGGTCAGCTGAGCGTCGATCAGACGGACGGCACGCTGTGTCTGACGCTCGCGCTGGCAAAGGAGGTTTCGTGAAATGACCGCACTGCATGCCGGTCTGCTCTGCACGCTCATGTTTCTGAGCCTGTGCCTGTGTCTCTTCGGCTGGATGAGCGCCGTGCGCTATCAGACCCGCAGGGTACAGGCGCAGCATTTCCTGATGATGGCCGTCAGCTTCCTGCTGCTTTCGCTGCTGGACGCGGAGCGGGCGGCATCCAGAACGCCTCCGCTCCTGCCCTGGGCGGTCATCGCCGGGGCGCTGACGGCCTGCAGCGCCGGAATGCTGCTCAGGCAGCTCCGGTGGATCCGGAAAAACGTCTCCAAGGTCTCCATCAGGGAAAGCTGCGACCGGCTGCCGTCGGCGCTGTGCTTCGCGCTGGAAAACGGCCGGCCGCTTCTGCGCAATCTCAAGATGGATGAGCTGAGCCATCAGATCATCGGCGAAGCGCTGAACAACGCCAATCTTCTCTGGGAAAAGCTGGCGGCGCGCCCGGTCGTCACGCTGGCCGACGGACAGACCTGGAGCTTCGAGCGAACGGCCATGGAGGTGGACGGTCAGAGGGTCTGGCAGATCGTCGGCACGAACGTGACCGAGGAAATCTCCCTGAACCGGCAGCTGGAAGAGGGCAACCGGAGGCTGGACGACGTCAACCGCCGTCTGCGCGAATACAGCCGCGACGTGCAGACCGTCGCCCGCGAGCGGGAAGCGCTGCGCATCAAGGTGCGCCTTCACGACGAACTCGGCTACACCCTGCTGCGCACCCGGCAGTATCTCTCCGGCGGACAGGGCGACGCGGGCGCGATCCGCTCCGCCTGGAAGCAGTGTCTTCGCCTGCTGCGCAGCGAGGGCGGCGCGGAGCCGGATGCGAATTCCTATGAGGAGCTGCTGTCCGCCGCCCGGACGATCGGCGTCGCCGTCGACCTGCAGGGCGCGCTGCCGGAGGAGGGAACCCGACCGGCGCGGCTGGTGGAGGCGGCCATGCACGAGAGCCTGACGAATCTGGTGCGCCACGCCGGGGGCACACGGCTCGAGATATCCAGCGCGAAGGAGCCCGGCGGCTGGCGCATCTCCCTTCGCAACGACGGCCGCGCTCCCTCCGGAACCATCGTCGAAGGCGGCGGACTGTCCTCGCTGCGCAGCCAGGTGGAATCCGTCGGCGGCGCGATGACGGTCGACCATGCGCCGCGATTCCAGCTGACGCTGATTCTGCCCGAAGAAACGGAGGCGTTCCCGCTATGAAACACAGGGTGATGATCATCGAGGATCAGACCATGCCCCGGCAGCTGTTCGAGCTGAGCATCCAGTCGTCCGAGCGCTTTGAGCTGGCGATCTCCATCGACAACGCCGCTCTGGCGGATATCTATTGCCTGAAATATCCCGTGGATCTGATCCTGATGGACGTGATCACGCGAAACGGCGAGAGCGGTCTCGACGCTGCGGCGCGCGTCAAACGCGCCTTTCCGAAGACCCGAATCGTGATCGTGACCTCCATGCCCGAATGCTCCTATCTGGATCGCGCCCGCGCCATCGGCGTGGAGAGCTTCTGGTACAAGGAAAACTCCCAGGAGAGCCTGCTGGAGGTCATGGAGCGCACCATGGACGGAGAATCCATCTATCCGGACGCGACGCCCGAGCTGCAGCTGGGTCTGGCCAGCAGCCGCGATTTCACCGATCGCGAGCTGGAGGTGCTGCGGGAAATCACGGGCGGCGACACCAATCAGGAGATCGCCGAGCATCTGCACATCTCGGTCGCCACGGTGAAAACCCATATCCTGAACATGCTCGGCAAGACCGGCTTCCGAAACCGGACCGAGCTGGCCGTTCGCGCCCGCGAAAGCGGGTTGGTGATCCTGGATCGGAAATCCTGATCCCGCTCCATCCGGTCTGCCACCGCCCGATCCCGAACCGTCTGTAGAATCGGGCGCGGCGGCATGTACGGCGCGCCCGGTTTTTCCGCAAGCGTCAGCGGCGGAAAAAACAGGCCCTCCCGTCAGGAAATCGTGAGATTTCCAGATTTCCGCAGTTTTCCTCCTTCTCGATGAAAATCCTCAGATTTTCATCGAAAGTGTCAAAAAAACCTTTTTGACGCGCAAACAGCCGCCTGCGGGCGGCTGTTTCGCTTTGCGCCGGGTCTCTCCACCCGGACGCAAAAACAGCCAAACGGTTGATGTGCGGCGCGCGTATTTTCGCTAAACTGAACATGGAAGGAGGTAGCCGGATGAAAAATGTCATCATCAGCATGCAGAACAGGCTGCTGTCGGAGGCCATTGCCGGATCGCTCGCGGAGAGCGGATTGTTCCGCATCGAACAGATCCTGCCCGGAAAGACGAACGACACGCTGGCCCTGTGCTGCGCGCTGCAGGCGGAGATCCTCTTCATGGAGGTGAGCCCTCTGCGGGACTACTCGCTGGAGCGCCGGCTGGATCTGATCGAGGAAGTGCGGCAATCGGTTCCGGATTGCAAATTCGCGCTGATCTGCGATGAAAACAGCCATCAGGAGCTGGCGCAGCTGGTCAAGAGGGCCCGCCAGCAGCAGAGGATCGACGCTTTCTTCTTCACATCCGTCACACCTGCTTACCTGACTGCCGCTTTGGACGCCCTGTAACCGGGATAAAGGAGGTTCTGACCTTGAAAACATGGACGAAAATCGTTTCCTGTCTGGTGATTCTGTCCGTACTGCTCGCTCCCGCCGCGCTGGCCGACCTGAAGCGCGGCGACCAGAGCGCGGAAGTGGAGCAGCTCCAGCGCCTACTGTTCGAGTGCGGATGGCTGTTTGAAATCCCCGACGGCCAGTTCGGCCGAAACACCGAGCAGGCGGTGAAGGACTATGAGGCCTACGCCGGTCTTCCGGCGGACGGCGTGGCGGACGACGTCATGATCGATTCGCTGACGAACGACTGGTATCGCATGTTCGCGGAATCCGACGCGGATGCGGACGGGGGCAACGCAGACCTGACCCCCTATTTCTGCCATCATTGGACGCAGGCGGACGGCAACAGCCATATCGACTACTGCGAAACGCACATGGCAATGTACGATCAGGCCGCGCAGCTCATGAGCACGGGCGATCCCGACGACGCGAAGCAGGCCTGCGCGCTCTGGCAGAGCGAGATTGACCGGCTGTACGACCAGTGGATCGAGCGGTCCGACGAGTCCGTCCGCGCCTCGATCGCCGCGGGACAGGCGCTGTTCATGTCCGCCGCAGAGGCGCATTGCGCCGCCATCGACGGCTGGTATGCGACCTTCCAGTCGCCGCCCTCCGCCGCCGAGACGCAGTATGCGCTGGAATTGCACCTGCGCGAGCATGCCGCCTGGCTGTGCGCCATGCTCAGCGGCTCCCTCGTGCAATACGGAGTGGAAGGCTGAGCCTCCGCCCGTCGCGCTCCCCATTACCTACAGAAGGAAGGAAAACACGCAATGAGCACCACCGCCTATCGCTGTCCCTGCTGCGGCGCTCCGCTCGCCTTCGGAAGCGCCAGCAGCAAGCTCGAATGCGCCTCCTGTGGCAACAGCTTCGAGCCCGATGTTCTGGAAGTCATGAACGCCTCCGGAAGCCAGGAGCATCTGCAGTTCCATCTCCCGGAGGAGACCTTTGACGCCGCTGAGGCCGGCCAGATGCGGCGCTATGTCTGCAAAAGCTGCGGCGCAGAGCTGATGGCCGAGGAAACCACCACGGCCACGGAATGTCCTTACTGCGGCAGCCCGACCATCCTCCCGGACCGCATCGAGGGCGGCGTGAAGCCGGAGCTGGTGATCCCCTTCACCGTGACCCGGGAGCAGGCGCAGCAGGCGTTCGCGGATTATTTCAAGGGCAAGCGCCTTCTGCCCAACATCTTTCTGAACACGCGCAACCGAATCGCGGAGATGCGCAAGCTGTACGTTCCCTACTGGCTGTTCGACTGCGACGCCTCCGCCAGCATCGTCTACAACGCGGAAAAACGGCAGACCCGCCGCGAGGGCGACTGGGAGATCACCCATACCCGGCATTACCTCGTACATCGCAGCGGCAGCATGCGCTTTGAAAACATCCCCGTGGACGGCAGCGAAAAGCTGGACAACCGGATTACCGAGTCCCTTGAGCCCTATGACCTGAGCGCTGCCGTGCCGTTCCAGCCCGCCGTGCTCGCCGGCGCGCTCGCGGATCACGCGGACGTGGACGCCGACGCGTGCCAGAGCCGCGCGGTGGAGCGCGTGGAAACCAGCATGACCCAGGCGCTGCGCAATACGGTCAGCGGCTATGCCAGCGTGTCCGAGCGCAGCCGGAGCGTCAGCGCGGAGGGCGGCAAAGTCACGCCGGTGCTGATGCCCGTCTGGCTGATCACCACGGAAAAGGAAGGCAAGACCTACACCTTCGCCATCAACGGCCAGACCGGCCGCCTGACCTGCGACGTTCCCGCGGACAGAAAAAAATCCCTGGCATGGGGCGGCGGCGTGTTCGCCGGACTCCTGGGGCTGAGCGCGCTGGCGCTGGCGCTGCTGGAGCAGCTCGCCAGCGGTACGCTGCTGCTGGCGGCCGTTTTCGCAGCCATCGTGGCGCTGGCCGTCGTGGGCGGTCTGCGGAGCCAGCTGAAGCAGGCCGTGCAGCAGAGCGCCGCAGAGAATTACGTGCAGGACGGCTCCTTCCGGCTGCAGGTTCGCCTGGATCATTTCCTCTATGAGACAACGCAGCGCAGGAAAATCGAAACGACTGAAAAGAAGAGCTAAGATACAGGAGGATACGTTCTATGGGACTGATCGCAGCAGGATTGAACGCCATCGGAGGCACGCTGGCCAGCCAGTGGAAGGAGTATTTCTACGCGGACGCGCTGCCGGACAACGTGCTCGTCACAAAGGCCATGAAGAAAACCCGCGGGCGCTTTGGCGGCAGCCGCTTCGAGGATGACAACGTCATCTCCGAGGGCTCCGTGATCGCCGTGGCCGACGGCCAGTGCATGATGATCGTGGATCAGGGAAAAATCGTGGACTTTTGCGCCGAGCCCGGCGAATACCTCTTCGACTGCAACGGCGAGCCCAGCCTGTTCTACGGCCCTTTCAGCGGCGACAAGGCCGCCGCGCTCCTGAAGCAAACGTTTGACCGCTTCGCCTTCGGCGGACAGGCCGGCAAGGATCAGCGCGTCTACTTCTTCAACACCCGGGAAATCCCCGGCAACAAGTATGGCACCCCCAGTCCCGTTCCCTTCCGCGTGGTGGATCAGAACATCGGGCTGGATGTGGACATCTCCATTCGCTGCTTTGGCGAATACAGCTATCGCGTCACCAATCCCATGCTGTTCTACGCCAACGTCTGCGGCAACGTGGAGGGCGATTACACCCGCGACCAGATCGACAGCCAGCTCAAGAGCGAGCTGCTGACGGCGCTTCAGCCCGCGTTCGCGAAGATTTCGGAGATGGGCATTCGATACAGCGCGCTGCCGGGCCACACGATGGAAATCGCCGACGCGCTCAACGAGGTGCTCTCTGAAAAGTGGGCCAACCTGCGCGGCGTGGAGATTGTGTCTTTCGGCGTGAACTCCGTCAAGGCCTCCGAAGAAGACGAGGCCATGATCAAGGAGCTGCAGCGCAACGCCGTCTTCCGCAACACGAACATGGCCGCGGCGCATCTGGTGGGCGCGCAGGCGCAGGCCATGCAGGACGCGGCCAGGAACTCCGGCGGCGCTTTCACCGGATTCATGGGCATGAACATGGCCCAGGGCAGCGGCATGAACGCCGCGCAGCTGTTCCAGATGGGCGCGCAGAACGCCGCTGCGCCGCAGCCCGCCGCCGAAGGTTGGAAGTGCCGCTGCGGCGCGACGGTCGCCGGAAAATTCTGTCCCGAGTGCGGAAGCCGCAGGCCGGAGCCCGCCGCCAACGCCTGGAAGTGCGCCTGCGGCGCGTCGGCCACGGGAAAATTCTGTCCCGAATGCGGCTCTCCCAAGCCCTCGGAGCAAGGCTGGACCTGCTCCTGCGGCGCTGTGAATCAGGGAAAATTCTGCGCGGAATGCGGTGCGAAAAAGCCTCCGGCCGCACCCCTCTACCGCTGCGACAAGTGCGGCTGGAAGCCGGACGACCCGAAGCATCCGCCGAAATTCTGCCCCGAGTGCGGCGATCCCTTCGACGATCAGGACGTCACCTGACGCGCGCCGCCTGGCTTTCCTGCCCCGGCGCAGCATCGCCCGTCCGGCGAACCGCCTGTGAACAGCGTGTCGGCGACATTCCGATCTGAGCGCGTGACTTCATTCGGGGCAAGCCTTCGGAGCGCCCCCGCGTCAATCCGACGGCTGCGAGCCGTGCTCAGGACTTCATCCGGGACAAGCCTTCGGAGCGCCCCCGCGTCAATCCGACGGCTGCGAGCCGTGCGCAGGACTTCATCCGGGGCAAACCTGGATTCAGAACGCGCTGCATCTTGCAGCGGAAGCATCTCCTCCAACGCTCTGATTCGGCCTCCTGGCCCTGTCGGACGCCGCACGCTCAGCCCTGAGCTTATCAAACGCCCCGCTTATCGGACGATGCTGTCCAATAGGCAGGGCGTTGCTTGTCTGCGGCCAGAGCGCTCTGCCCGGCGGCGGATGGCGTTCGGCTGGTCGACCGATAGCGCTCAGCTTATCGCCTGATAGCGCACGGCTAGTCGACCGATAGCGCTCAGCTTATCGCCTGATAGCGCACGGCTGGTCGACCGATAGCGCTCAGCTTATCGCCTGATAGCGCACGGCTAGTCGACCGATGGCGCTCGGCTGGTTGCCGGATAGCACACGGCTAGTCGACCGATAGTGCTCGGCTGGTCGCCGGATAGCGCACGGCTAGTCGACCGATAGCGCTCAGCTTATCGCCTGATAGCACACGGCTAGTCGACCGATAGCGCTCGGCTGGTCGGCGGATAGCGCTCGACTGGTCGACCGATAGCGCTCAACTGGTCGGCGGATGGCGCTCGGCTTATCAACTGAAGATCCTCGGCAAAACGCCGCCCCGCTGCGCGCAGGGGCGCGGCGGGGCGGCGCGTTCGCTTTACTCGGCCTGGTCGGCTTCGGCGCTGCCGATGTTGAGCACCGGCAGGCTGTCGGCGGATCCCACATAGGTCGTGGGCAGCTCGCCGTTCCAGAGCTGCGCCTGGGTGTACTCGATCAGCGCTTCGGTCAGGGACTTGGCAATCTTCTCGTTGGCTTCCGCCTCGGCTTCGGCCTTGGCGGAAATGGCGTAGGCCTCCGCGTCCGCGGCGATCTTAGCCACGTCGGCCTCCGCCTGCGCGGCGATGCGCTGGCGCTCGGCGGCGGCGGACGCCTCCAGGTTGGCCTGCTGCTGCTGGGTCTGGGCGCGCTGCAGCTCCTGAGTGGCCACCTGCTTGGCCTCGATGGCGTCGGTAAAGCTATCGGAGAAGTCGATGTTTTCGATGGCCACGTTGGAGATGTCGATGCCGTAGCTCTCCACGTCGGCGCACATCATTTCGGTGATCTGCGCGGCCAGCTGATCGCGCTTTTCGATCAGCCCCTCGGCAGTATAGTTGGCGAACACGGTCTTGGTGTTCTCCATCAGCTGGGGATAGACCACGCTGTCGTAGTAGTGCAGGCCCACCTTCTCATACAGGCCCGCCGCAGCGGACTTGTTGATGGTGTAGGTCACGGTCAGGCGCACGTCCACCTGCTGGATGTCCGACGAGAACGCCTGCGTATCCAGCGACTGCTTCTGCACGCGGTTGTCCATCAGCACGATGTTCTGCCACGGCGCCTTGATGTGCACGCCCGCATCCAGATTGGAATCCTCCACCTTGCCGAAGGTGGTCAGGATGCCGGTGTAGCCGGTGGGCACGGTGCGCACGCAGGCCCCCGCCAGCACGAGGACGATCACCACGATCACTGCTGCGGCGATCAGCGCGCCGACGATCTTTCCGCTGCCCTTCCGGGGCGCGGTGTTCTTCTGTACATTCTGATCCATTTTCACACTTTCCTTTCGTCAGTTCTCTTCCCCACGGTTCTCGCCCCGGCTCACCAGGCCGCTGAGCAGCTGCTGCAGATCGATGCCGGTGGATTCGCGCATGCCCTCCATGATCTGGTTGGCGCTGTTCATCACGTCGCGGACGACCCTGGTGGCGTTGCCATCGCCGTACATCACGATCTTGTCGGTCTGGGCCAGCGGCGCGGCGGCGTTTCTGACCACCTCGGGCAGCGCCTGCAGATACATATCGATGACGGACGCTTCGCCCATGCGCTTCTGGGCCTCGGCCTTCTTCTCGATGGCCTCGGCTTCGGCCAGACCTCTGGCGCGGATACCCTCGGCCTCCTGCTCCATGGCATAGCGGGCGGCGTCGGCCTCGGCCTTGCGGGCCTCGGCCTGCTGGAGGGCTTCGTACTTCTGCGCCTCCGCCTCCTTCTGGCGGCGGATCAGCTCGGCCTCGGCCTCCTTTTCGGCCTTGTACTTCATGGCGTCGGCCTGCTTGCGCACCTCGGCGTCCAGCTTGCGCTCCTTCAGCGCGATCTCCTTCTCGGCCAGCTCGGCTTCCTTTTCCCTGCGGGCGATGTCCGCGTTGGCGCGGGTGACCTCGATGGTCTTGCGCTGGTTTTCCTGCTGGATGGAGTAGGCCGCGTCGGCCTCGGCGCGCTTGGTATCGGCCTTGACCTTCATGTCGGCCTGCTGCACGGCGAGCTGGGTGTTCTGCTCGGCGATCTTCTTCTCCGCCTCCACCTTCACGGCGTTGGCCTCCTGCTGCGCCTGGGAGGTGGCGATGGCGATGTCGCGCTGGGCGTTGGCCTTGGCGATCTGGGCGTTCTTGCGGATCTGCTCCACGTTGTCGATGCCCATGTTTTCGATGGTGCCGGCGTTGTCCTTGAAGTTCTGGATGTTGAAGTTGACGACCTCGATGCCCAGCTTCTGCATGTCGGGCACCACGTTTTCGGTGATCTTCTTCGCCACGCCCTGGCGGTCCTGAACCATTTCCTTCAGGCCCACGGAGCCGACGATTTCGCGCATGTTGCCCTCGAGCACCTGGGTGATCATGCTGATCATCTGCTCGCGCTTCATGCCCAGCAGACTTTCCGCGGCGCGCTTGAGCAGCTCGGGATCGGAGGAGACCTTCACGTTGGCGACGCCGTCCACCAGCACGTTGATGAATTCATTGGTGGGCACGGCCTCGCTGGTCTTCACGTCCACCTGCATCACGTTCAGCGAAAGCTTGTCCACGCGCTCCAGGAACGGAATCCTCCAGCCCGCCCGTCCGATCAGGATCCGGCGGCTGCGCGGGCCCGAGATGATGTACGCCGTGTCCGGCGGTGCCTTCAGATAGCCCATCACCAGCAGCGCGACGATCAGCACCGCCGCAGTGCCCAGGATGATTCCCATAGTCAGTCCCATTCTTCTACCTCCTTTGGTACGGTCCGTTTCCCTTGAGACGGTATCAGTATACCATATCCCCCTTCCCCCGGCAATGCCGGCGCGCGGAAAGATACACTTTCCCGTCTGAAATCCGCAATTTGGGGATTGAAAGCCGCGCGGCAAACCGATATAATGGAGACATACCAACCTTCAGGAGGAAAACATCTATGGCGAACAACGTCAAGCTGCTGGATCAGTTCTTTGCGGCGGAAAACAAGCGCGACTGGACGGCCTACAGGGGCTATCTGCACCCGGAGGTCATGTGGTTCATTCACACCGAGGACGCCCACATGCCCGTCGCCGGCCGCGAGGAATACATGGATCGCGTCATGTCCGGCTACAAGGATTCCGACGCCACCTTCGTCTGCGAAGGCGTGGAGGTCAGCACCTCCGGCAACCGCATCGTGGCCTATCTGCGCAATTCCAGCGGCTCCCGCTCCGTGAACATCTTCGACTTTGAAGACAGCCTGATCCGCTGGGAACACGAATTCGTTCTGGACTGAGCGCCCAGCCGCGCCTGCCCGAAGCCGCCGTTTTTTTGCATCCGGCGGCTTCGGGCATTTTTTCGCCCATCGCATTTTTGATGAAAACACTCCTATTCGGCGCGTAAAATGCCGGAAATCCTTCATTTTCCTCCCAATGGGAGTGTGAATTTTTTCTTGATGTTAATTTATCGTGCAAGTAGCTAAAATGAAAATAAATATTATGCGAATACTTGACAATATTTATTTTGCATCGTAAAATAGTGTAGAAAGGGGGGCGTGTGCAGACGGTGCGGAATAAATCATTTCGCAAATCGGAGGAAACCATCTGTGAAGCGTATCTGCCAGTGGATTACATCCATCGCCTGGCTCTCTGCCCCGGCAATCACCCTGATGATCATGCGCAAAGGCGCATGCGATACAGGGAGCTATCCTTTTTACGGTATCTGTTCCTGTCTGTACGGGATATTGTATCAATCGACCGACACAGCGTTTGTCTTCATTGTTCTGGGAGCGTTCGTCTTCTGGATTGCAATGGGAGCATCAATCCTCCTGGTCAGCCGATACTACAAGTTGAAGTTCGCAGTGTGCGGAATCGCGCTGCTCGACCTTCTTGTCGCACTTTTCCGCCCGATCAGCTCACTGACGGCGGTTTGGGATGCAATCATCATATGCGCAGCACTCGTTGTCGGCAAACAGGAGACGCCGATTCGATCCAACGGCTCGCCCGCATGCGGCCCGTGCCATCTGCACGGCGCAGGCGGCGAGTCGGACTAGCGCTCCGGAGCAGCTGACGCTCAGATTCCGCGCCCGCCCTCCTTTCGGGAGCCGCCTTTCCGATCCGGAAAGCGCGGCTCCCTTCATTTCGTTCTCCGGCCTTGCGGCGATGGCGCGTCAGCGACGGTCAAACGCCGGGTTGAAGGCGTAGAAATTGCGGCTGTCCAGATCGTCCGTCACGCGGCGCAGCGCCTCGCCGAAGCGCTGGTAGTGCACGATCTCCCGCTGGCGCAGGAACCGGATGGGTTCGCGCACGTCGGGGTCATCCACCAGGCGCAGGATGTTGTCGTAGGTGGTGCGGGCCTTCTGCTCGGCGGCCATGTCCTCGTGCAGATCGGTGACGGGATCGCCCTTGGACTGATAGGCCGAGGCCGTGAACGGCGTGCCGGAGGCCGCCTGAGCCCACAGCCCGGCGGTGTGGTCGACATAGTACGCGTCCATGCCCTGCTCGCGCAGCTGCTCGGCGGTCAGGCCGCGGGTCAGCTGGCGGACGATCGCGCCCACCATTTCGAAGTGGGCGATCTCCTCGGTTCCGATGTCGTTGAGCAGTCCCGCCGCCAGGCGGTTGGGCATGGCGTAGCGCTGGGAGAGATATCGCGTGGACGCGGCCAGCTCGCCGTCCGGGCCGCCGAACTGGCTGATGATGATCTTCGCCAGGCGCGCGTCCTTCTTCCTGATGTTGATGGGGTACTGAAGCATTTTTTCATAAATCCACATGTCCTGCGCGCTCCTCTCTCACTGCCACGGGAAGGGTTCATCCACCCAATCGAAGGCGGACTGCCGGCGCAGGCCGTCGGGCTGGAGCGCGCGCACCTGCTGTTCATAGGCGCGCACGGCCTCGCGGCGGTCGCCCAGCGCGCGCTGATAGGCTTCGAAGGCCTCGCGGTCGTCGGGATGGGTGTCCAGATACAGCAGGATATCGTGGGCCAGAAAGCTCGTCGCCTGCACATCGCGCAGCAGTCTTTCATCGTTTCTCATCGCACACCTCCGCCGCCTCAAAGGGCATCACCAATCTGCGGAACGCCGTTCCGCGGTTCAGCGCCTCGCGGGCGCACATGGGCCGCTCCCAGCGCTGATCGCGCACGAAGGCCATGGCCAGCGGCCCGTTCCGATCCTGCGCAGCATCCTCTATCCTTGAATCGCACGCCGGCTCCGGCGGGCGAAGCGTATATTCAGACATGGAATCGCTCCTTTCCAGGGCGGTCGAACCGCCCTGGGCATCCTATGCCGTTCCGCCGCCGCCGGACACCGTCCCAGCGCTCCGCCGCAAAAAAATCCCCTGCTCACTCGGAGCAGGGGATCGAAACGGACATTACTTCTTGTAGAACGGGCCGTAGTTGGCGCAGGCGCGATAATCGGCGCCCTCCTTGTCCATGCCGAAGGCGTTCCATGCGGCGGGACGGAAGATCTTCTCGGTGGGCACGTTGTGCATGCAGACCGGGATGCGCAGCATGGAGCAGAAGGTGATCAGGTCGGCGCCGATGTGGCCGTAGCTGATCGCGCCGTGGTTGGCGCCCCAGTTGTTCATCACGTCGTAGGCGGTCTTGAAGGGGCTGCCCTCCTTGCCGTCGCAGCGCGGTGCGAACCAGGTGCAGGGCCAGGTGTAGTCGGTGCGCTTCCACAGGGTGTCGGTGACCTCGTCGGGCAGCTTCACCGTCCAGCCCTCGGCGATCTGCAGCACCGGGCCGAGGCCGTCCACCAGATTCAGGCGGATCATGGTCGCGGGCATCTCGCAGTCGGTCACGAAGCGGGAGGAATATCCGCCGCCGCGGAAGTAGCCGTTGTCGGCGTAGTTCCAGGTGGTGTTCGCCATGATGGCCTTCTGGTCTTCCTCGGTCACATCGTACCAGGCCTTCATCACGCGCTCGCCGTCGGCGGTACGGGCTTGACCGTTGGCGTCCAGGCAGCATGCGCCGGAGTTGATCAGGTGGATGAAGCCGCCGGCCTCCTTGGCCTTGCCCTCCACGTCATAGCCGGTCACGCGCTTGACGGCCTCGGGGCTCCAGTAGGTGCGCACGTCGGCGAACATCTGGGCCTTGTTGGTGAGCAGCTTCATGAACAGCATGCCCAGACCGTTGAGCACGTCGTTTTCGGTGGCGAGGATGTAGGGCTCGCGGGCGCCGTTGTGGTCGAAGGAGGTGTTCAGCATGGCCTCGGGGAAGTCGCAGTTCGGATAGAAGTCCGTCCACTGGCGCTGGCCCTGGAAGCCGCCGGCGATGGCGTTGTGGCCGACCATTTCTTCCTCGCAGCCCTCGGGCAGATTCTTGTTGCCGTTCATCAGATCCTTGATGATGAGATACATCTTCAGGGTGAACTCCCAGTCCTTCTTCTTCTGCTCGGGCGTCTTCTGCAGCTCGACGGGGTTCTTGTCGAAGCCCTCGATGACGTTCTCGTCCGCCCAGGCCTTCAGCTTCTCATATTCCTTCTGATCGTAGATGCCCAGCGTCATGCGGCGGATGATTTCCACCTCGTCGACGGACTCGACGCGCATGCCCAGGTAGTCCTCGATGAACTTGGAATCGATGATGGAGCCGCCGATGCCCATGCAGATGGAGCCGATCTGCAGATAGCTCTTGCCGCGCATGGTGGCGACGGCGATGGCCGCGCGGGCGAAGCGGAGCAGCTTTTCCTTGACGTCCTCGGGAACGTTGGTGTCGTCGGCGTCCTGCACGTCATGGCCGTAGATGCCGAAGGCCGGCAGGCCCTTCTGGGCATGGGTGGCCAGCACGGAGGCCAGATACACGGCGCCGGGGCGCTCGGTGGCGTTCAGGCCCCACACGCCCTTGATGGTGTTGCGGTCCTGATCCATGGTTTCGGAGCCGTAGCACCAGCAGGGGGTCACGGTCAGGGTGATGGCGACGTTGTTCTTGCGGAACTTGTCCTCGCAGGCGGCCGCCTCGGCCACGCGGCCGATGGTGGTGTCGGCGATGATGACCTTCACGGGCTCGCCGTTGGAATAGCGCAGGTTCTCCTCAAAGAGCTGCTTGGCGATCTTCGCCATGCCCATGGTCTGATCCTCCAGGGACTCGCGAACCTTCAGCGGGCCGCGGCGGCCGTCGATGACGGGACGAATGCCGATGACGGGATAGGAACCGATCAATCTGCTTTCAGCCATAGTGGTTTTCCTCCTTTTCCTGCTTGCGCAGGTTCTTCTATTTAATCACAATATAACATTGATTTCGCCCCGTGTATTGTGGTATAATGGCAAAAAATAGGACAATCGTATCCTCTGTGAAGGGAGGCGCAGCCATGCACTATCTGCAGTACAACGAGCCCATTCTCCACCGCACGGGCGCGCTGCCGCTGGCGCACTACTATGTGGACGAGCGCCATCCGCGCTATCACATGCGCATGCACTGGCACCGGGAGACGGAGCTTCTGTGGATGCGCCAGGGCGCGCTGCATCTGTACATCGACAACAAGCTGACCGAGGTTCACGAGGGCGACCTGGTGGTGCTGGGCGACGGCGTGCTCCACGGCGGCGAGGCCGACGACGGCGTGTACGAGTGCATCGTGCTGGATCCCTACGCGCTTCTGATGTACATCGAGCCCTGCAAGGCCGCGCTGAAGCCGGTGCTGGGCCGGACGATGTTCCTGAAAAATCAGGCGATCGCCGCCGAGCCGGAATTTCTGGGCGCGCTTCAGCGGCTGTACGCAGCGGTTCGGGGCGGCGGCGACGGCAGCGTGCTGCGCATCGTCGGCGCGCTGTACGAGGTCTTCGCCGGTCTGGCCGGCCACACCGATTCGGTGATGCCCGTCGATTCCTCCGGCGCGGGGGAAAAGGCAGAGCAGCTGAAGCCCGCGCTGGAGTATATCGAAAACAACTACGGCTCCCGCATCTCGCTGGAGACGCTGGCGCGGCAGTCGGGCCTGTCGCCGAAGTACTTCTGCCGCTGCTTCCGGGCCATCACCCACCGCTCGCCCATCGACTATCTGAACCACTACCGCGTGGAATGCGCCAGCTTCCTGCTGACCACCACCGACATGTCCGTGGCCGAGATCGCCCAGCGCTGCGGCTACAACGACTCCAGCTTCTTCATCAAGCAGTTCAAGCGCTACAAGGGCGCCACGCCCCATCAGTACCGCGCCGGCTCCCAGGACTGATCCGGCGCAGCAAAAAAATCCAACCGCTTTGTCAGGGTTGGATTTTTTTGCGCGCAGTACATCCGCCTCAGCGCTTCGCGCCGGTCACCGCCACGATGGAGTTGATCAGAATCGCGGTCAGCACGGCGTACAGCGGCCCGGAGATCCGAAACCCGGGCACGAAGGCGGCGCAGAGATAGATCAGAAACACGTCGATGACCAGGCCGAACAGCCCCAGCGTCAGACATCCGATGGGCGCGGACAGCACCCGCAGCACCGGCCGGATCAGCAGATGCGCGCCGCCCAGCAGCACGCCCACCGCCAGCCAGGGCCGCAGCAGCTCGATCAGCGCCTCGTTGCCCAGTCCCGCGGGCGCCGCCAGATCGCCCACCAGCACGCCGCAGGTCGGCACCGCCAGCACACAGCACAGAAATACCAGAAACGGACTCTTTTTCTTCTTCATCTTTCCTCTCCAAGCTCGGCGTCTATGATCTCCGAAAAGACGCGCCACGCGCCGGTCCCCGGCGGCGCGCTGACGAAGCTCAGCCGTTCGTCCCGGGTGGGGTGCTGAAACGCCAGCCGCACCGCCCACAGCGCGATCTGCTGGCCCGGCTTGCCGCCGCCGTAGCGCGCGTCGCCCCACAGCGGATAGCCCGCGCAGGCGTGCTGCACGCGGATCTGGTGGGCGCGGCCCGTATACAGACGCACGCGGGTCAGCGTCAGTCCGTCCCGCACCGCCAGCGGACAGGTGTCCAGCTTCGCATGCTTCGCGCCGGGCGTTCCGGGCGGAACCGCGCGCACCATGCCGGTGCGGCCGTCCTTGACCAGCTCGTTTTCCAGCGTCCGCGCCCCGCGCAGCTCGCCCTGCAGCACGGCGAAGTACTGCCGGTCCTGATCGTGCTTCGCGAACGCTGCGGACAGCCTCGCCGCGGCCTTGCTGGTTCTCGCGAACACCATCACGCCGCCCACCGGCCGGTCGAGCCGGTGCACCAGCCCCATATAGACATTTCCCGGCTTCTGATATTTATTCCCAATATAGGCCTTGAGGATACTCAAAAGATCCTCGTCCCCGGAGCTGTCGGCCTGGGAGGGCAGATTCGCGGGCTTCACCGCCACCACCACATGGTTGTCCTCGTAGAGCACGGGGATTTCGAACCGCCCCGCGCGGATGCAATCGATCATAGGCGCCTCTTTCGCAAGTGAAATCTGCTTCTATTATGCCCCCGGCGGCGGGACTTGTCAAGCGCTGAGAAATGCGGTATGATTATAGAAAAAACGCGGAGGTTCACCATGCTTTACTATGCAGACGAGCATCTGGTCATCCGGGACATGACCGACCGGGACGCGCTGGCCATCGTCGAGGGCGAGCACGCCCAGGGCTGGGTCAACGCCAGCCCCGAAAAATACTATGCCCACATGCGTGACCGCCAGGCCGGGCGCTGCGCCTGTCTGGTGGCCGTGCTGGACGGCGCGCCGGTGGGCTACATTCAGATCTACTGGAATCCCGAAAACGGCCCCTTTGCAAATCAGAACATTCCGGAGCTGGTGGACTTCGGCGTGCTGGGAAAGGTGCGCCGTCAGGGCATCGGCACGAAGCTGATGGACGCGGCGGAGCAGTTCGTGGCCCATCGATCCGACCGAATCGCCATCGGCGTGGGCATGCACAGCGGCTACGGCGCGGCCCAGCGGATGTACGTGCTGCGCGGCTACGTGCCCGACGGCACCGGCGTGTGGTACCGCGACAGGGTCTGCCCCGAGTACGCCGACTGCTGCAACGACGACGATCTGGTGCTCTATCTGAGCAAATCCCTGAAGCAATCGCTCTGAACGGAGGGTTCCTATGCAATGGACGGATGAACAGGCGCGGGCCATCGAGGCGCGCGGCACGAATCTGCTGCTCAGCGCGGCGGCGGGCTCGGGCAAGACCACCGTGCTGGTGGAGCGCGTGCTGCGGCTGATCCTGGAGGACGGCGCGGACGTGGATCGCATGCTGATCGTGACCTTCACCCGCGCCGCCGCGTCCGACATGCGCGCGAAGCTCTCCAGAAAGCTGGCGCTCCTGGCCGCCGACGGCGACGCGCGCTGCCGCGAGCAGATGCTGAAGCTGGAGCGCGCCAGCATCACCACGCTGCACGCCTTCTGCGCGGACTTCCTGCGCACCCACTTCGAGACGGCGGGCGTGGATCCCGCCTTCCGCATTCTGGACGATCCCGTCCAGCGGCGGCTGATGGACGAGGCGCTGGACGAGGTGCTGGAGGAGGCCTACGCCGCCGGCGGCGACGCGCTGGCGGCGCTGGACTACGGCCGCGGCCCGAAGGACGTGCGCGCGCTGGTCGAGGCCCTCTGCCGGGTGCTGGAGGAGCGTCCCGACCCGGAGGAATGGCTTCAGCGCGCCTGCTCCTGCGATCAGGCGCTGATCAGCGCATGGATCGGCGAGCTGATCCGCGGCGCAAAGCGGGCCATTGAACAGGCGCTGGCCGGGCTCATGCAGGCCATGGCGCTGCCCGGATGTCCGCCGCAGTACCGTTCCGCCATCGAAAAGGACGCCGCCCGGCTTCAGGAGCTGCTGCAGATCGACGAATATGATCCCCTGCTGCGCGCCCTTCAGGACTTCAAGTCCGCCCGCGCCGCCGGAGGAAAGCGCAGCGAACCCGTGGACGAGGAAGCGCTGGAGACCGTGAAGCGCCTGCGCGACGCCGCCAAGGACGCGCTCAAGGGCGTGAAGCTGCTGGATCATCCCACCGCGCTGGCCATCGCCGACATGCGCGCCCTCGCGCCGCAGCTGAAGCTGCTGGGCGAGCTGGCCGAACGGGTCTCCGTGCGATTCGAGGAGAAGAAGTCGGAGCTGTCCGGCCTGAGCTACGCCGATCTGGAGCGCCGCACGCTGATCGCCCTCCGGGACGGGGAGACCGCCCGCGCCGCCCGGGAGCGGTTCGACTACGTGTTCGTGGATGAATATCAGGACACCTCCGACATTCAGGAGGCCATCGTCTCCAAAATCTGCCGCGCGGACAACCGGTTCATGGTGGGCGACGTGAAGCAGTCGATCTACCGCTTCCGCCTGGCGGAGCCCCGGCTGTTCATCGACAAGTACGACCGCTATCAGCATGGCGACGGCGGACAGCTGCTGCCGCTGACGCGGAACTTCCGCTCCCGCCCCGCCATTCTGCAGTTCGTGAACATGATCTTCGAGCGCGTGATGACCGGCGGCGACGCGGAGGTGGAATACGACGCGCTGGCCCGGCTCAACCCCGGCCTGCCCGACGCGGAGCCCGGCCGTCCGGTGGAGATTCACCTGCTGGAGCGCGCCGCCGCGCCCGACGCCGAGGTGGATGAAGCCATCGCCGAGCTGAAGTCCGCCGAGCGGGAGGGCCTGTTCATCGCCCGGCGCATCCGGAAGATGATGCAGGAGGATCCCGCGCTGCGCTATCGCGACTTCGCCATCCTCACCCGCGCCAAATCCAGCGCGTTCACGCCGATGCTGCCCATGCTGCTGGCCGAGAACATCCCCGCCTTCGCCGACGGCGCGGCCGGATATTTTGACACGGTGGAGGTCTCGCTGGCGCTGAGCCTGCTGCGGCTGATCGCCAACCGGCGCAGCGACGTGGAGCTGATCGCCGTGCTGCGCTCGCCCGTGGTGGGGCTCACCGCCGACGAGCTGGCGCGCATCCGCATCTCCGCCCGAAACGTGCCCTACGCCGACGCGGCCTGGCGGTACGCCTACGGCCGGGACTTCGGCGAAAGCGCGCCCGAACCGGTCTCAGAGGCATCGGAAGACAGCGCCGCCCCGGAAGTTCCTTCTTCCGAAAGCGACATTGAATTGCCCGATGATTCCATCGCCGTCCGCCTGCGGGCGTTCTTCGACCGCCTCGCCTCCTGGCGGATGCGCGCGGGCGCGATCGGACTGGGCGAGCTGGCCCGCGCCGTGCTGGACGAGAGCGGCTTCTATCTCTACGCCGGTGCGCTGCCCGGCGGCGCGCAGCGCCAGGCCAACCTGGATCGGCTGGTCTCCGCCGCCGCCGACTTCGACCGGGACGTGTCCGGCTCCCTCACCCGCTTTCTGGGCCACACCGACCAGCTGCGCCGCAAGGGCGACGGCGACGCGGCCCATCTGCTGGGCGAAAACGACGACGTGGTGCGGCTGATGACCGTGCACCGCAGCAAGGGACTGGAGTTCAGGGTGGTCTTCGGCGCGCTGCTGGAGAAGGGCTACGGCGGCGCGCGGGCGGAGCTGCTCAGCGCCCACCGCGATCTGGGCGCGGGGATCAGCTATTTCGATCCCGATCTGCGCACGAAGCGGAAAACCCTCGCCCAGTCCGCCATCGCCGAACGCCGCAGGCGCGAGGACGCCGCCGAGGAGATGCGCATCCTCTACGTGCTGCTCACCCGCGCCCAGGAGCGGCTGATCCTGGTGGGCTCGGTGCGCAGCGCCCAGAGCGCCCTTGCGCGCTGGGACGCGCTGAGCCATGCCATCGGCGCGTCCGGCAGCCATCTCGACCTGATCATGGCCGCCCGGGCGGCGGCGGAGCGGGACGGCGCCGGGCTGTGGTCCACGGTGGAAATCCATCCGGCCGACGCGCTCTCGGGAGACGCGCCGGAGGCCCCGGATCCCCGGGCGCTGTTCGACGAGATCGTCGCCCATCCGGAGGCCTGCGCCGACGAAGCGCTGGACGAGGAGATGTCCTGGCAGTATCCCGACGCGCTGGGCGCGCAGAAGCCGCTGAAGCTGACCGTATCCGGACTGCTGCGGGAGCTGGAGGGCCCGTCGGAGCTGCCCGCCATGGCGGAGCGCCCGATGTTCATGCAGGAGACCTCCGCCCGCCGCCTGACCGGCACGGAGCGCGGCACCGCCTATCACCGGGCGATGCAGCTGCTGGATCTCGCCGCGCTGGGCGCGCTGGAGGGCCGGGCGCTGGCCGACGCGATCCGGCTTCAGCTGGACGGCTTCGCCGAGGGCCGGCTGATGACGGAGGTGCAGCGCGAGGCCGTCCGCCCCGCCATGCTGGCGCGCTTCCTGGACGGCGAGCTGGGCAGAAGGCTGCGCCGCGCGGAGGAGGTGCAGCGGGAGTGGCCGTTCAACGTGATGCTCCGGGTGGACGAGGCGCTCACCGCGGAGGAGGCCGGCAGGTTCGGCAGCGAGGAGCTGCTGGTGCAGGGCAGCGTGGACTGCTGCTTTCTGGAGGACGGCGAATGGGTGCTGCTGGACTACAAGACCGACCGCAGCGACGATCTGGACGCGCTGTGCGCCCACTATCGCAAGCAGCTGCACGTGTACGCCCTCGCGCTGGAGCGCATCACCGGCGTGCGCGTCCGCCAGCGGGTGCTGTGCCTGCTGGCCTCGGGCATCGCCGTCGACGTCTGAACCCCAGGTTCACATTTTCGCGCTTGCGCGTTTACACAGCCCCATGCTAAAATAATGGGCAAGTTCCCCAAAGGAGGCCTGATCATGCAGAACAACAAGTCGTATTGGGACACGATCATCCGTCCCCGGCGCGGCTGGTTTGACATCGACTTCAAGGGGCTGATCCATTACCGCGACCTGATCTGGCTGCTGGTGAAGCGCTATTTCACGCTGATGTACCGCCAGACCATCCTGGGCCCGCTGTGGATCGTGCTGCAGCCCCTGCTGACCACCGTGATCTTCACCGTGGTGTTCGGCAACATCGCCGGACTGCCCACGGACGGCATGCCCAAGTTCCTGTTCTACATGGCGGGCAACATCCTCTGGCAGTACTTCTCCAGCTGCCTGACCAACACGTCCAACACCTTCATCAACAACCGGAACCTCTTCGGCAAGGTCTACTTTCCTCGGCTGTGCATGCCGATTTCCACGGTGTGCAGCCAGCTGATCAACTTCTTCGTGCAGTTCGCGCTGTTCCTGATCTTCGTGGTCTACTACGCCGTGCAGCCCAATTCCGCCGTGCAGCCCAACGCGCGGCTGATCCTGCTGACGCCGCTTCTGCTGATTCAGCTGGGCCTGCTGGGCCTGGGCTTCGGCGTGATCGTATCGGCGCTGACCACCCGCTATCGCGACCTGGCGATGCTGGTGGCCTTCGGCACGCACCTGTGGATGTACTTCTCGCCGGTGACCTATTCCTCCAGCATGATCGCGGACAAGTATCCGTCGCTGCTGGGGCTGTACATGCTCAACCCCATCACGCCGGTGATCGAGCTGTTCCGCGCCGCCTATCTGGGCGCGGCGGACTATTCGCTCAAATACAACGCCATCTCCCTGGGCGTGACGCTGGCGGTGCTGATGCTGGGCGTGGTTCTGTTTTCCCACACGGAAAAGACCTTCATGGACACGGTCTGATGGAAAGGAGCGAATCCATGTCTGAACGACTTCTTGAAATCGACGGCGTTTCCAAGGAATACCGCCTGGGCCAGATCAACGGCCGCACACTGCAGCACGATCTGGCGAGCTGGTTCGCCCGCGTGCGCGGCAAGGAGGATCCCAACACCAAGATCGGCGCCGACGCCGCCCGCATTCACAACGGCACCCTCCACGCGCTGAGCGGCGTGAGCCTGAATGTGGACCGCGGCGACGCGCTGGCCATCACCGGCCGCAACGGCGCGGGCAAGAGCACGCTTCTGAAGCTGATCAGCCGCATCACGCTCCCCTCCGAGGGCGAGATCCGCATCCACGGCCGCGTGGCCAGCCTGCTGGAGATCGGCACCGGCTTCAACCCCGAGCTCACCGGCCGCGACAACATCTACCTCAACGGCGCCATTCTG
Source organism: Clostridiales bacterium (assembly GCA_004555155.1). Classification (GTDB taxonomy): domain Bacteria; phylum Bacillota; class Clostridia; order Christensenellales; family Aristaeellaceae; genus Faecivicinus. The sequence continues at coordinate 23,583 of SFJH01000018.1, forward strand.
GGCATGAACCGCGCCGAAACCACCTCCAAGCTCAAGGACATCATCGAGTTTTCCGAAATCGGCCCGTTCATCGACACGCCGGTGAAGCGCTATTCCTCCGGCATGTACGTCAAGCTGGCCTTCGCCGTGGCGGCGCACCTGGATCCCGACATCCTGATCTGCGACGAGGTGCTGGCCGTGGGCGACCTGGCCTTCCAGCAGAAGTGCCTGAACAAGATGCGCGACGTCGCCCGGGAGGGGCGCGCGGTGCTCTACGTCAGCCACAACATGCGCACCGTCGCCGAGCTGTGCAACCGCGGCGTCTACCTGGAGGGCGGCAAGCTCCTCTACGACGGCACCACCGAGCGCGCCATCGAGCTCTATGGCGGCAGCGGCATCCGCGATCTGGACCGCGATCTGGACGTCATGCCCCGGCCGAAGCTGCGCGGCGAATCCATCCGCATGAAGCGCATGTGCATGAAGAACACCGACAATCTGGAGTATCCCATGGACTCCGCCATGGAGTTCACCCTCTCCGGCGTGAGCAACGTCTCCGATCCCCGGCTGCGCCTGAGAGTCACGCTGTTCTCCAGCATGGCCGCGCCGGTAACCATGACCCAGTCCGATCCCTTCGAGATCCGCGCCGGCGAGTCCTTCCATCTGAACGTGCGCATGCCGCTGGACTCCCTCGCGCCGGGCGAGTACGGCATGAAGCTCTCGCTGCTGTCCGGCACGCCCAAGGGCAAATCCTCCTATTACGACACCATCGACGACGTGGGCCACTTCGTGATTCTCGAAGACGCCGCCGTCAACGCCGGCTTCAAGTGGTCCACCCGCAAGTGGGGCCACGTCCGCCTGAAGCCGCTGGAAATTCACTGAGGTGAAGTCAATGACCGCTGCCAAGACCGTCGCCGCGCTGCATGACCTGAGCGGCGTGGGCCGCTGCGCGCTGACCGTGGCGATCCCCGTGATCTCCGCCATGGGCGCGCAGGTGATTCCCGCCCCCACCGCCGTGCTGAGCGCGCACACCGCGTTCCCCGACTTCGTGGGACTGGATCTGACCGACTATCTGGAAAAGTGCCTGGAAAAATGGTGCGAGATGGGCCTTTCCTTCGACTGCATCTACACCGGCTACATGGCCACCGTGCGGCAGGAGGAGATTGCCCGGCGATTCTTCGACGCCCAGCCCGGGGCCGTCAAGGTCGTCGACCCCGTGCTGGGCGACGACGGCGTGATGTACCGCGCGCTGCCGAAGGACATGCCGCAGGCCATGCGCCGCCTCTGCCGCGGCGCGGACGTGATCACCCCCAACCTGACCGAGGCCGCGCTGCTCACCGGCGGCATCTGCGAAAGCGCGGCGCCGGACGCCCTGCCCGGCACGAAGACGGATTCCCGGACATATACCGCCGCGGAACTGGAAAACCTGCTGACAGAGCTGATGGAGCTGGGGCCCAAGACCGCGCTGATCACCGGCGTGCCGCTGGAGGGCGCCCATGTCAACGCCTGGATGGGCGGCGACGGCAGGATGCATGCCGTCGACTATGTCCCCGTGCCCGCCAGCTTTCCCGGCACCGGCGACCTGTTCGCCTCCGTGCTCACCGGCGCGCTGATGCGCGACATGGACTTCGAGGCCGCCGTCCGGCTGGCCACCGCCTACGTCCGCCAGACCATGCTCCACACCGTCGAATGCGGAACCGAGCCGGTCTACGGCGTTCAGCTCGAACAGACCCTCCCTTCCCTGCTCCAACCCATCCCCAAGGAGGCCCTGTCAGAATGATTGCAGAAATCCTCTCCGTCGGCACCGAGCTGCTCATGGGGCAGATCGCCAACACCGACGCACAGTACATCTCCCGCCGCCTGTCCGAGCTGGGCGTGACGCTCTACCGCCACACCACCGTGGGCGACAATCCCGCCCGCGTGAAGGAGGCCCTGGGCGAGGCCCTCGGCCGCTCCGATATGGTCATCACCACCGGCGGCCTCGGGCCCACCGAGGACGACCTCACCAAGGAGATGGTCGGCGAGTACTTCCGCCTCCCCATGCAGCTCCACCAGCCCAGTCTGGACGAAATCGAGCGCTACATGTCCCGCATCGGCCGCCCCATGACCGACAACAACCGCAAGCAGGCCTACTTCCCCGAGGGCGCCATCATCATGCCCAACCTCTGCGGCACCGCGCCCGGCTGCATCGTCGAGCAGAACGGCAAGGCCGTGGCCGTGCTCCCCGGCCCGCCCAGAGAGCTCAAGGACATGTTCGACCGCCAGCTGGCCCCCTATCTCGCCCGCCGCAGCGGCATGCACATCGAATCGAAGTTCCTGCGCGTGTTCGGCATCGGCGAGTCCATGCTGGAGACCATGCTGATCGACCTGTTCCACTCCGACAATCCCACCCTCGCCCTCTACTGCGGCGCGGGCGAGGTGCAGGCGCGCATCAGCGCCCGCGCGGAGACCGTCGAGCAGGCCGAGGCCCTCATCGAGCCGCTGGAAAAGGAGATCCGGTCCCGCGTGGGCGACGCGCTCTACGGCTACGGCGTGGACAACTCCATGCCCAACGCCGTGCTTCAGCTGCTGCGCCGGCGCGGCGAGACCGTATGCTTCGCCGAGAGCTGCACCGGCGGCCGCATGGCCGCCAGCGTGATCGACTCCCCCGGTGCCAGCGACGCGGTGAAGGAGTCCTATATCACCTATTCCGACGCCGCCAAGGCGCGCATCCTCGGCGTGCGCGAAGCCACGCTTCAGGCGCACACCGCCGTCAGCGCCGAGTGCGCCCGGGAGATGGCCGAGGGCGCGCGCAGAATCAGCAGCGCGGACTGGGCCGTGTCCGTCACCGGCGTGGCCGGCCCCGACGGCGGCACCGAGCGCACCCCGGTGGGCACCGTGTTCATCGGCGTCGCCGGCGCGGACGGCGTGGAGGTGAAGGAGTTCCACTTCCGCGGCAACCGCGACTGGGTGCGCACCCTCGCCTGCTCCAACGGCCTGAACCTGCTGAGACTGCGGATCATCGGAGGATAATCCCCATCAGCCCTTCAAAGGATATGCTTTGAAGGGCTTCTTTTGACGCATCTGCCCGATTCCCCCCCGAATCCGGCCGAAATCCGGCACAATTCCCCACTTCTCCTTCGTTTTGAGCGGGAATTCGACAATATTTAGGCAAGTTCGAAGAATGGTTGCAACTTCGAATCAATATGGGTATAATAGTGCTATAAATGTGATATTCGGGGTGATTTTATGTCTATGTATCCGCTCATTTTGATTGCGGATGACGATCCGGTGGTGCACGAGTCGCTGGGATTGTATCTGGAATCGGAAGGATATGAGCATCAGAGCGCATACGACGGGCAGCAGGCGCTGGATATGATCGAAAGCCTGCATCCCGACATGATGGTGCTGGATCTGATGATGCCGAAGGTTTCGGGCATCGACGTATGCCGCCAGGTGCGCCAGACGAGTTCGCTGCCGATCATCATGCTCACCGCCAAGGGCGAGGAGATCGACCGCATCCTGGGCCTGGAGCTGGGCGCGGACGACTATATCGTCAAGCCCTTCAGCCCCCGCGAGGTGCTGGCCCGCATCAAGGCCGTGCTGCGCCGCTTCTCCGAAAAGGCCAGCGAGGAGGACAGCTCCATCATCCGCCTGCCCCAGCTGGAGATCAGCCTGGAAAACTATCAGGTCAAGGCCGCCGGCAAGGTGATCCCCTGCACGCCCAAGGAGGTCGAAATCCTGCACATGCTGACCAGCAACGTCGGCCAGGTTTTCTCCCGCGAACAGATTCTGTCCCGGGTCTGGGGATATGATTACTTCGGCGACACCCGCACCGTGGACGCCCACATCAAGCGCATCCGCCAGAAGCTGCCCCAGGAGGGCGTGCCGTGGGCGCTGAAGACGGTCTACGGCGTGGGCTACCGCTTCGAGGTCAACGCATGAAAAAACAAAGCGTGCTGATCCAGCGCGCAGTGATCTTCTCGGCGATCGTCGCCTTGGTGGCGGTCGCCGTCGGATTGCCCGCCTACATGCTGGCGTGCAGCCGCTTCGCCGCGGGCGCGGCCCGGGACGCGGCGCTGCCCCAGGCCCGCACGCTGGTTCAGCTGGCGACCGACGCCGAAAGCGGTGCCTTCGCCGGCGCGCTCAGGCTGTTCGAGCAGTCGGGCGGAACGGCCTGGCAGGTTTCCGCGTCGGGCACGCGCGCCATCGCGGGCAGCGACCCGCTGCCCGAATCGCTGGCCCGGCTGACCGACCGCGCGCTGGAGGGCTATGAGGATCTCGGCGAGGCACGCGTCGGGGGACGAACGTGCGCCTACGCCATGCTCCCCGTGCACAATGAAGCCGGGGAACTTTCATCCGCGCTGATCGTCGCGCTGCCCGCCGCGGCGGGCGCGCATCCGCTGCTGTGCGCCGTCATCGGCGTTCTGGCCGGACTGCTGGCCGGCGGACTGGCGGGCGCGGCGCTGGTGAAGAAGCTGCTGCTGCCGGTGGTGAAGCCCATTGCGAAGCTGCGCGACGTGGCCGTGGCCATCGCCGACGGCAATCTGGACGCCCGCGCCAGCGAGCGATCCCCGGGCGAAATCGGCCAGCTGGGCAAGGCGCTGAACAACGTCTCCCGCCAGCTGTCCCGCAGCATGTACTCCCTCATTCTGGAGCGCAACCGCTTAAAGCACATGATCGACGGCCTGAGCGAGGGCATCGTGGCCATCGACAATCAGGGCCACGTCACCCACACCAACCCCGCGCTGGACCGCATGTTCACCAAGCAGAAGGCCATCCACCTGCCCGACCCGCGGATGAAGGTCATCCCGGACAAGACCATCTGGGAGGACTTCGACAGCGTGATGCAGTCCGGCGAGCCGCTGAGCCGCAATCTGGACGTGCGCGATATGACGCTGCGGCTGACCATCACGCCCACCGTGGACGAGCTGGGCGCGATCGTGGGCGCGGTGGGCCTGTTCTCGGACATCACGCAGATGGAGCGCCTGGAGCGCACCCGCCGCGAGTACGTCTCCAACGTCTCCCATGAGCTGCGCACCCCACTGACCGCCATGCGCGCGCTGGTGGAGCCGCTCAAGGAGGGCATGGTCACCTCCGAGGCCGACCGCATGCGCTATTACGACATCATCCTGCGGGAGGTCATGCGCCTGTCGCGGCTGATCAACGATCAGCTGGAGCTCTCCCGCCTGCAGAGCGGCACGCTGGCCATCCAGAAGTCGAAGATGACGCTGGACGACCTGGTCTACGACGTGTGCGACCGCTATTCCTCCATCGCCGAGGAGCACGGCCTGGAGCTGAAGGTGCTCACCGACTTCTCCCAGTGCCCGATGGTCTACGCCAACGCCGACCGCGTGGAGCAGATGCTGATCATCCTGCTGGACAACGCCATCAAGTACACCGAGGCGGGCAGCGTCAGCGTCTCCGCCACCTGGGACGACGAAAAGGTCATCCTCAGCGTGCGCGACACCGGCGTGGGCATCGCCGACGAGGATCTGCCCTATGTGTTCGACCGGTTCTACAAGGTCGACAAGGCCCACAGCGGCAAGGGCAGCGGCCTCGGCCTGTCCATCGCCTGCGAGCTGCTCAAGCGCATGAACGAGGAGATCTGGGTCTCCAGCGAGAAAGGCAAGGGCAGCGAGTTCTGCTTCACGGTGCACCGCCCCGTCCAGGCGCCCGCCGCCCAGGAGGACGCGAACGCCTGATCCCTGGAAAATCCCGTCGATATTCTGGCGGGATTTTTTCATCGGTCCGTTACACAGTTGTATCAACCGCATGCTATACTGAATGTATCCTGTTCCGTCGTGAGGTTTGCCATGTCCAGAAAATCCTACAATCGCCATGACCGCTTTTTCATCTTCCTCATCACGGCGCTGTGCCTCTGTGCGGCGGCGCTGGTGGCCGCGCTCTCCGTCCAGTCGCACCTGAACGCGCGCACGGACGCGGTGATCCAGACCCTCGCCGACGGCCCGGAGGACACGGTCGCCCCGCTGACCATGGTGGTCGCGGACTCCCAGCTCACCGCGACGGCCACGCCTGCGCCCGCGGAGGAGCCCACGCCCACGCCTGCGCCCACCGCCACGCTGACGCCCGTGGAATATCTGCCGGTGTACACCCGCGCGGATACCGAGGAAAAGGTGATCGCCATCACGCTGGACGACTGCTCCAGTCTGGAATCGCTGAAATACGCCGCGCTGGCCGCCAACGAGTACGGCGCAAAGCTGACGCTGTTCCCCGTGGCCAGCAGCCTGCTGAAGAGCGACAACGCCGCCGCGCTGCGCACCTGCGTGTTCGACCTGGGCTTCGAGGTGGAGAACCGCACGCTGAACAATTCCACGCTGTACGCGCTGAGCGACTTTGAGATGGCCAACGAGATCTGGACCGCCGACACCGCCGTCGACTACGCGCTGAACAAGGACTACGGCATGCACCTGCTGCGCACCAAGGGCGGACTCGGCGTGAGCGATCCCCGCACCCACGCCTATCTCCGGCAGCTGGGCTACGACGGCTTCGTCACCTGGAACATCTCCGGCGCCAGCTGCGATATCGACCGGCTGCGGGAAACCCTCTCGCCGGGCAATATCTATCTGTTCAACTGCACGAAGGACGAGGTCGTCAAGCTGGCCGAGTTCATGAAATTTGCCCAGAGCCGGGGCTACGCAATGGTCACCGTCAACGAGCTGCTGGGCTTCCCCGCGAATTCCTGCGCCGATCCCGCGGACGACATCATAACCCGCACCCTGGTTCAGCTGGAGGGCTACGAAAGCCCCGTGATGCAGTACACCCAGGGCGACCGCTCCCACGGCGTGTATGTGCTTCAGATGATGCTGCAGAAGCTGGGCTATCTGACGGACGACAGCACGACCCCCACCCCCGCCGTCGAAGACGCTACGCCCGCGCCGACCAACTTCCTGGATTCCGTGATCGCCACCGCCAGCCTTGCGGACGGCGTGTACGGCCAGGCGACCGTCTCCGCCGTGATGGCCTTCCAGGCGTCCCGGGGCCTGCCCTGCACCGGCGTGGCCACCGTGGAGCTCCAGCAGATGATCGCGGAGGAATACGAGTCGCGCTTCGGCACGATGGTCGAGGCCACGCCCTCTGCGCCCGTCGCGCCCGTCGCAACTGCGGAGACGTCCGATTTCGAATCCATTTCGTCGGGCGTCGCGCTCGCCCCGACGTCCACGCCCGCGCCCACCCCCGCCGCCGTCGGATAGCACTCCGGCAAGCGGGCCGATCGCCGCTCTCTGCGATCGCGTCCGGCGGGATGCGCGGCGCGCCCGTATTCCTCCGCAGGCGAAGGAACCTTCCGACACGCAGGGCATCTCCATGCCCTGCCCTTTTCTTTTTCCGCGCCGATGGCCGTGCGCCGCATTATTCCAAAATACAACTTGAATGAAACGGGTTTTCGTTGTAGAATAGAGATGTGTGAAATTCAATATCATCGAAAGGTGGATTTCAATATGAGCATTACCAAGAAGCCCTTCGGCAAGGCCCCCTGCGGCCGCGAGGCGACGCTGTACGTCATGACCAACGCCCACAGCGCGTCCGTGGAGATCACCGACTTCGGCGGCATCGTCCGCGCCATTAACGTGCCCGACCGCGAGGGCAAAATCGGCAACGTGGTGCTGGGCTATCCGTCCGTGGAGGGCTACACGCCCCTGAACGGCTATCTGGGCGCGCTGATCGGCCGCGTGGGCAACCGCATCGCCAACGGCGAGTGCGAGCTGAACGGCCAGAAGCTGACCCTGTTCAAGAACGAGGCCGGCCGCACCCATCTGCACGGCGGCGAGGTGGGCTTCGACCGGAAGTTCTGGGACGTGACCCCCATCGAGGGCATCTGCGAGGACTATCTGATTCTGAAGTACACCAGCGTCGACGGCGAGGAGGGCTATCCCGGCAACCTGCGCGTGATGGTGACCTACACCTGGACGGACGACAGCCAGCTGCTGATCCGCTACGAGGCCGTCTCCGACAAGGACACGCTGTGCAGCCTGACCAATCACACCTACTTCAACCTGGCCGGCGAGGGCAGCGGCCCCGTCGTGGACCATGTGTTTGAATTCAACGCCGACACCTTCACCGTGGTGGATCAGTATTCCATCCCCACCGGCGAGCAGCGCGACGTGACCGGCACGCCCTTCGATCTGCGCGAGCCCACCCGCATCGGCGACGGTCTGGAGAAGATCGCCGGGGACGAGCAGCTCACCTTCGGCCAGGGCTACGACCACAACTTCAACGTCAACGATCCCGAAGCCGGTCTGCGCTTTGCGGTGAACGTGTACGATCCCAAGACCGGCCGCACGATGGACGTGTTCACCGATATGCCTGCGGTGCAGTTCTATTCCGGCAACATGCTGGAGGGCATCAATCCCGGCTCCTGCGGCCGCCTGTACGGCAAGCGCGAGGGCTTCTGCCTGGAGACCCAGTACGCCCCCGACTCGATCAACCATCCCAACTTCCCCGACAGCGTGCTGCGCGCCGGTGAGAAGTACGACTTTACCACCGTCTACGCCTTCGATATCGCCGAATAACGCCGTCCGATATCGACCAATCTGACTGAAGGAGTGTTTCCAATGGAGGTTCGCACCCGTTTTGCGCCCAGTCCCACGGGCTATATGCACCTGGGCAACCTGCGCACGGCGCTTTACACCTATCTGTTCGCCCGCCGCAACGGCGGCAAGTTCATCCTGCGCATCGAAGACACCGACCAGGAGCGCGAGGTCGAGGGCGCGGTGGATCTGATCTACAAATCCCTGGCCGTGGCGGGTCTCTCCCACGACGAGGGTCCGGATGTGGGCGGCCCCTGCGGCCCCTACGTCCAGTCCGAGCGCAAGGACACCTACCTGCCCTACGCCAGGCAGCTGATCGAATCCGGCCACGCCTACTACTGCTTCTGCACCAAGGAGCGTCTGGACGAGGCCCGCGCCGAGGCGGAGAAGAAGGGCGAGACGTTCAAGTACGACAAGCACTGCCTGAACCTCTCCAAGGAGGAGATCCAGGCGAGACTGAACGCGGGCGAGCCCTACGTCATCCGCCAGAACATCCCCACCACAGGCAAGGCCGGCTTCGACGACGTGATTTACGGCCACGTGGAGGTGGACTGCGACACGCTGGACGACAACATCCTGATCAAGGCCGACGGTCTGCCCACCTACAACTTCGCCAACGTCATCGACGATCATCTGATGGGCATCACCCACGTGATGCGCGGCAACGAATATCTGTCCAGCGCGCCGAAGTACAATCTGCTCTACGAGGCCTTCGGCTGGACGCCGCCGACCTACGTGCACCTCACGCCGGTCATGGCCAACGCCCAGCGCAAGCTGTCCAAGCGCAAGGGCGACCCGTCCTTCGAGGATCTGCTGAATCAGGGCTATCTCACCGAGGCGATCATCAACTATCTGGTGCTGCTGGGCTGGAGTCCCCGCGGCGAGCGCGAGTTCTACACGCTCAAGGAGCTGGAGGAGGTCTTCGACCTGGAGGGCCTGAGCAAGTCGCCGTCCATCTTCGACACGGTGAAGCTCAACTGGTTCAACGCCGAGTACATCCGCAAGCTGTCGCCGGAAAAGTATCTGGAGCTGGCGACGCCCTGGCTTTCGCAGGCGCTGGATCCCGGGAAGTTCGACTTCAAGCGCCTGGGCGAGCTGCTGCAGAGCCGCACCGAGGTATTCAACCAGCTGCCCGGCATGGTGGACTTCCTGGCAAAGATGCCTGAATTTGAGAACGATCTGTATGTGAACAAGAAGCAGAAGTCCACGCTGGAGAGCGCAAAGGCGGCGCTGGCGTTCATTCGCCCGGTGCTGGAATCCATCGGCGACTGGACGGAGCAGGAGCTCCACGACCGCGTGATGGAGGCCATTCCCGCCACCGGCATGAAGAACGGCCAGGTGCTCTGGCCCATGCGCATCGCCATCTCGGGCAAGATGTCCACGCCCGGCGGCGCGTTCGAAATCGCCTATCTCCTGGGCAAGGAAGAGACCCTCAAGCGCCTGGACGAATCCATGGCAAGGCTGTAAGCACAAAAGGTGTCCGTGAGAAAACGCTCTCACGGACACCTTTTTCATGGGATCCGGTCAGATTTTACGCCGTCGGCAGATTGAAGAACGCCAGCGCAGCCGCCAGTACGGCCGCCGCGGCGATTCCAATCGCCATGCGCGCCCTTCTGCCCGGCCTGCGGCCCTTCCACCGGATCGCGCCCGTCGGGCAGCCGGACATGCACGCGCCGCAATGGATGCACTCGCGGTCGCCCACGCGGCGGACGTCCATCCTGCACGCGCCGACGCAATTCCCGCAGTCGACGCACTTCTCCGCATCCACCCGCACGCCCAGCAGCGCAATCCTCGAAAACAGTCCGTAGATCGCGCCCAGCGGGCAGAAAAACCGGCAGAACGCGCGGAACACGAACACGCACGCCGTCAGAATCAGAATCAGCAGCACGAGCTTCCGGGTGAACAGCGCGCCGAGCATGCCGAAGAAGCCGGCGTTGTCCGGGTGCGCCAGCAGTCCGACCGCGCCCTCCAGCGTGCCCGCCGGGCAGATATACTTGCAGAATGCGGGCACGGGAAACCGCTGCGCCGCGTAAATCAGCGGGATCAGGATCACGAACGCCGCCAGAATCCCGTATTTCAGCCAGGAAAGCGCGCGGGTGACCCGGCTCTTGCCCAGCTTGGGCGTGGGAACCTTGTACAGCAGCTCCTGAATCAGCCCCATGGGACACAGAAATCCGCAGATCGTCCGGCCCAGCGTCAGCCCGAACAGCGCCAGCACGCCCAGAATATACGCCGGCGCGCGGACAGCGGACGCGGCCAGCGCGTTTTGCAGCGCGCCCAGCGGACATGCGCCCACTGCGCCCGGACAGGAATAGCAGTTCAGGCCCGGCACGCACAGCGCCTTGCTCAGGCCGGTATAGATTCTGCCGTCGGCAAAGCCCTTCAGATGGGCGTTGTACAGCAGCGCGGCGTAGAGCTGAATCAGCCTGCGCTTCGTCGGTCGGCGGCTTCGCAGCCAGTTCCTGATCTTCTTCAATGCTCATTCACTCCGTACTGATTTCCATGGCGCTGCCGCTCATCCCAGCCCGATGCACTCCGTGCAGATGTTGACGGCCTTCATCCATACGTCGCGGGCGCCGCCGTTCATCGCGCCCCAGGTCAGCAGTCCCGCGGCCAGCAGTCCGACCGCGATGCGCGCGGGAAGTTTCCTGCCCCCGGCGCGCTTCTGCGAAACGGGCGCGCTTCCGCGCACGGCCAGCGCGATCATCGCCACGGCCGTCCACGGGACGACCCAGCGCAGCATCCGGCCCGTCTCCCGATCCAGATCCCAGGAGGCAAAGTGCCCGCCCACGAAGAAATACCCCGCCGACAGGATCGCGCAGAGCGCGGCAGTCAGATCGCACGCCCTGCGCACCCGCTTCGGCGCCGCCCGTCCCCGCAGGTACCCCGGCAGCGGTTCCGGGCACATCCATCCGGCCACCGCCAGCGCGCCCCAGAGGAGCGCCGGTGCGAGGAGCGCGCGCAGCGATGCGGCAGCGCCTTCGCGGCTGAATCCGACCGCGCACAGTCCGATGGTCTCCGCGCACAGCAGTCCCGCGAGCAGCGCCGTCTGCACGGCCAGCAGCGCGCGAACCATCCACCCGATCCTCCTCATAACGCACACTCCCCTCTGTCCGCCGCAGCGCCTCCAACCGAACCGGCGCGGCGTCCCGTTCTTCAGATCAGGCTCCCGGCGGGCGGCAGCACCTCGATGATCTGGCCGTCGCCCCGGCGCAGCGCCTCCAACCAAACCGGCGCAGCGTCCCACCCTTCAGATCAGGTTCCCGGCGGACGGCAGCACCTCGAAGATCTGGCCGTCGCCCCGGCGCAGCGCCTCCAACCGAACCGGCGCGGCGTCCCACCCTTCAGATCAGGCTCCCGGCGGGCGGCAGCACCTCGATGATCTGACGCAGCGCCTCCAACCGAACCGGCGCGGCGCCCCGTTCTTCAGATCAGGCTCCCAGCGGACGGCAGCACCTCGATGATCTGGCGCAGCGCCTCCAACCGAACCGGCGCAGCGTCCCGTTCTTCAGATCAGGCTCCCGGCGGGCGGCAGCACCTCGATAATCTGGCGCAGCGTCTCCAACCGAACCGGCGCGGCGTCCCGTTCTTCAGATCAGGCTCCCGGCGGGCGGCAATACCTCGATGATCTGGCCGTCGCCCCGGCGCAGCGCCTCCAGCACGTCGGCGACACTCTCCACCGGCTCCGCGAAGCGCATCGCGCCGCCGCCGACCTCCGTCACATGGTGCGCGTCCGATCCGGCCACCATCAGCTTGCCGTACTTCACCGCGTCGGCATAGGCGCGCCGGTTGTACTCGGGGCTCTTGTTCTGATGATTGTAGACCTCATAGGCCAGCACCGAATCGGGATCCGGCGTGAAGTCCGGAATATACGGCGCCTGGCGATAGGGATGGGCATGAATCAGCAGTCCTCCGGCGGCGTTCACCCGGTCGACATACGCGCCGTAGGGCACGTCCGCGATGTCCGGGTTATCCAGCAGGAACTCCTCGCCCAGCCCATAGGTCAGCAACTCGGGACCGGCGGTGAAGGTCTCCCAGCCGAAGATCACCTTCAGGCCAATGCGGTCGCCCTCCGCCTTCGCGGCGCGATAGCCCCGCAGCAGGTATTCCACCTTGTCCGGCCAGGCCAGCGCCCGATCGCAGCCGATGTTGGCGTTGAAGAAGTGATCGGTCACGGCCACCAGATCGTATCCGGCCGCCTTGCAGGCGCGCATCATCTCCGTCGCCGGCGAGCGGCCGCAACGGCTCGTCTCGGAAGTATGCAGGTGCAGCTGCACATAAAAGCCCTGTTTCCTCATAATCCACCTTCGTTCATGGTTTGTATGGCAACAGTATAGCACGCAAATGCGACATTCGATCGCTGCTTTCTGAAAAAAAGGCCGCTCCCCGCGAAACTTTGCAGGGAGCGGCCGGATTCTGTGTCTTTAGTTGAACACCCTGCGGCCCCAGGAGAACACGCCGCTGTAATATCCGGAGGCCAGGGAGCTGATGACCACCTTGCCCTGTCCGGAGGAGGCGTGAATGAACCAGCCCGCGCCCAGATAGATGCCGGCGTGGTCGCTCAGGTCGCTGTCGGAGATGGTGTTGAAGTAGACCAGGTCGCCGCGCTTCAGGCTGGAGGCGCTGGTGATCTTGGTATAGGTATCGCTGTAGCCCTGATTGTAGGCCGTGCGGGGCAGCGAGATGCCGATCTGCTTGAAGCAGTAGCAGGTGAAGCCCGTGCAGTCGTAGGAGGACGTGCCGTTCGCGCCGTAGACATAGGGCTTGCCCAGCTGGTTCTGGCCGACGTAAATCGCGTACTCCAGCTTCTCCGCGCTGCTCATGGACGAGGAATACGTGCTCGTCTTGGAAGCCAGGCCGCTGGAGATGGTGGTGGAGTTGTTCTTCTGGTTGCCGGGATCGGGCTGCACGATGGCGCCGCCCTGATCCGCGGGCGTCTTGCCGGAGGGCAGCGTCGCCGCGCTGGTGGAATACATCTTGCGCAGCGTGGCGGAATCCGCCGTGCCGGTCTGGGACAGGTTGTTGCTGGCCTGGAACAGCGAGACCGCGCTCGCCGTGGTCGCGCCGTAGTCGCCGTCGATGCTGGAGCTCTTGCTCAGATATCCCAGCGCGAACAGTCTGCGCTGGATGCGCGTGACGTTCGTGCCCGAAGAGCCCTTCGAAAGCGACGCGGACAGCAGGCTGCACGCCGGGCCGTTGCCGCTGTACAGCACGCGCTGCAGGCCCTCGCCCGCATTGCCGTCGGCCGTCAGACCGCAGGCCGCCTGGAACAGCTTCACGGCCGCCTCGGTGTTGGAATCATAGGTGGTGTCCGGGATGGCGTCGAAGTAGCCCATGGCCAGCAGCGCCTTCTCCAGCGTGGAGACCGCGCTTCCGCTGCTGGACTTGCTCAGCGCGGAGAACGAGGCACGGCTCAGATCGGAAATCCTGATGAAGCCATACTGGTCGCCATGCTTGACGTACGCCCAGGTCGCATTGTACGCGCCGACGGTCACATCCGTGCCGATGGCGATCTTCACGCCGTTCTCGGGCGTTTTCTCATAGAAATACGCGTTCGTGGTCACCACCGTCGCGCCGAAGGTCTCCTTCACATAGCCCTCCAGCGGATCCTTCTCCTGCTCGACCTCCAGCGCGGAGAGCGCGCACCAGCCGCTCTTGCCGTTCAGCTCGATCTGGGCCCACTTGCCGTCGGTGGTCAGCGCCACTACGCTGACCTTCACGCCCTTGCCGAGCGTGCCCAGCAGCGCGGAGTCCGTGCTGGCCTCCTGATAGACCTTGACAGAGGACGTCGCCACCGCGTCCACGGGCGAATCCAGCTTCTTGCTGGGCGCGGGCGTGGCCGTCGCGCCCGCAGGCGCCAGCGCGGAGACCTTGCAGTAGCCGTAGCTGCCGCTGCGCTCCACATAGGCCCAGTCCCCGTTGACGGCGATCACGTTCAGCGACGCGCCCTTCTTCAGCGTGCCCAGCGCCGTCGAGGACGTGCTGGCGCTCCTGTACACCTTCACGCTCTCCGCCGTCACCACCGCGGGAATCGCCTTGCTCATATCCGGCGTGGCG
>SFJH01000051.1 GCA_004555155.1 Clostridiales bacterium
CTGGACCAGCGCCAGAGCGCCGCCGAGGACGCCCAGGTGTGGAACCGGCTGCTGGCCACGCTGGATCAGATGTACCTGCTGCTGGGCGCGCAGAAGCGGGAACTGCGGGAGCTGGCGGAGCTGCTGGATCAGGCACTGGGCGCGTCCATCATCAAGACGCTGCCCCAGTCCGGCGACGCGGTGTCGGCCCAGTCGCTGAGCCGCACCGCCTGGCGGCCCGCGAAGCTGTCCATATTCATGGGCCTCTGCGACCGCACGGGCTCCGGACTGCATGCGCTTCTGACCGAGCAGGAGCTGGCGCGCATGAGTCGCGACGCGGACGTGTGGATGGGACTGTCCGGCGTGGATCAGGCGCGGGTCAACCGGTATTATCTGAAGAACGCGGTGGAGCAGACGCGCTGCCACGCGGTGTTCACCTGCCCCGTCAGCGACGCCGACGAACGGGCGCAGCGCATGGGCGCGGCCATGGCGGCGGTGCGCAAGCTGTTCGACCATCCGCTGTACGTGGGCGGGCTGATCCCGTCCGACGCGGAGGTGGCCATGCGATACGGCGCGCCCGACGCGGCGCGGCTGATCCTGGCGGAGCGCATCGGCGACGAGCAGCTGCCCGATCCGCTGGCCGGAGAGGCGTCCGCGGCGCTCTGGGCGCTGTCCCGGCAGGACGGCGCGGCGCAGCTGCGGCAGCTGGCGGCGTCGGCGTCCCACGGCGTGAAGTCGGAGGCCGTTCCCCGGGACGTGGCCCGGCGCATGTACGGGCCGCTGGGCCGGGCCAGCATATCGCGGCTGGAGACGTATGCGCGGTGCCCGTTTCAGCACTTCGTGGCCTACGGCCTGCGTCCCGAGCCGGTGGAGCCGCTGGAGCTGTCCGCGCAGGACGAGGGCGATTTCTATCACGAGGCCGTGCGCCGGTATCTGTCGGAGGCCATCGCTTCCCCGGACGCGGGGGAGGCGGAGGGGCTGGAGCGCATGGATCGACTCACCGACGCGCTGGTGGCCGACATGTTCCCGGAGGAGCGCTACAGCGAGAGCGCCGTCCACCGCAGCCACACCCGGCAGCTGCGCTACACGGCGCGGTCGGCGGCGAAGGCGCTGTCCCGGCAGCTGGTTGAGAGCCATTTCGCGCCCACGCTGCTGGAGGTGCGCTTCGGGGACGAGGAGCCGCGGGTGGTGCTGCACCCGGAGGGCGGCGACACCGTGCTGGACGGCCGCATCGACCGCATCGACGAGTGGAAGGAGCCGGGCGTGCACTGCCTGCGCGTGATCGACTACAAGCGCGGCAGCCGCGATCTGGACCTGGCGGAGGTGTACTTCGCGCTGCAGCTGCAGCTGATCATCTATCTGGCGGCGGCCATGAAAAAGACCGGCGGACGCAGTGCCGGCGCATATTACTTCCGCGTCAGCGACCCCGTTCTGGCCACCGACAAGACCGACCCGGCGGCGGTGGAGGCGCTGCGCGACGAGAAGATGCGGCTGCGCGGCCTGCTGCCCGCCGATGAGGCGCTGATCCGCGCCATGGCGGCGGAGCCAGACAAGGTGTTCGCCGTGCGGCTCAACAGGGACGGCTCACTGCGGAAGGGCGCGCTGCAGCTGGACGACGACCAGCTGCAGCTGCTGATCGACCGCGCGCTGGGCGAGGCCACGCGGATCCTGTCGGAGATCCGCCGCGGCGAGACCGCCATCCGCCCCGCCCGGCTGGGTCTGACGGACGGCTGCGCCTACTGCCGCTATCACGCCCTCTGCCAGCGGGACGCCAAAATCCCCGGCGGCGACGCCCGCCGCTATCCGCGGCTGAAGCCTGACGAGGTTCTGGAACGGCTGCAGAGCGAAGCCCCGGCCCCGGAATCCGAACAATTTGTCCGAGGTTTTACCAAAAATACCCAGAAACCCGATGATTGAAGAAGGATTCCACCATGGAAATGTGGTATAATGTTTCAGAATGGCAGCAATAGAAATGCGGCCTGCGCGATGTTCCGGCATCCGAAGCATTTCGTCGACAAACATGGAATCATGTTTCCCAATCCGACAAAATGACCGGCGGATTCCGAGAAGCGGAACCCCGACCGGCGACTAGCGAAGCAAGGAGCGACGTACCCGGGCCCCCGAGCGACGCACCCGGCCCCGCCCCGTCCACACGCGAAGCATAATAAGGAGGTATCTTTCGTGTCCCCTGACCCTTTATGGCAGTCCATCGTCGTTCAGCTGTTGTTTCTGATCGTCAACTTCTTCTTCACCATGACCGAGACCGCCGTGGAGAGCACGGATGACGCGCCGCTGAAAAAGCAGGCGGAGTCCGGCGACCGGCGGATGCAGCTGTTGTACCGGCTGCTGGAGCGGCCCACGGGCTATCTGAGCGCGCTGCAGCTGGAGCGGCTGATCGTGGCCGGTTCGCTGGCGGCGCTGTTCGCCGTCACGTTCTTCGACCCGATGCAGGCGGCGCTTTTGCGCTGGCTGCCCGCCGCCGTGACCTGGTGGCTGACCTATGTGGCTCTGGCGCTGCTGTGCTCGGTGGTCATCGTGATCCCCGGCATACTGATTCCGCGCCATGTGACGCTGCGCCACACCGACGCCGCGCTGCAGACGTCCCTGCGGGTGACGCTGAGCGTGGGGCGGGCGCTGCTGCCGCTGGTGTGGCTGCTTCGCGGCGTCACCACGGTGTTGCTGAAGCTGTTCGGCGTGGACGTGCGCCGCGTGGACAAGTACGTCTCCGAGGAGGAGATCATGCAGATGGTGGACATCGGCGAGGAGACCGGCACCATCGAATCCGACGAGCGCGAGATGATCGAGAACATCTTCCAGTTCAACAACCTGGACGCCGAGGACTGCATGGTGCACCGAAAGGATATCGTGGCGCTGTCGCTGGAGGATTCCCCCGAGGAGGTGCTCAGCACCATCCGGGAGAACGGCCTGACCCGCTATCCGGTGTATGAGGAGGACATGGACTCGGTGCTGGGCGTGCTCAACACCCGGGATTACCTGCTCAACCAGGCGTCGGACGCGCCCCGGCCCATGAAGGAGCTGCTGCGCCCCGCCTATTTCGTGCCGGAATCCATGCGCGCCGACCGGCTGTTCGCGGAGATGCAGAAGCGCAAGCAGCACATGGCCATCGTCGTGGATGAGTACGGCGGCACCAGCGGCCTGGTGACCATGGAGGATCTGCTGGAGGAGATCGTCGGCGACATCTACGACGAGTTCGACAAGCAGGAGGAGGCCGAGGTCACGCCGCTGGCCGACGGCAGCTTCCGCATCGCGGGCAGCGCCGAGCTGGAGACCGTGGCCGAGGCACTGAACGTGGAGATCCCGCGGGAGGAGGGCGACGAGGAGATCGACACTCTGAGCGGACTGATCTTCAGCCACCTGCCCGAGATCCCCGCCGACGGCGAAAAGCTGAGCCTGACCGTCTGCGGCCTGGACATCCACGTGGAATCGGTGCGCGACCGCCGTGTGGAATGGGCCGTCGTGCGCCCCTGTGCGCCGGAGCCGTCGGAGCCGGAGTCCGATGAATCAAAAAATATCGAATAAAAATTTCCAAAAACGTAACGTGTTCATCGCAAATACTTGACAAACCCATCGCGAATCGTATACAATTTCATATAGATATACGGCGGCGCATACCCCTTCGGGATGCGCCGCAATATCCCGCATCAAACCAGAGGAATCCAGATATCGGAACCCCTCTGGTTTTTTACCATGATGTACAGGGGTGAGCTACGATGGCATTGTCAGAAAAGATCGCGTTTGGGTTCCTCGAGGAGGACAACCCGGTCAAATCCTATTATCGATTCAAACCGCTGGTGCTGGAGACCGAAAACGGCTACGAGGCGCTGGAGGATGTCTGCCAGACCTATCCGGAGGACGGCTTTTTGCGCATCGTGCCGGACAAGAACGAGTCCAGCCACTTCAAGGCCAGAATGCGGCGCATCGGCCGGTTCTGTATGATCGACCTGCGCAAGCATCAAAACGAAAACGACAAGATCCGGCCCAACAAAAACTACAAGGGCGACGGCGTGGAGCGGAACGTGAACATCGTCTATTCGGACGTGATCACGGAGATTCCCTCGGGGCGCGCGGCGGAGATCATCTCCTGCGGCGACGCGGATAACGTGCGCGTGGAGGGCGTGAATCCGGGCTCCACGCCGTTCATGCTGGAATGCGGTGGCCACTTCACCGGCCCGTGGCGCTGGGAGGCCGTGGAAAACGAGGAGAACGTGTACATGCCCGTGCGCGCAGAGGCGTTCGCGCCCGCCGACGGCGACGCGCTGCCGCAGGGAACGATGGTGCAACTGAAGCCCGACGAGGAGCGCAGCTATACGCTGCTGATCGCGCCCGAGGGCCAGAAGCTGTTTGTGGAGACGAAGGTCGAGGCACCGGAGCCGGAAGTGAAGCCCGAGCCGGAGCCGCAGCCCGAGGTCAAGCCGGAGCCGAAGCCCGAGCCCAAGCCGGAACCGAAGTCCGAGCCCAAGCCGGAGCCGGAGCCGAAGCCCGAGCCGCGGCCGGAACCGAAGCCGGAACCGAAGCCCGAGCCCGTCGCAGAGCGTCCGGCCCGCGGCGCGAAGAATGAGGAACGGCGGCAGCGCGCCGAGGAGGAGCCGAAGGGCAAGGGCCCGCGCGCGCCGAAGCTGGACGTGGAGCCGCGCGGCGCACAGCTGCGACCGGCGGTGGGCAGCGCCCGCGCCGTGCAGCGCAGCGCGGCGGTGGCGGCGCAGCGGGGACTGAACCCGAAGCGCGGCGTCAGCCTGGCGGAGATCATCGATGAGCAGTGGCGTCACTCCCGGCTGGATCAGCTGGGGCACCCGGTGCCGTCGGAGGCGGGCAGCATGCCGCTGGCCAGCCCTGTGGATCGCGCCCGGGATGCGCTGAAGGAGGCCTGGGCGCTGACCGAGGCCCGCGGCGGCGTGCTGGATGCGGTGCTGTCGCTGGACCATCTGACGGACATGCTGCCCGAGCGGCTGGGTCAGGCCGCAAAGCCGCTGACCCAGGCCCAGGTGCAGGAGCTGGACGAGTTTGAGGCGCGCCGCCTGAAGGCGCTGCAGGAGCTGGATCAGCTGGCGCAGGCCCGCGCGGACAAGCGCCGGGAGCTGCTGGACGAGGTGAAGCAGGAGAACGCCATCGAGCTGCGACGGCTGGAGAAGCAGAACCAGCAGGCGCGCGCCGAGGCGCAAAAGAGCCGCGAGGCCGCGGACGCCGCCGCGGATGCCGCCGCCGTGGCGCAGAAGGCGCTGGCGGGGATCAGCGGAGAAGCGCTGCTGGAGCAGCTGATGACCGACGAATTGAAGCGCCGCGCCGCGGCCATGCTGCGGCAGCTGGACGGCGCGGAGAAGCCGGTCGCGCCGCCGCCCGCGCTGGTGGATCCCACGGCGGGCGAGCTGATCAGCGATCTGCGCGCCGCCTTCGATGATTACGGCATGCCGCTGAGCCACGATCAGGCGGTGAACCTGCTGGCCGGCGTGGCGCTGTTTGACATGAACGTGTACTCGGGCGTCACCGGCTCGGGCAAGAGCCGCGCCGCACGGCTGCTGGCGCAGACGCTGGGATTGACGGACGGCCGGTTCATCACGCTGCACGCAGGCAGCAAACCCGCCGTGGCGGAGCCCCGGTTCGCCGAGCTGAACGCCACTGCCGACGCGTTCACGCCGCTGATCGCGCTGATCGACGATGCCAACAACGCGCCCGGAGACCCGGCGCGCGGTCTGGCCGCCATGCACGAGGACGCCGCCGACGGCATCCATCCCAACATGAAGCTGCTGCTCACCGTGCAGGACAACCCCGTGGGCTATGCGCTGAACGGCAATCTGCTGGATCGCGCGTTCTTCGTGCGGTTCGATCTGCCGGGGCTGGAATTGCCCTGGCGGCCCTGCGCCGTCGCGCCGCGCAAACCGGCGGGCGCGGTGCGCATGGAGACGCTGAAGAAGCTGTTCGCGCCCTCCGCGGAAATCTCCTCCGAGGTGCAGGACCGCATGATGACGCTGCGCCGCAGGCTGGCCGATCTGGGCGTGTACTTCTCCGCCCGCGCGCTCAGCGATATGTACCGCTATATCACCACCGTCCAGCCGCTGATGACGGCCTCGCCGATGCAGGTGCTGGACTACGCCCTGGCCCAGCGCGCCATTCCCCATGTGCTGGCCACCGCGCCGGTGGCCGCGCTGCACGAGCTGCCGAGGCTTCTGGCGGACATGCCCCAGTGCCTGAAGCTGCTGAACCAGCCGCTGGCCGTGCCGGAGCTGTGATGGACAAACGAATATGCTGCGGGCCCGCCGCCGTCGAAGGACGGTGGCGGGCCCCTGACTTTTTATGTTAGATGAAAATCGAATGAAATCTGCGGAATTCGCTTGACATGCATCTTGAAAAGTGCTATGATCCGTATTATTAGATAAATGTCTAACAATACGACAAGAATGGCGTGATGATTATGAAAAAGAAATCCGGCGGATACCGGGAGATCCTGCGGCAGACGCAGTTCATGAAGCTGGTGGCGGCCAACGTGGTGAACCGGCTGGGCGACGCGCTGGACGCGGTGGCCTACACGTGGATCGTGTATCAGGTGACGGGCTCGGCCTCCTGGGCGGCGCTGATCTTCGGCCTGAACCAGCTGCCGACGATACTGCTGCTGCCGGTGGCGGGCGCGCTGGTGGAGCGGCGGAACAAGAAGCGGGTGATGGTGGTCACGGACGTGGTGCGGGGTCTGATCACGCTGGCGTTCTGCCTGATGTACATGGCGGGGCTGCTCAACGGCTGGATCATCGCCCTGTTCACGCTGACCATATCCAGCGTGGAGGCGTTCCGCGTGCCCTGCGGCAAGTCGGTGCTGCCGCAGCTGCTGGCGGAGGCGCACTACACCTACGGCACGTCGGTGAACAGCGCGCTGAGCACGGTGGCGGAGCTGGCGGGCACGGGCCTGGCGGGCGTGGTGATCGCGCTTTGGGGGGCGCAGGTGGCCGTGCTGGGCGATGTGATCACGTTCTTTCTGTCGGCACTGATCCTGGCCACCATGCGGGTCAATCCGCCGAAGGTGGCAGCGGAGCGGTCGGAGCCGTTTTTCCGCACGCTGTCCCAGGGCTTCCGCTACGTGGTCTCCCGGCACACAATCCGCAACCTGGCGCTGGTGGCGGTGCTGATCAACGCCTGCGCCGTGCCGCTGAACTCGTTCTTCGCGGTGATCGTGCAGGGCGTCTGGCGGCAGGGCGCGGAGCTGATGTCGGCGGCCGAGGTGGCGCTGACGGTGGGCGCGCTGCTGGGCTCGGTGGCGTATCCGCTGGTGGCGGCGCGCATGGGCATGCAGAAGCTGCTGCCGCTGTTCGGCTCTGTCATGGCGCTGACGTTTGTGGGCGTGGCAGTGCTGGGAAACGTCTCCTCGGCGGCGGTGATCTGGGCGGGCGCGCTGACCTGCTTTCTGCTGCTGGGCGTGTGCTCCGCCATCTGCAACAGCGGACTGGGCGTGGAGTTCATGAAGGTGGTGGCACCGGAATACCTGTCCCGCGCGTCGGCGATCCTGGGCGCGATGTCCACGGCGGCGGTGCCGGTGATGTCCTTTGCGCTGAGCGCGGCCTGCCGGGTGGTATCGGTGGAAGCCCTCTTGATTTCCGGCGGCGTTTTGTTTATGATAGTCATGGGGCTGGTTGTGGTGTTCCACATCCCGCTGGAAGAGCCGAGGATGGAGAGAGACGACGATGAACACGACGGTGAGACGCGGGATCAACTGGATTCAGGAAGCGATGAACCTGTTGGAGAGCGGCTATTCGAATGAGCGCTACGCCGTTCTGAGCGCGCGCTGGCAGGCCCGGCGCGGCGAGCGGGCGCAGCATGCCCGGGCGGTGCTGGCGGAGCTGACGCGGATGGAGCAGGCCGTGCGCGCCGCGCTGGCAGACCGGCAGGAGCAGCTGGACTTCTTCTTCCGGCCGCTGACGCAGAACGGACTGGACAACGCCGTGCTGCTGCTGAGCTGGCGTTGCTACGGCGGATACGAGAGCCTGCAGGACGCGCGGCAGAGGCTGCTGTCGCGGACGGAGCAGCAGCGCGCCGAGGACTTCCTGAAGGCGCTGCAGAACGTGGAGTACGTGGATGCGGCGGGCGGCGTGGCGCAGCTGTTTCAGGAGCTGGTGGAATGCGGCCTGACCGGGGAGCAGAAGCAGACCGTGGGGCAGATGTTCTTTCACTACGAGGAATACCTGAACCGGCTGCTGGCGCTGCTCGTCGGGGCCATTTCCGCCATGCAGCCGTGGCAGGGCTTCCTGGCCGCCGAGGCGGAGGCCTGCTCGGATTACTGGCAGTCGGCGCTGGCGGAGACGGACATTCTCGCCTGGCTCAACCGGCGCTGTCAGCTGGCACTGGACGAGAGTCCGAACGGCTGTGAGATGATCCCCAGCGTAACGGGCTGCCAGTCGCTGGCGCTGGCCTGGGATCCGCAGAGCACGCGGTATGTGCTGCGCATGGGCGTGCTGCTGGACGTCGAAGACGAGGAGCCGGAGGCCGATCCTGCGGCGCTCTGCGAGGCGCTGAAGCTGCTGGGCGACCGCAGCAAGATGGACATTCTGCGCATATTGAAGGAGCAGCGGGCCTACGGCAGCGAGCTGGCGCGGCGGCTGGGCCTGACCACGCCCACCATATCCCACCACATGCAGGCGCTGATCGACTGCAACCTGGTGGGCCTGGAGAAGGTGAATAACCGCGTGTACTATCAGATCAACCGCAGGCGGCTGGAGGAGCTTCTGGAGGAGCTGCGCGGCGCGCTGCTGGAATGAGGCGGGCGATTCCGGGGGATTGCCAAGAGCGCGTTCCCGTTGCCCGGCATGGATTCGCCGTGAAACGTGCATTCGAAAAGGGGCTGTAACGGAAGAAAAATCCGCCAACAGCCCCTCAGCTCACAGATTCCCAACAAAAACAGACAAACTCTAAGAGAGCGCGAGGGATATCCCTCGCATGAAATCGGAAGCACCGGCTTTGCCGGTGCTTCCGGCAGCCTGTCAAAGAAGCCCTATTGCCTCGTTGCAATAGGGCTTCAAGCAGGAAAAGGGAGGGAAAAGTCGAAAAAGCATCCACTTGTGGATGGCGAGTTTCTTTGACCCAGGTGGATACCGCGGTCAGCCCTCGATAGGGTGTATAACGCATGGCGTGTTTCTCTTTTGCGTCCGCAAAGACGCGCTCAATAGTCTGCGAACGCAGGGCGTAAGTAGCTTTGCCGATCGGCGAATGTCGGACATCCTCCGCCCGTTCTATGTACTCATGCCAGATGTGGCGCTCAACGATTTTGGTGCACTGTCGGCTTTGCGTGCAGCGTTCACGGACAGGGCAGTTTTTGCAAACGTAGCTCTTGCTCTTGTATTCCCGGTAGCCCTCACGGTTGGTGGTCGCGTAACTCAGCACCTTGTTCTGCGGACAGAGAATGCAATCGTAGAACTCATCGAAAACATAATCATACCATGGCAGGTTGCCTTTCTTGGTCATCGGACGCTTATAGGGCAGCGACGCGATTCTTCCACTATCGAAGATTTGCTTGCAGATCCAAGGCGTTTTGTATCCTGCATCAGCTGTGACCACCTGTACCTCCGGATAGTGCTCAGTCAGTCTCTGGAATACCGTATCAAACGCAACGCTGTCGTGGACATTTCCGGGAGTGACCTCCGTTTCCAGTACGTAGCCGCGCTTGTCACAGACGGTATGCGCCTCGTATGCAAAGCACTTCTTGTGCTCGCCCTTGTGAAAGACGCCGCTTTCCGGGTCGGTTGTGGATTCGATCACCGTTTTCTGCTTCGGAGATGCCGAAGGTGTGTCATCGTCGTCATCCTTCTTCAGCGGTTTTTTTCCGTGCGCGGAACGATCCGCTGCGATCTCCTCGTCCAATTGCTCCTGATAATGCTTCGCTGCTATAGGTATCGATTTTTTCACATGCTTCTTCAAGTTCGCGTTTGCTTTAATGTGTGTTCCATCTACAAACACGACCTCCGGTGACAGGTATCCTGCACGGGAGACCTCCTCCAGTATCCACCGGAACACGCCTTCGATTACTTCCGCCGTGAAGCGATTCCGGAAGGCGTAGCTGATCGTCGCAAAGTGCGGCAGACGCTGCGACATGGTATATCCCAGAAACCAACGGTATGCTACATTTACTTCCGCGTCTCTCAGAGTCTGTCGCAGAGACCGGATACCGAACAGATGCTGAATCAATACCAGCTTGAATAGTACTACCGGGTCACAGCTCGGCCGTCCATTGTCCTCGCAGTACAAATCTTCTACCAGATCGTAGATGCGCGTGAAATCTACCGCTGCGTCGATCTTCCGCAGCAGATGCTCTTTGGGTACCAACATGTCCACACACAGCATCTCGATTGCCTGCCGCTGTTCAGTTTCTCTCTTCAGCATCCTCATCACCTATTCCCATTATATCAAAAAAGGCCGCTTTGTGCGACCTTTTTTGACAGGCTG
>SFJH01000019.1 GCA_004555155.1 Clostridiales bacterium
GCCCGCATGGCCGAGAATCTGATTGAATTTGAATGAAAGAAGGATCAATTACAAATGGGACTTGAGAACGTAAAATGCTTTCTACTGGACATGGACGGCACCTTCTATCTGGGCGGTCAGCTGATCGACGGCTCGCTGGACTTCATCAGGCGGGTTCAGGAAACCGGCCGCGATTACATGTTCCTCACCAACAACTCCTCTCATAACGCCAATTTCTATGTGGAAAAGCTGGCGAAGATGGGACTCGTCACCGACCGCAGCCACGTCATGACCTCCGGCGAAGCCACCTGCGAGAAGCTCAACGAGCTGTATCCCGGCAAGCGCGTATTCCTGCTGGGCAACGAATATCTGGCCGCGGAACTGGCCGAAGCGGGCATCACGGTGGACAACGAGCATCCCGAAATCGTGGTCGTCGGCTTCGACACCACGCTGGACTATCAGAAAATGTGGGACGTGTGCAACTTCGTGCGCGACGGTCTGCCCTACATCGCCACCCATCCGGACTTCAACTGCCCCACCGAGACCGGCTTCATGCCGGATATCGGCGCGATTATGGACTTCATCGCCGCCTCGACGGGCCGCCGCCCCGATCTGATCGTGGGCAAGCCGCATACCGGCATTGTCGAAGCCGTGCTGCGCCGCACGGGACTGTCCGTGGGCGAGCTCGCCATGGTGGGCGACCGCCTGTACACCGACATCGAAACCGGCGTGCGCAGCGGCATGCTGTCCATTCTGGTGATGACCGGCGAAACCACCGAGGAGATGCTGGCCGAGTCCGCCACAAAGCCGGACCTGAAGTTTGGCCGTCTTTCGGACATGAACGATCTGCTGTAACCGATCAAGGAGAGGGACGCGCCCTCTCCTTTTGTTGCTTTCATGGAAAGGAGTTCCCATGGTACTGCAAATCGACCGCACGCTTGACGGAGAGATCCTCGATCTCGGCGGCGGAGGAGAGTGCGTGATCGGACGCGTCTACCGCGACCAGGTCACTGCCATCGATATTTGCCCGGAGGAGCTGGACGAAGCCCCGGACGTCTGCCGCAAATTGGTGATGGACGCCGCCGAGCTGGCGTTCTCCGACGCCAGCTTTGACCACGTCACCGCTTTCTTTTCCTTCCTCTATATGGAAAAGGGCGTGCTGCGCCGGGTGATCGCCGAGGCTGCGCGCGTCCTCCGCCCCGGCGGACGGCTGCACATCTGGGACGCAAACGTGATCTCCGCCGAGCCGGAGCCCTTTCTGATCGATCTGGAGATTCATCTGCCCAGCGAATCGCTGCATACCACCTACGGCGTGATCAAACCCGATGCGCGTCAGAACAGCGCCCTCTTTGTCCGCCTCTGTGAGGAAGCCGGTTTCACGCTTCTCCACCGGCGGGAGGAACCAGAACTGTTCTGTCTTGAATTCGAAAAAGGAGCCTTCTTATGAAAATCGGCATTGAGAGCAATCTGCTCAGATCTTTGTTTCAGAACGTCTACTTCATCAACGGCACCGCTTATGCGGGCAAATCCACTGCGGTGAAGCTGCTGGCGGAGCGCTTCGACGGCGTGTGCTGCGGCGAAAACTTTCACGACGCACTGACAGACGCGATCGACCCTGCGCATCAGCCGAACCTGAGCTATTTCCAAACCATGAGCGGCTGGCAGGAGTTTCTGAACCGTCCGCCGAAGGCGTACGCCGCATGGATCGACGGATCCTCCCGGGAAGCCGCCGAGATGGAAATCCTGCTGCTGATCCGGCTCTCGCAATCCGGCAGGCCTGTGTTTGTCGACACAAACATTCCGCCGGACATGCTGCGCGAAATCTCTGATTTCCAACATGTCGCCATCCTGCTCAGCCCGCAGAGCACGTCCGTGGACCGCTTCTTCGACCGTCCCGACCCCGACAAGCAGTTCCTGCTCGACCAGATTCACTCGGCAGAGGATCCCGAAGCGACCCTGTCCAACTTCCTCGCCTGCATCGCGGAGATCAACAGCCCCGAACGCTATCGCGCATTCGAGGAGAGCGGCTTCTTCGTCCACGTCCGCGACGACCGCATGACTCCGGAGGAAACCATGCTCCTGCTGGCCCGCCACTTCGGCCTTCCGGATCAGACTTCCCAAATCTCCGACGAATCTTCAGGAGGAAACCCATGCCAGCGCCCGTGCAATCGCTGAATCTCGACGGCATTCCCGCTCTGCTGTGGGGCGCGCCGTCCGATCACGTCTTTCTCTTTGTCCACGGCAAAATGGCCAGCAAGGAATGCGCCGAAGCCTTCGCCGGAATTGCCGCGGAGCGCGGCTGGCAGACGCTGAGCTTCGACCTGCCCGACCACGGCGAGCGCCGGGGCCGCGGCGAGGTCTGCGACGTCTTCGCCGGTCTGCACGACCTGCAGATCGTGGGCGAGCGCGCCTTTTCCCAGTGGAAGGCGGTCGCGCTCTACGCCTGCAGTCTCGGCGCGTACTTCAGCCTTCAGGCCTGGGCGGACAGGCCCTTTGAACGCTGTCTGTTCCAGTCGCCCATCGTGAATATGGAGCATCTGGTTCGAAGCATGTTCCAGTGGTTCGGCGTCACCGAGGAGCTCCTGGAGCGCGAGCGGGAAATCCCCACGCCCATCGATACGCTGTCGTGGGATTATTTCCAGTTCGTGCGCACGCATCCCGTCGGCCGCTGGTCGCCGCCGACGCACATTCTCTATGCCGCGCAGGACAACCTCCAGCCGCGCGCTGTGATCGACGAATTCTGCGCAGCCCATGGCTGCGCGCTCACCGTCTCCGAGCGCAGCGAGCACGCCTTCATGGCCCCCGGCGACGAAGCCGTCGTCGAGGCCTGGATGCGCGCGTCCATACCGGGCGTGTGAGATTTCCACCGGCTTGGAGCACCGAAAAAACGCAAAGGAGCGTCAACCGATGATTTCACAGAAGGATTGGGTTCGCGATCTGGTGATCTACCAGATCTATCCCCGCAGCTTTTACGATTCCAATGGCGACGGCGTCGGCGACCTGCCCGGCGTGATTGAGAAGCTCGACTATTTGCAGCAGCTGGGGGTAAACGCGCTGTGGCTGTCCCCATTCTTTGCCTCTCCCAACGACGACAACGGCTACGACATTTCCGACTACCGCGCCATTCTGCCCGAGTTCGGCACGATGGCGGACTGCGACGAGCTGATTCGCCAATGCCATGCCCGCGGCATGAAGTTCATCATGGATCTGGTGGTCAACCATTCCTCCGACGAGCACGAGTGGTTCCGCAGGTCCGCCCGCCGGGAGGATCCCTATACCGATTACTACTACTGGCGTGACCCCGTGGACGGCCACGCGCCCAACAACTGGGCCAGCGTGTTCGGCGGCAGCGCATGGGAATACTGCGAGGAGCGCGGCCAGTATTACTTCCATCTCTTTTCCAAAAAGCAGCCCGACCTCAACTGGAGCTGCCCTGCGCTCAAGCAGGAGATTCACGACCTGATCCGCTGGTGGAAGGCCAGGGGCGTGGACGGCCTGCGCGTCGACGCCATCAGCTATCTGGACAAGCCCGCGGACTTCCCGGACGCCGAGGGCGAGCCCACGCCGGACGGCTACGTCTTCCCCGCCCCGCTGCTGCTGGGACGGCCGGGCACGCACGCCTATCTGCACGAGCTGAACGAGAAGCTGTTCACCCCGCTCAACCTGGTGACGGTGGGCGAAGTCTCGCTGAAGGACGACGCCGAGTTGGCCGACTACGTCGGCACCGCGCGCGGCGAGTTCGACATGGCGATCCCCTTTCTGCCGCCGGTCGCGGAATACCGGGCGCACATTCCCTCCATGCTGCGCGACCGCCTGAAATCGCGCTATGAGATCATCCCCGACGGCTGGTGGGCCCAGTTCATGAGCAACCACGACAAGCCGCGCCAGGTGTCCTTCTTCGGCAATGACAGCGAATACCGCGAAATCAGCGCCAAGGCGCTGGCGCTGGTGAACCACGCCAGTCCCGGCACGCCCTTCGTCTATCAGGGCGAGGAGCTGGGCATGACCAGCCTGCGCCTGGATTCCATCGACCAGTACAACGACATCGGCACCCGCAACGAGTACCGCCAGCGCATTCTTGCCGGCGACACGCCGGAGCAGGCGTTCCGCTATGCCGCCGACCTCAGCCGGGACAACGCCCGCACGCCGATGCAGTGGAGCGCCGCACCCAACGCCGGCTTCACCACCGGCACGCCCTGGCTGACGGTGAATCCCAACTATCCCGGGATCAACGCCGAAGCCCAGCTGGCCGATCCGACGTCCGTGTTCCACTTCTACCGCCGCCTGATCGCGCTGCGCAAGGTGCATCCCGCCCTGCGAAACGGCGCGCTGCGGATGATCGACGGCGGTCACGACGACATTCTGGCCTTCGCCCGGGAGACCGACGGAGAAGCGCTGATCCTCGCCGCCAACCTGTCCGACGAATCCCATCCCGCCCCGGAAGCGCTGCGCGGCGAGATCCTCCTGCAGTCCTACGAGCGGGAATCCGACTTCGACGGCGCCACCCTGCGCCCCTGGGAGGCCGTGCTGGTTTGCGTCGAATCTCATATAAAGGAGCAATAATGCAATGAACAGAATCATCCCCCTCTGGCCCGGAAGGGCCCCCTATTCCGACGAATCCCCCGACCAGGCGCAGCCCTCCGTAAAGGAATTCAGGGTGGACGGCAGTCGAGGCGCGATGGTGGTCTGTCCCGGCGGCGGCTACACGATGAAGGCCGACCACGAGGGCGATCCCATCGCCCGGATGCTCAACGAGGCCGGCGTCTCGGCCTACGTGCTGGACTACCGCGTCGCACCCTGCAACTACCTCGCGCCGCTGACCGACGCGCTGCGGGCCATCCGCCTGGTGCGCTCGCTGGGCTATGAGAAGGTGGGCATCCTGGGCTTCTCTGCGGGCGGTCATCTCACCTGCACCGCCGCCACGCTGTACTCGCCCGGCAATCCGGGCGCGGAGGATCCCATCGATCGCCTGTCCTCCCGGCCGGACGCGTTCGTCCCCTGCTACGCGGTGGTCAGCGTCGCGCAGTACGCCCACGTAGGCTCCCGGGTGAACCTGCTGGGCGCGCATTCGGACGATCAGGAAACCCTGCGCCGCTTCTCCGCCGATCAGAACGTGACCAGCGACACCCCGCCCGCCTTCATCTGGCACACCGCCTCGGACGACTGCGTACCCGTGGAAAACAGTCTGATGCTCGCCAGCGCGCTGGCAGCCAAGGGCGTACCCTTCGAGCTGCACGTCTTCCCCGAAGGCCCCCACGGTCTCGGACTCGCGCCCGGCAATCCCGACGTCGCCCGCTGGGCCGGCCTGTGCCAGAGCTGGCTGATCGGACAGGGTTTCGGCCGCTAAACCGGCAAAGTTTTACAAATAGGACTTTTCAAACGCCAAAATATATCGTATAATAGTAGAGATGAATAGAATGAACCGCCTTGTGCGGAATCTATGGAGGGATAATCATGGCAATCATTGATAAGATCAAGGCGAAGGCCAAGGCAGACGTGAAGCACATCGTTCTTCCCGAAGGCGAGGAGACCCGCAACGCGCAGGCCGCCGCGATCATCGCAAAGGAAGGCCTTGCCAGGCTGACCCTGCTGGGCAACCCCGAAAAGGTGAAGGAAGCTGCCAACGGCGCTTCTCTGGACGGCGTCGAAATCATCGACCCCGCCACCTCCGACAAGTGCGCGGAGTATGCCGCCATGCTGTATGAGATCCGCAAGGCCAAGGGCATGACCGAGGAAAAGGCCGCCGCCCTGGTGAAGGATCCCATGTACTATGGCGTGATGATGGTCAAAGCGGGCGACGCCGACGGCCTGGTCTCCGGCGCGATCCACTCCACCGGCGACATGCTGCGCCCCGCGCTGCAGATCATCAAGTCCAAGCCCGGCATCAAGACCGTGTCCTCCTGCTTCCTGATGGAGTGCCCGAACAAGGCCTACGGCGACGACGGCGTGATGATCTTCGCGGACTGCGCGGTCAACATCGATCCCGACGCCGAAGCGCTGGCCAACATCGCCATCGGCGCGGCGGAATCCGCCCGCGCGCTGGCCGGCATCGAGCCCCGCGTGGCCATGCTGAGCTTCTCCACCAAGGGCTCCGCCAAGCACGACAACGTCACCAAGGTTCAGGAAGCCACCCGCATCGCCAAGGAAATGGCCCCCGATCTGGCGCTGGACGGCGAGCTGCAGCTCGACGCCGCGCTGGTTGAGAAGGTTGGCCAGCTGAAGGCGCCCGGCAGCACCGTCGCCGGTCACGCCAACACCCTCGTGTTCCCCGATCTGGGCGCGGGCAACATCGGCTACAAGCTGGTGCAGCGTCTGGCAGGCGCCGAGGCCTACGGCCCCATCCTGCAGGGCATCGCCAAGCCCTGCAACGACCTGAGCCGCGGCTGCTCCGTGGAGGACATCGTCGCGACCGTCGCCATCACCGCCGCGCAGGCGCAGGGCTGATCCCCTTCTGACAGCGATTTCCGCCGGCCGCAGCGCATCGTTGCGGTCGGTTTCGAACAAACTGAAATGGAGAGATAAACCATGAAAATTCTGATCATCAACGCGGGCTCCTCCTCCCTGAAGTATCAGCTGATCGACATGCAGGACGAGTCCGTCATCGCCAAGGGCCTGGTCGAGCGCATCGGCATCGAGGGCTCCAACCTGAGCCACAAGTACGGCGACGGCAAGAAGTTCGAGCTGGTCACCCCCCTGAAGGACCACACCGAGGCCATGAACATCGTTCTCGACGCGCTGCAGGACGCCGACCACGGCGTGATCAAGAGCCTGGACGAGATCGGCGCTGTGGGCCACCGCGTGCTGCACGGCGGCGAGAAGTTCACCGCCTCCTGCCTGATCAACGACACCGTCATCGCGGCCATCGAGGAGAACATCCCGCTGGGCCCCCTCCACAATCCCGCCAACCTGATGGGCATCCGCGCCTGCCAGAAGGTGCTGCCGAACGTGCCCCAGGTCGCCGTGTTTGACACCGCGTTCCATCAGACCATGCCCCCGAAGGCGTTCCGCTATGCACTGCCCAAGAAGTACTACACCGAGCTGCACATGCGCAAGTACGGCTTCCACGGCACCTCCCACCGCTTCATCGCCAGCCGCGCCACCGAGATCCTCGGCGAGAACAAGAAGGTCATCGTCTGCCACCTGGGCAACGGCTCCTCTCTGTCTGCCTGCGTGAACGGCAAGTGCGTGGACACCACCATGGGCATCACCCCGCTGGACGGCCTGGTTATGGGCACCCGCTGCGGCACCCTGGACCCCGCCTGCGTCGAGTTCATCGCCAACACCGAGCACAAGACCGCGTCCGAAGTGCTGAACATGATGAACAAGCAGTCCGGTCTGCAGGGCCTGACCGGCTCCTCCGATATGCGCGACGTCACCGCCCGCTATGACGCCGGCGACGAGGACGCCAAGCTGGCCATCGAAATGTGGACCTACACCATCCAGAAGTACATCGGCTCCTATGTGGCCGCAATGAACGGCTGCGACGCCATCATCTTCACCGCCGGCATCGGTGAAAACCACGTCCGCGCCCGCAAGTGGGTCTGCGAGGGCCTGAGCTTCTTCGGCGTCGAGGTGGACGACGAGCGCAACGCCAACGTCCACGGCGAGACGAAGATCTCCACCGACGATTCCAGGATCCAGGTCTGGGTCATCCCCACCAACGAGGAGCTGGCCATCGCCCGCGATACGCTGGAAATCGCTACGAAAAAATAACTTTACAAAATCCGCATATCCGTATATAATATCCAAGGTTAGGGGGAAAAAGGCTTGGCTTCTACGCTGAATGTGACCAACGCACTGAAGAATCCCGGTCAGGAGTATCCGTTCGAAGCGGACTGTTCGATCGAGGAGATGGACGTGCTGGGGGATCCGGTTCGCTTCGACAACGTCGCCGCAAAGGGCACGTATGTCGGTTCCGGAGAAACGGTCAGTCTGGAGGCTGTGGCGACGGCAACCGTCACTTCCCGCTGCGCCAGGTGTCTTGCGGAGGTCACCCTCCCCATCGCCGCCGAGCTGCATGCGGAGTTTGCCCGCCAGCCCGATCCTGAAAACCCGGATCAGTATTGCTTCGAGGCCTCCACGCTGGAGCTGACCGACGCAATCAGGGACGCGCTCGTATTGGAGCTGCCCATGCGCTTTCTCTGCAAGGAGGACTGCAAGGGGCTCTGTCCGAAGTGCGGCACCAATCTGAACACGGGTTCCTGTACATGCCAAGAGGGCGATGACGATTTCAATCCCTTTGCGGCATTGCGATCGATTGTTGAAAACAATGAGGAGGTGTAACAATGGCCACTCCGAAGGGAAAAGTTTCCAAGGCAAGGAGAAATTCTCGCCGCAGCGCGCACTGGAAGCTGTCTGTGCCGGGTATCGTCAAGTGCCCCCGCTGCGCGAAGATGAAGCTCAGCCATCGCGTTTGCAAGTTCTGCGGCTACTATGACGGTCAGGAGATCGTCAAGGTTGAAGCCGAGGCGAAGTAATTCAGGGTTTTATAAGGAGCTGTTTCCGTCCGGAACAGCTCCTTATTCTTTTGAAAGGAGCGCAGGCGCCGAAAAAGCCGTCCCGCATCGACAAATTCCCCGATCTTGTTTCCATTCGCGGCGTTCTGTGGTATAATGAATTCACTCCATTAATTACAGGAGGAAGATCGATGAAAATCGGATTCAACGAGGGCTGTGATCGCTACTGCGCGAATCACACCGTATTGGACGATCTGGAATACTGCGAAAAGTACGGCTTCGACTACATCGACATCCAGTCCGAATGTCTGGATCGCGACCTGGCGGCGGGCAAGTGCACGCTGGAACAGCTGGGCGAATGGTTCAGCACCCACCATTTGAAGATGCTCTCCTACAACGCGCTGTGCGGCTTCAACATGAAGTCCACGCAGGCGGAAAAGAACGCCGTGCTGGCCGAGCTGGACGAGATTGTCCGCCGCTGCGGCATTCTCGGCTGCAGCATGATCGTGGTCGTGCCCACCCAGTTCACGCCACCCGCAGCGAGATCCGCGCCGACGCGGTCGAGGTGCTCCGGGAGATGCTCAAGCACGTGGAGCCCCACGGCATTCGCCTGTCGCTGGAGTTCTGCGGCTGCCCCGGCATGACCATCAACCGCTTCGAGGACGCCTATGCCATCGTGCAGGCGGTGGATTCGCCGCTGGTGGGCGTGACGCTGGATCAGTACCACTTCCACGCCATGGCTTCCGGCTGGGATGCGCTGGAGCAGGCCGACGGCAAAAAGATCTTCATCTGGCACCTGAACGACATGGAGGACGTGCCCTGCGGCGCGGCCTACAACACCGACGAAAAGCGTCTCTGGCCCGGCGATCCCCGCGGCTGCCTGGAGCATGCGCGCTATGCCGATGCGCTGAAAAAGGTCGGCTTCGAAGGCGGCGTGTGCACCATGGAGGTCTTCCGCCCGGATTACTACGCGCTCTCTCAGGAAGAGAACGTCCGAACCGCCGCGGAATCCACCCGCGCTCATGTGAAGAAGTACTGGGGCTGAGCCGCTCCATCCCTTTCGGAGGAGCCCGCTTCCGGATCTGCGCCGCATGCAGAAGCCGGCTGAACATCGCGTTCAGCCGGCTTCAATTCTTCCATGTCATCCGATGCGGATGCACTTTTTCCCTGTCAGCGCTTCGCTCCGGGCGTCAGGCTGGTTAAAGCCGCACCACAGCGCGTACTTTCCGCTGCCCGGGACGCGCGCGCCCGAATCGTCGACCACCGTATAGGTCTGCTCGGACAAAGCGATTTCCACGATCCTCTCCTCGCCCGCCGCGAGCTGCACGCGCTCAAAGCCGCACAGCGCGGGATGGCGCGGCGCAAAGGCGCTCTCCTCATCCCGGACGTAGATCTGCAGCACTTCCGCCGCGTCGAAGTCCGATTCATTCTTTACGCGGGCGCGCACGGTCCTGCCGTCCTCCGAACGCTCCGCATCCAGCAGACGGACGTCCGCGTAGCTCAGCCCGTAGCCGAAGGGATACAGCGGCTCGCCCTGATAGTATCGATAGGTACGGTTTTCCATGCTGTAATCGGTAAACGCGGGCAGATCATCGGCGCTTCGGTAGAAGGTCACCGGCAGCTTGCCCGAAGGCGACACGCGGCCGAACAGCACGTCAGCGATGGCCCAGCCGCCGCGCGCGCCGGGGTACCAGCCCTGCAGCACCGCGGCGCAGTGGGCATCGGCATAGCGCAGATCCATGGCGCTGCCGGTCATCAGCACCAGCACCACGGGCTTCCCGACCTCGCAGACCTTCTCCATCAGCAGCTGCTGCACGGCAGGCAGCGCCAGGGTTTCCTTGTCGCCGGTAGCGTCGCCCTCCTCGCCCTCCAGTGTCTCGTCCAGGCCCAGGAACAGCAGCACCACGTCGCTCTGCGCCGCCACAGCCTGCGCCTCGGCAATGCGGTCGTTCGCGGCCGCAAGGCTCTCGCCGCGATCGCGCAGCAGCTCGCATCCCCTGGCATAGAGCACGCGGAAGCCCTGACGGTCCGCCTCCGCCCACAGGCCGTCCAGCGGCGTAACGCTCCGGTCGGGCGTTCCATGGTAGTTGCCGAGGAGCGCCGTGCGGTTATCGGCATTGGGGCCGATGACGCCCACGGTCTTCACGTCTTTCAGCGGAAGAATTCCGTCGTTCTTCAGCAGCACGATGCTCTCCCGCGCCGCGTCCAGCGCAGCAGCGATATGCTCGGGACAGCACACCTTCTCGTATCCAATCCGGTTGAAGGAGCAATCGGGGTCGAACAGGCCCAGGCGCAGCCGCGTGCGCATCACATGCTCGGCGCAAGCGGTGATCTCCTCCTCGCTGACCAGGCCGTTCTCCACCGCCGCGACGGCATACGGATAGGCTCCGCCGCAGTTCAGATCGCACCCGCTGCGCAGCGCCAGCGCCGCCGACTCCAGCACATTGTCCGTGACCTTGTGGTGCATGTGGAAGTCCATGATGGCTCCGCAGTCCGAGGTGATATAGCCGTCAAACGCCCATTTGCCCCGCACGATCTCCTTGAACAGGAACGGGCTGCCGCAGCACGGTTCGCCGTACAGGCGGTTGTACGCGCCCATCACGCCCTCGACCTTCGCCTTCGTCACCAGCTTTTCAAACGCCGGCAGATAGGTCTCCCACAGATCCTTTTTGCTGACCTCCACGTCGAATGCATGGCGCAGGCTCTCAGGGCCGGAATGTACCGCCAGATGCTTGGCGCAGGCCGCCGCCTTCAGATAGCCCTTTTCGTCCTTCTGCTGCACGGCCTCGACGAAAGCCTCGCCCAGCTCGCCGGTGAGATAGGGATCCTCGCCGTAGGTCTCATGGCCGCGGCCCCAGCGTGGATCCC
Organism: Clostridiales bacterium; assembly: GCA_004555155.1. Classification (GTDB taxonomy): domain Bacteria; phylum Bacillota; class Clostridia; order Christensenellales; family Aristaeellaceae; genus Faecivicinus. Next base: position 11,304 of record SFJH01000019.1, read on the forward strand.
GGAAGATGTTCACGTTGGGCGACCAGAAGGTCAGTCCCTTGTAGATGTCCCGGTCGCCCCGGGCAGACTGCGCGTTGTACTTCGCGCGGCCCTCCGTAGCGATCACATCGCCGACCTTTGTCATCAGCTTCCGGTCGAAGGCCGCCGCCAGCGCAATGGCCTGGGGAAACACCGTCGCCGTGCCCGCACGGGCCACGCCGTGCAGCGCCTCGTTCCACCAGTTATAGGCCGGAATGCCCAGCCGCGGAATGGCGGGCGCATCGAATCGCAGCATCGACGCCTTTTCCTCCAGCGTCATCTGTGCCACCAGCTCGCGCGCCTGCTGTTCAAAAGTTCGCTCCTGATCCATCGTATCTCTTCTCCTTTGCGCAATATCGCTGCTTTCATTATACCAGTTTTCATCCTTCCCTTCAAGCGAATGGACAAAATCCGTTCCGGATGCTATAATATTCATAAAACCAGCTCAGGAGGCGATATACGTGCCCCTTCAGATTGTCCGCAACAACATCGTAAAAATGCCCGTTGACGCGATTGTCAACGCCGCGAATGCTCATCTGCTGGCCGGCGGCGGCGTCTGCGGCGCGATTTTCAGCGCCGCCGGCGAAGCGGAGCTTCAGCGCGCCTGCGATCAAATCGGCGGATGTCCCACCGGACAGGCGGTCATCACGCCCGGCTTTGCCCTTCAGGCGAAGTGGATCATACACGCCGTAGGCCCGGTCTGGCACGGCGGCCATTGCGGCGAAGAAGCGCTGCTTCGCTCCGCCTACACCAGCTCTCTGGCGCTCGCCAGCAAGCACCGCCTGAAATCCATCGCCTTCCCGCTGATTTCCTCCGGCATCTATGGCTATCCCAAGGATCAGGCGCTGAAGGTGGCGATGTCTGCCATTCAGGATTACCTGCTGGCCGGAGAGGAAATGGACGTCTATCTGGTCGTGTTCGATTCCCGCGCCTTCCAGCTGTCCGAGGCGCTGTCCCAGAGCGTGCAGAGTTACATCGACGAGCACTACGTCCGCGAAATCGAGCGCACCGATACCTACCGCATCCGCCAGCAGGCGGAATTTCTGGAATCCTTCGAATCCTCCCAACCCTCCGACGACTTCGAATTCCCCATGCCCCGCGCTGTACCGCAGGCCCCCGCCAGCGCGTCCGATCCCTTTCAGAAAGACGGCCTGCGCGCATTGAAGGAGCTGCTGTCCCGCCGCCGCGAGGAGACGTTTGCCGACATGCTGCTGCGGCTGATCGACGAGAAGGGGTTTGCAAAGGACAGCATCGTCTATAAGCGCGCCAATCTGGAACGCTCCGTTTTTTCCAAGCTGCGTTCCGGCAAGTGCGCGCCGTCGAAATCCACCGCCATCGCGCTGGCCGTGGCGCTGGAGCTGAACATGGATCAGGCCCGCGATCTGCTGGCCCGCGCGGGCTATGCCCTCTCGCCCAGCAGTCTGAGCGACGTCATTGTGTCGTATTTTATTGAAAACGGCTGGTACGACATTCTGGAAATCAACGCCGTGCTGTTCGAATACAATCTGCCCTGTCTGGGCGCAAAGGACTGAATTGTCGCTTGTGAAGCAACCTTTTGGCCGGGCAAACGTGGTATCCTGAATCCATCAACGAAAGGGAGGATACCAACATGAAAAACAATCTGACTGAGCTGGTCTTCATCCTCGACCGCAGCGGCTCCATGTCCGGTCTGGAATCCGACACCATCGGCGGCTTCAACGCCATGCTGGACAAGCAGCGCAAGGAGGCGGGCGACGCGCTCATCACCACCGTGCTGTTCGACAACCGCATCGAGCTTCTCCACGACCGCCTTCCGCTGAGCGTCGTCGCAAACATCACCAATCAGGACTATTTCGTCCGCGGCAGCACCGCGCTGCTGGACGCCATCGGCATGGCCATTCAGAAGACGGTGCAGGCCCACATCCACACCGCCGAGGCCCATCGCCCCGCCAAGACGATGTTCGTGATCATCACCGACGGCATGGAAAACGCCAGCCGCGAGTATCGCTATGAACAGATCCAGCGCCTGATCGAAAAGGAGAAGGCCTACGGCTGGGAGTTCCTGTTCCTCGGCGCAAACATCGACGCCATCGGCGCCGCATCCCGCATCGGCATCCGCGCCGACCGCGCGGTCAACTACCACGCCGACTCCGAGGGCACCCAGCTGAACTACGACGTTGTCAGCGAAACCGTCAGCTCCTTCCGCGCCTGCCAGCCCATCGCAGACGACTGGAAGAGCCGCATCGACGAGGACTATCACCGCCGCAAGCATCATCAGAGGTAATCCGACATGCGAATGATCATCGCTCCTGCCAAACGCATGCGCACGGACGCCGACGGGCTTTCACCCGCCGGCGTTCCCGCGCTGCTGCACCGCACCCGCCGCCTGCTGGAAGCGCTGCGCGCCATGGATCTTCCGGCGCTGCAGAGACTGCTGGCCTGCAGCGCGGACATCGCCCGCCTGAACTACGAGCGATTTCAGTCCATGAATCTCGACCGGGCCGACACGCCGGCCATTCTCGCATACGACGGCATCCAATACCAGTATATGGCCCCGCAGGTGTTCGACCGATCCTGTCTGGACTATGTGCAGGCGCATCTGCGCATCCTCTCCGGCTTTTACGGCGTGCTGCGTCCGCTGGATGCCGTAGTACCCTACCGCCTGGAGATGCAGGCCAAGTTGGCGCTGGACGGCTGTCGGAACCTCTACCAGTTCTGGGGCGACTCCCTCGCGCAGCGCGTCACGGAGAGCGACAACGCGCTGCTCAACCTCGCCTCGGAGGAATATGCCAAAGCCGTGCGCCGGCATCTGCCGAACGGCGTGCGGTGGATCGACTGCATCTTCGGCGAGCTGGAGGAGAGCTCCGTGCGCGAAAAGGGCGTCTATGTGAAGATGGCCCGCGGCGAAGCCGTGCGCTTTCTGGCGGAGAACCAGCTCCAATCACCGGACGACCTGCGCGCCTTCGACCGTCTCGGCTTCTCGTGGAGCAAAGCGCATTCCGATGAGAATCGCTTTGTCTTCCTGATGCGCGGCAGGAAGCATGAAATCCCGGAATCAGAATCCGCGCCATGACGGCGCGCCGCAATTCCATCATACACAAGCGCCCTGTGAACCATTCGTTCGCAGGGCGCTTCAACCCATTCAGTTTCGCATCTGCCACAGCGCTTCCATGCGCTTCGCCACGGATTCCAGCGTGGGCTCGTCCGCCTGAAAGACATTCAGCCCCAGATTCCGGGCCGCTTCCGCCGTCTGAGGGCCGATGCAGACGGCGCGCAGACCGCCGGGATCCCGATGGCTCATGCTGTGCCGGAAGGCCTCCACGCCGCTGAGCGTCGTGAACGCCACAAAGTCCGCGCCGATCTCCCCGTCCATCGGGGGCGGCAGGATCCTTCTCCACACAGCGATCCCCGCTTCTCCCTCGCGGCAGAGCCGCACCGACGGCCAATCGCCGTCCGGCGCATCCGGCCGCAGGCCGAAATTGAGAAGCGCCCGCGCCGCACCTTCGCTTTCGCAAACGAGCGCATAGCGCGCCAGCGCACGTATGTCCGCGCCCGTGCGCTTCATCTGCTCCAGCAGCGCCTCCACCGCGTAGCCATCCGGCAGCAGCAGGTTCACCGGCGGCTCCGGCAGTTCAAACGTCAGCGCCTCCGTGCGCGCGGCGGGCAGTTCCACCACCCGCGCGCCGACGGCGCGCAGCCGCTCCGCCAGCCGATGGCTGTCCTCCCGAGGCCGGGCGACCAGCACCCGCGCGCCCTTCAGCGGCAGCCGGTCGAACCAGTCCATCCGCTCCGAAAGCTCGCACACGCGGCCGACAATGAAGATCGCAGGAGACTGCACGTTCTCGCGCACCACGCACGCGGCCGCGTCGCCCACTGTGGTGATCAACTTGCGCTGCTCAGGTCTCGTGCCGTTTTCCACGATCGCGCAGCGATGCTCCGGCGGCAGGCCCGCGTCGATCAGTCCCCGTCCAATCTCGCCGAAGGTCGCCACGGACATCAGGAAGATCAGCGTGCCGTTGAGCCTTGCCAGCGCTTCATAATCCAGATCCAGCCGCTCATTGCGGCGGCGATGGCCGGTAATGATATGTACGGACGCGCAAAAATCCCGATGCGTCGCGGGAATGCCCGCATAAGCAGCCGCAGCCAGCGCGGACGTGATGCCCGGCACCACCTCAAAGTCGACGCCATGCTCCGACAGCAGCTCGAGCTCCTCGCCGCCGCGGCCAAACACGAAGCAGTCGCCGCCCTTCAGCCGCACCACACGCTTGCCCGCCTGCGCTTTTTCCAGCAGGATCCGATTGATCTCGTGCTGCGGCACCGGATGATCTCCGGCGTTCTTGCCCACATCGATCTTCTCCGCCCCTGCGGGAATCGCTTCCAGAATTCCGGCGTCCACCAGGCGATCGAACACCACGACCTCCGCCTGCTCCAGCGCCCGCCGTCCCTTGACCGTCATCAGCCCCGCGTCTCCAGGACCCGCGCCCACCAGAATGACCTTGCCGCCCATATCTCACCGCTCCCTTATGTAGGAGGCGCGCCGCCTCCGGATCATCCGTCTCATTATAGCAGATTTTTCCACGGATGTCACTTCTTTTTGCGGCGCGGTCTGGCCGCCTTGTGAATGGCGTACAGCGCCGCGGCATTCACATTCTGCTCCTCGTCTCCGGGCAAAGCCGGCATCAGCCCGGTGCACTCCGTCAGCGACGCGACATTCTCCACCTCGCGGAACGGCTCCCGCTCGTCCTTCATGCGCTCATCCTTCATCTGCTCCACCTCCTCGGCCATAGTGTTTGCGCAGATTTGTCTTTGATTCCGCCATATTCCGCCGGAAAATGCACAAAATCCCAACAACGGCTGGACTTCTTCGCGAACTGCGTTCTTTTTCGGCCGGTGCGTGCTATAATGTCCTCGAATTGCGCCCGCGACCCGCGGGCATGGGAGTGAATGGCATGAAAATGGACCTGAGCTGTCCCATCGAACTGCACGGCTATGCGCTTTCCTTTTCCGGCTCCGGGGTACAGGCATCCGTGCGCCTGTACAATCTTTCGAACCGACGCATCGCGTCCTTTGAGGCTGTGGCCAAATGGCGAAGCAGCGCCGCCGGACGCAGCGTTGCCGCGCCCTTCTGCGCTGAACGGCTGCGCGCAGGCGGTGCGTCTGAATTCACGCTTTCGCTGTCCACGGCGCGCCTGCCGGAGGCCGATCAGCTCGAGCTGGTCTTCACCTCGGTGCGCTTCGAGGACGGCGGCCCGGACTGGCGCGCAGGCCACGGGCAGATCGTGGAGGTCGCTCCGCCGGCTCCCATCCCGTCGGACGAGCTCGGCAGGCTCAGGAGCGCCGCCGGGCGCGACGCCATCTGCTATCCGCAGCAGGACGCAGACACATGGCGCTGTGTATGCGGGCGCGTCAACGCGCAGACGGACGGCGTCTGCGCGCGCTGCCGCCGCGACCGGAGCTCCGCTCTCGGCCATACGCCGGAGAGCGTCCGCGCCGACGCATCGCAGCCGACCGGGGACGAGGCGATCGCCGAGCTTCAGAACCGCTTTTTCCGCCAGCGCGCACGGCTGCTTCGCCGCACCGTCGCCATGGCCGTGGTCGCGCTCGCGCTGACCGTTCTGCTGGTGCTGGGCGGCGCGCCCGCCGTCGACCCCGACGCCGCTGCGAGCGCCGCCTCCGTCGAGACCGGCTCCTGAATCCGCCGCCACTCCGCCTGACAGTCCTGCTCCCCCGGCCAAACGTCGGGGATTTTTCGCGCGATCCCTTGTGGTCAACCGGAAAAGCTGGTATAATGGAAACTGTGATTCCACATGGAAGGAGGACGGCGCATGTTGCTGGAACCAATCCGCGTCGATTGTGAAATTCACGAAGGCAGCGGTTCTCAGGGCGAATTCCTGCTGGGCGATACGCTGGGCATGCTGGACGCCCTCTGTGAAAAGTATGCCGGACAGGTGAAGCTGATCTATCTTGACCCGCCGTTTCTCACCGGCGAACGCTTCTGCATGCGCGTGCGCGTGGGCGAAGCCGAATGGCGCTCCGGCAAGGGCACGCTGTCGCTGGAGAGCTTCGTCGATCAGAAAAACCGCGCCGCGTTTCTCGAAATGATGCGGACGGTGCTGGAAGCCTGCCGCCGCCTGCTGCGCGAGGACGGCATGCTGTTTGTGCACATCGACTACCGCGCCCATCCCTACCTGCGGCTGATGCTGGACGAGATCTTCGGCGAGAGCAATTTTCTGAATGAAATCATCTGGGTCTATCAATCCGGCGGGCGGTCGCTGAAGTATTTCAGCCGAAAGCACGACGTCATCCTGTTCTACCGAAAATCCCCCCAGTACGATTTCAATGTGCAGGAGATCATGGTCGCCCCTTCGGAGCCGCGCTCCAACCATATGCGTCGGCACGTGGATCCCGACGGACGCGTCTACCGGTCGATCCGTTCCAACGGACGCGTGTACACGTATTACGACGACGATCCCGTGGCTCCGTCGGACGTCTGGAACGACCTGAGCCACCTCCAGCAGCGCGATCCGGAGCGCACCGGCTACGACACGCAGAAGCCGCTGGCCCTGCTCAACCGCATCGTGAAATGCGGCTCCCGCGAGGGCGAGCTGGTCATGGATCTCTTCGCCGGAAGCTCCACCACGCTGGAAGCCGCCAAGCGCAACGGCCGCCGCTTCGTGGGCGTGGATCGCTGTCCCATGACGATGAACATCGCGCGCCGGCGTCTGGCCGGCAGCGCCTATGCGCTGCGCTTCGCGCCGTTTGAGGGAACGCCCGCCTGCGCGGCCAGCGTGCAGCCCGGCGTGGGTTTTTATCATGTCACGCTGGAATCCTTCGTCCCCGAGCCCGGTTCCATGCCCCGCGATTTCGAAGGGCTGGACGCCGTGGACAACTGGTCCGTGGGCTATCTGCGCGCGGATGGCTATCACTGCATGGCCGAATTCGCCCGCACCCGCCGCGAGCCCGCGCTGAAAACCGCGCTGGACGCGCCCGTCTACGCCGGTGATCTGGCGCTGTGCGTCAGCGACGTGACCGGAAGAAGCTTCTATTATCGTTTCGTCCATACTTAGTTCAAGCGCAGTTAACATATCCGCGCTATAATAAAGATTCAGAAGGAGGCATTCGGATGCTGCTGAATGTCGGCGATCTCGTCAAAATGCGCAAGCCGCACCCCTGCGGAAACGACCTCTGGCGAATCACTTATGTGGGCGCAGACATCAAAATGCGCTGCGAAAAGTGCGCGCGCATCGTCATGCTGGATCGCCCCACCTTTGACAAGCGCATGAAAAAGCTGGTGGAATCCTCAAAATCCGAGGGTGAAGCGTGAAGCGGCTGCTGAGCGCCGCACTCGCGCTGGTCATCGTCTGCGCGGCGGGGCTGGCGGTTCGGACATGGCTGATTTCTACCGTGCGCATCGCCGGATCCTCGATGGAGGATACGCTGCGCTCGGGCGACGTGGTTCTTGTCTGGCGTCCATGGGGTTCGGTCGGCCGCGGAGACGTGGTTCAGTGCGAATTCACCGGCCGCAGCGGCCGCTACGTCAAGCGGGTCGTCGGTCTTCCCGGCGACAGCGTCGTCTTTTCGGACGGGACGCTGACGCTCAACGGCAGGCCCATGTCCGAGCCCTACGTATCCTCCAGGACAGAGGACGCGCACATTGAACTCGGGCCGGACGAATACCTGGCGCTGGGCGACAATCGCGCCGAGAGCTATGATAGCCGCGCCGAGGATATGGGCTGTATCCGCCGCGATCAGATTCTGGGCCGGGTCGTCTGGATTCTGTGGCCGCTGAACCGCTTCGGCCCGGTGACGTGAAAGGAACAAAGGATGAAGAACAATGTGATGGCCCCCGCTCCGGAGACCTCAAAGGCAAAAAAACGCAGAAAGAGAAAAAAGTCCCTGTGGCGCGAGATCGGCGAATGGGTTTTCTCGCTGGCAGCGGCAGCGGTGATCGTGCTGCTGCTGCAGAGCTTCGTCTTTACGCTGATTCGGGTGGACGGTCATTCCATGGAATCCACGCTGGCGGACGGCGAGCGGCTGTTCGTCACGGTGGCGGACGTGCGCCTGGGCCTGCTGGAGCGCGGAGACGTGGTCATCTGCCACTACCCCAATCGCGGCCGCACCTTCTTCGTCAAGCGCGCCGTGGGCGTTCCGGGCGATACGGTCTACCGCGAAAACGGCGTAACCCACATCTCCTATGAGGCCATCGGGGAAAACGGCGAGCGCGTCATCATCGATCATGCCCTGGATGCGGACACCTCGACGTCCTCTCCCCGGGACGATTACGGCCCTTACGTGCTGGGCGACGATGAGTACTTCGTCGTCGGCGACAACCGCGCGCCCTACAAGAGCCACGACAGCCGCGACTGGAACGACTCCGATCCGTCCAACGACGTCGGCCCCATCACCAGCAGCATGATCACCGGCCATGTCCGCTGCGTCATCTGGCCGCTGAACAGCATCCGCACGGTGGAATAGTCGATTCATCCACAGAAAATCAAATTGAAAGCGAGGAACGTCGGCATGGATCACAACAAGCCCGATCCGGCAGAGCTCAATACCGAGCGTCGCACCGAGAAAAAGAAGAAGGTCTGGAAGGAAATCCGGGAATGGATTGTATCGTTGGCCGTAGCGCTGCTTGCGGTGATGGTCATCCGCATGTTCCTGTTCACACTCATCCGCGTAGACGGTCATTCCATGGATCCCACGCTGGCAGACGGCGAGCGGCTGTTCGTCACGGTGGCGGATGTGAAGTTCGGCGATGTGGAGCGCGGAGACGTGGTCATCTGCCACTATCCCAACCGCGGCTGGACGAATTTTGTCAAGCGCGTTGTCGCGGTGCCCGGTGATACGGTCTATCGCGAAAATGGCGTGACCCATGTGGTCTACTCCGTCAAAACCGCAGTCGGCACGGAGATCTACGATGAGGAGCTGGATCCCTCCAAGGGCTACATTCTGCTGGGCGCCGGCCCGGACTACGAACCCTATGTGCTGGACGAGGACGAGTACTTCGTCGTGGGCGACAACCGCTACAACAGCCATGATTCCCGCGACTGGAACGACACCAACCCCTCCAACGACGTCGGCCCCATCACCAAGGATATGATCGTCGGCCACGTGCGCCACGTCATCTGGCCGCTGGGCAGCATTCGCGAAGTGAAATAAGGAGGCCGCATGAAAAAGAGAGCGCAGAGGCAGAGACTTGTGCGAATCCTGGCGGTTGTGCTGGCCGTGCTGCTGGTGGGCATCACCGTGATGTCCGTTCTGGTGAGCGCCTTCGCCGAAGAGGCCGTTCTCGCCCGGGACTCCTACGAGCTGAGCATTGAGTATATGAAAGATGAACAGGCGCTGCAGATTACGCAGCGCCTTGTTTATCACAATCGCACCGACGCCGCGCTTGATCGCGTGGTGTTCTATGCGGCCGGCAACATGTTTCGCCGGGAAAGCGCGCTGATGTACGAATCCGACGTGATCGAATCGGTATTTCCCGACGGCTACGCGCCCGCAGGCATCGATCTGCGCGCCGTGCGCTGCAATGGCGAGGACGCGGACTGGGGTTATCAGGGCAGTCAGGAGATGAACCTTCGCGTCGCCTGCGCGCTTCAGCCCGGAGAATCCTGCGTCTTTGAATTCGATTTCTATCTGCTGCTCAGCCGGAGCTGCGCCATGATCGGCGAATATGACACCGACGTGCGCCTGAGCGCGTTCTGCTTCATACCCGCGCTGATTTTCGACGGCGAGTTCATCAGCTATTCTCCGCTGCAGTTTACCCGCTGGGTGAGCACCAACGCCGCTGATTACTCCGTCACGCTGTCCATCCCCGACCAGTATCTCCCCGCCGCCACCGGCCGCGAGACGCTGATCTCCACGGAGAATCACCTCTCCACCTGGCAGATACAGGCTGAAAACGTGCGCGAATTCGCGCTGTCCTTTGGCCGCCGGTATCGGGAAGCCTCGGCACAGACCGAGTCCGGCGTGACCATCCGCACGCTGTCCAACGATCGCAGCGGCGCCGCGCATGCGCTTTCCTATGCAGCGCGAATCATCGATCTGTACGAAGGCTGGCTGGGCCCCTTTCCGCTCGACCAGATCGATCTCGTGCAAACAGACTATCCCGTGGACGCCCTGAACTTTCCGGGCGCCATCTGGATTCCCAATGCAATGTGGGGCGACGGCGACGCGCTGGAGAAGGCGCTGCGCTTCTGCCTGGCTCAGCAGTATATTGGCCTGGCCGCCTATGCCGAGCCGGTTGCCGACGCGTGGCTTTCGGACGTGCCCTGCGCCTATCTCTCCCTGCTGGCGAAGGAAGAGCTGGAGGGCTACAGTGCCTTCCTGACAGCGCTGAACGATCAGGTGCTGGACGCGCTGAACCTGACCATCCCCGGCGGACTCTATATCACCGCGCCCGCCAACCTGTTCTCCGCCGAGGAATACGCCATCATCGTCCGCGACCGCGGCACGGTCGTCATGCACGAAATGCGCGTCGCCATGGGCCGTGAGAACTGGATCGCCGGTCTGCGGGCCTTCTATGAAACGGGACGCAAGGCCGATCTTCTGGGCGAATACGACTTCGTGAACGCCTTCGATTCCGTCACCGGCGGCGACTGGGAGGACTTTATCACCGAATGGCTGTTCAACGTGGACGACTATGTCAGCCAGCAGCTCGATTTCTACGAATAACCGACGGCCTGAGCGTCATGAACCGCCGTTTTGACGCGACGCCGGGGCTCAGACGTATCCCGTGCGCCGGATCTCGCCGTCTTTCCCGATATGCAAAAGCGGCGCGCCGTCGAACCCATCGGTTCGCGGCGCGCCGCTCTGCGCTTCATCGCGCGTCGGTCAGTCCTTCCCACATCTGCGCAGGATCCGGGAGCTTTGCAGCATCCCTCGGCTGCGATGCGGAGTCCAGCAATCCCGTCCACATCTCCTCCCTGGGAACCGCAGGAGTCGGCGCGTTCTCCTTGACGCGGCTCTCCATCTCCACGATCAGCGCGGCATAATCCGAATCCTCGGCCCGCGGCCCGTACCACTGCAGCACAAGGTTCGCCCACGCGCCTGTGGCATAGGGCATCATCAAGGACAGGCCGTTGGCGTATTCCACCATGTCATCGCTGGAGACGTTGAACATCACCATGCGCTTGACGGCCTCGCACAGCGCCCGACAGGATGCAGGCTCGAGATCTTCAAAAGCCTCCGCGATCAGCAGCGCGTCCACCTGATCCGTCGCACCGGAGCCGTCGAATTCGCCGAAGGATTTCAGCGCGCCGCGCCGGTCGAACACATCCCCGGGCTGACTTTCCAGCCTCTTGAGCAGCGCGCCGTACAGCCGCTCGGCCGCCTGCGTCACGGCGTCCGTCCGTCGGAGATCCAGCACGCTGATGGCGCACGTCTGGCCAAAGCGGCCGAAGTTGTTGTCATCCACATAGGTCTGCGCGATGGCGGTGCACAGCTGCTGCGTCTCCATATCCGGATCCTGTATCAGCGCCTGCAGCCATCGATCATAGCGCATGCCGGTGCCCACCGTCATCTCCTGACTGGCCACCATATAGCTTGCCTGCGACTGAATTGACTGGGCAATCTCCAGCGAGCCCATCACGCATGCGTCAAACACCACCGCATCCAGCTTCTGTCCGATGGACAGCGACGCGCTCAGCGCCTGGGTGAGCTCCTCGGGCATCAGCGTATCTCCGCGGAACAGCGGATCGCTGCACACGCCGCCGGTCGGGCCGTCGCCGTGCCCCCAGAGCACCAGCACATACCGGTCGGCTTCCTCGCGCAGTCCAAAGCTCAGGAATTGTGCCAGCGTATCGGGATCTCCCATGCTGGTCTTCGGAAGCTGCGCCAGCGTATGCAGGCCGTCCTCGTCGATTTCATGAATCGACACCGCCTCCGAAGAGATCGCCTTCATCTGCCATTTGCTGCATCCGCCGGTCATCGCCAGCACCCGCACGGAATCGCTGCCGGACTGCATCGCGTGGATCATCTCGTTCAGATCCGCGCTCCCGCCGCCGTCCTCAGATTCCAGCGTGTCTCCGCTCATGTAGACCATCACCATCGTGGACGCTTCCGCCCGGGCACAGATGCTCACAGCCAGCAGCGCCAGCATCAGCAGCAACACCCTCTTCATGAATCGCTCCCCTCCAGGATGGGCTCAAAGCTTTCGATGATTGCCCGAAAGACCTGCTCATCCTCCTCCGTCAGCTCCCGCAGATTGCGATAGCCCCGATCCGCATAGGCGAAGCCGCAGAGGCTGATGCACCAGCCGTTCGCTATTGTATTCGCGTAAAGGCACTCTCCGTCCTGATCCACGCCGTGAACGACCACAAAGGGAATGCCGTACTCCCCCGCCTCGATGATCTCGGAGGACTGCACCTCATAAAATGAGCTCTCAATACTGCGGGCATAGTCCCGCAGCGTCGCGCTGTCCGCGCTGAACAGTCTCATGTCGGCGAAATCCTCGTAGTAATACAGATCCACGGACACATTCAGATCATAGTACCGGCTTCCGCCGATGTAGCCCAGATTGTAGTATCTTCCCTCTTCATCATACGAGCTGTCCGCGCCGAAATCCTCCCAGTTGTCCGGGTAGGTAAACGTGCACAGACCCTCGCTGACGAAGGTCTGTGCCATTGCGGAGGAGCTCAGCGCCGCCAGCAGCAGGGCCAGCAGCAAACCTCTCCAGATTCGTTTCATGTTTTCTCCACTTTCACGCCGTCGATGTACGTCGCCACCACATGGGTGCTCAGCGCATACAGACAGCCGTCTGTCAGCATGAGATCGGCGTCCTTGCCCACCTCGATCGAGCCCACGCGATCCGCGATGCCGATGTGCTTCGCGGGATTGATGGTGATCGCCTTGAAGGCCTCGAAGGGATCCATGCCGCTCTCAACCGCCATCGCCGCGCAGAAGCGCAGATGGCTCTGCTCCGTGACGGGCGAATCGGTGATGATGGACACCTGGCAGCCCGCCTTGCTCAGAATGCCCGGGGTCTCCCAGCTCTTGTGCTGCAGCTCGATCTTCGACGGCTGTCCGAAGGTGGGACCGATAGCCAGCGGCACGTTCGCGCGCACCAGCTCGTCGACGATCAGCGCGCCCTCGGTCACGTGCTCCAGCGTCAGCTTCACGCCGAACTCCTTCGCGATGCGCACGGCGGTCAGAATATCGTTGGCCTGGTGCGCATGCGCCTTCAGCGGAATCTCGCCGCGCATCACCGGCAGCAGCGCGTTGAGGCGCATATCGAACGGCGGCAGCTTGCTCTCGTCATCACCGGCCAGGTCGATCTTGCGCATGTACTCCCGCGCGCGGAACAGCATTTCGCGCAGCTTGGCGGCCGTCGACATGCGGCTGGTGATGCTCTTGTCGCGATAGCAGCGCTTCGGATTCTCGCCAAAGGCGATCTTCATGGCCGCTTCCGGCTTGACGCACATGTCGTCGATGCACTTGCCCACGGTCTTGAACGCTGCAAAGGTACCACCGATCACATTGGAGCTGCCCGGGCCGGCGCAGATGGTGGTCACGCCGCCCAGCGCCGCGTCCTTCAGCGAATAGTCGAAGGGATTGATGCCGTCGATGGCGCGCAGCTGCGGCGTCACCGGATCGGTATATTCATTGTAGTCCTGGCCCTCATAGCCGATGGCCCAGCCGTCCAGGCCAATGTGCCCATGCGCCTCCACCAGGCCGGGATAGACGTTCAGGCCCGTCGCGTCCACGATCTCCGCCTCCGCGGAAACGGCCAGGTTGGCGCCGATGTCGGCGATTTTTCCATCCCGAATGAGGATATCCGCCTCATAGGGCTCGCGATGCACTGCGTCGAAGATCTTTCCGCCGCGAATCAGCATTTCCATGGTTGTCGCTCTCCTTTAGTTGCGCAGGCTGTGCAGCGGCGCGGGGATGCGGCCGCCGCGATGGATGAACTCCGCCGCGCTGTACTCCTTGACGGGAATCACCGGCGCGCGGCCCAGCAGTCCGCCGAATTCCACGCTGTCGCCCACCTTCGTACCCGGCGCGGGGATCACGCGCACGGCGGTGGTCTTGTTGTTGACCATGCCGATGGCCGCCTCGTCGGCGATAATGGCCGAGATGGTCTCGGCGGTGGTATCGCCGGGGATGGCGATCATGTCCAGTCCCACGGAGCAGACGCAGGTCATGGCCTCCAGCTTTTCCAGCGTCAGCGCGCCGCGCTCCGCCGCCTGAATCATGCCGATGTCCTCGCTGACCGGGATAAACGCGCCGGACAGTCCTCCTACGTGAGACGAAGCCATCACGCCGCCCTTCTTGACCGCGTCGTTGAGCAGCGCCAGCGCGGCGGTGGTGCCGTGGGTGCCGCAGACCTCCAGACCCATCTCCTCCAGAATCGCCGCCACGGAATCGCCCACGGCGGGCGTCGGCGCCAGCGACAGATCCACGATGCCGAAGGGAACGTTCAGCCGTTTGGACGCCTCCAGCGCCACCAGCTGACCCACTCGGGTGATATGGAACGCGGTTCTCTTGATGGTCTCGGCCACCTCGTCGAAGGGCCGACCCTTCACGCTCTCCAGCGCGACCTTGACCACGCCGGGTCCGCTGACGCCCACGCTCACCGCGCAGTCGCCCTCGCCGGGGCCGTGGAACGCGCCCGCCATGAAGGGATTGTCCTCCACCGCGTTGCAGAACACCACCAGCTTCGCGCAGCCCAATCCGGCGCGGTCGGCCGTGTTGGCTGCGGTCTGCTTGACCACCTGACCCATCAGCCGCACCGCGTCCATGTTGATGCCCGCGCGGGTGGAGCCCACGTTGATCGAGGAGCACATGAAGTCGGTCTCCGTCAGCGCCTGGGGAATGGATTCGATCAGACGGCGATCCGCCGCCGTCATGCCCTTCTGCACCAGCGCGGAATAGCCGCCGATGAAGTCCACGCCGGTCTCCTTGGCCGCCTTGTCCAGCGCCCGCGCCACGCGCACGGGGTTTTTGATCGCGCCGGTCACCAGCGCAATGGGCGTCACGGCAATGCGCTTGTTCACAATCGGCACGCCGAATTCGCTCTCGATGGCGCGCCCGACCTTCACCAGATTCTCCGCGCGCCGGGTAATCAGATCATAGATGCGCGTACACAGCGCGTTTTCATCGTCGGTCACGCAGGAGAACAGCGAAATGCCCATCGTGATGGTGCGCACGTCCAGCTTCTGGTGATCGATCATCTGCAGGGTTTGCAGGATTTCAGAGGTTGTAATCATTGCGCGCGTCCTCCTTAAACCTGATGCATGGCCTCGAAGATTTCGCTGCGCTGCACGCGAATCTGCACATTCAAACGCGCGCCCTCGTCGCTCAATCCCTTCTTGAGCTGTTCAAAGTCGCACAGTTCGCTGGAGATATCGGCGATCAGGATCATGGTAAACAGGCCGGAAACGATGGTCTGGGAGATATCGAGGATGTTCGCGTCGTGCTCGTAGAGAATGCGGGTCACGCTGGCGATGATGCCCTTGCGGTCCGCGCCAAGAACGCTGATGACTGCCTTTTTCATTTCATTCATGGGGATCCACCTCTCTTGCCACAGTGATGATACTATTTTACTCCATCCACCGTCTTTTTTCAACCGGAAACCGAAGAAATTCCCCGATTTGCTTGCCCCGGCGAACGCTTTCCGGTATAATACCTTCAGAAGAACAATAATGGAGGAAATCTGCATGCAGAGCACCCATCTGGTCATCGGCGAAATCACCAAGCCGCAGGGCGTGCGGGGCGAACTGAAGCTGCGCCCCATCACCTGCGATTTCGAGCGCTTCGACGGGCTCAAAACCGCCTATCTCAAGCGCGGCGACGCCTTTGAGGAAATCCACATCACCGTCAACCGCCTCTCCCCGGACGCGGTGTTTTTCAACATCCAGGGAATCGAGGACCGCAACGCCGCCGAACGCCTGCGCGGCGAGCTGGTGTACATCGACCGCGCGCACGCCGTCGAGCTGGACGAGGATTCCACGTTCATCTGCGATCTGATCGGCCTGCACGGCCTGACCGACGACGGCCGCGATCTGGGCGCGCTCAAGGACGTGATGCAGCCCGGCGGCAACGACGTGTATGTATTCAAGGGCCCTCTGGGCGAGGTGCTGGTGCCCGCGCTGAGAAGCGTGGTGACAAAGGTCGACCTGGAGGCCGGCGAGATTCGCTTTGACGGCAAGCGCCTGAACGAGGTGGCGGTGTTCGATGAGGATTGAGGTATTGACGCTGTTTCCCGAGATGCTCGCGCCCATGCTGTCCGGCAGCATTCTGGGGCGCGCCGTCGAAGCGGGATTGCTGCAGGTGAACCTCACCAATATCCGCGACTTCACGCTGGACAAGCACCGCCGCACCGACGACTATCCCTTTGGCGGCGGCGCGGGCATGGTGATGTTTCCTCAGCCCATCGCGGACGCAGTGGCGGCGCGGGATCCGGAGCACCGCGCCCGCCGCATCTACCTCTCTCCCCGCGGCAGGACGCTGACGCAGCGGGTCGTCGAGGAGCTCGCGCAAGAGGAATCGCTGCTGCTGCTCTGCGGCCATTACGAGGGCGTGGATCAGCGCGCGCTGGACATGTGCATCGACGAGGAGCTGTCCATCGGCGACTACGTGCTGACCGGCGGCGAGCTGGGCGCGCTGGTGGTGATCGATTCGGTGGCGCGGCTCGTACCCGGCGTGCTGGGCTGCGCGGAATCCGGCGAGGACGAGAGCTTCTCCACCGGACTTCTGGAATATCCCCAGTACACCCGCCCCGCCGAGTACTGCGGACTGCGCGTGCCGGAGGTGCTGCTGGGCGGCAACCACGCCGACATCGAGGCCTGGCGGCGGGAGCAGTCGCTTTCGCTCACCCGGGAACGCCGTCCCGATCTGCTGAAGACCGCACCGCTGACCGACGCCGACCGGCTCCTGCTCGCCCGGATGGACGCGGCCGCAAGCGCCGTCGAACGGCTGCGCGAATTCGGCGTTGCCGCCGAAAGAGCAGGATTTGCCGAAGCCGACGCCTTCCCGAAGCAATGGTTTCAGGCCTTCGTTCCCGAAATCAACCGCAAGGCCGCGAAGAAGCAATGCTTCTCCGGCCGTCGCCACGTGGGCTGGCTGTGGCAGGCGTTTTCCATGGACTTCGCACCCCACGCGGACGGCGACGCGGCCCGCGCCGCGCTGACCGGACGGGAACCGAGCCTGCTGTATCTGCCGGACGAGGGCGTGCTGCTGCGCGTCTCCAGAGGAATCCCGCTGGATGCGTTCTCCCACTTCATCCTGACCGACGGGGCGCTCTCCTTCACCTATGTCCAGCCTCACAAACCCGGTTTCGGGCCCTATTTCTGCGAAAGGACGTGAGCATCGTGCAGACTCAGCGATTGCTCCTTCGCCGGTATCAGCCGGAGGATCTGGAGGATTTCACTGCGCTCGTCTCGGATCCGGAGGTCGTGCGATTTGAACCCTACGGCACGATGACGTCGGACGAAGCCAGGGCCGCCCTTCAGCAGCGCATCACGGACGATGCTTTCATCGCCGTGGAACGCCGGTCGGATGGCAGGATGATCGGCAACGTCTACCTCGGCCGCCGTGATTTCGGCGCGCTGGAGCTGGGCTACCTGTTCCGCCGGGACTGCTGGGGACAGGGCTACGCCCGGGAGAGCTGCGAAGCGGTCATTGAAGCCGCCTTTGCCGCCGGCGTACATCGGATCTTCGCCGAATGCGATCCGAACAATGCGGCGTCGTGGCGGCTGCTGGAGCGGCTGTCCTTCGCGCGCGAGGGACATCTTCGCCAAAATATATACTTCCACACCGATTCCGACGGTCGGCCGATCTGGAAGGACACGTTCCTCTACGCGCGGCTGTCGCCCAATCAAGCATAACGGCCTCTGCGGAGCTTCCCGCTCCGCATTTTTTATTGGAAAGAAGGGAAATCGAATGCAGCTTCGCATCACGCGCGAACGGGCCGCCCTGCCCATCGACGAGCTGTCCGAAATCTACGGCGCATGCCTGTACCGCGCCGCGCCGGAGGACTGCCGCGCCGCGCTCCTCTCCCACCTCATGAATCCCGCCGTATGCTGCTTTGCCGCGCTGGACGGCAATCGCCCCGTCGGTCTTCTGACCGTGCAGCAAACGCTCGAACGCGGGGAAATTCTGGGGATCGCCGTCCATCCCGCAGGCCGCGGACAGGGCGTGGGACGCACAATGATCCTCCGCGCGCAGAGCGACCTCGCGCCCCTTCCCCTGACCGCCGAAACCGACGACGATGCGGTAAACTTCTACCGCCGGTGCGGGTTCGCCTGCGAGGCCTTCAGCCGCGCCTTTCCCGACGGCACAGTTCGGCGCTGGCGATGTATCCTCGCATAAATTTTCATCAAAGAATTCCATCACTGCTGAAACAAATCGCGCCCTCGCCGCGTCTTGATGGGTGAAAGGGGATGAAACCATGCAACTGCGCGGCAGTGCCGATGTACGGCGGGTGATGGAGCTCTACACCCCGCTGATCTACCGGCTGGCCTACGCCCGGACCGGCAACCACAGCGATGCGGAAGACGTCTGCCAGGAGGTCTTTCTGTCTCTCGCGCGCAAAAACCCTGACTTCGCCGCGGAGGAAAACCGCCGCGCCTGGCTGATCCGCGCGACACTCAATCGCACCGCCAGCCTTTGGCGCACGCCCTGGAAGCGCCGCGTGGCGCTGGGCGACGATTCCGCCCGGCATCGCGCCGACGTCCATCCGGACGAAGCTCTGGCCGACGCGCTGGCCGCGCTCTCCGGCGACGACCGCGCGCTGATCCATCTGTTCTATTTTGAGGGCTTCAAGACCGAGGAAATCGCGACCCTTCTCGGACGCAAGCCCGCCACGGTGCGCACACAGCTTCTGCGCGCCCGCAGGCGGCTGAAGGCTCAGTTGACGGAGGAGGTGTAAAGCATGAAGCAAAGATATGTGGATTACATGAAAGGCGTCCATCCGCGAAGAGCGTTCCTCGACGGACTGGAAGCGGAAATGAACCGAACGCTGCAGCGGGGCAGGCGGCACATTCCGCAGACGCGCATGATCGCTGCCGCAGCCGCCGCCGCAGCCGCCGCCGTGGCTCTGGCCGTGATCGGCCTCCGGATGATTGCCGTCCGACCCACAGACATCATCGGTCAGCCGCCCGTGGTCACCGCCGCGTCCGCCCTGCCGGATGATTCTCCGCTGAGCCAGGGCTCCGAACCGGAGCGCACACCGGCGCCAACGGACGCCTGTTCCGATCCCTCCGAATCCGGCGCGCTGTTCGCGCTTGAGATGATCGAGGAAGACGCGCCCGAAGCCCCGGCAGCGGACGCAAATCTCTGGTACGGCTGCCGCCTCCTGACCTGCGAAACGCTGACCGTCTATGCGGAAAACTCGACGGACTCCGAAATCGCCGCCATACTGCAGATCGGCGACGCGGTCTGGTACGACAATCCCGACGGGCCAACGAGCGACGGCTCCCTGCAGGCCATCCGCTGGTGGAACGGCAGCGGGATGCAGACCGGCTGGGCCGGCGGCTTCGAGCCCTCCGACACAGAATCTCCGCTGCGCGCGCTCGAGTGCACCGGCAAGGTTCGCGCGCCGGGCGTTGCAATGCGCTATGGCGCGGCGATCCGTTCGCCGGAGATCGCCCAACTGGATGAAGGTCAGTACCTGAGTCTGTACTATCAGTATGGCAACTGGGTCTTCGCCTCCACCGCGCCCTATGATCAGACCGGCGAAGCCCCGGATCCTCCCGCTGCGGGGTGGATCCATGTGCAGGATCTGTGGGGCATTGCCGCCCCATCGTCCGAGCCGACCGCCTCCTCCATCACGACCGCCGACGACATGCGGCTGGAGCTTGCGTTTTCGGGCGGTGCATACTGGACAACGCCGGATATCGTTGAAAACAGCTTCGCACGCGCCATGATGTTCGAGGACAATCTGGTCGGCGCGCACGACTCCCTGCCGCTGGAGATTCGCTCCGGCCCGGATCCGGATTCCCCGCTGATCGCCACGCTCCTGCCCGGCACGGCCTACTGGCTTCCCGACCCGCCTGACGATCTTCATCCCTCCGCCGTCGATTCCGGCTGCCCCACCGTGCGCTGGCTGGACGAGGGCACCAACGAGCTGGTCGACGGCTGGATGTGTGTCCACTGCGACGGCTCCTCCGGGAAGGACGCGGACAACCCTGTGGAACCCGTACAGCTTCCCGGCAGGGTATGCTCCGAGGGCGCATGTCTGCGCTACGGTCGCAGTGAAGACGCTCCTGTCATCGCAGAACTCGAAGTCGGCCAAAAGCTGCGCCTGGCCTACCGCGCAGGCAACTGGATTTACGCCTCTACCGAATACTTTCTCGAAGACGGCGAGGCCGCAGCCACCGGCTGGATCCACATCTCCGAGGTCGAGCGGCTGCAATGGCGCACGTCGATTCATTGCGTCGAGCTTCTGGCCGATGCGGTCAACGTCCGCGATCAGCCCGACGGCGAGATCGTCGCCACGATCACCCGCGAAGCGGCTGCCCAGGGAGCGATCCGCTATGGCGGCGCAACGGTGCCCGGTCAAAAGGGCGACTGGCACTACGTCATCCTGGATAGATTCTCCCAAGTGCCCGTGACCGGCTACATCTCCGCCGACCTCGCGCACCTGAACACCTTCGCGCTGGGGGATGAGCTCTCCTTGGACGGCGTCGTCTCCTGCACGCTGCGGTACGCCTCCGCAGGCTATGCAGACGGTCGGCTCATCGAAGAGACGATCTCCGGCGAGCGGCTGCACGCCTGGCTTGCGCGCCTGAGCGGCGCATCCTCCGCCGCCCTCGACGAGCCGGTCTGCGGCGAAGGCGCCGCGTCGCTGACGCTGGTCTGGGAAGACGGCCGCGAAGCCGAACTGCCCCTGTCCGGCGACAGCTGCACCAGGGTGCGCCATGAGGACGTGACCTACGATCTGCGAACCCCCGCCGAGCGCACCGCAGCCTTCCTCAACGACGGCGGTGTCAACCTGTTCGACATCCTGCCGCAGTATTTCGACGCGTTCCGGTAATCCATTCTCCGAAGGAGGCCGCCCGGCGCCTCCTTCTTTTCTTTTTCTTGACATTCTGCCGTGCGCCTGCTATGATACCCGCAGGCGGATCCAAGGCGAACCGCGAGAAGAGGCGATCGATCCATGTATTCCCTGCGCAACCATCGTTCGGGGCTGTACTTCGTGCTGCCCGTCATGCTGGAAAGCCTGGTGAGCACCGGCGCGGGACTGATCTTTTCCTGGCTCATCGGCGGCATCAGCGGCAGCGCCCTGACCACCATCACGCTGGGCAATCAGGTGATCAATCTGATCACAGCGGCGGCAACGATGCTGGTCACCGGATCGGGCATCCTCTGCGCGCGGCTGCTGGGCGCGGACGACCGGCTGGAGGCTTCGCGGATCGTGGAGCAGACGCTGTTCCTGTCCGTCGTCTCGGGAAGCGCGATCACTGCGCTGTGTCTGGTCTTCGCCAATCCGCTGATGGCGCTGCTCATGCCCAACGCCGAAGCCGCCGTGCTGTCGGAGGGCATCGCCTATTTCCGCGTGCTGATCCTCTCGCTGCCCGCCGCGATGCTGATCAATTCCGTCAGCAGCATGCTGCGCTCCTCCGGCGACGGCCGCTCGCCGATGCTCGTCACCCTCGCGCTCTGCGGGCTGCAGCTGGCCTTCTCGTGGCTGTTCCTGCGGCGCATGGGCATGGATGTGATGGGCGCGGGACTTGTTTTCCTGCTGTGCCGCCTCTGCGCCGCGGCGCTGGGGCTGTTCATTCTGCTGCGCAGCCATCGCTATCATCTGAATCTTCGCCGCGCGTTCCGGCCGGACGTCTCCGCCTTCCGGCGAATCCTGCGCGTCGGCATTCCCACGTCCATCGAAGCGATCTTCGTGCAGACCGGCTATCTGGTCGCCAGTTCGATGCTCATCGGCCTGGGAACCTTTGAGGCCGCGGTTTACAACGTGGCCAACACGCTGTATACCTTTGCCGCGCTGCCTCAGGGCATCTGCTCGGCCGTCGCCACTTCGATCATCGGCCGCCTGATCGGCGCGGCAGATTACCGCAGGGCACGGCGCAGCGGCTGGACGATCTGGGCGGTGGGCATGACGGCCTCGCTGGTGCTGAGCGGGCTTCTGGTGATCTTCCGCAGCAGCCTGACGCCGATCTACTCGGCGGATTCCGCCGTACAGCACGCCGCAGCCGCGGCGATGGGCGTCGTGTTCGCCATGTGCATTCCCGCCATCTCGCTGAATACCCTCGATCCCCAGCTGCGCGTGGGCGGCGATGTGAAATACGTGATGTACGTCACCATCGTCGCCGTGTGGATCATCCGCCTGCCCGCCACCTGGCTGTTCTGCTACCACTGGCGCATGGGCGCGCAGGGCGCGCTGTGGGCGAACACGCTCAGCCTCGCTTTCCGCATGGTGCTCAACATGGCGCGGTTTGTCCGGGGAAAATACCTCTATATGCGCGTCTGAATCCCGCAAAAACTCCGAAGGTTTAACAAAAAAGTCTTGAAGTCGCTCCCCCGGCATGTTATAATAATCAAGTTGAATTTGGACGGTCCTCTGCCACAAGCTGGTTATGAACGTCCCTGTGAGGAAGGAGAACTATCCCAATGAATGAGATCATCCGTTCCATCGAGAGCGCCCAGCTCAAGGACAACATCCCCGAGTTCCGCGTCGGCGACACCGTCCGCGTTCAGGTGAAGGTTGTCGAAGGTTCCCGCGAGCGTCTGCAGGCCTTTGAAGGCGTGGTCATCGCCCGCCGCAACGGCTCTGTCCGCGAGACGTTCACCGTTCGCCGCACTTCCTACGGCATCGGCGTGGAGCGCACGTTCCCGCTGCACAGCCCCCGTGTGGACAGCATCACCGTTGTCCGTCGCGGTAAGGTTCGCCGCGCGAAGCTGTACTATCTGCGTGAGCGCAGCGGCAAGGCAGCGAAGGTCAAGGAAGCATAATTTCCGACCGGAAATGGGCTATCGCATCATGCGACAGCCCATTTTTCATCATCATCCCGTTTTCATCATCCCGAAAGGAGAGACCGCCATGCCGCAGATCAACTGGTATCCCGGGCACATGGCCCGATCCCGGCGGCTTTTGCAGGATCAGCTGCGCGCCGTGGACGCGGTGATCGAGCTGTGCGACGCCCGCGCGCCGCTGGCCACCCGCAACCCCGATCTGGAGCGACTGACCCGGGACAAGGCCCGCATCCTGATTCTGAACAAGGCCGACCTGGCCGACGACAACGACACCGCCCGGTGGCTGGAGCACTTCCGCCGCCAGGGGCTGACCGCCCTGCGCTTCAATTCCAACGGCGGCAAGGTTCGGGACATCCTCGCCCGCATCGACCAGGCCACGAAACCCGCGCGGGATCGCTACGCCGCCCGCGGCGTGAAAAAGAGCATCCGCACGATGGTCATCGGCATCCCCAACGTGGGCAAGTCGACGTTCATCAACCGCCTGTACGGCGGCAGCATCGTCAAGGCCGCCGACCGTCCCGGCGTCACGCGCTCGAACCAGTGGGTCAAGCTGGGGCCCTATCTGGAAATCCTGGACACGCCCGGCATGCTTCCTCCCCGCATGGACGATCAGGACGGCGCGAAGCTGCTGGCCTATCTGGGCTCCATCCGCGATCAGATCATGGACACGGAGGAGCTGGCCAGCGGTCTTCTGAGCCTGCTCTATGCGATCAACCCCGCCGCCACCAGCGCGCGCTTCAAGCTGTCCATGGACGTGGATCCGGATCCCTCGGAGCTGATGGAAGCTGCCTGCCGCGGCCGCGGCTGGCTGCTGTCCGGCGCACGCTACGATCTCGACCGCGCCTCCGCGCTGATCCTCGACGAGTTCCGCGCCGGCAAGGTCGGCAAGATCACCCTTCAGCGGGCGGAGCCAGCGTCCGATCGCTGACGCGCAGCGTCCCCTTCCATCCGCAGCCAAACCCGGCTGCAGACCTTTGAACAGATTGACGGGAGAGATTTTCATGCAGACTGAAAAGCCAAAGCGCACCCGCGAAAAGCCCGAGGAGAAGCTGCTGCGCCTGACGCAGATCGAGGTTCCGCTGTGGGAACGCGGGCTTTCCATCGCGGGCATCGACGAGGTGGGCCGGGGGCCGCTGGCGGGGCCGGTGGTCACGGCGTGCGTGTCCATTCCCCGGGATCGGCTGGTCTTGGGCGTGGACGACTCCAAGAAGCTGTCCGAGAAGAAGCGCGAAAGCCTCTATCAGCCCCTCCTAGACGCGGCGGACTACGCCGAGACCTGCTTTCTGCCGCCGCAGGTGATCGACGAAATCAACATCCTCAACGCCACGCGCCGCGCGATGGAGACCTGTGCGGCGGGCTTTCGCGGCGTATTTCTGGTGGACGCGCTGGAGGGGCTCAAGCTTCCCGGCGAAATCCATCCGATCATCCACGGCGACGCGCTGAGCTACATGATCGGCGCGGCGTCCATCGTGGCCAAGGTGGCCCGTGACCGCTACATGATCGAGCTGGACGCGAAGTACCCCACGTACGGCTTTGCACGGAACAAGGGCTACGGCACCGCCGAGCACATCGCCGCGCTGAAGAAGTACGGCCCCTGTCCCGAGCACCGCATGACCTTCATCAAGAAGTTTGTGGAGGGCGCACATGAATAAGCGAGACTCCGGCGCAACGGGCGAAAGCGCCGCCTGCGAGGCGCTGATGCGCGCAGGGCTGACCATTCTGGCGCGCAACTATCGCCGTTCCACCGGCGAGATCGACATCATCGCCCGCGAGGGCCGCACCCTTGCGTTCGTCGAGGTAAAGAAGCGCTCGTCGCTGCGCTTCGGGCGGCCGGCCGAGGCGGTGAATCGCGCCAAGCAGCTGCACATTCTCCGCACAGCCATGCTCTATCTGGCCGAGCACGGCCTGGACGACGTGCCAGTGCGGTTCGACGTGGTGGAAGTGCTGCCCAACGGCGTGCGGCATCTGCGCAGCGCCTTCGATGCAACAGACATGCAGGAATACTGATCCGGCCGGACGTTCATCCCGCCGGATCCGTTTTTTTGCTGCAAAAAAAGTCCCGGTTTTGCCGCTGACCAATGAAGGAATTTCCGTTTGCGGCATGGAAAAGATATAGATTGAACAAAAACTCAAGGAGAGCTTCCATGCGTAAGTTTTTCTGCGTGCTTATTTCGATTCTGATGCTTTCATCCGCCCTCGCAGCCCTCGCGGAGGAGAATCTGCTGGTCAACGGAGATTTTTCCGAAACCGACGGCTTCAATCCCTCCGGCTGGAGCCGGGAGATGTGGTTTACCGACGAAGGCGTCAGCGCGCTCAGCATCGAGACAGACGGCTATGAAGGCAGCTGCATCTCCGTCAGCAACTTCGGCCTGAACGACGCACGCTTTGCGCAGACCGTATCCGTGGAGCCGGACACGCTCTATCGCATCTCCTGCCTGTGCAGGGCCGAGGGCATCGGCGACAGCGGCATCGGCGCAACCATCTCTGTCAAGGATACCTTCTGCTATTCCGACGAGCTGACCGACACCGACGGCGAATGGCTGCCGCTGGAGCTGTACGGCCGCACCGGCCCGGAACAGACCGAACTGACGGTGTTCGCGCGCGTGGGCGGATACAGCAACGAAAACACCGGCGCCGCCTGGTTCGACAACTTCGAGATGATCCGGCTGGACGCCGCGCCGGATGACGCGATCGTCTGGGACTTCACGCCCGCCACGCAGAAATCCTCCGACGGCTTCGCCGATGCGGAGGCGGATGAGATCGTGCCCGAGCGCAACACGGAGATGTATGTGCTGCTGACCTGCATCTACATGCTGGCCGTGCTGGCCGTTGCGCGCAAGCACCGCCGCAGTCCGGGGCGGGATACGCGCTTCTATGGACGCTGCTTCGCCGGCATGCTGGCCGGCGCGCTGGCGCTGCGCCTGGTTCTGGCGGCGAGGATTCCCGGCTATAACACCGATATCAACTGCTTCACCAGCTGGTCGCTGCACATGACCAGGGTCGGCCCCCTGAATTTCTACAATTCAGGCGTGTGGTGCGACTATCCGCCGCTGTATATGTGGATGCTTGCGCCCATCGGCCTGATCCAGTCCCTGTTCGGGCTGGACCTGCGCTCCGGCGCGCAGCTGGTCGTGCTGAAGCTGTGGCCGATCCTCTTCGATCTGGCGGCGGCCTGGCTGATCTGGAACAGGGCGAAGCCGAAGCTGGGCGCGCGTGCGGCGCTGCTGATGTCGGCGTTCTTCGCCTTCAATCCCGCCGTATTCACCGATTCCGCGGCCTGGGGGCAGATCGATTCCGTCTTCACGCTGCTCGTCGCCGTCTGCGCGCTGGAGGCCTCGGACGAACGCTATATCCCCTCTCTGGCCTGCTTCGCGCTGGCGGTGCTGGTCAAGCCGCAGGCGCTGCTGTTTGCGCCGCTGGGCCTGTTTGCCATCATCGCCGACCACGTCCGAACGCGCAGAAATCCGATTCGGGCGCTGATCGGCATGGCCGCGGCGCTGGGCATCCTCTATCTGGTGGGACTGGTCTCCTGCGCCCGGACCATCGATCTCTCCGAAGGACTGCTCTCCGCGCTGATTGCCCCGGTGCAATGGCTGAGCTCCCTCTACAGCGGCACCATGCAGGGCTACGAGCGCGTGACCATCAATGCGCTGAACCTGTACTATCTGTTCGGGCTCAACTGGGCGGAGACCGCCGCGCATCCCAACGTCACGCTCTTTGCCTGGATCTGCTTTGCGCTGAGCTACGTCTATTGCATGGCGCTGTGCGCAGTTTCGAAAAACCGCCGCCATCTGCCGCTGCTGGGCGGCACGCTGATCGTGCTGATCTGCACCTTCGGCCCGATGATTCACGAGCGCTATATCTACCCCGCCATTCTGCTGCTGGCGCTGGGATACCTCTATGCGCGGGACAAGCGCATCCTGATCTCCCTGACCGTGCTGTCGGCCTCGCTGTTCCTGAACGAGGTGCTGGTGCTGCAGGGCGGCATGACCGCGGCGAACTACGGCCATCTTCAGGCCAGCGAGGACTGGCTGAACGGCATGGTCTCCGCGCTGAACGTGCTCAACGCGCTGTTCCTGGGCTGGACGGCGCTGGACGTCTGCGCGCTAGGACATGCATATCCGCTGGTCGGCTGCGCGGAGGAATCCGAAGCGCCGGGCATGCGCGAGCTGTTCGGCAAGCGCGATTACCGCCTGCGCCTGAACCGCATCGACGCACTGCTGATGGCGGCGGTGACGCTGGTCTACGCCGCAGCCGCATTCACCAATCTCGGCGCCACGAAGGCGCCCCAGACCACCTGGACCTCCGGCGCAGCGGGCGAGCAGGCGGTATTCGATCTGGGCGAGACCCGCCGCTTCCGCATGACCTATTACGGCAACATCTGCAACAGCAATTTCACCGTGGAGCTGTCCAACGACGGCGAAAGCTGGACCGAGCCCTATTGCGCCAAGTACAATCAGGGCGAGATCTTCCGCTGGCTGTGGTATGTGCCGCTGGAAAGCGATGGAAAAACCACCATCTATGATGCTACCACGCCCACCGACGATGGCAGCGCCTATGTGGCGTTTGCAGGCTACGAGGGCGAGAGCTATCCCTTCCAGACCGCGCGCTATGTGCGCATCACCGCCGCCGCGCCCGGTCTGAAGCTCTCCGAGGTGGGGTTCCTGGACGAGGACGGCCATCCGTATCCCATCGCGTCCGTCGAACAGTTCGGCGATTTCGCCGTCAGCGACGCGTCGCTGCTGGCCGACGAGCAGGATACGATCCCCGATCACCCCAGCTACTACAATTCCACCTACTTCGACGAGATCTACCACGCCCGCACGGCCTACGAGCATCTGCACGGGCTGTCCACCTACGAATGGACGCACCCGCCGCTGGGCAAGGTGCTGATGATGGTGGGCATTCAGATCTTCGGCATGACGCCCTTCGGCTGGCGATTCATGGGCGCGCTGGTGGGCGTGCTGATGCTGCCGCTGATGTATCTGCTGGTGAAGCAGCTGACGAAGAGCACGAAGCTGTCCTTCATTGCGATGTTCCTGCTCAGCGTGGACGCGATGCACTTCACCCAGACCCGCATTGCCACCATCGATTCCTATTCGGTGTTCTGGATCATGATGATGTATCTGTTCATGTTCCGGTTCTGCCAGATGCCCTGGCACTCCGTCAAGGAGTTCAACAAATCGCTGGTTCCGCTGGGGCTCTGCGGCGTCACGATGGGCGTCGCCTGGGCCACGAAGTGGATCGGCCTGTACGCTTCGGCCGGACTGGCGGTGCTGTTCTTCTGGTCGCTGTACCGCCGCTGGCGCGAATACCGCTGTGCGCGCGCCTGTACAGCGAAGAACGCATCCAGTTCCGCGCTGTGCGAAGCGGTCTGCAAAACCTTCTGGACGAACGCAGTCTGCAGCATTGCGTTCTGCCTGATCTTCTTTGTCGCGATCCCGGTGCTGATCTACTATTTTTCCTATTACTGGCATCTTCAGAGCGAAGGCGTCTCCTGGATTGGCGACATGTTCAGCCTGCAGCGCGTGCAGAGCGTGATCGACCTGCAGAAGCGAATGTTCAACTATCACGCGGGTTTGGGCGGCGATACCCACTATTTCCGCTCGCCGTGGTATCAGTGGCCGATCATTTGGTGGCCCATGTGGTATTATTCCGGCACGCCGTATATGCCCGCGGGCGTGATCTCCTCGATCTCCTGCATGGGCAATCCGGCGGTCTGGTGG
This sequence comes from Clostridiales bacterium, assembly GCA_004555155.1. Classification (GTDB taxonomy): domain Bacteria; phylum Bacillota; class Clostridia; order Christensenellales; family Aristaeellaceae; genus Faecivicinus. The sequence continues at coordinate 39,956 of SFJH01000019.1, forward strand.
TTTGGCCTGATCGCGCTGATCTTCGTGATCGTGCGCATGTGCCTGGTGCGCCGCGCGCCGCGGAGCTACGCGATGGTCGTGATCGGATTTGCGTCGCAGTTCCTGCCCTGGGTCATCGTGCCGCGCTCCACGTTCATCTACCACTATTTCGCCAGCGTGCCCTTTATCATCATCGCCAGCGTGCTGATGCTGAAATGGATCCGGTCGAAATCTGTGCTGGCCTTCCGGATCACCGCTGCGACGCTGCTGATCGCCGCGCTGCTGCTGTTCATCGCATTCTACCCGCTGGAATCCGGCCTCCCCGTCGCCCGCTGGTACGCGAATTACCTGCGCTGGTTCCGCTGGTACAACTTCTGAGCGCGCAGCTGCGGGGGCTGCACGCTCCTCCGACCGGCTTTGGGCCGGACAACGTCCCAAAGCCGCCGTTTCATTCTTCAATCGTTCCTCTTCCCGATCCGGCAGGGCGCGGGGCCCGGAATGACCGGCCTGCGCCTGCCTGACCCACGAAAAACGTTCTCAAGTCATTGCAAAAGATGGAGGGAGCCTGAATGCTGTCAAGCGTGCTCAGCTGCGGCTTGTCTGGGATTGACGGATTCGCCGTCACGGTGGAGGTCAATCTGGCCAACGGCATGCCGATGTTCGATATCGTCGGCCTGCCGGACGCTTCTGTGAAGGAATCCCGCGAGCGCGTGCGCGCTGCGGCAAAAAACTGCGGCTATGGATTTCCCGCCGCGCGGCTGACGGTCAATCTCGCGCCCGCCGATCTCAAAAAGGAAGGCCCTGCCTTTGATCTGCCCATCGCGCTGGGCATGCTGTGCTGCTGCGGCGTGATTGCGCCGGAGGCGCTGACCGGCGTCTGCGTATTCGGAGAGCTGTCGCTGGACGGCTCCGTGCGCCCGGTGCGCGGCGCGCTGCCGATGGTGATCTCCTCCATGGAGCGCGGCGTGCGGCGCATCATGCTTCCGGCCCAGAACCTCAACGAAGTGCGCTGCATTGAGGGCGCGGAGCTCTTCCCGGTGGAGAGCCTGACCGCCGCCGTGCGCCACTTCACCGGCCAGCTGCCCATCGCGCCGCCGAAGCCCGTCTCCTACGCCGCGCTGATGGGCCAGCGGGAGACGCTGGAGGATTTCAGGCACGTCAAGGGGCAGTCCAGCGCCAAGCGCGCGCTGGAGATCGCCGCGGCGGGCGGACATAATGTGCTGATGATCGGCCCGCCGGGCTCCGGCAAGACGCTGATGGCCCGCTGCATGCCCTCCATTCTTCCGGACATGACCTTTGCCGAGGCGCTGGAATCCACGCGGATTCACTCCGTGGCCGGATGCGTGCCGCCCAGCGGACTGCTCACCGAGCGGCCGTTCCGATCGCCCCATCACACCGCGTCCCATGCATCGCTGGTGGGCGGCGGCGTCAACGCCCTGCCGGGCGAAATCAGCAAGGCCCACAACGGCCTCTAACTCAATTAAGTATCGAGCTGTGAATAGGCTTCTTGAACAATATTGGAGCCTATTCCGGCTCTTTTTTGTCTAAAACTTACTATTTGTGCATCGGCTTGTGCATTTTGGCGGTGTGCCAGAATCGCTAATGATGCGCATATTACTCATTCTTACCCCACCTCTGAAACATCAAAGTTATCATCTGATACTATTTGGGGAAATTGTCAAAATAGCGAATTAACACCGAAATCTTCAAATGTCCTTTACTGTCATGCCGCAAAAGAGTATAATATATCTGTGAATTTATATCATGCTCCAAGTTCGTATTGGTTCACATATATCGGGTGGAGGAAACATCATGACTGCTGTTGAGCAAAGAATCGCTGCAAAAGAGTTTGCAGCAGATTGGGCCGGTCGCGGCGATGAAAAACAGGAGACACAGACCTTCTGGCTGTCACTCCTGCGAAAAGTATATGGCGTGTCCGATCCCGGAAAGTTTATAGAGTTTGAGGTGCGCGTTAAGCTGGAACATACCAGCTTCATCGACGGCCTTATTATGGATACCCGTGTTCTGATTGAGCAAAAGGGTCAGGACATTGATCTTCGCAAGGGTTACAAACAGTCTGATGGCTCCATGCTGACACCCTACCAGCAAGCCCGCAGATATGCCGGTTTCCTTCCTCATGATCAGAATCCTCGGTGGATCGTCGTATGTAACTTCCAAGAATTCCATATTCATGATATGAACAGGCCGAATGACGCGCCTGAGGTTGTTATGCTCTCCGATCTGGATAAAGAATATTCCCGGCTCAATTTCCTCGTTGACACTGGCGACGAGAACATCAAGCGCGAGATGGAAATCTCCATGCAAGCCGGTGAACTCGTCGGTAAACTGTATGACGCGTTTCTGAAACAGTATAAGGATGCAACCAATGAGCGTACCCTCAAGAGCCTCAACGCCCTGTGTGTGCGGTTGGTATTCTGCCTCTATGCCGAAGATGCCGGAATCTTTGGTAAGCCCAATATGTTCCATGATTATCTGCGTGACGCTGGCGTACAACGTGCTCGTCAGGCATTGATAAAACTTTTCCGGGTACTCGATCAGCAGCAAACCGAACGTGATCCTTATCTCGCAGATGATGATCCGCTCCTTGCGGCCTTCCCCTATGTGAACGGCGGCCTTTTCTCTGATGAGAATATTGAGATTCCTCCTTTCAATGACGAAATCTTTGAACTGTTGCTAACCCGCGCCAGCGAAGATTTCAACTGGAGCGACATTAGTCCCACCATCTTTGGCGCAGTGTTCGAGTCCACTCTGAACCCTGAGACCCGCCGCAAGGGCGGTATGCACTACACATCCATCGAGAATATCCATAAAGTCATCGACCCGCTGTTCTTGGACGATCTGCGTTCGGAATTGGACGATATCCGTCAGCTCACAACCATCAAGACTCGGGAACGCCGTCTCGAAGCATTTCAGGATAAGCTGGCGTCGCTCAAATTTCTTGACCCGGCATGCGGCAGCGGCAACTTCCTGACGGAAACCTATCTGTCCCTGCGCAAGCTGGAAAACGAAGTGCTCTCCTTGCTACTGGGCGGTCAGATTGCACTTGGCTTCGGCGAACTGAACCCCATTAAGGTGTCAATCGGTCAATTCTACGGCATTGAGATCAATGACTTCGCCGCTACCGTCGCAAAGACTGCGCTGTGGATTGCGGAATCACAGATGATGAAGCAGACGGAAGATGTTGTCCACATGAATTTGTATTTCCTTCCGCTGAAATCCTACGTCAACATCGTCGAGGGCAACGCCCTACGCGTAGACTGGGAAACCGTCGTGCCCAAGGCCGAATTGTCCTATATCATGGGCAACCCACCGTTCGTGGGGCATCAATGGCGTTCCGCTGATCAGACTGACGATATGAAGCTGGTTTTCCACGATCTCAAGACCCATGGAAAACTTGATTATGTTGCATCGTGGTATAAAAAGGCAGCAGACTTGATGCAGGATACCACGATAAAAACCGCGTTTGTATCAACAAACTCCATTGTACAGGGTGAATCTGTGGGAATTCTCTGGGCCTTCCTCTTTGCAAAGAAAAATGTGGAGATTCAGTTTGCCTATCGCACTTTCGTATGGATCAGCGAAGCCAAGGATCAAGCAGCTGTTCATTGTGTCATCGTCGGTTATACATGTAAGGCGAATGGAAAAGCAAAAGCACTGTATGATGGTGGTAAGGTTTCGGCTGTCGAGCATATCAATGGGTATCTACTGGCAGCGCCGGATGTTTTCATCCAGTCCCGTGGCAAGCAACTAAATAATGGGTTGCCCGAAATGAGCAAAGGGAGTCAGCCCACCGATGGCGGTCATTTACTGTTGTCACCCGATGACCGTGCAATATTGATATCTACTTATCCGGAGATTGAAAACCACATCAAACGTTTTGTTGGTTCTCGTGATTTGATTAACAATGAGGAGCGGTATTGTCTTTGGTTGTATCATGTTGCTCCAAATGTATATCGAAGCATTCCTCCTATAATGGAACGATTGCGGTTAGTAGCTGAATGTAGACTTGCAAGTCCTACTGCATCTGTAAAAGCAGATGCAGAAAAACCGATGTTGTTTACGCAGATTCGCCAGCCCGAAAGCAATTATCTTGCCGTGCCGGAGGTGTCTTCGCAGAATCGTCGGTACATCCCCATTAGTTTTCTTACACCAGAAATAATCGCGAGCAACAAGCTATATCTTGTTCCTAATGCTGATACGTACATGTTTGGCATAATGATTTCTAATGTTCATATGGCTTGGATGCGTGTTGTATGTGGTAGACTCAAGAGCGATTACAGCTACTCCCCGGCTGTTTACAATAATTTCCCGTGGCCAACGCCTACAGATGCGCAGAAAGCTAAGATCGAACAGACTGCACAGGCCATCCTTGATGCCCGCGCCCTGTACCCGGATTGTTCGCTTGCCGATCTGTACGACGAAGTAACCATGCCCCCTGAGCTGCGCACTGCCCACCAGCAAAACGACAAGGCTGTCATGGCTGCTTACGGCATGAAGGTAAAAAAGACCACAGAAGCCAGCTGCGTAGCTGAGCTGATGCGACGGTATCAAGAATTAGTGAAGTAGCTACATAAGGAGAATGCAGCATGGCTGATAAGCGTCGTCAACTTACACAAGCCCAACTTGCTGATTACGATCAGCTCTGCCATGATCGCACTTATGGCCGCATCCTCACTCCCGACGGCCTCCGCTTCATCTGTGAAGCCAATAACTATGATGCAGAGGCTATAGGGCGGCATTTTCTGAATGTACTGCATCGGATACGCCCTGATCTCACAATTGCCAAACGCGCGAATAAATGATCTATGGTATCAACTAAAGTGTCCCAAACACAATTTCTACTGTGCTTGGGACGCTTTTTCTGCTCGAACAATAATTCAACCAGTAAGTTGACATATTCATCCGCATGGAGTATAATGTAGATGTGGCTTGATAGCCAACATGAAGGAGGAAACTGCTATGTTGACAAGAGTGGGAAGGTTTCTTCGGAAACTACGGATTGATAATGGTGAGATTTTGAAAGACATGGCTGATAAACTGAACGTGACCGTTTCCTTTCTGTCTGCTGTAGAGAATGGCAAGAAGCGCATGCCCTCTGTGTGGAACAGCAGAATCTGCGACCTTTATCACCTTGACGACAACCAGCGCACGGAATTCACCACTGCTATCGCTGAAACCGAAAACAGTGTGGAGATGGATTTTGATGGCGTTGCAGTAGGTAATCGCGAACTTGCGGTTTCATTCGCACGTAAATTCGCTGATTTCGATGAGAAGCAACTTGACACCATTCGACGACTTCTTGAGGAGGGAACTAACTGAGCATGAATTGTTACAAGGCATCAGGTATATCGAGGCAGGACATCCGACGAGTAGTGTGGCATATTAAGAAGCTGGCTGGATTGGAAAACATGTTCTATTTTCCGATCATGCAGTTCCTTGAACTTGTTCTGCCTACACTCATCCCCGACTTTGTGCTGGAAGTTGTGCCTGTCAAAGAGATGGGCAACAAACACGGCGAGACATATCCCAGCAAGAATCTCATTCGAATCAGGGAAGATGTCTACCTTGGCGCTCATGCAGGTAATGGCCGTGATCGTCTTACCATTGGGCACGAAATCGGGCACTTACTGTTGCATGATGACGGTTCAATCGCTTTGTGCAGATTGGCTCCTGATGAGAAGCTAAAAGCTTACGAAGATCCCGAATGGCAGGCCAATGCATTTGGCGGCGAGCTGCTGGCTTCTTCGTACTTGATCAATGGTCTTTCTGTGCGTGAAGTATCGGAACGGTGCGGTGTTACTGAGGCCGCCGCATCTGTCCAGCTTAACGCCTTGAAGAAATAACTAACAGGAGATGATAAAATGCATTACTGCCCGCCTTAAAAAAGAGAACGCATAGACAAGCTACTGCAATAGCAAATCTATGCGTCCTGAAAGATATGCTATAAGCACATCCTTGAACAAGATTGATTGTAGCATATCTTTTTTGCCGAAACAAGGTAGAATTCATTAACATTTGTCAAGCTGTTTTTACAGCTGGAAAGGTTAAAAAGATATGACAAGTATTCAAATGCGGGAAAACCCGCTATTCACACGAACCACTGGACGCGAAGCCGGTCGCTGGGGTATCCCAATGCTGTTGAAGCCGTCCGTTCCCACAGGAGTTATTGATCTGATCTCATGGTCTGATACGCGACCGAACGACACGATGAATAGCGATCGAGGCGTACACTTCTTTATTGACGATTATAGGTTTGAGAGTATTTACAGATGGCCTGAACGGTCTCTGGAGAAGCTCAGACAGTATAGGTTTGTTCTGACACCCGATTATTCGTTGTATGCGGATATGCCCGTATGGAGACAGATCGAATCCATTGGCAAAAGCAGATGGTGCGGGGTATGGTGGCAGGAACACGGACTAAATGTAATTCCGACTGTGAGCTGGAGCAATTTACCCAGCTACGCATACTGCTTTGACGGCATAGGGTGCGGATCTACGGTGGCTGTTGGCATGATTGGCTGCAAGCACAGCAAGCGGGCTTTTCTCAATGGGTATGATGCAATGCTGGAGAAAATTCAGCCTGAAATGGTAATCTGCTTCGGTACACCGTTTGATGAAATGCGCGGCCCTATTGTCCCTGTCGACTATATGGCCTCCCGAAAGGGGGTACGCTGATATGGGTGGTAGAGGAACGTATGCCCTTGGCAATAATGTACCATATACATACGAAACGGTCGGCTATGTGGATGGCATCAAAGTCTTGCAGGGGATGCCGGGATATAAGGGGCTACCAGTTGAGGCCCATTCCAGCACCGCGTACATACAGCTTCATCCTGATGGGAAGTTCAAGATGATGCGTGAATTCGACAAGAATCACTATTTAGTACGCGAGATTGCATATCATCCTGAGCCGAAGGTGTCTGGTCACTATCAGCCGGTGCTTCATGTTCATGAATACAGCAATGATTTTCAAACTCGGACAACACGTCTCCTGACTGATGAAGAACATCGTAAGTACAAGAAATTCTTTAGGGGTAGCTGTAGAATACAACGGCTATAAATACTTCTTCTACGGTCTTCGAAAAGATGAAGTAACGGGGTTGTACACTTTTGTTGTGGAACGCTACACTATGAATAACCCCGAAGGTACTTTTGCAGGAGCTGTATATGACAAAGCCGCTCCAACGAAGGCTGAATGCCTGGAACAGTTTTTCCAAACACCACTCATCGATGGTAAAACATTCTGGGAACTTGAGAAAGATATGACTTGGATTGAGTGGTAAATCCTTATAGTGACCACGCCCCCGACGGCAATAGCGCCATCGGGGGCATTTTCGTTATCCCGCGAGAGCCCTCAAGCATACACTATCATACATATTCTGAGTCCACATCAGTCATTACCCATTTTTCAAGTCTCTTACGGACCTGCTTTGCTTTTGCGATTGACTCATCACTGCTCAATCTCGCCGGTGACGCTGCTCAATACCAGCGGAATCGCTGCTCAATTTGGCCGGCAGCGGTATACTCAAGGATGCAGCCAAGGAAGAAAAGCAGCGCTATTCTCAACTGAAAAGGCTCCGCTGGACACTGTTGGCCAATGAAGCAAAGCTCTCGGATAAGAAGGCGCAGCGCCTGCAGAGCATCCTTTCAGACCATTCAGACCTTGCGGTCTGCTATGTGATGAAGGAGGAGCTTTGTGCGCTCTTCGAGCTGACCGACCCTCTTGCTGCCCGTCGGGGCTGGAAACGCTGGTTCGACGCGGCTGAAGCCAGCGGCATCCCTACTCTGGTGAAATTCGCAGAGCTGAAAAGACCACGTTTGGACGGCCTCATTGCCCATGCCGTTTTCCCGATCAGCACGGGCAAGCTGGAGGGCTTCAACAACAAAATCAAGGTCGCCAAGCGCATCGGCTACGGCTATAGGGATGATGCCTACTTCTTCTCCCTGATTCGCTATCTTGCCCTTCCTTCCATGTGCTCTCCTGTCCCCAAGTTTCCGTGAAGAGCCAAAAAACTGCTATTTCAGCTTTATCGAGCAAACCGTCTCCACATGGAACGAGACAATGGTTTGAATGTCCACAGCGCACGGGAACAAATCATATCCCGGTGTATGGGGGAACAAATCGGCCTTGGGTCAGAGCCATTCACAGTCCGGTAGGCTGACCAGAAATTAGTCCGATTGCGGAACAGGACGCCTGCGGACAGACATCAATCGACGCCAGCTTTGACAGAACGCCGGGGAAATGCTATGCTTTTTTCACCGACGGCGATGGGAATCGCAGGCTTTACTGGCCTCCCGTCGGCCACCCATTCTAGCATTTCCCCGGCAACCTGCCAAGGCCGGGCCGCTGTCGCGGTGGCTGCCTTTGCGGGCTTCCAATGACGGCGACCTCAGGCTCCAGGAATCATTTGTGCGTCACAGTTCGCCCGCTTACAGAAAATCTTGAACACCGCCGGGGGCTCATCCACATCAACTAGTACTACAGCATCCGTTTCAAGTCCTTTGAATTTCCTGCTCAATCCTTGTACGGCACGCGCCATACTTGCGCTCCTTTTCATCGGCATTTCCGGGCGCTCTACGCTGGCATTCAAGTATTTTTCCCTGACTTGAGCGCATAATGCCGTGCATCTCAAAGGGGCCCGAGATCCCGGTTGTCGCCTTTCGTTCCTAGGGAGCGGCTTACAACGTCTCGCCATTCAGCAGTCTGAGACATTCGTCTTCCGGAATGATCTTCAGGGAACTTTTCCCGCTATCGCGGTAGCGAATGGCCTTCGCGAGTGCATCTGTTTTGTCTGCTTCCAATCCTGCAATGACATAATTGCATTTCAGCGATACTTGATACTGACATACTCCGCCATTCTGTCTCAGCCATCCCTTGATCGGCTGCTCATAGATGGAAGAATAGTCGATCCCCAGATAATTCGTCATCTTATTACCGGAAAGGCCGACAATTGCAAAAGTCTTCCCGGCACAGTCGATTTCCGATACGTGATCAAAAGGAATTGTCCTTTTCCATTCTTCCAGGCCCTTTGTGAAAGAGGGAAATCCTGCTTCATTTTCTTCCTGAATGGCCCGATAGAAGTCTTTGATTTTTACAAATTTCATCGTCGATCCATCGGATCTGTCAGAACACTCACTGTCGATGACCTGCATATACTGTTGCAGTTCCTGTGCTTTCTGTTCCAGCTGATCCCCCGCGAGGAACTCCGCTGCAGGCACCTCATCATCGACAACCATATAATCGGCTTTCGCGGCTTCATTCGTGCAGTAGGCCCACATATTTGAAAAAACAGAGCGGGTTTGTCTGAGAATGTCAATACTGGTCAGGAAGGCTGTCCTGAAAAAATCAATCTCCTTCTCATAAGTCAGCCCTTGAATCAATCCCAGAAAGCGCTCTCTCAATGCCGCATACTGTGCTCTCAGCGTTTCTACGCGACGCTTTTCCTGCGAAAGCTTCTCCGGATCGGGATCCACATCCTGGTCATAAGCAGGTCGCACACAAAATCTTCTGGTATAGCCCTTTTTCCGAGAGATCGCTTCCCCAAACCGATTTCCGGGCACAGCCGTCTTCTCTCCGAATCCGATTTCTCCACCAGTGCCCTCATCATATACCTCCTCGCCGCCTTCGTCGTAGAACAAAACGCCGCTATCCCTGTAATAGGTAAAGTGTTTGTATTGATGCTGATCGTCGTTACCGTAGAGGTCTCCGTTGATGGTGATCTTTTCGATCTCGTTCATGGAGGACAAATCCTTCAATTCCATGATGATGGAATCGCTATCATCCAGCACCTGCTCGGGCTCCTCATCGGAAAAAGGTTCTTCAACGATGGAAGCCTTCAGCTTCTCGATCAATTCATGAACGTCCTTGCTCCGACCCAACTCGCAGGGATTTTCGTTCGCCGAGAGCCTGCAATATGTTTCATTGCCTTCACCAATGCCGCTATCGCCTATAAACTTCAATACTTTTCCGTTTTTCAAGCCGATGCGAACCACCAAAACAAAGCTGGAACTGCTGGAATTGGTAACAAAATCCGTCCTGATCTTCATGGTCAATTTCCTCCTTGAATCATTCGTTCCTCGTTTGCGCAGAATACAATCTCCGGCATGAGTGGGCATCCGCCCAGGCAGAGCTTCCTTCTTCCGCATCCCGGACATGCTTGACGCATTATTTCCCGAAAACGTTCGAAAGGCGCGCTGTTCCAGGCCTCCTCGATGGTTGCGTTCCGTATGGAGACCGCATATTGCTTCTTCTGATCAAAGCTGCAAGGCACCATCGTCATATCCGCATCGATGTAGCAGCTGTATCGTCCGCCTTCGCATGTGTCCAAGGATTCAGGAACAATGCTTTTGCAGAATCGGATGGCCCCCGGCACATTGCAGCTGTCCAGCCCCACCTTGAAAGGATGGCGCTCATCCAGCTGCGCAAAAAACTCTGCAACCCGTGGATCCTCTCCCGACAGCACATTGGCTTGCGTGCCCTGCCCCGTCGGCTTGTGCAGCAGAAAGATGACGGCATTGATTCCCTTTGGAAATGAATCGCTCTCCAGACGCTTGACAGCCTCATCGATGCTGTTTTTCCCAAGGATATAATGTATATTGGTCTTTATTCCCGCGTTCAGAAGCATCTCAATTGCCCGGTATGTATAATCGCTTCTGTACCAGCTGACTGCGACCGCGCCGCAGTATTTCCTGCAGATTTCGGCGATCTCCCGCGTCATGCCAAAACCGGAAGTCGTGAAATTGGGAACGATTTCATTTTCGCGGCATATCTGAAGAATCTTCTCGAAATCCTCGTGCTGGTCAGGATCGCCGCGTCCGCCCAATGCAAATTGGTTGACGCGGCCCCGACATTCCTCTGCAATGCGCTGGAAATCTTCCAGCGCCATGTTGGGCTTTTCTATGGTCAGACCACTCTGATAACAGCCTATTCCTGCTTTCGCGCAGAGGCCTGTCTTCCCATGGAGGCAATGGCCCATGATACCTACATCAATCAGGTGCGGAAAACTGGCCTGAAAGGGATCGATGCCCGTGTCCTCTCCATCTTCATCCAGAATTCCGCTGCGCACATACGCGCCGGTTTTAGAATTAAACATTGTAATGAAGCGAAATCTTTTGTCAACAATTCTGTGAATCACCTGTGTTCCCCCTTTTCCAGAGTCGGATCGCGCGCCCTCCACACTTTCCTGGCACATTCAGGAGAGTATTTTTTTCAGTCGCTCAAACTCACTGGTTTTCATCCTGTGGATGGCTTCCTTGATGCCGCTCAAGCCGTCCGCACAGATCACGAAAATGTCCTGTACGCCGCGGTTTTTCATCTCGTTCAGCACGCTCAGCCAGAATTTCGCGCTCTCATTCTCACCGATGGTGATGCTCAGGACTTCCTTCCGCCCTTCCTCGTTGATGCCGAGGATTAC
>SFJH01000052.1 GCA_004555155.1 Clostridiales bacterium
CCGCTCTTTGACTGGACGCAAGATTGACGCTTGATTAGCGGCCCGCCCGACCCCACGCAGGGAGCTTGCTTCAATATTCAATCGGCCCGTCACGCATCGGGTTTTGCAGTCGGGCGGGCTGGTTTCTGTCCCGGCTTTCATCAGCGTTACACGAGCCGCAGGGGCGCTGCCCCTGCACCCCGCCAGAGGGGATGATCCCCTCTGGACTCCTTCTCTCGCTGCCGCCGTTCCTACTCCATCTTTCTTCAGCGTTCCACGAGCCGCAGGAGCGCCGCCCCTTGGATCCCCTCTGGACTCCTTCTCTTACTGCCGCCGTTCCTCCACCCCAAAAGAAGCGGCCTGCATGCAGGCCGCTTCTTCTCTCCCTATCCTCTATCCCATCACAAGTCCCCGGATCCATCCGGTCACATTCAACAGGTCGAGCTGAGACGCAAACGTATAAAGCACAGACCCCGAAAGAAGATCCTTCGTAATCTCCGGATTCACCACATTCGTGAGCGCAGGCATCACCGTCAGCAGCAATACCACAATCACCGTCGCCCGAAGAATCCCCGCAATCCCGCCCACAAGCCAGTCACAGCTGCGCATAACCGGGAACGAAATGACGTGATCCAGCAGGTTGACGATCAGCGAAATCACAATATAAATCGCAATAAACGCAACAATGAACGCCGCTACATTGAACACCGCTACCCACAGCGTCTGATTGAAGTAATCGGACATGCTGGAAATGCCCAGATTCGCAAAGGCCTGATTGCGGACGTTGGCGCTGAAGGCCTCGGCGATGAACGCGAACTTCTCGCCCACAGAGGCCACTGCGGCGGAAATGGCCGCCTCGCCGCCCGCCACAACGTCGCTCACCGCCGACGCGGCCACCGCATGATCGGAGAAGAAGCTCTCCGGCTCGAGATACTGATTGAGCACCGCCATGAGCGTGGTGTTGGACAGCGCAAAATTGGCGATGGAACCATAGACAGCCTGCGCGCCGAACCACGCGCCGGCAAAGCCCACCAGCGACAGCCCGGACACGATCATGCCCTTGTACATGCCCACGAGCATGCAGTAAATGAAGACGGCGATGATAATCAGATCGACAATGTTCAAGTTGAATCCCTCCCAAACCCCAATTCAATCGAAATACACGGTTTATGGATATGTTTCCCCGCCGCGCGGGGCGTCTATACATCAGTCCAGTGAAACAAGATAGACCGTCGAACCATAGCCGAGAACGGCCACGTTGTTCCGGGTCACGCCGTACACCTGATCAAACTGCAGCGGCAGCGGATAGGCGCTCACCTTCTGTCGGCCCAGAACCGCAATCATCGCGTAGCCCTCCGTGGAGAAGCCGTAAACCCGATCGCCGCGAACCACCACGCGGCTGCAGCCGTAGGGCATGCGCACAATCTGCTCCGTCGATCCGCGTATCAGCCGCAGATCGCGGATGGCCACGTCGCCGTCATACTGGCCGTTGGGCGTGAAGGCCATCAGCGGCGAATCACTGCTGCGATCCGCGTCCGCCAGCGTCCAGCCGTAGACCAGCTCCCGCTTGTCCGGCTCCTCGACGCCGTTGTAGTTGAAGATCTTCAGGTTCGTGTCGCCGACGACGCAAATCTGCGACGACTGGAACAGCGCCCGGTAGAGCAGCTGCTCGCTGTCCGTGATCGATCCCACCAGCCGCCGCCCGGGGCGATAGGTGTTCACCGTACAGCTGGGCGCGGTGCCGTTGGTGTCCAGGGTCATCACCCAGAACAGGGTGTCGTTATAGAAAAAACCGTAGTCGATGACGGTCTGATCCGACAGCGTGATGCTGTCGACCCTCCGACCGCCGGTCTCCATCAGGACAATCGTACTGTTGTGCTCCGGCTCCAGCAGCACGGCGGCGTACTCCTTGCCCACATGCGCGGAGAGCACGTTCGCGTCCATATTGCCGCTGTAGGCCGTGACGCCGGACGCGCCGTCGATGATGGTCAGCTTCTGCCCGATCCAGGCCGCCACCCCGGCGTCGCTGGCATCGAAGTCCGCGCCGCTGCCCACCATATAGCTCCATCGCGTGTTTCCGTCGTCGCCCACCTTGGCGATGGCGCTGCCGTCGTAGTAGACGAAGCCGTCGCTCAGCGTGACGAGGGACTGCACGCCGCTCAGGGGCAGCGTTCGGGTGCTGCCGAAGGAGCTGGCGCTGCGCACCCGGTTGATCAGAAGCGCGCCGCCCCATGCGACGGCGCAGCAGAGCACGCAAATCAGCAGAACAATCGTCCATGGAAGCCGTCCGTTTCGGTTGCGCTCCATGGAAGCCTCCTGACATTTTGATGAATATGCGCAGGAAATTTTTTTCGCAAAAATCCCTTGTATAGCAATACCATTCCTATTATAATGGAAGAACAGCCCGGTTGCAACGACCGCGCTGTGACAAACCTGGGCAAAATATCAACTTTTCATCGATGAAATTCACACTTGTTTCACATCCTTCGAAATCTGGAACGAAACGGCAGTTTGTTTCACGTGAAACACTTCAGGAGGAACATGGCAGCAAAGAAGAAACCCCGTTCCGGCAGAAAACGGCGGCGCTGGGGACTGATCGCGGGACTGACTGCGCTGGCGCTGATCGGCGCGGGCGCGCTGGGACTGCATCTGAACGCGCGCGTTGTGCACGTGCGCTACGCCGAGGCGGCGCTTTCCGATCTCCCCGCCAGCTTTGACGGCACGCGGATTCTGTTCGTCACCGATGTGGATCTCTGCGGCGCAAACACGCCCGGAGCCGTTGGACGGCTGTTCGGGCGGCTGCAGGCGCTGAAGCCGGATCTGCTGCTGCTGGGCGGAGATTACGCGTCCGCGTCGCTGCTGGACCGGCTCAACGGGCGCTCGGGCGCGGACGAATTCGCCGCCCGTCAGGCGTTCTTCGCGGCCATCGCCGATTTCGACGCGCCGCTGGGCAAGCTGGCGGTGTCCGGCGACAACGACGGCGGCGCGGACGCGCTGCAGCTGGCCATGCTGGGCTCCGGCGTGCGGCTGATCGACGGCTCCATCTGTGCGGTGTCCAACGGCACGGACGCCATCGCCATCGTGGGCGTGGGGGAGACCGGCGGCGACGTGGCCGCCTGCGCCGCGCAGATTCGTGCGGATCAGTGCGCCATCGCGCTGCTGCACCGGCCCTCGCGGGTGGTGGACGTGCGCATTGCCGAGGCCGCGGACGGCGGCGCGTGGGCCGATCTGCTGCTGGCGGGTCACACCCACGGCGGACAGGTGCAGCTGTTCGGCCGCAGCGTGCTTTCGCTGGACGACGCGGAGAAGCGCTTCCTCTCCGGATGGTACACCGGAGCCGCGCCGCTGCTGGTGAGCCAGGGGCTGGGCTGCGAGGGCGCAAACTTCCGTCTGGGCAGCTCGGCGGAGGTATGGCTGATCACCCTGCGCTGCAGGTGAGTTTTTCCATTCGTGCGGGAGATGCACTTTCGCCGGACGACGCGGAAAAGCGCTTCCTCTCCGGATGGTACACCGGAGCCGCGCCGCTGCTGGTGAGCCAGGGGCTGGGCTGCGAGGGTGCAAACTTCCGTCTGGGCAGCTCGGCGGAGGTCTGGCTGATCACCCTGCGCTGCAGGTGAGATTTTCCATTCGCGCGCGGGAGATGTTTCACGTGAAACAGGTCGGGTCTGTGCGAATGGACGAGAGGTTTCACGCCGGTACAGCGCGAATGGCCCAGTGTTTCACGTGAAACAGGTCGAAGCAGCGCGAATGACCGGAATGTACTGCGCGCATCGCGCAGTGTTTCACGTGAAACATCGCGAACACAATCAAATTCATTCTGTTTCACGTGAAACATGGGCGCACCGACGGCTTTTGTTTCACGTGAAACATGCGTCTGCCTGCGCCGATGCTCTCCGGCGTCGGCGCGGCGGATGAGATTTCTTCAGGAGGGATCGCAATGTCCTATATCTGCGCGGATTGTCCCCGGCGCTGCCATGCGGCGCGCGGCGCGGACACCGGATCCGGCTTCTGCGGCATGGGGCTCGAGCCCGTCGTGGCCCGGGCCGCGCTTCATCACGACGAGGAGCCCGTCATCAGCGGCGCCCGGGGCGCGGGCACCGTCTTCTTCTCCGGGTGCAGTCTGGGCTGCCGCTTCTGCCAGAACTACGCCCTCTCCCACGAGCGCTTCGGCCGCCGGATCACCGTCGATCGGCTGAAGGAGATCTATCGGGAGCTGATTGCGCAGGGCGCGCACAACATCGATCTGGTGAATCCCACCCATTTCGCCGAGTCCATCTGGCAGTCGCTGGCGGAGCAGCCGCCCGTGCCCGTCATCTGGAACAGCGGCGGATACGATCGCGTGGAGACGCTCCGGCGCTTCGAGGGAAAGGTGCAGGTGTATCTGCCCGACCTGAAGTACGTCCGGCGGGATTCGGCCCGGAGGTACTCCGGCGCGGCCGACTACTTCGATTTCGCCGGCCCGGCGCTCAGGGAGATGCTCCGGCAGACGGGCCCGGTGCGGCTGGACAGCGACGGGATCATTCAGTCCGGCGTGATCGTGCGGCATCTGGTGCTGCCCGGCTGCGCCGACGAATCCATGGAGGTGCTGGACTGGATTGCCGACAATCTGCCCGGCGCATGGGTCAGCCTGATGGCGCAGTATACGCCCTTCGGCGACGTGCAGGGCGTGGACGCGCTGGATCGCCGCATCACCCAGGAGGAATACGACCGCGTGACCGGGCATCTGTTTGATCTGGGGCTGGAGGACGGCTATGTGCAGGAGCTGTCCTCGTCGGACGAGGCGTACATCCCCCCGTTCGATCTGACGGGCGTCTGACATGGAGCTGCGATTTGCACCGCTGTTCAGCGGCTCCAGCGGCAACGCCGTCTACGTCGGCTGCGACGGCGCGCACATTCTGGTGGACGCGGGGCTCTCCGGCGCGCGGGTGATGCAGGCGCTGGAGGGCGTGGGCGTGCCGCCGGGACAGCTCAGCGGCATTCTCGTCACCCACGAGCACATCGATCACATCCGCGGCGTGGGCGTGCTCTCCCGCAAATTCGACCTGCCGGTCTACGCCACGGCGGGCACCTGGGCGGCCATGGAGGGGAAGATCGGCGCGGTTGCGCCGAAGAATCAGTGCGTGATCGAGCCGGAGATCGGCTTTTTCCTCGGCCCGGTGGAGATCACGGGCTTCTCCACGCCCCACGACGCGGCGGAATCAGTGGGATATCTGTTCGAGTTGGACGCGGCGCGGTTTGCGCTGGCCACCGATCTGGGCTGTGTCCGAGACGGGTGGATGAAGTACGTGGCCGGTGCGGACGCGGTGCTGCTGGAATCCAACTATGATCCGGACATGCTTCAGGCGGGGCCGTATCCCTACGATCTGAAGAAGCGGATTCTCTCCCGCCGCGGTCATCTCTCCAACGACGATGCGGCCGCTGCGGCGGTGAAGCTGGCGGAGGCCGGCGCGAAGCAGATCGTGCTGGGCCATCTCAGCAAGGAGAACAACTTTCCCGAGCTGGCGATGCGCTGCTCGGAGCTGGCGCTGAACGCCGCCGGGATCGTGCCCGGAGAGGACGTGGATCTGCGCGTGGCGCTGCGGGACAGCACCACCGGCATCTTCTGTGTCGGCGCGGGACTGGAATGACGGGCGGCGCGCATCTAGAGAGCTGGCGCTGAACGCCGCCGGGATCGTGCCCGGAGAGGATGTGGATCTGCGCGTGGCGCTTCGGGACACCACCACCGGCATCTTCTGCGTCGGCGCGGGACTGGAATGACGGGCGGCGCGCATATATAATATATAATAGAAGAAAGTCGTCCGAACTCTGGGATTTTTGTTTGAGGAGGCAACATGAAGGCTGGATTTCGATTGTTCAATGTCGGCGTGCCCATGGCCGCGCTGCTGGCGGCGATGCTGGGAAGGGGCGAGGATGCGCTGGCCATGTGGCTGGCGGCGCTGGCGGTTCCGGCGTGCACGCTGGGCGCGTCAGAGGCGTTTCCCAGGTGCGCGGCAAAGCAGCTCAGCGATCGCAAGGTCTCGGGCGCGCTGCTCATGGCGCTGGGGCTGACGGCCATCGCGGCGGCGGCGCTGATCTTTGTGCTGGGTTCGCTGACGGTCGTCGCCATCGATGATGCGGCGGTTCTGACCGCGTCCGCAGTACGCGATGACCTCACGGTTCCGGATATCGGCCGGAGCGCGTCCCTGTGGCTGACGGCGGGCGCGTTTCTGACGGGGCTTCGGTGTCTGGAGGAGCGGTTTGCGGCGCAGGGCGACCGGGTGAGCGCCCGGGTGACCGATGCGCTGACCTTTATCGGGCTTTCGATGTGCCTGCTGATCGGCGGCGACACGCCGCTGCTGTGCGCGGGCTGCTCCGGCGGACTCTTTGCGCTGTGCGGGCTGCTGGCGCTGTGCTTCCGGCGGCGCGAATGGCCGAAGGGCACGCTGTCGCTGTTCCGGGAGCTTCCGGTGGGACTGCTGCGGCTGATGCTGTATCCGGCGCTGTGTCTGCTGGCGCTCATGCTCTGCGACGCGGCGGATGTGCGGAGCGGGGGAGCGCTGCGCTGGGCCTTTGCGGCGGAGCTCCTGCCGCCGGTGGATCCGGAGCTGGCGGCGTTCTTTCTGGGCGGCGTGGTGCTGGAGCTGAGCAGGAGCGTGTTCCGGCGCTCGCGGGCCGAGGCCGGCGGGTTCCGGCGGGGGCTGAGCCTTTCGCTGCTGCTGATCAGCGGGCTGGCGATGCTGCTGGCGGCGGAGTCGGAGGGGGCGGTGACGGCCTTCGCGGCGATGCTGCCGATGGCGGCGGGGCTGTGCGCGATGGCGCTCTACGGCCCGCAGGACGGGCGCGGGCTGGCGGGCGAGGCGCTGCTGGCGCTGTGCGCGGCGGCGATGCTGCTGAGGGACGCGCGGTGGAGCGAATGTCCGGTGAGCGCGGCGGCGATGGCGGTGATCGTCTGTGCGGCGCTGAATCTGCTGGCGATTCCCGACTGGATGGAGCTCTTCCGGCAGCGCAGAGCGGCGCGAATTCGCGACAGAGCCCTTCGAAACGCCGGGCGGATGCGCGCGCGGTGAGCGGAAGTACAAATATACGGCATGCTGAATCGGACAGCATGCCGTTTTTGTTGCGTTTGGGTTTATGATCTGCGGATGGATTCGATCACCCAGAAGCCTGCGTCGCGGGCGATGACCTCGGCTTCATCGAACAGCGTGCGCAGGTATTTCAGCGCGGAGGGCGCGCCCTGCTGCTTGCGGATGACGATATAGAGCCGTCCGCCGGGGTGCAGCCGGTCGCGGGCGTCGGCGAACATCCCGTAGATGGTCTGCTTGCCGGCGCGGATGGGCGGATTGGTGATGACGAAATCGAAGGTTCCCGGCACGTTTTCGAAGCCGTCGCCCTGGAGGACGTCCGCGGCGAGGCCGTTGAGGGCGAGGTTCTTCCGGGAGAGATCGACGGCGCGCTGATTGACGTCGGTCATGACCAGATCGATCCGGGGCCAGCGCTTTTTCAGCGTCACGCCCACCGCGCCCCAGCCGCAGCCCAGGTCGAGCACGCGCCCGGAGAGCTCGGGGAGCGCTTCCAGCAGCGCCCGCGTGCCCACGTCGAGTCCGTCACGGGAGAACACGCCCGCGTCGGTATCGAACCGCAGGGCCTCGCCCAGGAGCTCGAATTCCACGCGGCGCAGGTCGTGGGCGGAGGTGGGATTGACGGTATAATAATGGTCGTTCATGTGCGATTACTCCTTTAGCAGCGACGTTTGGGCCTTGAGACCTCGGATTTCGGCGTCGGTGAGGGGGCGGAACTCGCCCTCCTGCAGGGCTTCGTCCAGATTTACGCAGCCGATGCGGGTGCGCTTGAGCGAGATCAGCGGGTGGCCGACGGCGATGAACATGCGCTTGACCTGGTGGAACTTGCCCTCGGTGAGGGTCGCGTCGGCGACGGACTGTTCGTCTGTGGCGGACACGATCTGCAGCTCTGCGGGGCGTGCGGTGAAGTCGGAAAGCTGGAGGCCTGCGCGGAAGGCGTCCGCATCGGCGGGGGTAAGGCGGCCTTCGCACACGGCGCGGTAGGTCTTTTCGGCCTTCCACTTCGGGGAGATCAGGCGGTGGGCCAGCTCTCCGTCGGTGGTCAGGAGGACGAGGCCGGTGACGTCGCGGTCGAGGCGGCCGACGGGGCCGAGCCTGCGTCGCTGGTATTTGTCGGGGAGGAGGGAGAGGACGGTGGGAAAGCGCTTGTCCTCGGTGGCGGTGATGACGCCGGCGGGCTTGTTGAGCATGAGGTAGAGGTCGGTTTCGACGGAGATGGGCTGGCCGTCGAGGAAGAGAAGGTCGGGGGAGGTTTTCAGACCGGGATCGCGAACGACGGTTCCGGAGACGGTGACGCGGCCGGATGCGATGAGTTTTTTCGCTTCGGAGCGGCCGACGCCGGTGAGGGCGAGGAGTTTATCCACACGAAAAAGTTGATTTCCGGGCATAATCTTCGAGTTTTCCCCTTAATCCACTGATTTTTCCCCAATTTTGTCATGATGGGGATGGGTATATTATAGCGGAGGAAGAGGGAATTGGCAATGGGGGGAGAGGAAAGGAAGGGTAGAAAAGCTGTAATAGAAACGGCGGCAGCAGGAGAAGGGTCCAGGGGGATCATCCCCCTGGCGGGGATCCAAGGGGCAGCGCCCCTTGGGCTCATCACAGCGCTGTACCATGCCCCCGCCGTTCCCCGCGCGCCCGAACCAAAGTCCATGCGTGGAAGCGGCAAGAGATTTCGTACAATGTCCCCTGCGTGCAAAGTCGGGCGCGCAGCTAACTTAGGCGCGTCCCCGGAGGAAAATCCAAAGAGCGTAAGCGATTTTGGATTTTCCTCCGGCAGCGC
>SFJH01000053.1 GCA_004555155.1 Clostridiales bacterium
CGCCGGCGTTGAAGGCGATGTCGTTGAGAATGCGCTCCATCAGTGTGTGCAGGCGGCGCGCACCGATGTTTTCGCTGGTTTCGTTGTCGTTCCATGCGCACTCGGCGATGACGTCCAGCGCCGAATCGTCGAATTCCAGCGATACGCCGTCCACGCCCAGCAGCAGCTGATACTGGCGGATCAAAGCGTTCTCGGGCTGCGTCAGGATGCGCTTGTAGTCCTCCGCGGTCAGCGGCTTCAGATCCACGCGCACGGGGAAGCGTCCCTGCAGCTCAGGAATCAGGTCGGTGACCTTGGATACGTGGAACGCGCCCGCGGCGATGAACAGCACATGGTCGGTCTTGACCGGGCCGTACTTGGTGTTTACGGTCGTGCCCTCGACGATGGGCAGAATGTCGCGCTGTACGCCCTCGCGGGAGACGTCCGGGCCGCTGCCGCCGCTGCGACCGGCCACCTTGTCGATTTCGTCCAGGAACACGATGCCGTGCTGCTCCGCGCGCTCGATGGCCTCGCTGTAAACGCGATCCATGTCGATCAGATTCTGCTCTTCCTCAGCCAGCAGGATCTTGCGGGCCTCGCGAATCTCAACCTTGCGCAGCTTGGTTTTCTTGGGCAGGATACCGCCCAGCATGTCGTTCATGTTCATGTCGGTGCCGGGAATTTCGGCTTTGGGTGCGATTTCCTCGACCTCGACCTCCACGATCTCGTGCTCCAGCTCGCCGCGGCGCAGGCGGGTGCGTACGTCGTCCTGACGCACGGCCAGCTTGCTGCGGTCCTCGGGGCTGAGTTCGGGCTCCTTGGGCTTGTTGCCCAGCAGGATGTCGATGGGATTGACGGGCTTGCGCTTGACGGAATTGGTCAGCAGCTCCACCAGCCGGTCCTCGACGTTTGCCTCGGCGCGGATGCGCACGCGCTCCGCGTGCTGGCCCTTGACCAGCCGGATGGAGGCCTCGACCAGGTCGCGGATGATGGATTCCACGTCGCGGCCCACGTAGCCGACCTCAGTGAACTTGGTGGCTTCGACCTTGACGAAGGGCGCGTCCACCAGCTTGGCCAGACGGCGGGCAATTTCGGTCTTGCCGACGCCGGTCGGGCCGATCATCAGAATATTTTTCGGAGTGACCTCCTCGCGGATGTCCTCCGGCAGCTGGGCGCGGCGATAGCGGTTGCGCAGCGCCACGGCCACGGCGCGCTTGGCCTCGTCCTGGCCGATGATATAGCGATCGAGCTCGCGGACGATCTCGCGCGGGGTAAGCTGTGTCATGGGTTACTCCTTTCAGACCGTCTCCACGATGATGTTCGAATTGGTGAATACGCAGATGTCGGAAGCGATGCGCAGCGCCTTTTCGGCGATCTCGGTGGCGGAGAGGTCGGTGTTCTGAATCAGCGCGCGGCCCGCGGCCAGCGCGAAGTTGCCGCCGCTGCCGATGGCGAGGATGCCCTCGTCCGGCTCAATGACCTCGCCGGTGCCGGAGACCAGCAGGAGGTTTTCCTTGTCCGCGCACAGCAGCATGGCTTCCAGCTTGGCGGTCTTGCCCGCGCGCCACTCCTGCGCCAGCTCGATGGCGGCGCGGGGGAGGTTGCCGGAGAACTGGGTCAGCTTGTCCTCGAATTTTTCGGACAGGGCGAAGGCGTCGGAGACGCTGCCGGCGAAGCCGATCACCACGCGGTCGTTGAAAATGCGGCGCACCTTGCGGGCGGTGCCCTTCATGATGGTCTTCTCGCCCAGCGTGACCTGGCCGTCGCCGGCGATGGCCGTCACGCCGTCGCGCTTCACGGCGCAGATCGTCGTGCCGCGGAACGGGCTGCGGATTTCATTGTCATAGCTCATTGGATTTGATCACCTCGGTCAGTACGTCGATCGCGCGCTCGCTGAGCTTTTCGTAGCGATTGCGCTTGCCCTTCACGCGCGCCTCCAGCGGCTCGAGAATGCCGTAGTTGGCGTTCATCGGCTGGAAGTTGGCGCTGGGGGTGGAGACATGGCGCGCCAGGGCGCCGAGAATCGTCTTTCCGGTGAAGTCCGGCTCGGGCTTTCCCGTGAGGGAGCAGGCCAGTCCGACCGCAGCCACGAGGCCGGAGGCCGTGGACTCCATGTAGCCCTCCACGCCGGTCAGCTGTCCGGCGAAGCGCAGCAGGGGATTGCCCTTCAGCGCGTAGTTTGCGCCCAGCATGTCCGGGCCGTTGAGATAGGTATTGCGGTGCATCACGCCGTAGCGGGCAAATTCGGCGTGCTCCAGCCCGGGGATCATGGAGAACACGCGCTTCTGCTCGCCCCATTTGAGCCTCGTCTGGAAGCCCACCAGGTTGTACAGCGTGCCGGCCTCGTTCTCCTGGCGCAGCTGAACGACCGCGTAGGGCTCCTTGCCCGTGCGGGGATCGATGAGTCCTACGGGCTTCAGCGGGCCGAACGCCAGCGTCTGACGGCCGCGGGAGGCGAGAATTTCGACGGCCAGACAGCCCTCGAATACCAGCTTCTTCTCAAAGTCGTGGAGCTCCGCCAGCTCCGCACCCACCAGCGCGTCGTAAAAGGCGTTGTACTCCGCCTCGCTCATGGGGCAGTTCAGATAGTCCGAGCCGCCGCGGTCGTAGCGCGACTGGCGGAAGACCTTGTCCATGTCCAGCGATTCCGCCGTCACGATGGGGGCGGCGGCGTCGAAGAAGTGCAGCGATTTCGCGCCGGGCAGCTTTTCGATGGCGGCGGTCAGCGCGGGGTCGGTCAGCGGGCCGGTGGCGATGATGGCCGGAGTGTCGGGAATTTCGTCCACGACGGCGTTTTCGACGGTCACCAGCGGGTGATTCCGCAGCGTCTGCGTGATCCGGTCGGAGAACAGATTGCGGTCGACGGCCAGCGCGCCGCCCGCAGGCACGCGGCTGGCTTCTGCCGCAGAGAGAATCAGCGAATCCAGCGCCCGCATCTCCGCCTTCAAAAGACCGGAGGCGTTGGTCATCTGCTCGGCCTTCAGCGAATTGGAGCAGACCAGCTCGGCGAAGCCCTCCATCTTGTGGGCCGGGCTGAACTTCACCGGCTTCATTTCGATCAGCCGGACGGGGATGCCCCGGCGGACGAGCTGCCATGCGGCCTCGCAGCCGGCCAGTCCCGCGCCGACGACGGTGACGGTGGGATAATTAGCGCTCTGCGTCATCCGAACCTCCGTTCTCGATCTGCACGCGGTGGCGGCAGGTTTCGTTGACACAAACGTGGAACAGCGTGTCCTTCGCGCCGCGCTTGAGCACCATGCGCCCGCCGCAGACGGGGCACGTCTCCTTCACGGGGAGATCCCAGGATACGAAATCGCACTCGGGATAGCGCTCGCAGCCGTAAAACTTGCGGCCCTTGCGGCTCACGCGCTCCAGCAGCTCCGCGCCGCACTGGGGGCAGGGCACGTTGATGTTCTTGGGCAGCGCCATGGTGTGGCGGCAGTTGGGGAAGTTGGGGCAGGCCAGGAATTTGCCGTAGCGGCTCATCTTGTAGACCATCATGGCGCCGCACTTCTCGCAGGGAATGTCGGAAACCTGATCCTCGATGGATACCTTTTCGATGTTCTGTTCGGCCTTCTCCAGCGTCTCCTCGAAGGGGCCGTAGAACTCGGCGATGATTCTGTGCCATTCCAGCTCGCCGGCCTCGACCTCGTCCAGCGCCTCCTCCATGTTGGCGGTGAAGGTGATGTCGACGATGTTCGGGAAGTGCTTGCACATCATGTCGTTGACGATCTTGCCCAGCTCCGTGGGAATCAGGCGCTTGTTCTCCCGGGCCACATAGCCGCGGTTGATGATCGTCGAGATGGTGGGGGAGTAGGTGGAGGGGCGGCCGATGCCCTTTTCCTCCAGCGTGCGCACCAGACTGGCCTCGGTGTAGCGCGGCGGCGGCTGGGTGAAGTGCTGTTCGGGATCGATGGCCTCCATCGTCGCCTGCATGCCCTCGGTGAGGTCGGGCAGGCTCTTGGCGCTGGCCTCCTCCGGGCTGTCGTCGGTACTCTCCTCGTAGACGGTGGTGAAGCCTGCGAAGCGCAGCTTCTGGCCGTTGAAGTGGAACCGCGCGCCGGTGGACGAATCCACGTCCACGCCCAGCGTATCGTAGACCGCGGGGGTCATCTGGCTGGACACAAAGCGGTCGTAGATGAGCTTGTACAGGCGGTATTGATCCCTGGACAGGGAGGCCTTGATGTTCTCGGGACGGCGGTAGATGTCCGTGGGGCGAATGGCCTCATGGGCGTCCTGAGCGCTCTTGCGGGTCTTGTAGACGTTGGGCTTTTCGGGCAGAAAGGCCTCGCCGTAGCCGTCCAGAATCAGCGCGCGCACGGCCTCCAGCGCCTCGTCGGCCGTGCGGGTGGAGTCGGTTCGGATGTAGGTGACCAGACCCTGAGAGCCCTCGCCGGCGATTTCCACGCCTTCGTAGAGCTGCTGGGCGATCTGCATGGTCTTCTGGGTGGTGAAGCCCAGCTTGCGGGACGCCTCCTGCTGCAGGTTGGAGGTGGTGAACGGCGCGGTGGGGTATTTGCGGCGCTCGGAGCGCTTGATGGCCGATACGGCGAACTGGGCGCCCTCACAGCGGGCGATCACCGCGTCGGCGTCGGCCTTGTTGCTGAGCTCGGCTTTTTCGCCGTCCAGACCGGTGAAGCGCGCAGAGATGGTCGCGTGGCCGATCCTGAACTTCGCGTCGATGGACCAGTATTCCTCGGGAACGAAGATTTCGATCTCGTTCTCCCGGTCGCAGATCATCTTTGCGGCGACGGACTGCACGCGGCCGGCGCTCAGTCCCTTTTTGATCTTCTGCCAGAGCAGAGGGCTGATCTTGTAGCCGATCAGGCGGTCGAGCACGCGGCGCGCCTGCTGGGCGTTGACCAGATCCATATTGATGGTGCGCGGGGCCTTGACGGCAGCCTTGACGGCCTTCGCGGTGACCTCGTGGAACTCGATGCGGCAGGCGGTGTTTTCGTCGATGCCCAGCACGTTGGCCAGGTGCCAGGAGATGGCTTCACCCTCGCGGTCCGGGTCTGTCGCGAGGTAGATCTTGCTGGCGCTGCGGGCCTCCTTGCGGATCTTGTTCAGAATCTCTCCGCGGCCGCGGATGGTAATATACTTCGGCTCGAAGCCGTTTTCAACATCTACGCCGAGCTGGGACTTGGGCATGTCGCGGACGTGTCCCTGAGAGGCTTCTACTTTATAGCCCCTGCCGAGAAACTTTCCGATCGTCTTTGCCTTTGCCGGTGATTCGACGATGACGAGCTTGTTTGCCATGAATACCTCCGGTTGTGTTCAAGTTGCTTCATATTGAGGATCCGGGCGGATCGAGATAGGCCCGATACATGCCACCCGGCACTTTTACTATTATTCCGCGAAGTTCCAACATTGTCAAGTGGGAATTTAGCTTTGATGGCGGAATTTGGGTCAGATTCGCGATTTCCTCGAAGGAAAGTTCCTGCTCCGTGAGGGGAAGGACGATGGATTTTTCCACATCGTCCAGCTCCGGCGGTTTCGGCGCTGTGCTCAGCTGCTTCGGCTTTTCCGCCCAGCGGTAGTGGTCGAGGATCTCCCAGGCGGAGATCGTCGGGTGCGCGCCGTCCACGATCAGCTGGTTGGGCGCGGCGCTCAGCGGGGAATAGATGGAGCCGGGCACTGCGAATACGTCGCGGTTCTGTTCGGTGGCGAAGTTGACGGTGATCATCGCGCCGGAGCCTTTCGCGCCCTCCACCAGCAGCGTGCCCTGGGTCAGGCCGCTGATGATGCGGTTGCGCGCGGGAAAGTGTCCCGCGAGGGGCTGCGTGCCGGGCACATATTCGCTGATCAGAGCGCCGCCGCTGTCGAGGATGCGCCGGGCCAGCTCATCGTTCTCCGGCGGATAGATCACGTCCACGCCGCAGCCGAACACCGCGATGGTGCGGCCATGGGCGCTCAGCGTGCCCTCGTGGGCGCAGGTGTCCACGCCCCGGGCCATGCCGGAA
This sequence comes from Clostridiales bacterium, assembly GCA_004555155.1. GTDB lineage: Bacteria > Bacillota > Clostridia > Christensenellales > Aristaeellaceae > Faecivicinus. The sequence goes on from SFJH01000053.1 coordinate 5,943, forward strand.
ACCACGATCACGTCTTCGCGTGCCAGCTGCGCGGCGATTTCCCGGGCAGCGCGCTGTCCGTCCCGCGTGCACCGGCGGGAGCCGACGATGGAGAACATCCGCTCCGCGTCCAGAGGGCAGTTGCCGCGGACGTACAGCGTGGCCGGAGGATCGTAGATCTCGGACAGGAGTTTCGGATAGTCATCGGAGACGCGGGTGATCGCACGGCATTCCGCGCGCTCCAGCGCGGCGAATACGCCGTAGAAATAGCGCTCGTCCCGGGCGGCGCGCAGGTTCGCCAGCGCCTTCGCGCCCAGGAATTTGAGCTCTGGTGCGCGGATGTTGTTCCAGACCTCCCGGGGATCCTCGAAGATGCTCAGCAGCTGGTAGAACCGCTTCACGCCGACGCCCTCCACGCTGGAAAGCCAGATCCAGTATTGCTCCATCTCGGTATATTCCATACGTACCCCCGTCAAGCATCTTCGAAAAAGCAGAATTCTGTGAAGAACCCCGGTCATTTGCGCAATGCCCGGGAGAATGGACGTTACAGATGGTCGAAACGGAGATCGGCAATGAGGCCGGTCTCGCCGCTCTGAGTCAGACGACCGGTGAGTGTGAGAGATTCCGCCGCCCCGGACGCAGGGAATAGCAGCAGATCGATCGTGTAGGTGAAACGACCCTCGCCAGCGCTCTCAGGATTTCGCTGTTCAAGCACGACCGATCCGACCATGGCGGTGCATCCTTCCTCCATCCAGCGGAAGGGGAAGCGGCTTGTGCGAAGAAGGTCGAGCACTTCCGGCGCGCAGTGCGGGCCGAGTCGGCCGACCAGCCAGGCGGCGTACAGCATATCGCGTGATTCGGAATCGACAGAATCGGAGAAAGCCAGGTCGCAGGCGTTGATGGTATATAACTCGTGCAGAAAGTCCTTCACGGTTTCCATGTCGACCGCGCTTTTCGCTTCGTCGAGATCAGCGCAGGCGGGCGCGGTCACGATGCAAAGCAGCAGAACGGCGAGCAACAGAGCGGCGCGTTTCATGGGAATGCCTCCTCGACTGTATTTGTATACAGTATATCAGGCGCGGATGCGATATGTCAACCGCGGGCGGCTATCCCCAGTATTTCCGATCCAGCGTGCGGTACTGCACGGCTTCGGAGATGTGTTCGGCGGCGATCTCGTCCGCGCCCTCCAGGTCGGCGATGGTGCGGGCCACCTTCAGGATGCGGGTGTAGGCGCGGTTGGAGAGGTTCAGACGCTCGCTGGACAACAGCAGCAGCTCCCGCGCCTCCGGCGTCATCGCGCAGGACTTCGCCAGCGTGCGCGCGTCCAGCTGGGCGTTGCAGCGAATACTGCCGCGCTCGGCATCGTAACGCTTCCGCTGGACCTCACGGGCGGCGGAAACCCGCGCGCGAATGGATGCGGAGCACTCCGATTCCGCCGCGTCGGACAGCCGTTCTGCGGGGATGGATTCCACCTCGACGTGCATGTCGATGCGATCCAACAGCGGGCCGGAAATGCGGTTCAGATACCGTCGAATCTCCGCGGGCGTGCAGCGGCACTGCTGCGTGCGGCTGCCCAGATGTCCGCAGGGACAGGGGTTCATGGAGCAGATCAGCACGAATCGCGCCGGATAGGTGGCCTGGGCGCTGACGCGGGTGATGGTCACGAAGCCGTCCTCCAGCGGCTGGCGCAGCGCTTCCAGCACGTCGCGGCGGTATTCCGGCAGCTCGTCCAGGAACAGCACGCCCCCCTAACTTGAACGACAATACAATGCAGGGGAAAATATTCAGTTGTCAATGGAGCAATACTGCGGGGGTATTTTACCCCACTATCGATACATCAAACGGGGGTATATTTGATGTTTTTCGTAGTTTGAAGTGTATCCACTTCTCCAAGAATATATGATAGCACACGGAAATTCAAAAAACAACTTCATATAAGCATTCACCGAAATTTCGGATTTCCCTCTCTATGTTTACAAAAGCCACAGTTTTTACGCAGGAATTTACTCAAAAGGGCCGCTTTGATGTAATCCGAACAGACATAAAAAAAGTAGGCACCGGCGACGAAGCGCCAATACCCACTACCGTTTATTCAGATCAGTTACCATATCGAGCATATCTTCGAATACCTTCTGCTGTTCCTCAGACAAGGAATTCCAGCGGTTGAGTACACGTTGCTGTTTTGCAGTCAGGGTGACAACGATGCCTTCTTCCTCGGTGGCAAAGAACTGTGACATGGTCACGCCCAGCCCATTGCATATCTTCGTAAGCGTACCCACCGAAGGGTTGCTCGTCAGAATGAAGATATTCTTTACGGTCTGCCACGAAACACCTGAAGCCTGTGCCAACGCGTAGACATTCATTCCGCGTTCATCCATCAGCTGCTTGAGCCTTGCCGCTACATTCACATTATCACCACCCATTACGAATATTGTATCGGATTTCTTACATACTGAAAACAATACCGATTACGAATGGACTTGTAATTGATATGGGTATTTTGTTGGGAGCGCTTTATTATTTGAGTAAAGCGTGATATAATATACTCCCTCGCACCAGTTCCTTGATTTGCCCATTGATTACTTCCTCGTTCAGTGTTACAATCTTCTCAGAGATGGTTCCCAGGCTCCTTTCGAATGTTTGTGTTGCAACTCCATTCTATCAGCTGCCTGCCCACCATGTCTATTCATTTTTGCGCAACTTATTGTACATTATCTCAGAGAGGGGAAGAATATGAACAACTATTGTATGATCCAGAACTCCAAAACGTTTGCATTTTCCGCAGAGAATCCAACCGGTGTACGCGCAGGTGGTTCCCAGGGCGGTGACTGCACCAAGCTTCGTCCGACCGTGACGATTCCTGCAGGG
>SFJH01000020.1 GCA_004555155.1 Clostridiales bacterium
TCACCGCCACGGGAGTGGTGGCGGCCACGTCGCCCCGGCCGATGCAGGATTTTGCGTCGTAATTTTCGTCCCGGTAAATGGCCACGGTTTCCTGAATGCAGAATTCCCCGGCGATGACTTCCACGTTGTATTTGCTGGTGTCGTCGCCATAGCCCTTCACCACGCCCCGGCCCTGATGGCTGCCGTCGGAAACGCAGCGCAGGAACACGGTTTCGCCGATATGGACGAAGCGGTTTTCGCTGATGTTATAGGCCTTTTCCGTGGTGGCGGCCACGGTGTATTTGCCCAGGGGTTCCACGTACAGCACCGCGCCGTAGCGGGAGACGATGCCCTCGGTATCGTCCCCCTCCTGGGCGAAGATGCCGCTGACCGTTCCGTCCGCCGCGGCGTAAACCCGGGTGGTCTCCAGCGAAGCCACCGGATCGCCCACCTCCAGCGGATCGCCCAGGCGCACGTGCACCTTGTCCACCACGCCGCCGAAGGGCGCGGCGATCGCCACCGTCTCTCCGGCAATCACCCGACCCTGAAAGGAAACCTCGGCGACCGCCGCGCCGCTCAGCGCCAGCAAAACCGCCATTGTCAGAACCAGAATGCGCTTGGCTGCTCCCATGCTCGCTCCTCCATTCTCAGCTGCGGGTCGAGGCCGCATATTCGCCATAGGGGACGTTCATCATTTCGCGCGGCCCCAGGTACACATTGTAATAGTACATTTCACCCTTCTGCTCGGCGCTCAGCACATAGCGTCCGCCCTCCGCCTCCGCCAGAATCGCCAGGTCGCAGGATTCGGAAAAGTCGTCCTGCGCCAGCCGGGGAATGTGATTGGGATCCAGATCGAAGGTCATCGATACGGTATAATCGAACTTCTTCATCGATACGCCGGCCATGCGCAGCTCCGCGTACTTCGTGCCGCCGGTGAAGCCCTCCGTGGGGAACGCGGCCATCTGGCCGTTCACCTCCAGCGCCAGCGTCCGGACGCCGCTGTTGGACAGCAGCCGGAGCACCTCGCCGCTGAAGCGCCAGCGGTATTCGAAGCGGTCGCCCATCTCCGGCTCCTCCACCGCCGTCAGGATCAGCGTGTCCGGCGCAGGATCGTCCTGCGCCCCGCCGTCCTCCGGTTCGCCGCCGTCGTGCGCAGCCGCCCAGACCGCCAGCTCCGCCGTAAACATCGGCTCGGCGTCGGCGGGATTCTCCACGCCCTCCGCGTTCGCCAGCTCCAGCGTCAGCGGCAGCTCCGCGCCGCCGATCACCAGCGCGCGCATCGGCTCCTCGGGCAGCTCCAGCTCCAGCGCGCCGTACTCGCCCTCCGCGCCCTCGCCGGCCGCGTGCGGCAGGGGCTTCTGGCCGGAACCGCCGTCCCCTCCGCCGCCTCCGCCGCCATATCCGCCGCCTCCGGCTTCAGCGGCCTTCAGCTCATACCGCTCGGAGGAAGCCCAGACGTTGCCCGCCGAGTCGCGCACCTGCACCTGGCCGGGCTCCAGCGTACAGGCCTCCGGCGCGGTATAGGTGAACGAGCCGCCGTCGTCCAGGATGCTCCAGCTCGTCCCGCCGTCCACGCTCACCGCCTTCACGCGGGACACGTCGTCGGCGGCAGTAACGGTCAGCGTATAGCTCTGCATCCCGTCCACCTGAACGGAGACCTCGGGCGCGGTGCAGTCCAGCAGGATCGTATAGACCCCTGAGGCGGACAGGATGTCGCCGGACGCATCGAGGATGACGAACCGCAGTGTATACACGCCCTCCTCCGAAGCGATATAGGCGTCGCCCTGCAGATTCTCAATGCGCTCATCGTAGACCACCGCGGCATAGTTCCAGTCCGCGCCCTCCGGAATTCCGGACAGGAGGAACTCCGGCGGCACGGTGCACCAGCCCGCGCCGGGGAAGTGCAGCGTCTTCACCGAAATCTGCGCCGCTTCCGGATCGAACGTGGGCCCGGGTTCCGGCGCGGGATCGTCCCTTTTCTCAACCGTCCAGATGTAAAGCGGCGCAGTCGCATCCTCCCCGGCGTCCGCAAAACCGGCCGGATCGAGCTCCTCGGGTTGCTCAACCGACTCCGGATCCTCCGCAAAGCAGGCCACGCGCCATTCTCCCTTCGCAAAGACCTCCTGATCCGGCCGCAGCTTCAGTCGGCTCAGGCGATAGAGCGGCGCCTGCTCCAGAAACACGGGCTTTTCCGCCCGCAGCCAGATCACAGAGCCCTCGGGCGCCTGCTCCACCAGCACGGACAGATCGCCCCACACCGGCGTTTCGCCCAGCATCATCCACGCCTCGGCGTCTTCCGGAATCTCCGGCGCGGGCGAATCCTCCGGCGCATCCGTGTCCGCAGGCGTTTCATCCGGTGCAGGCGTTTCATCCGGTGCAGGCGTTTCCTTCGGCTCGGGCGAGTCCTCCGGCGCGGGGCTTTCCCCGGCTTCGGGCGCTGCTTCTGTCTCCTCCGCCAGCGCGGCGGGCGGCTCGCTCACCGGCGCAGCCGGCTCCTCCTCCGCGAAACACGCCGCCCCCTGTGCAATCATTCCAGCGGCAATCAGCGCGCACAGCAATCTCTTCATCATTTCTTTTCCTTTCCCGGTCGCGCTCTTCCAAGCGCCTTCCATTCTGTTCATTAGACTCGCTCGATTGGCCGTTTGTTTCAATTCCGAAGCCGGATTTTTCCATTTCTGCATAATTTACACAGCAATAATCAAATTCCTCCTTGAAGCTTCCATTCCATGCTGTTATAATACGAAGCATGTTAATCATAACCATGCTAACGATTTGATTGGAGGGAACCATGGAACAGCAAACCGAGCGCGGCGCTCAGATTCATCAGGCGATCGACCTGCTGATTCACACGACGCGCCTTCACCACCGGAACATCGACAAGCTCTTCGGCGATACCGGCCTGCACCGCAGCCAGCGCATGCTGCTGATGCACCTGAGCCACTGCGCGGACACGCCCTCCCAGCGGGAGCTGGCGAGCCGGTTTGATATCAGTCCGGCCTGCGTGGCGCGCACGCTGAAATCGCTGGCCAGCGAGGGCTACATCTCCCGCACCGGCGACGAGGACGACCTGCGCCGCAACAACGTGTCCATCACGGCGAAGGGCCTGAGCACCGTTCACGAAACCTGCCACGCCTTCGATCAGATCGACCAGGCGGCCTTTTCCGGCCTGAGCGAGGAGGACATCTCCCAACTCTCCGCCCTTCTGCGGCGGATTCAGGAAAACCTCCGGCGGCTGGAAAGCGGGGAATTCCGCCCGTAGACCCGCGGCAATTCCCCCTGAAAAGATTATGAAAGGAAGTGCTTCTTCTTGAAAAGATGGCTGAACTATGCGAAGCCCTACTGGATCTACTTCATCGTCGGTCCGCTGTGCATGATCACGGAGGTCATCGGTGAAATCGCGCTGCCCGCGCTGTACGCGAAGATCGTCGACGTGGGCGTGGCGAACCATGACGTGCGCTATATCGCGATCACCTGTGCGCTGATGATCCTCACCGCCCTGCTGATGATGTTCGGCGGCGTGGGCGGCGCCTACTTCGCCTCGAAGGCGTCCGTCAATTTCGCGGCGGACGTCCGGCGCGACGTGTACGCGAAGATCCAGAAATTCTCCTTCGCCAACATCGACCACTTCTCCACCGGTTCGCTGGTCACCCGCCTGACCAACGACGTCACCCAGATCATGAACATCATCAACATGATCATGCGCATGTGCCTGCGCGCGCCGGGCATGCTCATCGGCGCGCTGATCATGTCCATCCTCATGAATCCCAATCTGGCCACGGTGCTGGCGGTCACGATCCCGCTGCTGCTCGTGGTGGTCATCACGGTCATCCGCATCGGCTTCCCCCGGTTCTCCCGGATGCAGTCCAAGGTCGACGGCCTGAACAACAAGATCCAGGAGGATCTGACCAATGTGCGCGTGATCAAGTCCTTCGTGCGCGAGGACTACGAAAAGGAGCGCTTTGCCGAGGCCAACGGCGATCTGAGAGCCACCGCCATGAGCGCTCTGAACGTGATGATCGCCATGATGCCCATCATGATGCTGCTGATGAACTTCACCGTGCTGGCCGTCATCTGGTTCGGCGGCAATCAGGTGATCGGCGGCACGATGGCCGTGGGCGACCTGACCGCGTTCATCAACTATGTCAACCAGATTCTGATGTCGCTGATGATGCTGACCATGGTCTTCCTGAACAGCTCCCGCGCGCTGGCCTCCGCCCGGCGCATCTCCGAGGTGCTGGACGAGAAGATCGACCTGACCGACGAAAACGCCGCCCGCAGGGATCTGGACGTCACCCGCGGCGATGTGGAATTCCGCAACGTCGGCTTCCGCTACTACAAGAACAGCGACGAGCAGGTGCTTCAGAACATCAGCCTGACCATCCGCGCCGGCGAAACCGTGGGCATCATCGGCTCCACGGGCTGCGGCAAGACCACGCTGGTGAGCATGATCCCCCGCCTGTACGACGTGGACGAGGGCGAGGTGCTGGTGGACGGCGTGAACGTCAAGGACTACGACCTGACCCGCCTGCGCAGCGGCGTGGGCATGGTGCTGCAGAAGAACGTGCTGTTCTCCGGCTCCATCGAGGAAAACCTGCGCTGGGGCGATGAGAATGCGCCCATGGAGCAGGTCGTCGCCGCGGCAAAGGCCGCCCAGGCCGATCCCTTCATCCAGACCTTCGCCGACGGCTACGATACCGAGCTGGATCAGGGCGGCGCCAACGTCTCCGGCGGCCAGAAGCAGCGCCTGTGCATCGCCCGCGCGCTTCTGAAGAAGCCGAAGATCCTGATCCTGGACGACTCCACCAGCGCGGTCGACACCGCCACCGAGGCCCGCATCCGCGCGTCCTTCCAAAACGAGCTGAAGGATTCCACCAAGATCATCATCGCCCAGCGCATCACCTCTGTGATGGACGCGGACAAGATCATCGTGCTCGACGACGGCCGCGTCACCGGCGTGGGCTCCCACGACGAATTGCTGGCCTCCAACCAGGAGTACCAGGAGATCTACTACTCTCAGATGGACCGGAAGGAGGGAGCATAATGGCCGGAAGAAGTCTAGAAAACCTCGTCAAGCGCTACGGCGGCATCGGCAGCAAGCCCCAGGCTGCGAAGGGGCCCATGCCCGGCCCGAAGCACGGCCCGGGACACGGTCCGGGCCACGGCCCCGCCACGGGCAAACCCCAGGACGCAAAGCGCACGATGATGCGCATCCTCTCCTATGTCGCCATCTATTGGAAGCGCATGGTCGGCGCGCTGCTGTGCATGCTGCTGAGCACCGCCGCATCGCTGGCGGGCTCCTACATTCTGCGCCCCATCGTCAACGCCATCGCCGACGGCTCCACCTCCGCCGCCGACCGCGTGGCCTACCTGCTGATGATGGCGGGCGTGCTGGCCTGCGTGTACCTGACCGGCGTGCTGGGCACCTACTTCCAGCACCGGCTGATGATCGTCGTCTCCCAGAGCTCCATAGAAAAGATCCGCAACGACCTGTTCAACAAGCTCCAGTCCCTGCCCGTGCGCTTCTTCGACAACGAAAGCAACGGCGAAATCATGAGCCGCTTCACCAACGACGTGGACAACATCGGCACCATGCTCGATTCGTCCATCACTTCGCTGGTCTCCGGCGCGATCACGCTGGTGATGACGCTTGCGCTGATGCTGTACACCAACATCTGGCTGACGCTGATCACCGTGGTGTTCATCCCCATCTTCGCCAAGGGCGGCGCGCTGATCATGAAGCGCAGCCGCAAGTACTACGCCGCCCAGCAGGCCGCCCTCGGCGCGGTGAACGGCTACATCGAGGAGAACGTCTCCGGCCAGAAGGTCGTCAAGGTCTTCTGCCACGAGGACGTCTGCGAGGAGGAGTTCGGCAAGCTCAACGACGATCTGCGCGGCAAGCAGATGATGGCGCAGTTTTTCGGCGGCATCATGGGCCCGATCATGGGCAACACCAGCCAGATCAGCTACTCCCTGACCGCGGGTATCGGCGGCGCGCTGTGCGCGCTGGGCCGGTTCGACGTGGGCGGCCTGGCCGTGTTCGTCAACTATTCCCGCCAGTTCTCCCGCCCGATCAACGAGCTGTCCCAGCAGATGAGCACCATCTTCTCGGCGCTGGCCGGCGCGGAGCGCGTGTTCCGCATCATGGATCTCGATCCCGAAGCGCCCGACGCGCCCGACGCCAAGGCGCCCGAGAAGCTGGAGGGCCATGTGGTGCTCGACGACGTGACCTTCGGCTATGTGCCCGGCAAGACCATCCTCAAGCACATCTCCCTCTACGCCAAGCCCGGCCAGAAGATCGCCTTCGTCGGCTCCACCGGCGCGGGCAAGACCACCATCACCAACCTGCTGAACCGGTTCTACGACATCGATTCCGGCACGATCACCATCGACGGCGTGGACATCCACGACCTGAAGCGGGACGTGCTGCGCAGGAACATCGCCATGGTGCTGCAGGACACCCACCTGTTCAGCGGCACGATCATGGAGAACATCCGCTACGGCCGCCTGGACGCCACCGACGAGGAGGTCATCGCCGCCGCCAAGACCGCCAGCGCCCACAGCTTCATCAAGCGCCTGTCCGACGGCTACGACACCGTGATCGAGGGCGACGGCGCGAACCTCTCCCAGGGCCAGCGCCAGCTTCTGAACATCGCCCGCGCCGCGCTGAGCAAGGCGCCCATCCTGGTGCTGGACGAGGCCACCAGCTCCGTCGACACCCGCACCGAGCGCCTGATCGAAAAGGGCATGGATCGCCTGATGGAGGATCGCACCACGTTCGTCATCGCCCACCGCCTCTCCACCGTCCGCAACGCCAACGCCATCATGGTGCTGGAAAACGGCGAGATCATCGAGCGCGGCGATCACGACGATCTGCTGGCCATGAAGGGCCGCTACTACGAGCTCTATACCGGCATGAAGGAGCTCACCTGATCCCTTTTTCCGCCCCGCCGCCTCTGCGGCGGGGCATTCGCTTTTTGAACCCTTGTCCAGGGCGCGGGAACATGCTATAATGAATGCCAACGAGAGGAAGTGACGGCCATGGAAGGAAGCAGCGCGGTGCGCGACCGTTTGATCCAGGCAGCCATCCGCGAGCTGGAGCAGAACGGCATTCAGGGCTTTTCCCTTCGGCGCGTCGCCCAGGCCTGCGGCGTATCCTGCGCCGCGCCCTACAAGCACTTCAAGGACCGGCAGGCGCTGCTCGAAGCCGTGGCGGATGCGCTCAACCGCGACTGGTTCGCCCGGCAGGCTGACGCGCTGCGCTCCCTGGAGGGCAATGTGGGCGCGCAGCTGAGGGTCATCTGCAGGGAATACCTGCATTTTCTGTGCGATACGCCCCACTTCTGCGCCCTCATCACCCAGCGGGACGAAACCACCGGCAAATGGCACCTGAGCCACCTGTTCGATCAATCCTCTCTGACGAAGCAGCTCATCTCCCGCTTCGCCAGGGAATACCATCTGACGGATCAGGAGGTATACGCCAACGTCTGCGCCATCCGCGCCGTGCTCTACGGCGCGGCCATGATGAACCAGCACGACGACATGCGCCCCGACGAATCCGCACGCGAAGCCCTCTATTCCATGATCGACCGCCAACTTTTCCTCTACGAGAACCGCCAGGCCCCTCGACAGTCCGGCGACGGTGTGGTATAATAGCAGCAAGTTAACACCGTTAACCCGTTGCGAAGGAGGTTCCCACAATGCGCGATTATGTGATTATGACTGATTCTTCCTGCGATCTTCCCGCCGCCCTGGCCGAGGAGATGCAGCTCGAAGTGCTTCCATTGACCGTCTACGTTGACGACGATACCTTCAACAACTACCTCGACGGCCGCGAGATCGGCTTCCACGATTTCTACGAACGCCTGAAGACCGCCAGGAACGTCAAGACCTCCGCTGTGAATCAGGCGAGCTTCCTTGAATTCATGGAGCCGCTGGTCGCCGCAGGCCGCGACGTGCTCTATCTGGGCTTCTCCTCCGGTCTGAGCGGCACCTATAACGCCGGCGAGCTGGCCGCCGCGGAGCTGCGCGAGAAGTATCCTGACCGCAGGATCTACACCGTGGACACCCTGTGCGCCTCGCTGGGTCAGGGACTGCTGGTGTACCACTGCTGGAAGCAGAAGCAGGCCGGCAAGTCCATCGAGGAGGTTCGCGATTACGCCGAGGCCAACAAGCTGCACCTCTGCCACTGGTTCACCGTCGACGACCTGATGTTCCTGAAGCGCGGCGGCCGCGTCAGCGCCACCACCGCCATCGTGGGCTCCATGCTCAGCATCAAGCCCGTGATGCACGTGGACAACGAGGGGCATCTGATCAAGACCGACACCGCCCGCGGCCGCAAGGCCTCCATCCGCGCGCTGGTTGCCGAGATGGAAAAGCGCGGCGTCGATCTCTCCGATCAGCACATCTTCATCTCCCACGGCGATTGCGAAAACGACGCCAACTATCTGGCCGCTCTGGTTCGCGACCGCTTCGGCGTGAAGGAGATCACCATCAACTATGTCGGCCCCGTGATCGGCGCGCACTCCGGTCCCGGCACGCTGGCGCTGTTCTTCCTGGGCACGGAGCGCTGATCCGCTCATTTCACCCAAACAGAAGAGGGGGTCTTCTTCCGAAGGCCCCCTTTCCTCGTCCGGAATCTTTCGGGCGGAATCCCATTTCCCAACGGAGGTACTTTCCCATGAGCTACACCGATTTCATTGTACAGGAAACCTGCAAACTTCTGGCGATCGACAGCCCGTCGGGCTACACCGACAACGCCGCAGACTTCGTGATGACGGAATTCCAGGCGCTGGGCTACGCGCCGGTGAAGACCCGCAAGGGCGGCGTGCTGGTGGATCTGGGCGGCGCGGACGCGGATGACGGCGTGCTGCTGGAGACCCATCTGGACACACTGGGCGGCATGGTGGCCGGGATCAAGTCCAACGGCCGCCTGCGCGTGACGAACATCGGCGGCATGAACGCCAACAACGCCGAGGCCGAAAACGTGCGCGTCGTCACCAAATTTGACGGAAGCTACGAGGGCACGCTGCAGCTGACGGACGCCTCCGTGCACGTCAACGGCGACTACTCCACCACCTCCCGCACCTGGGAGCACATGGAAGTTGTGCTGGACGAGCACGTCTCCTCGAAGGAGGACGTGCAGGCGCTGGGCATTGGCGTGGGCGATTTCGTCTGCTTTGATCCCCGCACCCGCGTGACCGAAAAGGGCTATATCAAGAGCCGCTTTCTGGACGACAAGCTCTCCGTGGGCATCCTGCTGGGCTATGCGAAGTATCTGAAGGACGAGCACATCACCCCTGCGCGGCGCGTCTGGGGCCACGTCACCGTCTACGAGGAGGTCGGCCACGGCGGCTCCTCCAGCGTGCCGGAGGGCGTGACCGAGGCGATCTCCGTGGACATGGGCTGCGTGGGCGAAGGGCTGGATTGCACCGAACGGCAGGTCTCCATCTGCGCCAAGGACAGCGGCGGCCCGTACAGCTATCCGGTGGTGCGCGGCCTGATCGAAGCGGCGCGCAGGGCGGGCGTGGACTACGCCGTGGACGTGTACCCCCACTACGGCTCCGACGTGGAGGCCACGCTTCGGAGCGGCTACGATCTGCGCCACGGCCTGATCGGCGCGGGCGTGTACGCCTCCCACGGCTACGAGCGCAGCCATCGCGACGGCGTGGAGAACACCTTCAACCTGCTGCGCGCCTATCTCGGATAAAGGAGGACGTCCCGCATGCCGACATTCCGACAGGCGATCCCCGCCGACCTGCCGCAGATCATGGACGTGGTGCATCAGGCGCAGGCCTTCATGGCCACGCTGGGCATTGACCAATGGCAGGACGGCTATCCCTCCGCCGAAATCATCGCGGAGGACATCCGCGTCGGCCGCGCCTATGTGTTCGACGACGGCGGCCGCATCGCCTCCATCGCAGTGCTCACCGCGGAGCCGGAGCCGGTCTACGAGACCATCGACGGCGCATGGCACACCGCCGCGCCCTATCTGACCATCCACCGCATGGCCCTCGGCGACGCGCACCGCCACTGCGGTCTGGCCGGAGAGATTCTGAAAAACGCGGTTGACATGGCCCGCTCCATGCACCTGAGCGCCGTCCGCGCGGACACCCATCGCGGCAACGCCGCCATGCGGCGCTTCCTGGAAAAGAGCGGCTTTCAGCCGTGCGGGATCGTGGCCTATCCCGGCACGGGCGGCGATCCCCTCCGCGCGGCCTACGACCTCGCGCTTTGATCCATGAAAAAACGATCCGAATCCCGCGGCAATGGGATTCGGATCGTGCTGTTTGGGGAAAGGGCTCTGCGGCGATCAGCTCTTCAGCGGCTTGATCACCGCATCGTTGTTCATCACGTCGAACATCTCCTGAAGGCATTCCTTCATGTGGCTGTACTGCTCGTCGCTCATGCCCTCAGGGTGGCTGTCGATGCTCGCGCCGATGGGCAGAACGCGGTAATCGTCGTCGCCCTTGCTGTTCTTGAACGTCCAGACGTACACCGGTACGTAGCCCGGATCGACGATGGAGAGCGTGCCGTCGCTGTTTTCCTGAATGGTGAATTCAAACACCACGCCGGAATCGGTGTACTGGATGCGGTGCTGGGACAGGAAGTTGCCCAGCGAATAGATGCACAGTGCAGTGCGGGATTCGCCGTTGGCGTTCGTCGCGGTGATGTACTCCGCCGGCTGCACCATGTGGGGATGGCCGCCGATGATCACGTCCGCACCCGCAGCGGCCAGCGCCTGCGCGTACTTGCGGGTGGTGGCTTCGGGCTCGCGCTTGTACTCGTCGCCCCAGTGGGTGACCGCCACCACCACCTCCGCGCCTGCGGCGCGGGCCTTCGCGATGTCGGTCGCGCAGTTGGAGTTCTTGAAATAGTGCACCAGATAGGCCGCCCGCTCGTCGCAGTATTTCTCCATGGTGTTGGTGGAATGGGTGTAGGTCACGAAGCCCACCTTGATGCCGTTGATCTCGTAGATCTCCGGCGACTCGCTGTCCTCCTTGTCCACAAAGCCGCCGATGTGATCCAGTCCCGCGGCCTCCACGTGTCCCACCGATTCCACCAGGCCGTCGCAGTAGCCGTCCAGCATGTGGTTGTTGCACATGGTGATCATGTCCACGCCGTACTTCTTCAGCACCTGAAGGATCACCGGCGGCGTGGTGAACTGCGGATAGCCGGAATAGCCGTACTTGCCCTTGCGCAGCGACGCGTCGATGTTGATCATCGTATAGTCCGCGCTGCTGAGCGTATCGCCGATCAGCGAAAAATACGGTTCAAAGTCATAGGTATCCGTAGCCTTGTCATAGCAGGCGTCCAGCATCTCGGTATCGATGATCACGTCGCCCGCCATGCGGATGGTGGCGCTGCGGAGGCCGTTGGCGGTCTGATTGCCGGCCGTGCTCTCCTGCAGGGGGTTCTCCGGCAGTCCGGCCTGCTCGCCGGGCGTCGTCTCATCCGTCGGCGCGGGCAGCAGTTCCGGCAGCTGTCCGGCGGGGCCGTCGTCGGTCGGCGCGGCGTCCGTCGGCTCCGGCTCAGCGGTCGGCGTTACTACAGGCGCGGCGACCGGGGACGACGTTTTGTCCGTGCCGAAGCCGCCCAGCAGCTTGATCGAAATCAGCGTCACAACGAGCACAGTGACCACGATGATCGCCACGCCCAGCCAGACCGGCACGCGAATCTCGCCCTCGCTGCGCCGGTTCGCCGGACGGCGGGAAGCGGACGCGCGGCGCGGCGCTCCCTGGGATCCCGACGGACGGCGGGCGCTCTGTCCGCTCCGGGGATTTCTGGAATTCCCGCTGTTTCTGCGCTTGTATTCGGACATATCCATTCTCTCCCGTTATCATTTGTTCTGTATATTCAGTATACCACATTATTGTGACCAAGTACAATCATCGCCGTTAAAAAAATGCAATCCATCCCGCGAAAAATATTTTTTCAATTTTTGTAAAATCCCTATTGACAAACAGATGCATCCATGTTAAAATACAATCACAAAAGCAAACGGGCACCCGGAGACGGCAAAAGAACCATTCGACTCGCACAGCCGGAGAAGAGGCCGTCCACGGAACGGTTGCAAATTCAGAGAGGGAGGCGATACCGTTGTACTACAATGACATGATCGGACAGCCCAACGCCTGCATCGCCCGCATTGCCAGAATCTGACCAATCCGCTTCATGGAATCCTTCCGCAATGCAGACGAAGTCCTTCCCGACAGAGATCCCGTTAACGCCAACCGGACGAACATACAAAGTGGAACTGTTTCGAACGACCGTGTTTTTTCGAATTCATTGATCGAGGGAATACCAACAAATCGAAGGTCTTGTATGTTGCAGTGTGAGATGCGTCAGTCTCACAGCCCGAAGGACGAGGATCATTGACGGTTACCCGGGGTTCATATTCTTCTAAGAACACGAGGATTGAACGCGGGTGGTGCAGGCCCCATGAACTTCACTCCCAGAGAGGGAAAGGATAAAAAAATTGCATAGCATTTGTTAACAGCCCGCCGCGATGTTCGACGGGCTGATTTTTGCGCGCCGGGTTGGTTTTTCGCGCCGGTTGTGGTATAATGATTCGGCAAGCCGAAGGCTTGGCCGGGTCGCTCACGCTTTCGTGGGAGCGACAATCATGGTATAATCCGGTTGAAGAACGGAGAAAATCGCCCATGCGTGAATATACAATCGATTCGAACAGCGCCGGCAAGCGGCTGGACCGCTGGCTTTCCAACGAGCTGCCCGCGCTGCCCCTGGGACTGATGCAGAAGTTTATCCGCCTGAAGCGCATCAAGATCAACGGCAAGGCCGCTCCGCGCGACGCGCGCCTGAACGCAGGCGACCGCCTGCAGCTGTACATCAGCGACGAGTTCTTTGAAAAGCCGAAGACCGTCGACCCGTTTCTCTCCAGGATCCATCCGAAGCTGGACGTGCTCTACGAGGATGAAAACCTGCTGCTGGTGGACAAGCGACCGGGGCTGATGTGCCATCCCGACGCCCGCGAGAAGGTCAACACGCTGATCGCCCACGCGCAGGCCTATCTCTACCAGAAGGGCGAATGGGATTCCGCCGATCCGAAGCAGTTCGCCCCCGCGCTGTGCAACCGCATCGACCGGTTTACCGGCGGCATCGTGATCATCGCCAAGACCGAGGCGGCCATGCGCGTGGTCAACCAAAAAATCCGCGACCGCGAGATCGAAAAGCGGTATCTGTGCATCATCCACGGCAGAATCGCTCCGCCTGCCGGTACGCTGACCGGCTATATCGCCAAGCCGGACGGCGCCAAAAAGGTGACCGTGCTGAACAAGCCCGCCCCCGGCGCGCAGAAGGCGCAGACGAAGTACGCCACGCTGGAGACCGTTCGCGGGCTGAGTCTGATGGAATGCGAGCTGCTCACCGGGCGCACCCATCAGATCCGCGCGCAGTTCGCCCACGCGGGTCATCCTCTGCTGGGCGACAATCAGTACGGCAGCGCGAAGCAAAACGAGCGCTTCGGGCGTAGCTATCAGGCGCTGTACGCCTATAAGCTGACCTTTCGCTTCAAATCGGACGCGGGCGTGCTGAATTCCCTCAACGGCAGATCCTGGCAGGTGAAGCAGGTGCCGTTCGTGGGCGAATACTTCTCCCCCGAGGAATAGTCGATCCCGGTTGCCGGAATTCTTCCTCTATATACAGGCGGACGCTCTCCCCATCCGGGAAAGCGTCCGCTTTGTCCTGCGTTTACATCTCCAGCAGCTTCTGCGTAATCTCCTCGAAGGCCATGCTGTGGGAAGCCTTGACCAGCACGCTGTCGCCCGCCTGCACCAGCCCGGACAGCGCATCGATCAGCTGCGCCTTGTTTTCAAACCATACGGCCCGCGCGCCCGCCGCCTTCGCGCCCTCGAAGGTGTTCCGGGAAAGCGCGCCTGCCGCAATCACCAGATCGATCCCGCTCTGTGCGGCGCGTCCGCCCACCTGCGCGTGGAGCGCGGCGGTGTTCTCCCCCAGCTCCAGCATGTCGCCGAGGATGCACACGCGCCGGCCCGGCAGCATCTTCAGCGAGTCGATGGCCGCGGCGGTGGAGGACGGATTGGCGTTATAGCAATCGCTGACGACGGTCAGCTTCTCCGTCTTCAGCACGCGGGCGCGGTCGCCCACCGTCTGATAGCGGGAAATGCCCTGTGCGATCTCCGCATCGGTCATGCCCAGCGACCAGCCCACGGCGGTGCCCGCCAGCGCAGCGTAAACCATGTGCACGCCAAAGGCGGGAATGCGCGCCTCGAAGGACTGCCCATGATGGCGAATCACGCAGCGCACGCCGTCCACGCCCAGATTTTCCACATCCTGCGCCACGAAGTCGTTGCCCTCGTTCATGCCGTAGGTGATCCGCCGCACCGGCGGATGGAAATCGCGAAGCATCCCGTCGTCCCCGTTGAGCACGGCCAGACAGTCCGGCGACATGGATTCGAAGATCTCTCCCTTCGCCCGCAGCACGCCGGCGTGGTCGCCCAGAAATTCCAGATGGGAATCGCCTATGACGCTCATCACGGCAATCGTGGGGCGCACCATGCGCGTCAGCCGGCGCATCTCGCCGAAATCACTGATGCCCATCTCCACGACGGAAACCTGATGTTCATCATCCAGATTCAGCAGCGTCCGGGGCACGCCCAGCTCGTTGTTGAAGTTTTTCTCCGTCTTGTGCGTATTGAAGCGGGCGGACAGCACGGCGGCAATCATTTCCTTGGTGGTCGTCTTGCCCACGCTGCCGGTGACGCCCACCACGGGGATGTCAAACCGGGAGCGGTGCCAGGCCGCCAGCGCACCCATGGCCCTGAGCGTGGAATCCACCTGCACGCAGGGCTGTTCCTCCGGGTGAGGCGCGCGCTCGGACAGGCAGCAGGCCGCGCCGTTCGCCAGACACTGCGCCATGAAATCGTGGCCGTCCGCCCGCGCGCCGACAAACGCTGCAAACAATGCGCCGGGCGCGGCCTGACGGCTGTCGCTGGTCACGAACGCGATCTCCCGCGCCCGCGCGGCAGGATCGCCATAAAATCTTCCGCCCGTGGCCCCGACGAGCTGCTCAACGGTAAAATGCTTCATCTTTTTCC
This sequence comes from Clostridiales bacterium, assembly GCA_004555155.1. Taxonomy (GTDB): domain Bacteria; phylum Bacillota; class Clostridia; order Christensenellales; family Aristaeellaceae; genus Faecivicinus. The sequence goes on from SFJH01000020.1 coordinate 15,054, forward strand.
CTCCAGCGCAAGATCGACCAGCTTCTGGCACAGCGCTTCATAGTCCACGCCTGCGGCGGCAGCCTCCTGGGGCATCAGGCTGGTGGGGGTCATGCCGGGCAAGGTATTGATCTCCAGGAAGCACACGCCGCCCTGCTCATCCACGATGAAGTCCACGCGGGAGTAGTCCTTCAGCCCCAGACAGCGGTGCACGGCCAGCGCGGCCTCTCCCAGACGGCGCTCCACGTCGGCGTCGATGTCGGAGGGACAGATCTCCACCGTCGCACCGGCCTGATATTTGTTCTTGTAATCGTAGAAGCCCTGCTTCGGAATGATCTCGATGGACGGCAGCGCGCGGTCCTCGATCACGGCCACGTCGATCTCCCGGCCCCGGACATACTCCTCCAGCATCACGCGGCCCAGCTTCAGATTGTCCCGCAGCGCGCGCTCCAGTGCCTCCCGGGTTTCGGGAATCGCCACGCCGATGGAGGAGCCGCTGTTCACGGGCTTCACCACGCAGGGCAGCTTCGTCTGCGCCGCGATGCGCGGGATGTCCGCCTCCCCATAGTCCACGCAGCGCGATTCGGGGGTGTACGTGCGGTCGAGCTTCGCCAGCGCCGGCGCGGCCAGCGTCTTGGTCAGCTCCTTGTCCATGGCCAGCGCGCTGGCCAGATAGCCGCTGCCGGTGTAGGGCACGCCCAGCAGATCCAGCGCGGCCTGGATGCGGCCGTCCTCTCCGCAGGCGCCGTGCAGACCGAGGAACACCACGTCCGCCAGCTGGCAGATCTCCAGCACGCCCTTGCCGATCAGACTGGGGCTCTTCCAGCGACGCGATGCGCGCACGGCCTCGAGATCCGGCTCCTCCGCCTCCACACAAACGTCCTGAAGCGGCGGAAGCTGCTCGAACAGCGTCTCCGCCGGCGCGTCGTACTGCTCCAGGCCATAGAACATATCCACCAGAACCGCCCGGTGTCCGCGGGCGCGCAGCGCCCTGCAAATCAAAGTGCCGCTGGAGAGGGAGACGTCGCGCTCCATGCTCAGTCCGCCGCACATCACAACAATTTTCATCGGCCTACCGCCTTTCCTGCGCATCCGGACATGATATCCGGGCGCTCCTTACGGGTCATATTGTATCACAAACAATGTTATCATTCAACGCATTCATCCTATCCTATGCGCCGCGGAAATCCAATCTGAACAGCCGCGTTGACAATCTTCCAGATTTGTTATAATATAATATCATGGATTATGAATGAAAGGGTGATTTCATGCTCAAGGGTATTCCCAATCTGCTTCCCCCGGAGCTTCTGAAGATTCTGATGGAGATGGGCCACGGCGACACCATCGTCATCGGCGACGGCAACTTCCCCCACGCCTCCATTGCCAAGAACAGCACGCTCGTCCGGATGGACGGCCATGGAGCCTGCGAGGTGCTGGACGCCATCCTGACGCTGATGCCGCTGGACACCTATGTGGACGCGCCCGTGTCGCTGATGCAGGTCACGCCCGGCGACAACGTGGCCACGCCCATCTGGGACGAGTTCGCGAAGATCGTCGAAAAGCACCAGCCCGGCACGAAGATCGGCCAGATCGAGCGCTTCCAGTTCTACGATACGGCGCGCAGGTGCTATGCGGTGGTGTCCACCGGCGAAACCGCGCTCTATGCCAACGTGATTCTTCAGAAGGGCGTCATCAAGTAACCCGATTCCGAGGGCGGGAGCGTCGGCGCGCTTCCGCCTTTTCTGATACCGCCTCCTCAGCCTGGATTCAAAAGGAGTTTCAACATGCTGACACTGGACAGACGGCGAGCCTTCGGGCTGTGGTTTTTCGTCGCCATACTGGCCCACTTCGCCCTCTATTTCAACGACGGATCCTTCTTCGTTCTGGAGCGCGACGGCGACGCGCTGGCGGCGTTCACCATGGCCAACGCCATGGGCATGGTCACCTACATCATGCCCCTGTTCGCCGCGCTGCCCTTTTCCGCCGGCTTCTGCGCCGACTGGAACAGCGGCTTTGCAGGCCCTGCCGCGATGCGCGCCGGCAACCGGCAGTATCTGTTCAGCAAGTGGCTGGCCTGCGCGCTCTCCGGCGGACTGGCGCCGGCCCTCGCCACGCTGCTGTTTCTCCTGATGCTGAATCTGAAATTTCCCACCTCTGCGGAGTTCATGGCGATCTGCGCCGCCGGAGATCCCTTCAACGGCGTGCTGAACCTGGGCGCCCCGCTGGGGCTGGCGCTCTACTACTCCGGGCTGATTGCCATGCAGTTCCTGGCAGGCGCGTGCTGGGCCAGCGTGGGGCTGGCCTTTTCGGCGTTCTGCCCCAACGTGCTGCTGACGCTCTGCGTGCCGCTGGCGGCTTACCGCCTGTCGCTGGAGCTCTATTACTGGCTGAACCTGCCCTACTGGCTGAACCTGCCGCTTCTGCAGGACTGCTGCGTGGAGATGAACTACGCGCTGACGCTGCTGACCGGCGTGTTCGTCTTCGGCGGGCTGAGCCTGCTGATGGGCGCGATCTTCTGTTTCCGCGCAAGGAGGAGGCTGACGTATGGATAAGCGTGCATGGGCCTGCTGCCGCCACAGTCTGAGAACGCTGATCGCCACGCCGCGCATCTGGGCGGTGCTGATTCTCTGCGTGCTGTGCATCGACCGCTATCTCGCCCCGATCACGGACATGATGACCGCCGAGGGCGCGCGCATCAGCTGGGCGGGGCTGGCGGTCTTCCTGCTCAACGACAGCTGGGTCTCCGCAATGGCGGCGCTGGGCCTGCTGATTCTGCTGTTCGACGTGCCGCGCCGCGACGAAGCGCAGAAGTATCTGCTGATGCGCGCGGGCCGTCGCGCCTGGGCGCGGGGCCAGCTGTACTACGTGCTTTGCGCCGCAGCGCTCTACATGGCGGCGCTGGGCCTGATCCTGCTGGCGTGGCTTGCGCCCTGGATCGACTGGACGTCCGGCTGGAGCCCGACCATCGAGCAGTTCGTGAACGGCGCTTACGAGGTCTACGACAGCATGATCTACTACGATCCCTGGATTCTCCGCGCCTATTCTCCGCTGGGCGCGCTGGCGCTGGAGGGTGCGCTGCACTACATCCTCTTCGCGGCGCTGGGCTTCGCCATGTGCCTGGTGAACGCCGCGGCGGGCAGCCGCGCGGGATTCCTGATCGCCGCCGCCCCCGTGCTGGCGGATACCGTCATCACCGAATACTTCCCCGTCTCCGCAACCTATTTCTCTCCGGCAACGCTGACCCGGCTCTCCTGTCTGGACTACGGGGATGAAATGCTGCGGCCCTCTGCCGGATATGCGCTGTTCGCGCTGCTTCTGCTGGCCGCGGTTCTCGGCGCGCTGTTTGTATGCGTATATGGCAGAAAGGAAGTGCACCCATGATCAAGCTTTCTCATGTGACCAAGCGCTACGGGCGCGAAACGGTGCTGGACGACGTCAGCGCGTTCTTCCGCGCCGGCGAAATCCACGGCATCATCGGCCGCAACGGCTCGGGCAAGACGGTGCTGCTCAAGTGCATCGCCGGGCTGTCCAGTGTGGATCAGGGCGTCATCCGGGTGGGGCGGAAGGTCATCGGCCGCGACGTCGAGATTCCGCCGCGCATGGGCGCGATCATCGAGACGCCCGGCTTCCTGCCCAATTACTCGGGCTACCGCAATCTGAAATTTCTGGCGGACATCCGGGGCCGGATCGACGGCGTGGACGTGTGCGAGGCCATGGAGCGCGTGGGCCTGGATCCCGAGAGCCGCAAGCACGTTTCGAAGTATTCGCTGGGCATGCGCCAGCGGCTCGGCATCGCCCAGGCGCTGATGGAGCGCCCCCGGCTGCTGCTGCTGGACGAGCCGATGAACGGTCTGGACAACGAGGGCGTAGAAGACATGCGCCAGCTGTTTCTCAACCTGCGCAGCGAGGGACGAACGCTGCTCATCGCCAGCCACAATCCGCTGGACATTCAGGAGCTGTGCGACCACGTCTATCAGATGGACGCCGGCCGCCTGTACTCCATCCGCTGACCGCATCCCGCGGCAGGGACGCTGGCAAGGTATCGCGTTAAAGCGTAAATTCCTGTTAAACCGGTTGACAACGAACAATATCCGTGTTATAATGCATAACAATCGGATTTTACTCGTGATTCTTGACGATGGAGATTGTCGAAATGAACGCTGTCTTTGCAATGATCGGCATCCTGGGTCTACTCGCCAGCATTATCCTTGTGCGACTTATTATGCACGACGATAGTGCTAAAAGTTATGCCCTGCAATGCCAAGCGTTTTGATTCGGCAGCCAGAGGATGAAATCAATGGATGTCGAAAATTCGGGAAAAAGATGTTTCGCAACGCCTGCAGTCTAACTTTTAGACGGCAGGCGTTTTTCTGCAAGCAATCGCTCAATACACAAGGAGGAACACATCATGCAGATGACCGGCGCAAAGATTCTGATGGAATGTCTGCTGGAGCAGGGGGTCGACACGATCTTCGGCTATCCGGGCGGCACCATCCTGAACGTTTACGACGAGCTGTATCATTATGAAGGCCGCGTCAAACACATTCTGACCGCCCACGAACAGGGCGCGTGCCACGCGGCGGACGGCTACGCCCGCTCCACCGGCAAGGTTGGCGTATGCTTCGCCACCTCCGGCCCCGGCGCGACCAATCTGGTCACCGGCATCGCCACCGCTTACATGGACTCCTCGCCCATCGTCTGCATCACCTGCAACGTCAACACCGACCTGATCGGAAAGGACTCCTTCCAGGAGGTCGATATCACCGGCGTGACCATGCCCATCACCAAGTGCAACTATCTGGTGCGCTGCGTAGAGGATCTGGCCGACACCGTGCGCGAAGCCTTCGCCATCGCCCGCAGCGGACGTCCCGGCCCCGTGCTGCTGGACATCCCCAAGAATGTCACCGCGGCGCTGTGCGAATATGAACCGCTGGATCGCCGGGAGCACGGCTCCAACGGCAAGCTGGGCAAGCTGATGCAGCGCGCCAGCCAGAACTTCAAGGCCCCCGAGCCGGATCACGCCGACATCGACAGGCTGGTGGAGCTGATCAACGAATCCAAAAAGCCGCTCCTGATCTGCGGCGGCGGCGTGGTGCGCAGCCGCGCCCACGTGGAGTTCGAAGCCTTCGCCAACAAGATCGACTCACCTGTCGCCATCACCGTCATGGGCGGCGGCGGCTTCCGCGGCCGCAACAAGCTGACCACCGGCATGATCGGCATGCACGGCTCCCAGGCCTCCAACATGGCCGTGGACGCCTGCGACCTGCTCATCGCCGTGGGCTGCCGGTTCTCCGATCGCGTGGCGCTGAAGCCCTCCAGCTTCGCGCAGAACGCGAAGATCGTTCAGATCGACATCGACCGCTCGGAGATCAACAAGAACGTCGAGACCGACCACCACATCATCGGCGACGCCAAGCGCGTGCTGGAACTGCTCAACGAGCGCGTTCACCAGATGGACCACTCCGAGTGGAAGGACTACGTGTTCTCCTTCAAGACGGAGACCGAGTACGATCAGGTGGAGGACCGCCTGACCCCCGGCCAGGTTCTCTCGTCCATCGCCCGGATCCTGCCCCAGGACACCATCGTCTCCACCGACGTCGGCCAGCACCAGATGTGGGCCATCCAGCACTTCCACTTTGACTATCCGGGCCAGCTGCTCACCTCGGGCGGCTTCGGCACCATGGGCTTCGGCCTGGGCGCAGCCATCGGCGCGCAGGTGGGCAACCCGGACAAGTGCGTGCTGCACGTAACCGGCGACGGCGGCTTCCGCATGAACTGCAACGAGCTGGCCACCGAGCAGTATTACAACCTGCCCATCATCACGGTGCTGTTCAACAACGGCACGCTGGGCATGGTTCGCCAGTGGCAGACGCTGATCTACAAGGGCCACTACTCCCAGACCACGCTGGACCGCGCGCCCAACTTCGTGAAGCTGGCGGAGGCCTATGGCCTGGGCGGCCGCCGGGTCACCAACGTGGAGGAGCTGGAGGAGGCGCTCAATGAAGCGCTGCACTGCGGCCACGGCTATGTGATCGACTGCGCCATCGATATGGACGAGATGGTTCGTCCCATGGTGGGCGGCGGCAGCCACATCACCCAGTTCATGATCGATTGAGGAGGGAAGCGCAATGAACCAGATCACAAGACGAACTCTGGCCGTGCTGGTGGACAACGAAGCGGGCGTCCTGTCGCGGGTCGTGCGGCTGTTCTCCGGCAAAGGCTACAACATCGAATCCCTGGCCGTCGGCACCACCGACGACCCCAAGGTCTCGCGCATCACCATTGAAGTGCTGGCGGACGAAAAGCAGACCCATCTGCTGTCCAACCAGCTGCGCAAGCTCATCTGTGTGCACTCGGTCAAGACCCTGCAGCCGGATCACTCCATCCGCCGCGAGCTGGTGCTGATCAAGGTGCTGGCGCAGACCAGCGAGACCCGCAACGAGGTGATCCAGATCGCGAACATCTTCCGCGCGTCGATCATCGACGTCTCGATCTCCTCGATCACCCTTGCCGTCATCGGCGATGAGAGCAAGGCTGAAGCAATCCAAAACCTCCTGAAGGAGTTTGGAATCCTCGAACTCGTGCGCACCGGCATGGTGGCGCTCGAGCGAGGACAATACACCATTGACGAACAGACCAAGGAAAAAGGAGAGTTTGACTATGGCAAAAATGTACTATGAGAAGGACTGCGATCTCAACAAGCTCAACGGCAAGAAGATTGCGATCATTGGTTACGGTTCCCAGGGTCACGCCCACGCGCTGAATCTGCGCGATTCCGGCTGCGACGTCATCGTCGGCCTGCGCAAGGGCGGCAAGTCCTGGCCCGTTGCGGAGAAAGACGGCTTCAACGTCATGACCGTTCCGGAGGCCACCCAGCAGGCGGACATCATCATGATCCTGATCAACGATGAGAAGCAGGCCGACATGTACAAAAAGGACATCGAGCCCTACCTGACCGAGGGCAAGGCCATCGCGTTCGCCCACGGCTTCAACATCCGCTACAAGCAGATCGTTCCTCCGGCCAATGTGGACGTGTTCATGGCGGCCCCCAAGGGCCCGGGCCACACCGTCCGCTCCCAGTACGTCGCGGGCAAGGGCGTTCCCTGCCTGATCGCCGTGGAGCAGAACGCCACCGGCAAGTGCTATGACATCGCCCTGGCCTACATCGCAGGCATCGGCGGCGCCCGCGCGGGCATCATGGAGACCACCATGCACGACGAGACCGAGACCGACCTGTTCGGCGAGCAGGCCGTGCTGTGCGGCGGCGTAGTCGATCTGATGCGCTGCGGCTTCGAGACGCTGGTCGAGGCCGGCTACGAGCCCGAGAACGCCTACTTCGAGTGCATCCACGAGATGAAGCTGATCGTCGACCTGATCAACAAGGGCGGCGTCGCGGCCATGAACTACTCCATCTCCGACACCGCCGAGTACGGCGAGTACGTCTCCGGCCCCCGCGTCCTGCCCTATGAGCAGACCAAGGCCAACATGAAGGCCGTGCTCAGCGACATCCAGGACGGCACCTTCGCCGGCAAGTGGATCGCCGAGAACAAGAACGGCCGCTGCTTCTTCAACTCCAAGCGCGAGCAGCTCGCCAAGCATCCCATGGAGATCATCGGCAAGCAGCTGCGCGAGCAGATGCTGTGGAAGAACGACGCCGATCTGGACAACGCTTCCAACTAATCTCTCCTTTTTCTTCTGCCGCGGGCGTCCCGCCACGCCCGCGGCCCTTCGGGATTTCCAACGGGAGGTACAACGCTATGAATTCTGATTACATCAAGTCGGGCGTCGAGCGCGCCCCGAACCGGAGCCTGCTTTACGCGCTGGGATATACGGACGAGGAAATTCGCCGTCCGATCATCGGCGTCGTCAGCTCCCACAATGAAATCGTTCCCGGTCACATGAACCTCGACAAGATCGCCGAGGCCGTGAAGGCCGGCGTGCGCGCAGCCGGCGGCACCCCGGTCATGTTCCCCGCCATCGCCGTCTGCGACGGCATCGCCATGGGCCACATCGGCATGAAGTATTCCCTGGTCACCCGCGACCTGATCGCCGATTCCACCGAGGCCATGGCCATCGCGCACCAGTTCGACGGACTGGTGATGATCCCCAACTGTGATAAAAACGTGCCCGGCCTGTTGATGGCCGCCGCGCGATTGAATATTCCCACCATCTTCGTCTCCGGCGGCCCGATGCTGGCCGGACACCTGAAGGACGGCCGCCGCACCTGCCTGAGCCACATGTTCGAGGCGGTCGGCGCCTATCACGCCGGTACGCTGGACGACAAGGGCGTGCTGGACTACGAAGAAAATGCCTGCCCCTCCTGCGGCTCCTGCTCCGGCATGTACACCGCCAACTCCATGAACTGCCTGACCGAGGCCATCGGCATGGCGCTGCCGGGCAACGGCACCATTCCCGCGCCCTACTCCGCCCGCCTGCGCCTGGCCAAGCACGCCGGCATGCAGATCATGCAGCTGGTGGAGAAGAACATCCGCCCCCGCGACATCATGACTCCCGCCGCGTTCCACAACGCCGAGACCGTCGATATGGCGCTGGGCTGCTCCACCAACACCATGCTGCATCTGCCCGCCATCGCCCATGAGGCCGGCGTGACCATCGATCTGGACATGTCCAACGAGATCTCCGCCAAGACCCCGAACCTGTGCCATCTGGCCCCTGCGGGCGACACCTTCATGGAGGATCTCGAGCGCGCCGGCGGCGTGTCCGCAGTGATGAAAGAGCTGACGAAGAAGGATCTGCTGGATACCTCCGTCATGACGGTCACCGGCAAGACCATGGCTGAGAATCTGGAGGGCGTGGAGAATCTCGATCCCTCCATCATCCGCCCCATCGAAAATCCCTACTCCGCCCAGGGCGGCATCGCCGTATTGAAGGGCAACCTGGCCGTGGACGGCTGCGTGGTCAAGCAGTCCGCCGTCGCGCCCGAGATGATGGTGCACGAGGGCCCCGCCCGCGTGTTCGACTCCGAGGAGGACGCCATCGCCGCCATCTATGCGAAAAAGATCGTGCCCGGCGACGTGGTGGTCATCCGCTACGAGGGCCCCAAGGGCGGTCCCGGCATGCGCGAGATGCTCAACCCCACCTCCGCCATCTGCGGCATGGGCCTGGGCGAGAGCGTGGCGCTGATCACCGACGGCCGCTTCTCCGGCGCCACCCGCGGCGCGTCCATCGGCCACATCAGCCCCGAAGCGGCTGCGGGCGGACTGATCGCGCTGGTGGAGGAGGGCGACCTGATCTCCATCGACATTCCCAACTGCAAAATTGAGCTGAAGGTGTCCGACGAGGCGCTGGCCGAGCGCCGCGCGAAGTGGGTCTGCCCGGAGCCGAAGGTCAAGACCGGCTACCTGGCCCGCTACGCCAAGCTGGTCACCTCCGCCGACAAGGGAGCAATTTTGCTGTAATCAAGGAGGATGAACGCAAAATGAGCCAGATTAAAATTTTCGACACCACGCTGCGCGACGGCGAGCAGTCGCCCGGCTGCAGCATGAACTTAAAGGAGAAGATCGAGGTCGCCAAATGTCTGGAGCGCCTGAAGGTGGACGTCATCGAGGCCGGCTTCGCCATCTCCTCCCCCGGCGACTTCGAGTCCGTCCATACGATTTCCCAGGCCGTGAAGGAATGCACCGTCGCGTCGCTGGCCCGCTCCACCGAGAAGGACATCGACTGCGCCTGGGAGGCCGTCAAGGACGCCGCCGACCCGCGCATTCATCTGTTCATCGCCACCAGTCCGGTGCACATGGAGTACAAGCTGAAGATGTCTCCCGAGCAGGTGCTGGAGCGCACTGCGGCCATGGTCGCCTATGCGAAGAAGTACTGCTCCAACATCGAATTCTCCGCCGAGGACGCCACCCGCAGCGATCTGGAGTTCCTGTACAAGGTCGTCGACCTGGCGATCCGCAACGGCGCAACGGTCATCAACCTGCCCGACACCGTGGGCTACACCACGCCTGCCGAGATGCAGTCGATGATCGCCAGCGTCATCGCCAACGTGCCCGACTCCGACAAGGCCGAGTTCTCCGTGCACTGCCACAACGACCTGGGCATGGCCGTGGCCAACTCCCTGGCCGGCGTGCTGGGCGGCGCGCGCCAGATCGAGTGCACCATCAACGGCCTGGGCGAGCGCGCGGGCAACACCTCCCTGGAGGAGGTGGTCATGGCGATGCGCACCCGTCCGGACGTCTTCTCCGACACCTTCACCCGCATCGACGCCACCCAGATCTACCGCTCCAGCAAGACCGTGTACAACATCATCGGCCAGACCGCGCCGCTGAACAAGCCCATCGTGGGCCGCAACGCCTTCCTGCACGAGTCCGGCATCCACCAGCACGGCGTGCTGAGCAACAAGAAGACCTACGAGATTCTGACCCCTGAATCCGTGGGCGTGCGCGTGAACAATATCGTGCTGGGCAAGCACTCCGGCAAGCACGCGCTGGAGACCCGTCTGAAGGAGCTGGGCTACGACCTCTCCGCCGAGGAGCTGCTGCGCTGCTTCGAGGAGTTCAAGGTCCTGTGTGACAAGAAAAAGGACGTGACCGACGCCGATCTGGAAGCCATCGTGACCCACTCCGCCACCGAGGAGTCGGAAACCACCGACGGCTACAAGCTCGACTGGTTCGCCGTGCACACCTCCAACTTCACCACCGCCACCTGCACGGTTTCGCTGAAGTACGGCGACCAGAAGTTCGAGGACGTCAGCCTGGGCGACGGCCCCGTGGACGCGGCATTCCAGGCCATCGACAACATCGTCAAGCCTGTGGAGCACACCTTTGAGCTGTACCGCATCAACTCCGTGGCCCAGGGCAAGGACACGCTGGGCGAGGTCAGCGTGAAGCTGACTGCCGGCAACCGCACCTACTCCGGCCGCGGTCTCTCCACCGACATCATCGAGGCCAGCATCCTCGCCTACATCAGCGCCATCAACAAGCTGCGCGCGGCGACGGAGAAGGCCGGGCAGGAAAAGGAGGCGTAATCCATGGGAATGACCATGACCCAGAAAATTCTGGCCGCCCACGCGGGACTGGACAGCGTCAGGGCCGGCGATCTGATCGAGGCGAAGCTCGATCTGGTGCTGGGCAACGACGTGACCACCCCCGTGGCCGTGGACGTTTTTGACAAGGCGGGCTTCACCCGCGTGTTCGACAAGGACAAGATCGCCATCGTGCTGGATCACTACACCCCCTGCAAGGACATCAAGTCCGCGCAGCTGTGCAAGACCGCCCGCGATTTCGCCCACCGCTTCAGCATCTCCCACTTCTTTGACGTGGGCACCGTGGGCATCGAGCACGCGCTGCTGCCCGAGAAGGGCATCGTCGGCCCCGGCGACTGCATCATCGGCGCGGACAGCCACACCTGCACCTACGGCGCGCTGGGCGCCTTCTCCACCGGCGTCGGCTCCACCGACATGGCCGCCGGCATGGCCGCCGGAGAGAACTGGTTCAAGGTGCCCTCCGCCATCAAGGTGGTGCTCAAGGGCAAGCTGCAGCCCTGGGTCAGCGGCAAGGACGTGATCCTGCACCTGATCGGCTTAATCGGCGTGGACGGCGCGCTGTACAAGTCGCTGGAGTTCACCGGCGAAGGCGTCCACGAGCTGTCCATGGACGACCGCTTCACCATCGCCAACATGGCCATCGAGGCCGGCGGCAAGAACGGCATCTTCCCCGTGGACGAAAAGACGCTCGCCTACATCGACGGCCGCCTGGAGCGCCCCTACAAGGTCTACGAGGCCGATGCGGACGCGGAGTACGAGCGCGAGGTCGTGATCAATCTCGACGAGCTCAAGCCCACCGTCTCCCTGCCCCACCTGCCCTCCAACACGAAGACCGTGGACGAGGTCGCAGGCATGAAGATCGACCAGGTGGTCATCGGCTCCTGCACCAACGGCCGCATCTCCGACATGCGCATTGCCGCAGGCATCCTCAAGGGCCGCAAGGTCGCCGACGGCGTGCGCTGCATCGTGATTCCCGCCACGCAGGACGTTTACATGCAGTGCATTCAGGAGGGTCTGACCGAGATCTTCATCAATGCCGGCTGCGCGGTCTCCACGCCCACCTGCGGCCCCTGCCTGGGCGGCCACATGGGCTGCATGTGCGAGGGCGAGCGCGCCGTCGCCACCACCAACCGCAACTTCGTGGGCCGCATGGGCCACGTCAAGAGCGAGGTCGTCCTCGCCAGTCCCGCCGTCGCCGCCGCGTCCGCCGTCAAGGGCTGCGTGGCCTCGCCCGCGGATCTGTAAGAAGGGAGCGACAAGCATGGTCACCGGAAAAGCTTTCAAATACGGCGATAACGTCGATACCGACGTCATCATCCCCGCGCGCTATCTGAACGCGCCCTCCCCCGAGGAACTGGCCAAGCACTGCATGGAGGACATCGATCCGGACTTCACCGCGAAGGTGCAGCCCGGCGACATCGTGGTGGGCGGCGCGAACTTCGGCTGCGGCTCCTCCCGAGAGCACGCGCCCATCGCCATCCGCGCCTGCGGCGTACGCTGCGTCATCGCAGCCAGCTTCGCCCGAATCTTCTATCGCAACGCCATCAACATCGGCTTCCCGATCCTCGAATGCCCCGAAGCGGCCGCCGCGATCCGGAACGGCGACGCCGTATCCGTGGACTTTGACAGCGGCAAAATTCACGACGAAACCACCGGCCAGGACTTCCAGGCCGCGGCGTTCCCGGCGTTCATCAACCGCATCATCGAGCACGACGGCCTGCTGCCCTATCTGAAGGCCCGCCAGGACGCCGAGGAGGAAAAGTAAGATGGTCTACAACATCGCACTGGTCAAGGGCGACGGCATCGGCCCCGAGATCGTGGACAGCGCCGTCCGCGTCCTTGAAAAAATCGGAGAAAAGTTCGGCTACACCTTTCACTGCACGCCCTATCTGGCGGGCGGCTGCGCCATCGACGCCTGCGGCGTTCCGCTGCCGGAGGAGACCGTCGAGGGCTGCAAAAGCGCCGACAGCGTGCTGCTGGGCGCGGTGGGCGGCCCGAAGTGGGACAAAATGCCCGGCAATCTGCGCCCCGAAAAGGCGCTGCTGGGCCTGAGAAGCGCGCTGGGTCTGTACACCAACCTGCGCCCCGCGAAGCTGTACGCCTCTTTGAAGGAGGAGTGCCCGCTGCGCGCGGACATCGTGGAGCAGGGCTTCGACCTGATGATGGTGCGCGAGCTGACCGGAGGTATCTACTTCGGCGAGCGCGGCCGCCGCGACGGCAAGTACGGCCCCGAAGCCTATGACACGGAAGCCTATTCCGTGATGGAGATCGAGCGCATCGCCCGCGCCGCCTTCGACGCGGCCCGCAAGCGCAGAAAGAACGTCATCTCCATCGACAAGGCCAACGTGCTGGAGACCTCCCGCCTGTGGCGCGAGACCGTGCACCGCATCGGCGAGGAGTATCCCGACGTGCAGCTGACCGACATGCTGGTGGACAACGCCGCCATGCAGCTGGTTCGCCGCCCGTCCCAGTTCGACGTGGTGGTCACCAGCAACATGTTCGGCGACATCCTCTCCGACGAGGCCAGCCAGATCACCGGCTCCATCGGCCTGCTGCCCAGCGCGTCCCTGGGCGCGACGAAGCGCGGCCTGTACGAGCCCATTCACGGCTCCGCGCCGGACATCGCCGGTCAGAACAAGGCCAACCCCATCGCCACGATCCTCTCGGCGGCGATGATGCTGCGCTACGCCTTCGATCTGAGCGAGGAAGCCGACTGCATCGAAAATGCCGTCGACGCCGTGCTGAACGCGGGTCTGCGCACTGCGGACATCGTGGGCAACAGCGGCGCGGACCCGCTGGGCTGCACCGAAATGACCGACGAAATCCTCAAGCGCATCTGACGAACCGGGGCTGTCGCCCGCGCGGCAGCCCTTTTTCCTGATTTGCCAAGGCTCCCGGTTCCAATCGGAGGCCCTGGCAAATCAGGCATTCCATTTTTCACCAAAGGTGTGATTTGATGTACCGCGAAACCTCGAAGCTCCTGCTGTACAGCAACCTCGGCGACGACAGCATCCTGCTCAGATTGTCGGAGATCTTCTTCGACTGGGATCACCGCCGCTGCGAGAAGCCCGAGCTCATCCGCCGCATCTATGTGGAGATCAAGCGCATTCTCGATCTCGCCACGTCCTACGGCTTCGACACGAACCTCTGGCACAACTATCTGACCTTCGTGCTGATCACCAATGAGAATTCCTTCAGCCTGACCTGCGAGCGCGCCGGAGCCAGCGACGGCTCCGTCAACCACTTCGCAAAGGCCGACTTCCGCATTTTCAGGAATCTGTTCGACTTCGACTTCGGCCCCATCGAGGCGGATCTGGGAATCGACTGCTTCAGCGTGCTGTCCCACTATCGCGCGATTCCCAAGAAGGCGCAGATGTACTACCGCAACGTCAGCGAGAAGGTGCGCGCGCTGAGCGCCGCCATCGAGGCCGCCCGGAACGAGGATGAGATCTTCGATCTCGTCACCGCCCATTACCGCGATCACGGCGTGGGCATGTTCGGCCTGAACCGCGCCTTCCGCATCCGCCCGGCGGAGAACGGCGGCGTGGAGTTCTGCGCGATCAACAACATCGATTCCGTGACGCTCTCCGACCTGATCGGCTACGAGATTCAGAAAAAGGAGCTGCGCGACAACACGGAAGCCTTCGTCTCCGGCCGCGGCTGCAACAACATGCTGCTCTACGGCGACGCGGGCACCGGAAAATCCACCTCCGTCAAGGCCATTCTGAACGAATACTGCGATCAGGGACTTCGCATGATCGAGATTTACAAGCATCAGTTCGGCCTGCTCTCCGAGGTCATCGCCCGGGTGAAGAACCGCAACTACCGCTTCATGATCTTCATCGACGACCTGTCCTTTGAGGAGCACGAGGTGGAATACAAGTTCCTGAAGGCCGTGATCGAGGGCGGCGTGGAGACCAAGCCGGACAACGTGCTGATCTGCGCCACCTCCAACCGCCGCCATCTGATCCAGGAGACCTGGAAGGATCGCAGCGACATGGAGTTCAACGGCGACGTGCACCGCTCCGACACCATGGAGGAAAAGCTGTCGCTGGCCGCGCGCTTCGGCTGCGCCATCAACTACTCCAGCCCCGACCGCAAGCAGTATCACGACATCGTCAAGGGCCTTGCAAAGCGCAGCGGTGAATTCGGACTCACCGAGGAACAGCTGCTGCTGGAAGCCAACAAGTGGGAGATCCGCCACGGCGGCGTCTCCGGGCGCACCGCCCAGCAGTTCATCAACCATCTCGCCGGAACGGCGCAACAAAAGTGAGGAGGAGCTCTCATGGTGACTCTCGATAAAATCTATCATGCCGCGTTCGTGCTCAAGCAGGTCGCACGCAAGACCGATCTGATCTATGCTCCGAACCTGAGCAAGGATTGTTCTCTCTATCTCAAGACCGAAAACCTCCAGCTGACCGGCAGCTTCAAGCTGCGCGGCGCGTACTACAAGATCAGCCAGCTCAGCGAGGAGCAGCGCAGGGCGGGCGTCATCGCCAGCTCCGCCGGCAACCACGCCCAGGGCGTGGCGCTGGCCGCCACCCGCATGGGCATCAAGTCCATCATCTGCATGCCCGACGGCGCGCCGATCTCCAAGGTGGAGGCCACCAAGGCGCTGGGCGCGGAGGTCTGCCTGGTGAAGGGCGCGTATGACGACGCCTACGCCCACGCCGTGAAGCTCCAGCAGGAGACCGGCATGACCTTCATCCATCCCTTCAACGACGACGAGGTCATCGCCGGTCAGGGCACCATCGGTCTGGAGATTCTCGACCAGCTGGCCGACGTGGACGCGGTCATCTGCCCCATCGGCGGCGGCGGACTGATCTCCGGCGTGGCCTATGCCATCAAGACGCTGAACCCCGACGTGAAGGTCTACGGCGTACAGGCCGAGAACGCCCCCAGCATGGCGGAGAGCGTGCGCAAGGGCGAAGCCATCACGCTGGACACCGTTCAGACCTTCGCCGACGGCATCGCCGTGAAGCATCCCGGCGACGTGACCTTCGACATCGTGCAGAAGTATGTGGATCAGGTGGTCACCGTCAGCGAGGACGAGATCGCCGCGGCCATCCTGGCGCTGATTGAAAAGCAGAAGCTCATCGCCGAGGGCGCGGGCGCGGTCAGCGTGGCCGCCGCCATGTTCCACAAGCTGCCCATCGAGGGCAAGAAGGTGGTCTGCCTGATCTCCGGCGGCAACATCGACGTCAACATTCTCTCCCGCGTCATCACCCGCGGTCTCGTCACCGCCGGGCGCAACGCCATGCTGCAGATCGCGCTGGAGGACAAGCCCGGCCAGCTGCTGGGCGTCAGCCAGATCGTCTCCGAATGCGGCGCGAACGTGGTGAGCGTCCATCACGAGCGCTCCGACGCCAATATGGCCGTCACCAGCTGCTTCCTCAAGGTCGGCATGGAGACCCGCGACTTCGATCAGATCGAGGAGATCCGCCGCAGGCTGACCGAAGCGGGCTTCAAAATCGTCAACTGATCCTGAAATCACGGATTGCGCAGCTCTCCGTCCGGCCCCGCGCCGCCGGAGAACTGCATCCTGTTTGAAAGGGAGAACATATGCACACGCTGAACCAGCTTCGCGCCGACCTTTCGCGCCTTGGCGTCCGCGCCGGCGATACGGTGCTCATGCACGCCTCCTACAAATCCCTGGGCGGCGTGGACGGCGGCGCACAGGGGCTTTTTGAGACCCTGCTCGATCTTCTTACGCCCGAAGGCACGCTGATTCTCCCCGCGCTGTCCTATGCCTTCGTCTCGAAGGAACAGCCGGTGTTCGACGTGAAGAGCACGCCGGTCTGTCCGGGCGTGGGCTATCTGCCGGAGTTCTTCCGCACGCAGAGCCCCGGGGTGATTCGCAGTCTGCATCCCACCCATTCCTGCTGCATGGTCGGGCGGCACGCCGCCTTCCTCGCGGAGGGACACGAGCTGGACGACACGCCGGTCGGCTCCCATTCGCCCTTTGCAAAGCTGCCCGGGCTGAACGGCTGGATCCTGATGCTGGGCTGCAGTCCGGATCGCAACACCTCCATGCACGGCGTGGAGGAGACCGCAGAACCGCCGTATCTGCTGGATCGGACGGAGCGCGTGCGCTATCTTCTGCGCACCGCCGACGGCCGCGAGATCGAGCGCCGCTCCTGGCAGCACAATTTCACGCGCAACGGCACACACTACGAACAGCGCTACTCCCGGATTCTGCCGCTGCTGAGCGCCGACGAGCTGCGCCGCGGCAAGGTGCTGGACGCGGAGTGCGTGCTGATGCGCGCCGCCGCCGTCTGGCAGAAGGGGCGCGAGATGCTGCTGAAGGATCCGTACTATTTCGTGGATCTTCCGGAATAGCAGGACTCTGCGCCGCTGCAAAATCCCGTTCCCGCCGATTGCCTTTCGGCGGGGTTTGTATTATAATAGACGCATCATCAACGCTGACGGAGAGACTGCATGCGCATTCAGAAGATCTATTCCAAAAACGCCGCCTATCAGAAGTTCGAGGTGCTGAAGACCAACCGCAACAAGCGCTACAAGTACAACGAGTTCTTCGTGGAGGGCGTGCGAAACATCAACGAAGCCATTCGCAACGGCTGGACGATTCAATCCTTCCTGTACTGCCCGGAAATGGGCCTCTCCAACTGGGCGAAGGACATTCTGCGCACGGTGAAGACCGAGGTCAACTACGAGCTGACCGAAGCCCTGATGAAGGAGATCAGCAGCAAGGAGGACACCTCCGAGCTGCTGGCTGTCGTGAAAATGCGCGACGACCGGCTGGAGGATCTCGTGCTGTCCGACAATCCCGTGATCGCGCTGTTCGACCGCCCGTCGAACAAGGGCAATCTGGGCACGATCATCCGCTCCTGCGATTCCTTCGGACTGGACGGTCTGCTGATCACCGGGCACGCGGTGGATCTCTATGAGCCGGACGTGGTCTCCTCGTCCATGGGCTCCTTCTTCAACGTGCACACCGTGCGCGTGGAGGACAACGCCTATCTCGACCGCTATCTGGACGGCCTGAAGCGCCGCTATCCCGGCCTTCAGATCGTGGGCACCACCGCCCATCGCGAAACCCGCATCGATCAGGTGGATTTCACCCGCCCCACGGTGATCATGATCGGCAACGAGACCATGGGACTCAACAAGGCGTTCAAGGAGAAGTGCGACGTGCTGGCCACCATCCCGATGAGCGAAAAATCCTCCGCGTCGTCGTTCAACGTGGGCTGCGCCGCCACCGTGTGCTTCTATGAAATCGTCCGCCAGCGGCTGTAATCCGGCCATGCAAAAGAGACTTCCGAAATCGGAAGTCTCTTTTGCATGGCGTCACGCTTTCCCGACCACAATGTACCGGCTCGCCCAGTTTTCCGCCACCCATTGGGCGACGGGATAGTCCGGCAGCTCCATGTTCTTCGGCACCGGATCGCAAATGCGCACGCAGCCGCCCTCGATGGCGCTGACCAGGTTGTAATGCCCGCACTGCGTGTAAGGCGAGCCCGGCACCACGTTGATGATCACCGCGTTTCCTGCGGCGCGCTCGGCGGCGATGCGATCGAAGGATTCCGCGCCCGAGATCTCCTCCACGCGGGCGGTCAGTCCGTACAGCGCCGCGCAGGCGGGAAAGAAGGTATCGTCCGTTCCGTGAATGCCGTCGGGATCGCGGAAGCCGTTGGCGTTGGCCCAGTCGGCCAGCACCGGCGGCAGCACTGCCCGCCGCAGCGCGGTGCTCACGGCCATCGCCATGCTGGTGGGTCCGCAGGCCGAATTGCTCATCAGCTCGATCTCCGGCGTGTTCGCCGCGTCATAGGGATACTCCGCCCACAGGGGATCCTTCATGGAATAATATTGAAACGGCGTTGTGACGCCCGGCGCGGCCTTTTCCGAATGGATGCGCGCCCAGAGCAGATCGTCGATGGTATCGCTGCTCTGCGCCAGGTCGTTCTGCCTCCGGAACCATCTCACCGCCCAGGCGGTTCTGCGGTCGAAGACGTCTCCCGCTCCGCAGTCGTAGCCCAGCTCATTCAGACGCACCTTCAGCGCGATGACGTTTTCATTTTTACATCCTTCATACAATAAGATCATTTCATCACCCGTTTCTTTCTGGATTCCCGCAGCGCCGGGGCGTTTCTCCGCCGCGCCGCGAGACGGGGATTTTCGCCGCCGCCGCGGATCAGCCGCCCGGCGCGAACATAACCAATAAATAGCCCCTGATTTATTATAACTGTCAATGTCCGCCGCGTCAAGCCTTTTCATGCCGATTTTGCACACATCTTGCAGAATTGACGCTTTTTTCCTGCAAAACAATCGTTTTTTCCGAAACGACTGCAGTTTTTCTGCATGTTAATTCTAGTGTTTTTTCATTTCAAGCGATTGACTTTCACATAGCAAAGCGCTATAATACATCCATTGCAAGCAAAGGCGCTTCTGTTTTTTTACGGAAGACCTTTGCTCTTTTTATTTTCATGCGGCGGCAGAACCATCAGGCCGCCCGGGAAAGGATGTTCGATCCATGGAAGCACACCAGATGGGACTGTACGATCCCCGATTTGAGCACGACGCCTGCGGCATCGGCACCGTCGTAAGCATCAAGGGCATCCGCTCGCACATGGCGGTGGACAATGCTCTGAAGATCGTCGAGCGCCTGGCGCACCGCGCCGGCAAGGACGCCACCGGCGATACCGGCGACGGCGTCGGCATTCTCACGCAGATCCCCCACGAGCTGTTCAGCCAGATTGTCCCCTGCATCCAGGGGCTCGGCGCGCGGGACTACGGCGTGGGCATGTTCTTCTTTCCCCAGGACAGGCTGCTGATGAGCCGCGCAAAAAAGACGATGGAAATCATTGCCGAGAAGGAAGGCCTTCACTTTCTCGGATGGCGCGATGTGCCCACCGCGCCGGAAGTGCTGGGTCAGCGCGCCCGGGACTGCATGCCCTGCATCTGCCAGGGCTTTGTGGCACGCCCGAAGGGCATCGCCCCCGGCATCGATTTCGACCGCCGGCTGTACGTCGCCCGCCGCGTGTTCGAGCAGAGCAACGACAACACCTATGTCTGCTCCTTCTCCAGCCGCACCATCGTCTACAAGGGCATGTTCCTGGTCAACCAGCTGCGCGAGTTCTATCTGGATCTCCAGGATGAGCGCTACGCCTCCGCCATCGCCATGGTGCACTCCCGCTTCTCCACCAACACCACCCCCAGCTGGGAGCGCGCCCATCCGAACCGCCTGATCCTGCACAACGGCGAAATCAACACCATCCGCGGCAACGTGGACCGCATGTACGGCCGCGACGAGAGTGATCACCATTCCCGAGCCCTGGCAGCACGAGCGGGACATCTCCCGGGAAAAGCGCGACCTGTACCACTACTATGCCACGATGATGGAGCCCTGGGACGGCCCCGCCGCCATCCTGTTCTCCGACGGCGACGTGGTGGGCGCGACGCTGGACCGCAACGGCCTGCGCCCCTCCCGCTACTATATCACCGACGACGACTACCTCATCCTCTCCTCCGAGGTGGGCGTGCTGGACATCCCGCCGGAGAAGATCACCGTCAAGTCCCGCCTGACCCCGGGCCGCATGCTGCTGGTGGACACGAAGGCCGGCCGCGTGATCGACGACAACGAGCTCAAGAGCGACTACGCCTCCCGCCAGCCCTACGGCGAGTGGCTGGACAAGCATCTGGTGAAGCTGGCCGACCTGCCGCTGCCCAACCAGTCCATCGAAACCCACGACCAGAAGCTCCGCGACGCGCTCTACCGCGCCTTCGGCTATACCTATGAGGAGCTGAAGTCCGGCGTGATCCCCATGGCGCTCAACGCCAGCGAGCAGATCGCCGCCATGGGCATCGACATTCCGCTGGCGGTGCTCTCCGAAAAGCATCAGCCGCTGTTCAACTACTTCAAGCAGCTCTTCGCCCAGGTCACCAACCCGCCCATCGACGCCATCCGCGAAAAGATCGTCACCGACACCACCGTCTACGTGGGCTCCGACGGCAACCTGCTGGTGGAAAAGCCCGAAAACTGCACCGTGCTGGAGCTGGAAAGCCCCATTCTCAGCGACACGGATCTGCTGAAGATCAGGAGCATGAAGCGCCCCGGCTTCCGCGTGCAGACCATCTCGCTTCTATACTACAAGGCCACGCCGCTGGATCGCGCGCTGGATCGCCTGTTCGTCAGCTGCGACCGGGCCTACCGCAACGGCGCGAACATCCTGATCCTGTCCGACCGCGGCGTGGATGAAAACCACGTGGCCATTCCCTCGCTGCTGGCGGTCTCCGCGCTGGAGCAACACCTGGTGCGCACCAAGAAGCGCACCGCCGTCTCCGTGATCCTGGAGAGCGGCGAGCCCCGCGACGTGCACCACTTCGCCACGCTGCTGGGCTTCGGCGCGCGGGCGGTCAACCCCTATCTGGCCCACGAGCTCATCGGCGAGCTGGTGGACAAAAAGCTGGTGGACAAGGACTACCACGCCGCCGTGGCCGACTATGACAAGGCCGTGCTCAACGGCATCGTGAAGATCGCCTCCAAGATGGGCATCTCCACCATCCAGTCCTATCAGAGCGCCCAGATCTTCGAGGCCATCGGCATCAACGATTCGGTGATCAGCAAGTACTTCACCAACACCATCAGCCGCGTGGGCGGCATCGGCCTGAAGGAGATCGCCGAGGACGTGGAGTACCGCCACAGCCGCGCCTTCGACCCGCTGGGCCTGCCCGTGGACGAAACGCTGGACTCCACCGGCATCCACCGCGTGCGCTCCTGCGAGGCCGGCGAGGATCACCTGTACAACCCCCAGACCATCATCGCGCTGCAGGAGGCCACCCGAAACGGCGACTACAAGCGCTTCAAGGAATATTCCGCCATGGTGGACGACGCCTCCAAGCCGCACACGCTGCGCGGCTCGCTGGAGTTCGCCTTCGACCAGTGCACGCCCATTCCCATCGACGAGGTGGAGAGCGTGGATTCCATCGTCCACCGCTTCAAGACCGGCGCGATGTCCTACGGCTCCATCTCCCAGGAGGCCCACGAGTGCCTGGCGCTGGCCATGAATTCCATCGGCGGACGCTCCAACTCCGGCGAGGGCGGCGAGCGCCCCGAGCGACTGAACACGCCCCGCGGCTCCGCCATCAAGCAGGTGGCCTCCGGCCGCTTCGGCGTGACCAGCGAATACCTGCTCAGCGCCAAGGAGATCCAGATCAAGATGGCCCAGGGCGCGAAGCCCGGCGAGGGCGGACATCTGCCCGGCTCCAAGGTCTATCCCTGGATCGCGAAGACCCGCTATTCCACCCCGGGCGTGGCGCTGATCTCTCCCCCGCCCCACCACGACATCTACTCCATCGAGGACCTGGCGCAGCTGATCTACGATCTGAAGAACGCCAACCGCGACGCCCGCATCTCGGTGAAGTTGGTCTCCGAGGCCGGCGTGGGCACCATCGCCTGCGGCGTGGCCAAGGCCGGCGCGCAGGTCATCCTGATCTCCGGCTACGACGGCGGCACCGGCGCGGCCCCCCGCACGTCCATCCACAACGCCGGCCTGCCCTGGGAGCTGGGCCTGGCGGAAACCCATCAGACGCTGGTGCACAACGGCCTGCGCGGCCGCGTGGCCGTGGAGACCGACGGCAAGCTGATGTCCGGCCGGGATGTGGCCATCGCCGCGCTGCTGGGCGCGGAGGAGTTCGGCTTCGCCACCGCGCCGCTGGTCACGCTGGGCTGCGTGATGATGCGCGTGTGCAATCTGGACACCTGCCCCGTGGGCGTGGCCACCCAGAACCCCGAGCTGCGCAAGTGCTTCCGCGGCAAGCCGGAATACGTGGTCAACTTCATGCGCTTCATCGCCCAGGAGCTGCGCGAGATCATGGCGCAGCTGGGCATCCGCAAGGTGGAGGACATGGTGGGCCGCACGGAGCTTCTGCGCATGCGCGCGCATCAGATCTCCCATCGCGCGGAGATGCTGGAGCTGTCCCGCATTCTGACCGGCGCGGGAAACCATCACTTCGACCCCAACGACGTGTTCGACTTCAAGCTGGAGCAGACCCCCGACATGGCGGTGCTGATGAAGAAGCTGAAGCCGGGCAAGCCGCTCTCCATCGACGTCAGCTCCACCGACCGCACCTTCGGCACGATCTTCGGCTCGGAGATCACGAAGAAGCACGGCGCCTCGCTGGCGGACGACACCTATCTGGTGAACTGCACCGGCGGCGGCGGACAGTCCTTCGGCGCGTTCATCCCCAACGGCCTGACCCTCAAGCTCTGCGGCGACGCCAACGACTACTTCGGCAAGGGCCTGTCCGGCGGCAAGCTGGTCATCTACCCGCCGAAGGAGAGCCCCTTCGCGGCGGAGAAGAACATCATCATCGGCAACGTGGCGCTCTACGGCGCCACCTCGGGCAAGGCCTACATCCGCGGCATCGCGGGCGAGCGCTTCTGCGTGCGCAACTCCGGCGCGACGGCGGTGGTGGAGGGCGTGGGCGACCACGGCTGCGAGTACATGACCGGCGGCCGCGCGGTGATTCTGGGCAAGACCGGCCGCAACTTCGCGGCGGGCATGTCCGGCGGCATCGCCTATGTGCTGGATGAGGACCACGACCTCTACCTGCGCATCAACAAGGGTCTGATCAGCATGGACGCCGTCACCGACGATTACGACGCCGAGGAGCTTCGCGGCATGATTGAGGATCACGTCCGCGAGACCGGCTCCGAGCTGGGACAGCGCATCCTCGATGACTTCGAGCACTATCTGCCGAAGTTCAAGAAGATCCTGCCCAACGACTTCGCCCGGATGATGCGCCTGACCGCCTCGTTCGAGGAAAAGGGCCTGACTCACGAGCAGGCCGAGACCGAAGCATTCTATCAAGTCAAGAACGGAGAAGGGAGGGTTTCGCATGGGTAAGCAGACCGGATTCATGGAATACGCCCGGGCGACCAACCCCTGGATTGATCCTCTGGAGCGCATCCAGAACTTCAACGAATTCAAGGTGCCGCTCTCCGATGCGGAGCGCACCTGTCAGGCGGCGCGCTGCATGGACTGCGGCGTCCCCTTCTGCCAGTCGGGCATGTCCTTCCCCAGCGGAGCCACGGGCTGTCCGCTGAACAACCTGATTCCCGAGTGGAACGACATGCTCTACCACGGCAACTATCGCCACGCCCTGGCGCGGCTGCTGAAGCGCAACAGCTTTCCCGAGTTCACCGGGCGCGTCTGCCCCGCGCTGTGTGAGGCGGCCTGCACCTGCGGCCTGAACGGCCAGCCGGTCTCCTGCCACGACAACGAGCTCGCCATCATCGAAACCGCCTTCAAGAACGGCTGGATGCAGCCCAATCCGCCCGCCGTGCGCTCCGGAAAGCGCGTGGCGGTGGTGGGCAGCGGTCCCTCCGGTCTGGCAGCCGCCGACCGCCTGAACCATCGCGGCCACACCGTGGACGTCTATGAGCGCAGCGACCGCCCCGGCGGACTGCTGATGTATGGCATTCCCAACATGAAGCTGGACAAGAGCGTCGTCCGGCGCCGCCTCGACCTGATGGAGGCCGAGGGCGTGACCTTCCACACCGGCGTTGAGGTCGGCAGGGATATCTCCGCCGAAGCGCTGCTCCGGGACTACGACGCGGTGGTGATCTGCTGCGGCGCGTCCAAGCCCCGCGATCTGAACGTGGAGAACCGCGACGCCGACGGCGTGTACTTCGCCGTGCAGTTCCTGAAGGCCACCACCAAGAGCCTGCTGGATTCCAACTTCGAGGATCAGAAGTTCATCCCCGTCAAGGGCAAGAACGTGGTGGTCGTCGGCGGCGGCGACACCGGCAACGACTGCGTGGGCACCTCCATCCGCCTGGGCTGCAAGTCGATCACCCAGATCGAGATGATGCCCTGCCCGCCCACCGAGCGCCAGCCCAACAACCCCTGGCCCTACTGGCCCCGGGTACTCAAGACCGACTACGGCCAGCAGGAGGCCATCGCCGTGTTCGGCCACGACCCGCGCATCTATGAGACCACCGTCAAGGCGCTGAAGAAGGATGCCGACGGCAAGCTCTGCGGCGCGACGCTGGTCAAGCTCCAGCGCGATCCCGCCACAGGCCGCATGGTGGAGATTCCCGGCAGGGAATACGACATCGAATGCGAGCTGCTGCTCATCGCCGCAGGCTTCCTGGGCTGCGAGGACTTCATCGCCTCTGCCTTCGGCGTGGAAAAGACGCCCCGCGGCGGCGTGGTCACCGTCTCCGGAACCCACGGCACCGCCGTGCCCGGACTGTTCACCGCCGGCGATATGCGCCGCGGCCAGTCGCTGGTGGTGCACGCCATCAACGAAGGCCGCCACGCCGCCAAGGAAGTGGACGACTATCTGATGGGCTACACCGGTCTTTCCAACTGACCATCCTCGGCTCCCGGCAGCAATGCCGGGAGTTTTTTGTAAAACCCATTGACATGGAGCGCACTCCAGGTGATATGGTAATATCACCAACATTGGATTGGAGGCTGCTTTCCATGAAAAACTTCGGCTTCGGCTGCATGCGCCTGCCCATGAACGGCGAGCAGGTGGACATTCCCCGGTTTACCCAAATGGTGGATCGCTTTCTTGAGGAGGGCTTCACCTACTTCGACACCGCCCACGGCTACCTCGGCGGCAAGAGCGAGCTCGCAATCCGCGAGGCGCTCGCCGCCCGCCATCCCCGGGATCGCTATATCCTCACCAACAAGCTGAGCACCAACTTCTTTGAAAAGACGGAGGAAATCCGTCCGCTGCTGGACAGCCAGCTGGCCGCCTGCGGCGTGGAATACTTCGACTACTATCTGATGCACGCCCAGAACGCGGAGGTGTTCGCCAAGTACAAGCGCCTCCACGCCTACGAGACCGCGCTGGAGCTGATGGCCGAGGGCAAGTTCCGCCACTTCGGCATCTCCTTCCACGACAAGGCCGAGGTGCTGGAACAGATTCTGACCGAATATCCGCAGGTCGAGGTCGTTCAGATCCAGTTCAACTACGCCGATTATGAGGACGCGTCCGTGGAGAGCCGCCGCTGCTACGAGGTCTGCCGGAAGTTCGGCAAGCCGGTGATCGTGATGGAGCCGGTGAAGGGCGGCAATCTGGCAAACCTTCCCGACGAGGCCGCCGCCATTCTGGCCGGTCTGAACGGCGGCAGCCCCGCCAGCTATGCCATCCGCTTCGCCGCAGGGTTTGAAGGCATGATGATGGTGCTCTCCGGCATGGGCACGCCCGAGCAGATGGAGGAGAACATCGGCTTCATGAAGGACTTCAAGCCCCTGTCCGGCGCGGAGCGCGCCGCCATCGATCAGGTCTGCGAAATCTTCCGCCGCCAGAACCTGATTCCCTGCACCGCCTGCCGCTATTGTACCGACGGCTGCCCGATGAGCATCCGCATCCCCGACCTGTTCGCCAGCATGAACGACAAGCGGCGCAACCACAACTGGAACGCCGACTACTACTACAACAGCGTGCACACCGCCCACGGCGGCAAGGCGTCCTCCTGCGTGGGCTGCGGCCAGTGCGAGGACATCTGCCCCCAGCACCTGCCCATTCGTCAGCTGCTGAAGGATGTGGCCGCGGAATTCGAGCAGAACTGACGCGAAGTTAATTTTTACAAATTGCGCTTTACATCTGCCCGGATATCGTATATAATACTGGCGAACAGAGTAGGAAATCTCGCGTGAAGTGCTGTCAAAATGGGGAGTTGTGTGGCAGACGAAGGACTTCGGTCCGCGATGAGTTTTCCGCACCCGCTGCGCCATATTGGGGTTGTCCTCCTTTATGTAGCAACGATACTCGGTCGAGCGAACGGTCGGCCATATTTTGTTGCCCCTTTTCTCAACGCATTCTCCCCTTACGGCTTCTGCCGCAAGGGGTTTTTGTTTGCCGCGTGAAGGGGGCGGCAGGTGTGCCGGTTGCTCAATATAAAGGAGGTTTTCTCACATGAACCATCAGAACAGCCCCGTCTCGTCCCCCAGGCGCATGACCGCCCGTACACTGGCCTACTGCGCGCTGCTGGCCGCAATCAGCGTGGTGCTCGCCCGCCTGATCATCCCGATGCCCAACGTCACCACCCGCTTCTCTCTCGAGGCCGTGCCGATCTTCATGGCCGGCATGCTGTTCGGCCCCGTGGCCGGCGGCCTGGTGGGCTTCACCGCCGATGCGGTGGGATGCCTGTTCTCCGGCTTCGGCTACAACCCGATCTTCTGCGTGCCGCCCATCCTCTACGGCGTGTTCGGCGGCGTCTTCCGCCGCTGGCTCGGCAAGGGCGTCACGCTGCCCCGCCTGCTCGCCTCCATGCTGCCGCCCGTGATTATGGGCTCCATCCTCTGGCAGAGCGCGGCGCTGGCCTTCATCTACAACAGCAAGGGCACCTTCCAGCTGAGCCTGATCTACTTCCTGTCCTCCCGCTCGCTGCAGTTCGCCATCACCATCGTTCTGGATGTGCTGGTGATCTTCCTGCTGTTCCGCGCAAAGATCTTCGACCGTCTGGGCGTCTGGCCGCCGAAGTCGAAGAAATCATAACCCTGAAATCCGAAAGAAGGAACCTTCATGAACGCAAACGAGGCCATTGAATACATCCATTCGGTCTGCTGGAAGGGCAGCGTGCCCGGGCTGGAACGCACCCGCGAGCTGCTCGCCCGAATGGGCAATCCCGAAAAGCAGCTGAAGTTCGTGCACATCGCGGGCACCAACGGCAAGGGCAGCACCGCGGCGATGACCGCCTCCATCCTGCAGAAGGCCGGATACCGCACCGGTCTGTACACTTCGCCCTACATCTATCGCTTTCACGAGCGGATGCAGATCGACGGCGCGGAGATCTCCGACGAGGATCTGGCGGAAATCACCGAATACGTCCGCCCCTTCGCGGACGCCATGGCGGAATCGCCCACGGAATTCGAGCTGGTGTGCTGCGTGGCGTTTGAATATTTCAAGCGCAGGCAGTGCGACATCGTCGTGCTGGAGGTCGGCATGGGCGGCGCGATGGACGCCACCAACGTCATCGATACGCCGGAGGTCGCGGTCATCACCAACATCGGTCTGGATCACACCGAATACCTGGGCGATACGGTGGAGAAGATCGCGGAAACCAAGGCCGGCATCTTCAAGGAAAACGGCCACGCCGTGATCTATCGCGGCGCGCCGTCGGTGGAAGCGGTATTCGAGCGCGTCTGCGCGGAAAAGAATGTCTGCCTGAAGAAGGCGGATTTCGATGGACTCGTTCTCCAGCGGCACAGCCTGGAGGGCCAGGTGTTCGACTGCGGCGCGCGGAAGGATCTGGCGCTGCCGCTGCTGGGCGACCATCAGCTGCACAATGCCGCCGTGGTGCTGGCCATCGCGGACACGCTGATCGGCGAGGGCTGGCGCATCACGGAGCAGAACATCCGCGACGGCCTGCGGGATGTGCGCTGGCCGGGCCGCTTCGACGTGGTCTGCCGCCGCCCGCTGTTCATCATCGACGGCGGACACAATCCCCAGTGCATTGAAGCGCTGGTGAAGAACATCGAGGACTACCTCCGGGATCGCCGCGTCATCGCGCTCACCGGCGTGCTGGCCGACAAGGACTACGCGGATATGTACAAGCCCGTGATGCCGCTGGTCGATCGTTTCGTCTGCATCACGCCGCCGAACCCCCGCCGTCTGCCCGCGGCGCAGCTGGCGGAATATCTCCGCCGCGTCGGCGCAGAGGCCGTTTCCTGCGAAACCGTCCCGGACGGCGTGCGCACCGCGCTCGAATTGGCCGGCGACGACGGCGCCGTGCTGTGCTTCGGATCGCTGTACACCATCGGCGCCATCCGCGACGCACTGACCGGCATGGTTCCCGCCTCCTCTGACGCGCTGTAATTCCGCGTTCATCCCGTTTTCAAAGGCGCAGCCTGATCGGCTGCGCCTTTTTCGTATCAAGATCGATTGAACCGGAGGAGGTCTGCGGAAATCTGAAACCCCTGATTTCTCCGCCGCTGCGCCCGATTGCACGGGCGGTTCTGCGCAGGGCTTTCGGCCGTCTGATGGCTGCCTGGTTTCCTCCTGTATCTTCTGAAGCCCGCTCCGCCCGCCGTTCCCATCGCCGCCTGAAAACCGGCCTCGAATTGATTTGTTTTGTCAATAATTGCTGTCCTTAAAATCCGCTTCAAAAATTTCTGATATAACTCTTTACAAAATAGGCATTTGATGCTATTATTATCCTATCACGTACACGTGTACGTAATAAATTATCGGGAGGCTTTTGCAATGAAGAAACTGTTATCCCTGGTTCTTGTCCTGATGATGCTCCTGACCTGCTGTGTCGCATTCGCAGAAGAAGCGACCAACGAAACCAATTTGATCGGTGATGGCGCAAACACCATCTCCATTGCTTTCGACGGCGAAAGCTTCAATGAAGAAGCGCTCTTTGGCGTTCTTCAGGATTTCTACGAGGAAACCGGCATCTCCGTTGAGGTCATCTATGTTGCCTCCACCGGCGGTTGGGGCGGCTTCTTCTCCAAGATCCAGACCATGATCGCCGGCGGCGATGCGCCTGACCTGATCCGCATTGCGATCGAAGGCTTCCAGATCTTCCTGCAGAACGATATGATCGTTCCGATGAACGAATATGCAGAGAAATATCCCGAGTTCGCGGCGCTGGTCGAGGACAACCACGAGAAGCTGGTTGAGCCCTTCACCGTGGATGGACAGATTTACGGCTACGGCTTCGACTGGAACAACGTCGTAACCCACATCAACACCAACATGCTGGCCGAGGCCGGTCTGGAGATCCCGGATGTGAACTGGACCGTGGATGAGTACCTGGAGTATGCCCGCGCCATGACCGGCACCCGCGAGGATGGCACCAAGCACTACGGCACCCAGGTTTCCACCTCCTGGTTCGAGCTCAGCGCCTGGCTGTACAACTGGGGCGCCTCCATTCTGAACGATGAAATGACCGAGTCCACCATCAACAGCCCCGAGGCCGTTGAGATGTTCCAGTTCCTGCACGATCTGATCTACGTCGAGCAGGTTGCGCCGGTTCCGGGTTCTACCTCCGGCAACGAGTTCCTGACCGATCAGATCGGCATGTACTTCGCCGGCCGCTGGACGCTGGGCCAGTATCTCAACAACGACTTCAACAGCGTAGCCGTTGTATACGTGCCCACCAAGGCGACCAACCAGGTGATTTCCGGTATCGGCATCTTCCCCATCGCCAAGGCCTCTGAAAAGAAGGACGAAGCGTACAAGCTGGCTGCCTGGCTTTCCTCCGCAGATTCCCAGAGCCGCATCATGAGCTACTCCGCCATCCCCTCCTCCAAGAAGTGCATGGACGAGATCGTCCGCACCAGCGATCTGCCGATCAACAGCTACATCTATGCGGACTCTGCGGACATCGCGAAGTCTGTTCAGTGCCCGGCCACTTATGCTGACCTGCAGCTGATCTTCGACCGCTATGTTTCCCTGATCTTCGCGGATGAGATGGACGTGCAGTCTGCGCTGGACGCTTGCAAGGAAGAAATGGACATGGTTCTGATGGGCTTCTAATGAATTTCTGGTTTTCTTCGAAATTCTCTGAAAGCGCTCGGTGAAAACCGGGAAACCGGGGAACGGGCATGACTCGTTCCCCGGTTTTCTTTCGTCGGAATCCGAAACCTATCCAACCCCGAAAGGAAGATGATCATATGGTCACGAATGCCGAGATTATGCGCGCGCAAAAAAAGAGACGCAGAAAGGACACGCTTTCGGCCTACCTGTTTCTGTCTCCCGCGCTGTTGATCTACATCTGCTTTTTCGTCATTCCCATCATCATGGTGGGCTATCTGACGTTCCACAAGTACAATGTCATCACCCCTGCGGTGTGGAACGATTACAAGAACTTCATCCGCCTTACCATGGACAAGCGCGTGCCGCTGACCATCTGGAATTCCTTCAAGATGGTTCTGCTGATTTGCCCGATGCACATCATCGTATCGCTGCTTCTGGCGCTGGGCGTCAACAGCATCCGCAATCGCACCGCCGTATTCGCCATGCGCACGATCCTGTACTTCCCGGTCCTGGTATCCGTCACTGCCGTGGCGCTGGCATGGAAATTCATCTTCAGCACCGACTTCGGCGTGATCAACTGGTTTCTGAGTCTGCTGGGATGTGATCCGATTCCCTGGCTGCAATCCTCCTTCTGGGCGTATCCTGCGTTTATGATTTTCTCGCTGTGGAAAAACGTGGGTCTTTACTTCCTGTATTTCTACATCGCGCTGCGCGGTATTGACCGGTCCATTCTTGAAGCTGCAGAGCTCGACGGCGCCAAGCCGGCCCGAAAGTTCTTCAGCATCACCCTGCCCATGATTTCTCCCACAACGTTCTTCGTCGTGGTCACCATGTTGATCGGCTGCATGCAGATCTTCGACGAGCCGTACATCCTGACCAATGGCGGCCCCGGCGATGCAACGCGGTCGTTCTCCATGTATATCTATGAAACTGCATTTGTTTCGCAGAACTACGGCTATGCCTGCGTGCTTGCTCTGATTATGATGGCCATCGTGCTGACGATTACACTGATTCAGTTCAAGGGCAATTCGTGGGTCAGCTACGAGCGCGATTAAAAAGGGGGAAATACAAGTGGACAAAACCAACTCCCGGGCAGTAGCCCGCAAAAACCTGCGAAAGACCGTCATCTCCCTGCTGCTGATTCTGTTCTGCACGTTTATGCTCATGCCGCTGGGCTGGATGATCTCTACATCGCTGCGTTCGCCTTTGAAGGCGTTCCAGCTGCCGCCATCGTTTATCCCGACGGAAATCAACTTTGAAAACTATCGCCAGGCATTTGAGAAGGTCAATTTTCTTTCCTTCATCAAGAACTCCCTGATCGTTTCCGTCAGCGCCACTGCACTGCAGCTGGTGGCATCGTCCCTGGCTGCTTTCGCCTTCACGCGGATCAACTTTCCGGGTAAAAACGTCGTATTCATCATGTTCCTCGCTGCCATGATGATTCCCGGCCAGGTTGTATCCATTCCCCGGTTCATCGTCATGAGCAAGGTCGGCCTGATCAACCATCATCTCGCACTGATTCTGCCCGCCATTTTCAGCGCGATGTCCATCTTCCTGCTGCGCCAGTCCATGATGGCCATTCCACGCAGCTACGACGAGGCCGCCTATATCGACGGTGCGACGAAACTGCAGTGCTACCTGAAAATCATCGTGCCCATGACCAAGCCGACCATGATGGTGATGGCCATGCAGACCTTCGTGGCCACCTGGAATGATTTCTATGGCGCATTGATCTATATCAACGATGTGGACAAGATGACCCTCCCGCTGGGCCTTGTACAGCTCAACGGCGTTATGGGTACAGGCAGCAAAGCGATGATCATTGCCGGCGTTGTGATTTCACTGATTCCTTCCTTGCTGATGTATTGCTTCGGCCAGCGCTATTTGATCGAAGGCATCACCATCGGCGGCTTGAAATAACAATTCCCACAAGGAGAAATCAAAATGAAAAAAATCTATAGGGGCGCAAAGCGCCAGGAAATCTCGTTCCCGATCGGCGGCATCGGCTCCGGCTCCATCGGACTGGACGGAACCGGCCGTCTGCGCGACTGGGAGATCTTCAACCGCCCGTCCAAGGGCAGCTTCAACGGCTTCAGCCATTTCGGCGTCAAGGCGGAATCCAACGGAAAAACCGTGGACGCCCGCGTGATGAACTCCGACTGGCTGGGCTCGCGCATGGGACGCTATGTGGAGCATAACGCCTACGTCGGCTACGGATACGGCCCGTTCCGCGAGATGCTCTGCGGCGTTCCCCATTTCCGCGACAGCGAATTCGCCGGCGAATTCCCCCTGGCCGAGGTGCGCTTTCTGGATGAGACCTTCCCCGGACAGGTATCGCTGGAAGCCTTCAACCCCTTCATTCCCTCCAACGACCGGGACTCCAGCATCCCCGCCGCCTTCTTCACCGCCGTCATCACCAACACCGGCGATACGGCCATGGACTACACCTTCGAGCTGTCCGTGAACAACCCCTCCAAGCGCCCGCACGACAATCGCCCGGCCGCCGCGCCGAACTTCCACGGCGTGGAGCTGGCCGACGATTTCACCGACGATACCCATGAGCACTACGGCAGCATCGCCTTTGGCGCGCCCGCATCGAAGGACATCCAGGCGCAGCAGTACTGGTATCGCGGCAACTGGTTCGACAACCTGGGCATTTTCTGGCAGGACTTCACCGCTCCCGGCGCGCTGAAAAACCGCGTGTACGAAGGCGCCGGCGACAAGGTGCGCGAGGATGTGGCCACGGTGGCCGTGCGCGCCACGGTCGCTCCGGGCGAGACCTGGCGGCAGAAGTTCGTGATCGCCTGGTACTATCCCAACTGCATCAACTACTGGTCGGGCTGCAATGCCGCCGACAAGAACACGTGCCGCGACACCAAGACCTGGAAGAACTACTACGCCTCCCAGTTTGACAGCGCCGTCGAGGTCGCCGACTACGCCCTCCGGGAGTGGGATCGCCTCGAGCAGGAAACCCGCCGCTTCCACGACGCGCTGTTCGCCTCCACCCTGCCCGAAGCCGCGCTGGACGCGGTGAGCGCCAATCTGGCCGTGCTGAAGTCCGCCACGGTGCTCCGCCTGCCCGACGGCCAGTTCTATGGCTTCGAAGGCTGCCAGACCAACAGCGGCTGCTGCGAGGGCAGCTGCACCCACGTGTGGAACTACGCCTTCGCGCTGCCCTTCCTGTTCCCGGCGCTGGAGCGCTCCATGCGCGAGCTGGACTACACCTACAACCAGAACGACGACGGCGGCATGCCCTTCCGCCTGCAGCTGCCGCTGGGCAAGGAGCGCTCGAAATTCCGCCCCTGCGTCGACGGCCAGATGGGCGGCGTCATCAAGACCTACCGCGAATGGAAGCTCTGCGGCGACGACGAATGGCTGAAAACCTGGTGGCCAAAGGTGAAGAAATCGCTGGAATACGCCTGGGCGCCCACCAACGCCGACCGCTGGGATCCCGACCGGACCGGCGTGATCTCCGGCCGCCAGCACCATACGCTGGACATGGAGCTGTTCGGCCCCAACGCCTGGCTGAACGCCTTCTACGTGGGCGCGCTGACCGCCGCGGCTGAGATGGCCGAGGCCATGGGCGATCCGGACGCCGCCCTGTACCGCGATCTGGCCGCGAAGGGCCGCGCCTATACCGACACCGAGCTGTTCAACGGCGACTACTACTTCCAGAAGGTGGATATCCGCGACCGCTCCGTCCTCGATCCCTATGCGGCCGGCAACACGCTGACCGGCGGCTCCACCGTGGATGTGTACTGGAATGACGAGGCCGGGCAGCTCAAGTACCAGATTGCCGAGGGCTGCAGCATCGATCAGGTGCTCGCCCAGTGGATGTGCGAGCTGTCCGGCGTGGGCGAGATTCTGGATTCCGGAAAGGTGTCCGCCGCGCTGCACGCCATCTACCGCTACAACTTCAAGCCGGTCCTGCGCAATCATTTCAATCCCTGCCGCATCTACGGTCTGGACGATGAAGCCGGCCTGGTGATCTGCGAGTGGCCCGAGGGCCACGAAAAGCCCGTGGTGCCCATCCCCTATGCTGAAGAGACCATGCACGGCTTTGAATATCAGGCCGCCACGCACATGATCCTGCACGGCATGGAAAAGGAGGGCATGGACGTGGTGCGCGGCATCCGCGACCGCTACGACGGCGAGAAGCGCAATCCCTGGAACGAATTCGAGTGCGGCAGCAACTACGCCCGGAGCATGGCGAGCTACGCGCTGCTGCTGGCCTTCTCCGGATTCCGCTTCGACATGCGCAGAAACCGCATGGGCATGCGCCCGCTGCATCCGGGCAGCTACTTCTGGTCCCTGGACGGCGCATGGGGCGACAGCCGCTTCGACGACGTGTCCGCCCGGATGAACGTGCTCTACGGAGCGTTCACGCTGGCCGAATGGATCGTGCCCGATCCGGAAAAGGTGACCTCCGTGCTCATCAACGGCTGTTCTGCCTGCTTCTCCGCGGACAAGGAGGCAATCGTGCTGGAAAGCGCCGCCGTTCTGAGGGAAGGCGACTTCATCGAAGCCCGCTACGACTGACGCTCTTTTCCCAACGCCCAATCAAGAATGGATGTGAATTCCTTGGCAAACCGCATTTATCTCATCACCGGCGTCATGGCCTCCGGGAAATCCACCGTCGCGCAGCTGCTGGCCGAGCGGCTGCCGCGCGCCGTACACCTTCGCGGCGACGTCTTCCGCAGGATGATCGTCTCCGGCCGGGAGGAAATGTGCCAGGACGCCGGCGAGGAGGCCTTCCGCCAGCTTCGGCTCCGCTATCGGATCACCGCTGACGCCGCCCGGCGCTATTATGAAGCCGGATTCGACGTCGTGGTGCAGGACAACTACTATGGCCCCATGCTGGAAGCCATGACGAATCTGCTGGAGGGGCTGCCGGTGCAGGTCATCGTGCTGTGCCCCTCCGTGGAAGCGGTGGCCGAGCGCGAGCGAACCCGGGGCAAGAAGGGCTATGGCGGCTACGACGTGGCCCCGCTCTATGAAAGCTTTATGCGCGAAACGCCCCGTCTGGGCCTGTGGCTGGACACCACGCGCATGACGCCCGAGGAAACCGTGAACCGCATTTTCAACGACATCATTGGAGGACAACCATGAGAACATACCGCAACGACATGCCCCACGCCGATTTTCCCCTGGGCGGCATCGGCACCGGCACCATCACGCTGACCGCGGCCGGACGGTTGTGCGACTTCCAGATCTTCAATCGCCCCTCGCTGGGCGAAAAGATCCCCTACAGCTTCTTCAGCATGTACAGCCGTCTGGGCGACCGCACCGACGCCCGCGCGCTGGAGGCCAACCCGCGGCCGGATTTCTACATGGCCCGCGGCTATCATCCGCTGAACACCATGGGTCTGCCGAAGTTCGCCTCGTCCGAAATGACCGTGCGCTATCCCTTTGCCGAAATCGTCTTCACCGATGAAGCGCTGCCGCTGAAGGTCAAGCTGTGCGCCTTCACGCCCTTCATCCCCATGAACGCCGATGATTCCGGCATTCCCGCCGCGCTGTTCCGCTATGAGGTGGAAAACACCTCCTCCGAGGAAGCCGAGGTGCTCATCGCCTCCAGCATGGGCAACATCCACAACTATCGCGGCTCGGACTGCTACGACAACTGCCTGCTCTCCCCGAACCTGGAAAACCGCACCGTGCGCGAGAACGGCCTGACCGGCGTGTTCATGACCGGCTCCGCCGTGCCGGAGGACGATCTGTTCTACGGCAACAACGCCATCCTCACCCCCGACGCGGACGCCGAGGTGCGCGAAATGTGGTATCGCGGCG
Source organism: Clostridiales bacterium (assembly GCA_004555155.1). Lineage (GTDB taxonomy): Bacteria > Bacillota > Clostridia > Christensenellales > Aristaeellaceae > Faecivicinus. The sequence continues at coordinate 51,292 of SFJH01000020.1, forward strand.
GCTGGTATGACGGCATCACCGACTTCTGGACGCACTTCAAGCAGGGCCGTCTCGAAATTCCCAGAGAGAGCGACGACAAATTCAGCGTCGTCGGCCCCGTGGCCTGCGTGGTGGGCAGCGTTGGCGTGCGCAAGCGCATCGCTCCCGGCTCAAAGGCGCAGTTCACCTTCGCAATTTCCTGGTATGTCCCCAACCGCCCGAAGGGCTGGCGCGTCGGCGACAACGACGGCGCAACGATGAAGAATTACTACGCCACCCAGTTTGCAGACGCTCTAGACGCCGGCCGCTCTCTGCTGAGCCGCCTGGGCGAGCTGGAGGACGGCAGCCGCCGCTTCGCCGACGCGCTGTACGCCTCCACGCTGCCGGAGGCCATGCTGGACGCCATGGCCAGCAACATCGCCGTGCTGCGCAGCACCACCTGCTGGCGCGCGCCCGACGGCACCTTCACCGCCTGGGAGGGCAGCCATGAGCAGGAGGGCAGCTGCCACGGCACCTGCACCCACGTCTGGGACTATGCCCAGACCGTGGCCTTCCTGTTCCCGGAGCTGGAGCAGTCCGCCCGCCGCAACGAATTCATGGTGGAAACCAACCCCGACGGCAAAATGACCTTCCGCACCCAGCGCGGCTTCGGCCTGCCCGACTGGGAGATGTACGCGGCCACCGACGGCCAGTACGGCACCATCATGCGCGCCTGGCGCGAATGGAAGCTGGGCGGCGACCGCGCCTTCCTGCAGGAGATCTATCCCAGCGTGCTGCGCGCCTTCGACTACGGCCTGAAGGAATGGGATTCGGACGGCGACGGCGTGCCCGATGCCCGTCAGCACAACACCTACGATATTGAATTCTACGGCCCGAACCCGCTGTGCGCCGTGATGATGCTCGGCGCCACCCGCGCCGTTGAGGAGATGGCCAGGGAGCTGGGCGATGAGGCCCGCGTCCGCGAAATGCAGGCGCTCTTCCCGAAGGCCCGGCAGAACTTCGAAAAGCTGTGCTGGCAGGGCGAATACTATGTGCAGCGCCTGGACGACGTGGACAAGTATCCCTATCAGTTCGGCGTCGGCTGCCTGTCCGACCAGCTGCTCGGCCAGACCATCGCCAGCATCTCCGGCCTGGGCGACCTGCTGCCCGCGGAGCGCCTGGATTCCGCGATCCGCGCCGTCTACCGCTACAACTTCCTGGACGGCTCCAAGCGCAACCCCTGCATGCAGCGTCTGTATGTCGCGCCCGACGAGCCCGGCCTGGTGCTCTGCTCCTGGCCCGACGGCGGCACGCCCCGCTTCCCCTTCGTCTATTCCGACGAGGTCTGGACGGGCATCGAATACCAGGTCGCCACGCTGATGATCTACCGCGGCATGGCCGAGGAGGCCGAAAAGCTGGTGAAGGCCGTCCGGCAGCGCTTCGACGGCGTGCGCCGCAGCCCCTGGAGCGAAATGGAGTGCGGCCACTACTACGCCCGCGCCATGGCCAGCTGGGGCCTGCTCGCCGCGATGTCCGGCTTCGACTGCAACACCTATCATCAGGAGATGACCTTCGCGCCTGTTCAGCCCAACGGCACGCTGTTCTGGTCCATGGGCAGCGCCTGGGGAAATGTCAGCTTCCGTCCCGACGGCGTCAGCCTCGCTCCCAAGTACGGCACGCTGCGTCTGCGCAAGCTGACCGTGCCCGGTCTGGAGCGCCTGCATTGCGCGCGCGTGGGCGGCAGAACGCTGGACTGCACCGTTGAAAACGGCGCGCTGGTATTGCGCGAGTCCCTGACCCTCTCCGCCGACGAGACGCTGAGCCTCGAGTTCGCCTGATCCCCGAAACACGGTTCCCGCCATGCGCCGCCGCAGCTTATCCGCTGCGGCGGCGCGTTCGCATTGTTCCGATATCGCTGCGCCGGCTGACGCCTCCGCGCCATTCCGGCAGCGTCCCCCCTCGCCCGGCATCCGCACGCACCATTGGTACATAAATTCCGACCATATGAGCGTATTTGACGAATTGTCAGCTTTGGTTGACAAAATTCCACGCGCAGCTGGTAGACTTTTTCCGCAAAAAATGATAGCATGAAGCCAAAAAAGAATCGCTTGAAAGCAGCATTCGGAAGGGAACTGATGACCATGTCGTTTTCTGAAAACCTGATCACAAGGCGCAAACAGCTCGGCCTCTCCCAGGAGGAGCTGGGAAACCGGGTGGGCGCGTCGCGTCAGGCCGTTTCCAAATGGGAGACAGGCCAGACCACGCCGGAGCTGGGCAAGCTGATCGAGCTGGCGCAGGTGTTCGGCTGCTCTCTGGACGCACTGGTCGGCGGCCCAGCGCCCGCCTCCGGCGCGCACGGCGTGGAAAGCGCCGGATTCCGCCGGGACGAACCCGCCGGAGAAGATCGTGCCTCCGCGCCCCTGTACGGCTCGCCCGACGCGCCGGACTGCGCCGCGCTCCGGGAATCGTCCGGCTCCGGCCACTATGAATACCGCAGCAGACGGGAATGGCTGGGCCTGCCGCTGGTGCACATCAATGTGGGGCTGCGGGGCCGTCATCGCGCAAAAGGCGTGATCGCCGTGGGCAACGAGGCGCTCGGCCTGGTCGCCGTGGGCTTTGCCGCCTGCGGCCTGATCAGCGCGGGAATGGTCAGCTGCGGACTGCTGGCGCTGGGCGCGCTGGCGGCGGGCATCGCATCGCTGGGCGGCGTCGCCTCGGGTGTGCTGGCGCTGGGCGGCGTGGCCGTCGGCCTCTGGGCTGCCGGCGGACTGGCCGTGGGCAAGGTGGCGCTGGGCGGACTGGCCGTGGGCTCGGACGTCGCGGTCGGCGGCATGGCCGTCGGCGGCATCGCCATCGGCGACAAGGCCGAGGGCGCCCGCACCTTCCTCACCGGAGAGCTGGGCAAAACCTGGACTGCCGCCGACGCCGCGCGATGTCTCCGGGCCGAACATCCCCTGCTGGCGCGCTGGATCGAATGGCTGCTGTGATTCCTCCCATGCGCCGCGCTCCGTATTTGACAAGCCCCGCCTGCTTATACTATAATAGTCTGCAAAGAGGTGAGAAAAAATGTCAAACGCATATGGAGAAAACGGCTTTCAGTCCTATATGACCTATCAGTCCGGCGCGCAGGAGCTGAGCGAGTCCCGCTACAATCTGATCATCGGCGCAATGCTGACCTGGGGCTTCCTTCTGAACTATCTGCTGCTTCAGTTCGCCGGCCCGACGGTGATCCATCTGGTCTACGGCGCGGGCTGGCTCCCTTTCCTGATCGCCTATATCGTGCTGGTGATGATCGGCAGCGCCATGGTGCGCTCCCGCACGCCGGGCAAGTGCTTCATCGGCTACAATCTGATCGCCGTGCCGGTGGGCGTGGTGGTTGCCGCGGCCATGATCGGCTACGACCCCGCCATCGTGACCCGCGCAGCGCTTTCCACGGCGGTGGTGACGCTGAGCATGATGATCATCTCCATGCTCGTGCCGCAGGTGTTCACGCGGTTCGCGCCGGCGCTGGGCATCTCGCTGCTGGCGGTCATTCTGGTGGAATCCGTATCGATGTTCCTGTTCCGCGCCGACCTGACGATCCTCGACTGGGTGGTCGTGGGCATCATGTGCATGTACATCGGCTTCGACTGGGTGCGCGCCAACTCGGTGCAGCGCACCGCCACCAACGCCATCGCGGCGGCATCGGCGCTGTATCTGGACATCATCAACATCTTCCTGCGCCTGCTGCGCATCCTGGCCCGCAGCCAGAAGAACAACGACTGACGCAAAGGAGAACCCCCTATGAAACCAAAGCTCATCGTCATCGAAGGAACGAACGCCTCCGGCAAGAGCGGACTGGGCGTGGAGCTGGCCGCCCGCTATGGCGGTGAGATCGTCTCGGCGGACTCGCGGCAGGTGTTCCGCGGCCTGGATCTGGGCAGCGGCAAGATCACGCCCGAGGAAATGCGCGGCGTGCCCCATCATCTGATCGATGTGGCGGAGCCCAACGATTTCTTTTCCATGCACGACTTCCAGCGGCTGGCCTACGAGGCCATCGACGATATCCTGGTCCGGGGCAAGCTGCCGTTCCTGGTGGGCGGCACAGGGCTGTACGTGGCGTCGGTCACCGAGGGCTACGTGATGTCCGACACCGCGCCGGATCTGGAGTACCGCGCCTATCTGGAGACGCTGGAAACGCCGAAGCTCTATGAGATACTGCTCTCTGTCCGCCCCGACGCCGACGTGGATCCCAAAAACCGCAACCGCGTGATGCGCATGCTGGAGAAGATTCACGACGGCGACGACCACTCCGCGCCCAACGAGCCGCGCTACGACTGCGTGAAGCTGGGCGTGACCTGGGATCGCCCGGTGCTGCGCGCACGCATCGACGAGCGGCTGCAGCGCCGCCTGGATCAGGGCATGATCGAGGAGGTTCAGCGGCTGCTGGACGGCGGCGCGTCGGTGGAATTCATGATGAAGCTGGGGCTGGAATACCGCTTCATCACCCGCCATCTGACCGGCGATCTGCCCGACAGGGACGAGATGGTTTCGCTGCTGGGCACCGCCATCAAGCAGTTTGCCAAGCGGCAGATGATCTGGTTCCGCCGGGACAGGGAGATCCAGTGGCTGGACATGACCGCCGATCCCGTCGCCCAGGCCTGCGGCATCATCGATTCCTTTCTGAAGTCATGACAAAAACCCATCCGGCCCTTTCGCCGGATGGGTTTTCATGATGGGGATCACAGCAGACAGCCGATGAATTGCTCCGTGCGCTCCTGATCGGACAGCGCCGAACCGACGCGCTCGCGAAGCTCTCCCAGCTCCAGCCGCGCGCCCTCCAGCGCCGCGCTCAGCGCCGGGCCCCGCTCGCCGGAAATGCGCACGTCCCGCATGACCGCCTTTTCCGCCGCATACTCAATCTGCATCGGCGAACCCCACGGCGCGCAGGCGCGCTCAAAGGTGAATTTCGGCGAATTGGCAAACGTCCACCTCCACGCGCGGTATTTTTCCTCTGCCAGCGCCTCCGCACGTCCGGTGAAATCCGCGCGCTCCGTCCGCTCCGGGGCGAAGGCGCGCGCCAGATCCTGCACAAAATCGCAAACGTCCCTGTCCTTCGGGAGGTGTTCGCCGATGTTCGTCACCGGCGCGGGCGCAGACGGGACGGCTTTCGAATGATAGCAGGGGCTGTGACCGTTGGCCAGCGCGCGCAGGGCCGTCAGATCCGCGCTGAACAGCAGCGTGCCGTGGTGCAGCAGCCGTCCCTTTGAGATCCGCTGGGCGCTTCCGGAAACCTTCCGCCCCGCGACCGCCAGCGCGCTGGAGCCGCTGCGCTCCGCAGGAACGCCCACCGCGCGCAGCACGCCCACGACCCGATCCAGCACAGCGTCGTAGCCCATGCCGTCCCGGTAGTCCGTAATCAGCGCATAGTTGACGTTGCCGGGATCGTGATAGACGCATCCGCCGCCGGTGGTCCGGCGCACCAGCGCCACGCCGCGGGCCATCGCCGTGGGCACGTGCACCTCCTGAAACAAATTCTGATACCGCCCGCAGACCACCGCCGGACGGTTGCGCCAGATCAGCAGGACGTCCTCCCGGGCGTCCAGTTCAAACGCGCACTCCTCAAACGCCTGGTTGTACGCGGGATCGAGGGAATCGTTGGGAAAGTAGATCATGTCGTCCTCCGCAGCATTCGTGATGATGCTATTGTAAACCGGCCGGCGCCGAATGTAAAGAGCCGTGAAATCATTTTTCCGCTCCGGATTCCCCTTGATTTCCGCACCCTCCCATGCTACAATGGGCCTGACAGCATTCGATTGAGAGGAACCCGACATGCACTACGCTTCCCTGTACGTCTACTACTTTGTCTACTTTATTATGACCGGCGCGTCCACCTTTGTGCCGAAATTCTACGGCGAAATCGGCATGAGCAACGCCCGAATCGGCATCCTCACCAGCGTGCCGACGCTGGTGGCGCTGGCGCTCACCCCGCTGCTGGGCATGCTGACGGACCGCGTTTCCAGAAAGCGGTATCTGCTTTCCGCCATGCTGGTGTTCATGGCGGCGATGTGCTTTCTGGTGCCGTACAGCAACGGCTTTCTGGCGATGCTGGCGGCGGTCAGCGGCTATACGGTGATCAGCACCTCGGCCAATCCGCTGGCCAACACCATCGCGCTGGAATACACCCGCGAGATCGGCAAGCCCTACGGCCCCATCCGGCTGCTGGGCACGGTGGGCTATCAGTGCGGCGCGCTGCTGGTGGGCGTGATATTGTCCAGGAGCCTGAACAGCCTGTATCCGCTGATGGGCGTGGCGGTGCTGCTGGCCTGCTGCGTCACGTTCCTGATGCCCAATGTGGAGGGCCACCAGCACAGCCGCCAGAAGGTGCCGCTGTCCCGGCTGTTCGCCGACCGGCACGTGCGCATGCTGTACATCATCATCTTCTGCGCGACGATCTCCACCCAGTTTTACATCTCGTTTTACACCAAGCACCTGGGCGATCTGGGCATGAGCAACGCCGCAACCTCGTGGATTACGCTGCTGTCCGTGATGCTGGAGCTGCCGTTTCTCTACTTCGGCGACCGCATCGCGCGGCGCACGAACATCTGGAACTGGCTGCTCATCGGACTGGCCGCCAACGGCGTCCGCTGGCTGGGACTGGCCTTCAGCAAAACCGCGCTGCCCAACATCCTGTTTCAGCTGCCGGGCGTGACGGTGCTGGCCTGCTTCGAGTTCTTCCCTGCCCTGTACCTGAACCGCCGCGTGCCCGCGGAGCTCAGCGGCGCGGCGCAGAACATGCTCTCGCTGGTGTCGTTCGGCGCGGCGAAGATCGTCGGCAGCCTGATCGGCGGGCAGATCTGCGAATACACCGGCATTCCCGCGATGTTCGCGGCGCTGGGCGTGCTGATGCTGGTCGGCTGCGCGCTGTTCTGGAAGCCCACCCGCCGACTGATTCAGGACGACCTGCCCGACGCTCTGTGAGCGGGCCCATTCTTCAACCGATACACAGGAGAAAATCATGCTAGACAGCTATCTGATTGTGGAGCGCTCCGCGCTTCCGGACTATTTCATCAAGGTCGTCGAGGCCCGGCGGCTGCTGGAAACCGGCGTATGTACGCAGGTCAGCGACGCCGTGCGCGAGGTCGGCATCTCCCGCAGCACCTACTACAAATACAAGGACAAGATCATGGAGCCGACCCAGCTCAATGTCGGCCACCGCGCATCGCTGATGCTCACCCTCTGTCACGAGGCGGGCATGCTCTCGCGGGTGCTCAACGCCGTGTCCGATTTCGGCGCGAACATCCTCACCATCACCCAGAGTCTGCCCGTGCACGGCAAGGCCAGCATCATGCTCACACTGGACACGGTGAACATGGCGCAGTCGGTGGAGCGCATGCTGGAGGCGCTGCAAAACATTCAGGGCGTGGAAAAGGTGCGGCTGCTCGCTGTGGAATGATCGAAAGCAGTCCGAGAGGATCTGAACGGAAATCCGTTCGGATCCTTTTTTGCGCGTCGGCTTCATATTTCCCCGGAAAACGGTCAACAATATCCTCGAGAAAGCTCCGGAGGTTCTTTATGCAGTGGATTGAACGCATTGTCTTTTCGGCGCTGATCGCGGGGATTCTGGCTTGTCTGACAGCGATGCTGATCATGGCGCTGTCCATGCGTACGCCGCAGGCCGCCGTCTTTCCCGGCGCGCAGCTCGTCCATCTCTGTTCGGGAGGAATGTCTTTATGAACCGACACTGTCTGCCGCAGAGCGCCGCGCATCCCGCAGACGCGCGCAGCGGCACGGAAATCCGTTATCCCAGCGGCAAGGGCCGCCACAATTCGCGGGCGCGGGAGGAGGAGCAGACATGACGCAGGGCAACATGCAGCCGGAGGAATACAGCAAGCTGGTCTCCAAAATGACGCCCCACTCCCGTCATGTGCGCGGCTGCTTCCGGGCGTTCTGGGTGGGCGGCGTGATCTGCATGCTGGGACAGGCGCTCAACGCCCTGGGCGAGACGCTCAACCTGTGCGAGACGGCCGGGCCGATGTTTACCTCCACCGTGCTGATCTTCCTGGGAACGACGCTCACCGGACTGGGCATCTATGATCGCATCGGCAAATACGCCGGCTGCGGTTCCATTGTGCCCATCACCGGCTTCGCCAATTCCGTGGCCGCGCCCGCGCTGGAATACCGCCGCGAGGGCATCGTGATGGGCATCGGCGCGAAGCTGTTCACCCTCGCGGGGCCGGTGCTGGTCTACGGCATCTCCACGTCCATCGGCATCGGCGTGATCTACTGGGCGGTCAGGGGGTGGCTGATGTGAGCCGCGCCGGAGCGCAGACCCTGATTTTTGACAACCCGCCCGCCATTGCGGCGCACATCTCCTACGCCGGACCCAAGGAGGGACAGGGGCCGCTGTCCGAATGGTTCGACGTGGTGCTGGCGGATGACCTGCTGGGCCAGAAGAGCTGGGAGCTGGCGGAGAGCGAAATGGTGCGCCGCGCCGTGGAGCAGGCGCTGAAGACCGCCGGGATCACCGCCGAATCCGTACAGGCCATGCTGGGCGGCGATCTGAACAACCAGATCATCGCCTCCAGCTTCGCCGCGCGCACGCTGGGCATTCCCTTTCTGGGGCTCTACGGCGCGTGCTCCACCTTTATTCAGGCCACGCTGCTGGGCGCTTCGCTGATCAGCGGCGGATATCTGGACAACGCCGTCTGCGTGGCCTCCAGCCACTATTGCACCGCAGAGCGGCAGTTCCGATTCCCCGTGGAGCTGGGCAACCAGCGTCCGCCCCAGGCCAGCTGGACCACCACCGCCTGCGGCTGCAGCCTTCTGACCGCCAACGCCGCGCCGGGCGCGCTGAAGGTCGTCAGCGGCACCCTCGGCAAGGTGATCGACCTTCAGATCAAGGACGCCAACCATATGGGCGCGGCCATGGCCCCGGCGGTCTGCTCCACCATCGAGGCGCATCTGGCCGAGACGGGGCGCACCGCCGACGATTACGACCTGATCGCCACCGGCGACCTGGGCTGGATCGGCCGGAACATCCTGATGGAGCTGTTTCACCACGACAACGTCGGGATGCCCGACGAAAAGCTGGTAGACTGCGGCGCGAGCATCTTCTATCAGGAGCAGGATACCCACGCCGGCGGCAGCGGCTGCGGCTGTGTGGCCTCGGTCAGCTGCGGCTGGCTGATGAAGCGCATCGAGCGGGGCGAGCTGCATCGGGTGCTGATCGCCGGCTCCGGCGCGATGCTCAGTCCCACCAGCTGTCAGCAGGGCGAAACCATCCCCGGCATCTCCTACGCCGTTTGCATCGAAGGAGGCGCAGAATGAGCGAGCTTCTGATCTATGGAAAAGCCTTCTTGGTAGGCGGACTGATCTGCGTGATCGGCCAGATTCTGATGCAGACCACCAAACTGACCAGCGCGCGCATTCTGGTGCTGTTCGTGGTCTCCGGAGCGATCCTCACAGGATTGGGGATCTACAAGCCGCTGGTGGACTTCGCCGGCGCGGGCGCAACCGTCCCGCTGACCGGCTTCGGCTACTCGCTGGCCATGGGCGCCATCGAGGGCGTGAACAAATACGGCCTCATCGGCGCGCTGTGCGGCGGCGTGACCAAGACCGCCGCAGGCATCTCCGCCGCAGTGCTGTTCGGCCTGCTCAACGCGCTGATCTTCAAGCCCCACGCCAAGCCGTGAATCGTTTGTATTAAATTTGCAATTCCAGAAAATTGGAATTGCAAATTTCTGTTTTATCTGATAGAATGGGATCGTCAGTTGATGCTTGCAGGAAAGCGGCGGATCGTTCCGCCCGCCGAAGGAGTAAAACTCTCAGGCTCCCCGCGCTTCGGGGAAGGGACTGCACGCGGATGGCACTCTGGAGAAGCCCGCCTGGCGCGGGGGCCGAAGGGGAAAGCGCAAGCGAATCTCTCAGGCAAAAGGACAGAGCAAAGACGCCCTTTCCATTGGGATGGGTTTCCTTTTGTCCTTCTCCGGAGTTGAAGCCCCTTCAACTCTATTTTTTATGGAAGGATGATCCCGATGAAGAGACTGAGTTTGCTGGCAATCGCATTGTCCGCATTTTTGAGCGCGTCCGCTGCGGCGGAAGGCCTCACCGAGACCGTCACCAAGGTCAACAACGCCATCAACAGCGTGGTATGGGGCGTTCCCAGCCTGGTGCTGATCGTGGGCACGGGCATTCTGCTCACCTGCCTGACCCGCTTCTTCCAGTTAAGTCACGCCGGACACGTCGCGAAGAACACCATCGGCAGCCTCTTCAGCCGCAAGAGCGGCGCCAAGACCGCCGGTGAGAAGTCCGTCTCCCAGCTGCAGTCGCTGTGCATGGCGCTGGCGGCCACCATCGGCGTGGGCAACATCGCGGGCGTCGCCGCGGCCATCGCCTCCGGCGGCCCCGGCGCGGTGTTCTGGATGTGGCTGTCCGCGTTCTTCGGCATGATGACCAATTACTCCGAAAACGTGCTGGGCATCTACTATCGCCGCCGCAACGCCGACGGCGAGTGGTCCGGCGGCGCGATGTACTATCTGCGCGACGGTCTGGGCGGCAAGAAGGGCTGCAAAACCCTGGGCAAGGTGCTCAGCGTTCTGTTCTCCATCTTCTGCGTGCTGGCCAGCTTCGGCATCGGCAACATGGGCCAGATCAACACCATCTCCAGCAACATGATCGCGGCGTTTAATGTGCCGCCGGTCGCCACGGGCTTTGTGCTGATGGTGCTGGCCGGACTGGTGATTCTGGGCGGTCTGAAGCGCATCGCCTCGGTCACGGAAAAGATCGTCCCCATCATGGCGCTGGTTTACATCGCGGGCGCGCTGGTCATCGTGTTCAGCAACCTCAACAAGCTCGGCGCGGTGTTCACCTCCATCTTCAGCTTCGCCTTTGGCTTCCGTGCGCTGGGCGGCGCAGCGGTGGGTCTCGCGGTCAAGAACGCGGTCACCTGGGGCTTCAAGCGCGGCGTATTCTCCAATGAAGCCGGTCTGGGCTCCTCCGTCATGGTGCACTCGGCCTCCAACGTCAAGGAGCCCGTCCGCCAGGGCATGTGGGGCATCTTCGAGGTGTTCGCGGATACCATCGTGGTCTGCACGCTCACGGCCTTCGCGGTGCTCTCCTCCGGCCTGGTGGATCTGACCACCGGCGAAATCCTCACCGACGCCATTCAGACCGCGCTGGTCTCCGAGGCGTTCAGCCAGGTATTCGGCCCGTTCGGCGGAAAGTTCATCGCGGTCGCGGTGCTGCTGTTCGCCTTCTCCACCGTTCTGAGCTGGAGCTTCTACGGCTCCAAGGCCTTTGAGTTCCTGTTCGGCACCCGCGCCACGGTGTTTTACAAGATCGTGTTCGTGGCATTCATCATCGTGGGCGCGACCATGAAGCTGAGCCTGGCCTGGGACATCTCCGATACCTTCAACGGCCTGATGGCCCTGCCGAACCTGATTGGCGTGCTGGCGCTGTCCGGCACGGTGGTCAAGATCACCCGCAACTACGTCGCCCGCACCTTCAAGGGCAGCAAGGAAGCCCCCGTGCTCTCCGCCTTCGACGATATCCAGAAGGAGCAGGCCGAGGCGCTCGCCCGCGAAGGAGACTGATCTGCATAAAAAGGAGAACCCGCGCGGGTTCTCCTTTTGCTGTCTCAGTCCAGCCGGAACATCAGCTGCATCTTTGGCTGCGCGCCGGTCAAGGGATCCATCTCCAGCTCCAGCACGTCCTTCATGTACTCGTTCCATCGATCCACGATCGGACTGCCGGCCTGGGTCTTTTCGGCAAATTCAATGCCCTTTTCGCACTCGTAATAGCCAAACAGCACGTCGCCGTCGCTCCAGATGGTGTAGTTGCCGATGCCGGCGCTCTTCAAAAGCGCCACCATCTCCGGCCAGATTTCGTCGTGGCGGCGCTTGTATTCCGCCTGCATGCCCGGCTTGATGCGGCCCTTCCATGCAAATCGCTCCATGGGGATGCTCCTTTCGAAAACTAAAATTTCTGCAGATAACATTCGCCCTCTCCGCGCCGCACTCCTGCCTGGGCCTCGAAATTTTGTCCGCGCCGCCCCTGATCTTGACAAATGACATTCGAAATGATATCCTTTTTCTGGGATTTGGATCGTCCATTTCGGACATACGCAAGGAGGAATTCGACATGCAGGTAATTTACGGACACCGCGGCGCGTCGGGTTACGCGCCGGAAAACACGCTGGAAGCCTTTGAGCTGGCTGCAAAGATGGGCGCCGCCGGCGTGGAACTGGACGTGCACCTCTCCAAGGACGGCGAGCTGATCGTTGCCCACGACGAGACCATCGACCGCGTCGCCAACGGCTCCGGCCGGATCTGCGAAATGACCACCGCGGAACTGAAGAAGTACCGCTTCAACAAAACCCATCCCGAATACGCCAACGCCACCGTTCCCACGCTGCGCGAGGTCTATGAGCTGCTCAAGCCCTACGGCCTGCACGTGAACGTGGAGCTGAAGAACAGTCGCATCCACTACAAGGGCCTCGAGGAGAAGTGCATCGAACTGGCCGCCGAGCTGGGCATGACCGATCGCGTGCTCTACTCCAGCTTCAACCACCACAGCCTGCTGCACGTCAAGGAGATCGACGCCTCTCTGCCCTGCGGCCTGCTGTACGACGCGACCCTGGTTCGCCCCTGGGTCTATGCGAAGGAGCTGGGCATGAACGCGCTGCATCCCCACTTCTCCGAGCTGCTGATTCCCGGCGAGTGCGATGAAGCCCATGCCCTCGGCCTGGAGGTCAATCCCTGGACGGTCAACGAGGAGAAGGATCTCATCGCCACCATCAAGGCCGGCGCCGACCGCATCATCACCAACTATCCCGATCGCGCGCTGGCGCTGCTGAACGCCGCGAAGTAAGTCTTTTCATGCAAAAGACAGACGCCTCATCCGAGGGTCTGTCTTTTGTTTGAAGCGCCCTGCCGTTGGTCCGGCTCGCTTCAGTGATGCGCCTCCCAGCGGCATTCGCTCAGCTCCATGTGGGTAAACACCGCCTCGAAGGAGGATTCCTCCGGCGAACAGGCGTACACGCCGAATTGGATCTCGCCTGCGCCCTCCCACATGTGACAGATGCGCATCTGGCGGAAATGAACGCCATCCTCGGAGCACTCGATGCAGTAGTCCGACTCCCGGCGGCTCAGGCGGTACCACATGGACTTGATGGACGCGTCGATGTCCGTCGTGGCCCAGTCCGAATAGCCGTGATTGGTCACCACGCTGCCCAGCCGCTGGAACACATCGTTTTCATATTCGATGGAAGCCTTGAGCCAGTTGTCGCTGTCCAGATACATCACGATTCCGCACTGGTCAAAGCGGTGCTTGCTGGCGAAGTCGGTCTTCACGGTGAACGAGAAATACCGCTCGTCCGTGCGCATCTGAAGCACGGGCGCATTGTCGTTGCGGAAGCCATAGTACGTGCGCTGCCAGAGGTCGGTCACCGGCTCGGTGACGATGGCGATGCGTCCCTCCTCCACGCTGTACTGCTTCGGCGCGCGAATCCATTCCAGCCGATTGCTTTCAAAAACCATATTTCTTTCCCCTCCTGCTTTCACTGGTTCTCCCGACCCTATTATATCGGATGATCCGATTCCTGTCAAAGAAAAGCGCCGGATCCGTGCCTTTTCGGATCCGGCGCAGGCCTGCCTTCGCAGGCGAGTGGCTGCATGGGAGCGTCGCAACATCAAGCATTGAGAGATATCGCATCTTTGAACATCTGGAGAGGAGCGGCGCAGCCACACGGAGAGGTTAGTCATCCTAATCCATAAGTATATTAGCATATCCTAACCACATTGTCAAACCCTTTTTCAAATAAAGCCAGCGCTCCATGCCGGGGAAGCGCTGGCTTTGCCGTTTTTCAGCGGCTATTCGCGGCAGGGTTCGTTGTGACACATGGATTGAGCCTGCAGCATGGCCGTCCATATGCGGGCGTGGGCATATTCATCGCCCAGAATGGAGGTCAGCAGGTAGCGGATTTTCACCGTGGGCGCGCACATGGCCAGCTCCGCATAGCGGCGAATCGCGCTCAGTTCGCCCTGGATGGCCGTTTCCACGTCGGCGCAGAAATTGCCAGTGGCGCCCGGGCAATCGGGCGGACAGGCAGCGCACGGCGGGCACACGCCCAGCAGCGAAGCCTGAATTCTCGCATGGCCATACTCGTCGCCCACAATGCTGATGATCAGCTCCCGCAGCTCCTGCGTAGGCGCTTCGTTGGCGATCTGCGCGTAAAAGCCCGCGTCGCAGAGCTCATCCTGCAAGGAGTCCTCAATCTGCTTGCGATAATCCACACAAAGATCCATCGGATCGTCCCCTCTTCATAAACTGGCAGCGGCTTCGGATTGCCGCTCTTTACATCCGTATGCCTCCGTCAGGGCGTTGGTTCGCAGATATCGCAGCAGATCTCCCCGCTTCCCGCGCGATTGCGCAAAAAGAACCCCCCGTCCATGCGGACAGGGGTTCGATGAATGCTTACACCTCCACCGACGGGAACAGTGCTGCGTCGGTGTGGGGCAGGAAGCAGGCGGCCACGAAGGAATCCATGTAGCCGGGCTCGGTGGAGAGCTCCAGGTAGGTCATGCTGCGGGCCAGCTCGTCCACCTTCTCGCGGGACTGGCTGGAGGTGAGCATGGCGTACGCGCCCGAGAGCGACGAGTTGCCGATGTAGCTGAACATCTCCAGCGGAATGTCCGGCAGCATGCCGATGGTCACGGCGTTTTTCATATTGATGCCACTGCCGATGCCGCCCGCCACGTACACATGGCCCAGCACGCTGGGATCCATGCCCATGGAGTTGAGCATGGTCATGGTGGCGGAGAAGATCGCGCCCTTCGCGCGGATGAAGTTGTCGATATCGACCTCGTTGATGGACACGTCGCGCACCGCGCCGGTGTCCTCCTTGAAGGCGATCACATAGCTGCCCATGCCGTTTTCATCGTGGCGGATGCGCCGGCCCTCCCGGGAGAACTTGCCCTTGCCGTTGATGATGCCCGCGCGGAACAGCTCCGCGATGATGTCGATGATGCCCGAGCCGCAGATGCCCACGGGATGCTTCGTATCGCCGATGGTGGTGAACGACGGCTCCATGGTCTCCCGGTCGATGGTGCAGGAATCGATGGCGCCGTCCGTCGCGCGCATGCCGCAGGAGATGTCGCCGCCCTCGAAGGCCGGGCCCGCCGAGCAGGCGCAGGACATCATGAATTCGTTGTTGCCGAACACCAGCTCGCCGTTGGTGCCCAGGTCGATGAACAGCGAAAGCTCCTCCTTGTTCCACAGCATTGACGCGAACGCGCCCGCGGTGATGTCGCCGCCCACGTAGCTGCCGATGTTCGGCGCGAGGATCAGCTTCGCCTCGGGATGCAGCCCCAGGTGCAGCGCCTGCACGGGCACGTCGTCGCACAGGAAGAAGCTGGGAATGTAGGGATCCATGCGCACCGGCTCGGCATACAGGCCCAGCAGCAGGTGGTTCATGGTGGTGTTGCCCGCCAGGCACATGCGGTAGACGCGCTTCGGGCTGATCTTCGCCGCGGCGCACATCTCCTGAATCAGCGGGCGCAGGGACTCTTCGATGACCGCCTTCTGCAGCCGCTCGCTGCCGCCCTCCCGGCCGGACTCGATGATGCGGTTGATCACGTCCGCGCCGTAGCGGATCTGGCCGTTGCCGGTGGAGGCCTTCGCCAGAATCGAGCCGTCCTCCATGTTCACCAGGATCGCCGCCACCGACGTGGTGCCCAGGTCGACCACCAGACCGGCCACGGGCGCGGCGTCGTCCGCCGGCAGCACGTCCAGCACGTTGACGCGGTCGCCCTCCGTCTCGATCACGCAGCGCACGCTGAAGTCGCTCTCGCGCAGCACGCGGGCCAGCTTTTTCAGCGCCGCGAAGCTGATCGTCACCTTCTCCGCGCCGGTGACCTCCTCCAGCTTCCACGCCAGCCGCTCGTTGTCCGGCATGGTGTCGTCGGCGGTGGGCGCGTCCATGGTGACATTCACGGCGGAGAGATTGTTTTTGAACTCGATGCCTGCCTCCTCAATCCCGGCCTTGGTCTGGTTGAAGATGGCCAGCTCCTTCTCGGAGGAGATGTCCGCCACGCGCATGCGGCTGCGGTAGGCGGACGCGATGTCCGGCACCTCCACGGTCACGTCGGAGACCAGCTTGCTCACGCAGGACAGCCGCCAGCCCTGGGCGTACTCTTCGTCGGAGATGTGGCGGGTCTGGGGCGAATCCAGTTCGCCGGACACCAGCTTCACCTTGCACTTGCCGCAGGCGCCGTTGCCCGAGCAGGGCGCATCGATGGCCACGTTCGCGCGCTGCGCCGCCGCCAGAAGGTTGTCGCCCTCCATGGCGTGCATCACGACGTCCGCACCGTTGACCTTGAAAGTCACTGATACCATTTCCATTTCCTCCATTCAACAATGGCTGCGACAGAATCTGCCGCAGCCGTTTTATGCGCACAAAACCGCGCCTCTATGCCATGGCCCGTGGCGAAGCGCTGTTCGGATCGGTCTTCTGACTCACGCCTCCGGCGGAGATCGCCGCCTTCCCGCATTTGCAGTGACAATATGGCGCTCTCCTCGGCGCACACAGCGGCGGCACCGTCCGGGATTTTCACCCGGTTCCCGTATGCATCCGAACAATTCGATTATAACAAACCGCGATCGAACTGTCAACGCCCCGAGTTGACAGTTTTCATGAAAATGACTACAATAGATGAATCATCAGAATCTGCCGGAGGGATCCCCTTGGACCGTCTTTCAAACCGCCTCTATCTGGCGACCATTTCCGAATCCGCGGGCGCGCTGGCCCAGCGGCACCAGCTCGGCCTGGAGCTGGACGACTTCTGCACGGCGATGAATTTCGACACCGATTTCCCCCGCTGGGACGCGCGCACGCGCGATTTCCTGCTGCGCTCCGACCGCTTCATCCTGCACGCGCCCTTCGCGGAGCTTTCCCCCTGCGCCATTGATCCGAAGGTGCGCGAGGTCACCCGCTTGCGACTGCATCAGGCCGCGCGTCTCTGCGACCGCTACGGCGTCCGGCGGATGGTGGTGCACTCCGGCTTCATCCCCCGGGTCTACTTTCCGGAGTGGTTCATCGGGCAGTCCGCCGGATTCTTCCGCGACTTTCTCGCCGACCGCCCGGCGGACTTCTCCATCATGATTGAAAACGTGCTGGATCCCGACCCGGGCGTGCTCATGGAGATGGTCGGGGAAATCGGCGACCCCCGGGCGAGCGTCTGTCTGGACGTGGGCCACGCCCATGTTGCCTCGGAGGTGCCCGTCGAGGCCTGGCTCGACGCGCTCGCGCCCCGGCTGACCCATCTGCACGTGCACGACAACGACGGCTCTCGGGACGCGCACGCCGTCCCCGGCGAGGGAACCATCGGCTTTCCGGCGATGTTCGACCGCATCTTCTCCGCCGCGCCGGAGGCCACCGTCACCTTCGAATGTCTGGACGCGGAGGGCTGCGTCCGCCGCCTGATCGCCGACGGCCTGCTGTAGCGAACGGCGCAAAAAAACGCCGTCCGGCACAGGCACGGGCGACGATTGGGATTGCGCATGGACGGTCTGTTTCTCTTAAGCGGCTCTCAGCACACCGTCCCGAAACCGCGTCTCCAGAATGCTGCGAACCATATCCATGCAGCTCTGCATGGCGTTCTGCGCCTCCTGGGTGGTTTTTCCGCCGCGGAATGCTGAGTCGTAAGCCTCAAACGCGCTGTCCAGCGCCGAGATGCTCTCCTGCGCCAGCACCGTGTACTGCTGCCCGAAGGCGTTGATGAGCGCGTCGTTGAGGGTCTGCGCCGCCAGATAGTAGTCCTCCATCGTCGGGATCACGACATTCTGAACATCCTGTCCCGGCACGGTCACCTGGTCGAAGGTCTGGCAGAGCATGTATAATTGCGTATACATTTCCTCTCCAATTTCATTCCGCGCCCTTGTATATTCACTTTGTATATGCGAACGCATAACCACCGATATACAAAGCAGAACAAGCAGCGCGATCACCGCCGCGCATCCGATCAGCACGCCCGCTGTTTTCGGATTAACCCTCGGCAAATCCGGCCGTTTTCCCCGTCGCTTTTCCATATGTTTAGCTCCTTCCGTTGGGTTCGTACATTCATAGTCTATGCGCATCCCAATATGTATATGCAATGAATACGCAATTAAATATACGACACACCCATCGCAAATCCTGCATACACATTGTGAAATGTTTGCATATATACAAGGTATATTCGCCCCTATTTCCGCATATTTTATGCATTTTCGCTTTTTTTCAGCAAAATCCGCGCACAATTCTGCCGGATTGTGTTCGTACAAAAAATCTGATATAATGTTTGCATCCACGAAAACAAATGAGGAGATGGTACCATGAGAACCCATAAATTCGGCGATCGCGATGTGTCCGTGCTGGCGCTGGGCACTTCGGAATTCGGCGGTCTCTGTCCTGCGGCGCAGGGCTTCGACTTCATGGACGCGTTCCTGGAGCTGGGCGGCAGCTTCATCGACACCGCCCGCGTCTACGGCGACTTCGCCACGCCGAAGAACGGCGAGAGCGAAAAGGTGGTTGGCCGCTGGATGGAGCAGCGCCGCTGCCGCGACCGCGTCTTCCTGAGCACCAAGGGCGGACATCCCCCGCTGGGGCGCATGGATCAGAGCCGTCTGAGCCGCGCGGACATCCGCAGCGACATGGCGGGCAGTCTGGAGGATCTGCGCACCGACCATGTGGACGTGTACTGGCTCCACCGCGACGATATCTCCCGCCCGGTGGGCGACATCATGGAATCCCTCCAGAGCCTGATCGAGGACGGCTCCACCCGACTCATCGGCGTGTCCAACTGGCATCCGAAGCGCATTCTCGAGGCCAACGCCTACGCAGCGGCCCACGGTCTGACCCCGCTGACCGCGAACCAGCCCCAGTTCTCGCTGGCACAGCAGATGACCGTGGAGGATCCCACCCTCACGCCCATGGACGCGGAGACCTTGAGGATGCACAAGGAGACGAACATGATCTGCTGCTGCTTCTCGTCCCAAGGCAAGGGCTTCTTCTCCAAGCTGGACGCGCTGGGCGAGGCGGGACTGCCGGACAAGGCGCGCCGCCGCTTCCTGTATCCGGAGAATCTGGCGGTCTATGAGCGCATGAAGGTCGTCCGCGAACAGACCGGGCTCTCCATCGGCGCCATTGCGCTGGCGTGGCTCACCTGCCAGCCTTTCCCCACCTTTGCGCTGTGCGGCGCAAGCCGGGTCGAGCAGGTGCTGTCCCTGAAGGAGGCCGGCGACGCGACGCTGACCCCCGAGCAGCGCGACTATCTGCGCACCGTGTGCTGAAAGGAGCTGACAAGCTGTGATTCTCTCCTTTGACGAGCTTCCCGAAAAGGTCATTCCCCGCTTTCACGGCGGCGAAAAGGAGGCCCGCGCCCGCGCCTTTGCCGACAGCCGCAACCGCATCATGCTGGGCACGCTGGTTCCCGGCGCGTCCATCGGCCCGCACCGCCATGAGACCGGCAGCGAAATCGTCTACATCATCAGCGGCACCGGCACGGCCTGGATGGACGGCGGTACGGAGCCGCTGCGCCCCGGCGTGTGCCACTACTGCCCCATGGGCCATGAGCACGGCATGGTCAACGACGGCGACGAGGATCTGGTGATCTTCACCGTCGTGCCCGAGCACGTCTCGCAGTGAGGTGATCGACATGAAAAAGGGAACCGTCACCATCCGCTACATGCAGGAGTATCTGAAGCACAAGCAGGGCCAGCGGGATCACACCGAGGACACGAAGATGTGCTACATCAAGCTGGCCGAGGAGCTGGGCGAGCTCGCCCGGGCGATGCTGCGCGGCGAGCGCCACGCCACCGGCCCCGACGATCTGAAGGGCTCCGTGGAGGAGGAGCTGTTCGACATCCTCTACTACACGCTGGCCTTCGCCAACGCCGAGGGCATCGATCTGGAAACCTGGATTCCCATCAAGGAAGCGATCAACAACGAGCGCTATCCGTCGGGCATCGAGTTCAACCCGGCGGACGATAGCTGGTTCGAAAGCTGATCAGACACGCGCGCAGAATTAACCCACTTGCGTTGACAACGGGCGCGATTTGTGCTAGATTTATCGTGTAAGCATAGGGCTGTATCCTATGCCACTCCACCTGAGAGATTTGAAAGGAATGATACCAATGAGCAAGCTTATCGGCGCAGCAGTCATCGGCCAGTCCGGCGGCCCCAGCTCTGTCATCAACGCTTCCGCTTACGGTGCGATCAAGACCGCGCTGGACAGCGACGTCATCACCAACGTCTACGGCATGTGCAACGGCATCGTCGGCCTGCTGAACGACAACCTGATCGACATGGGCAAGGAAGATCCCGACGAGCTGGCCCTGATGAAGTACACCCCCTCCTCCGCGCTGGGCTCCTGCCGCTACAAGCTGGCCGACCCCGATGTGGACGAGACCGACTACATCAAGATCCTCGAGATGTTCAAGAAGTACGACATCCGCTATTTCTTCTACAACGGCGGCAACGACTCCATGGACACCTGCAACAAGATCTCCAAGTTCATGCTCCGCAACGGCTATGAGGTCCGCTGCATGGGCATCCCGAAGACCATCGACAACGACCTGGCCGGCACCGACCACTGCCCCGGCTTCGCCTCCGCGGCCAAGTTCATCGCCACCTCCGTCATGGAAGTGTACCGCGATTCCACCGTGTACGACACCGGCATGATCACCATCATCGAGTGCATGGGCCGTCACGCCGGCTGGCTGACCGCCGCCGCCGCGCTGGCCAACGCCTGCGGCCAGGGCGCCGACCTGATCTACCTGCCCGAGATCGACTTCGATCTGGACAAGTTCACCGCGAAGGTCAAGGAGATCTACGCCGCCAAGAAGAAGTGCCTCGTGGTCGTCTCCGAGGGCATCCACGACAAGGACGGCACCTTCATCGCCGAGTACGCCAACAAGAACGCGGCCAAGGACAGTTTCGGCCACACCCAGCTGGGCGGCACCGCGGCCTATCTGGCC
>SFJH01000021.1 GCA_004555155.1 Clostridiales bacterium
TTCAAGAAGGCCTACGAAGGCGGCTACGCCATCGGCGCTTTCAACGTCAACAACATGGAGATCATCCAGGGCATCACCGAGGCGGCGATCGAAAAGCGCGCTCCCCTGATTCTGCAGGTGTCCAAGGGCGCCCGCGCCTATGCCAAGCATGTCTACCTGATGAAGCTGATCGAGGCGGCCATCGCCGACGCCGAGCAGTCTGCCGGCTTCGACCTGCCCATCTGCGTGCATCTCGACCACGGCGATACCTTCGAGCTGTGCAAGAGCTGCATCGACGGCGGCTTCACCTCCGTCATGATCGACGGCTCCTCCAAGTCCTTCGAGGACAACATCGCCCTGACCAAGAAGGTCGTCGAGTACGCCCACGATCACGGCGTTGTGGTCGAAGGCGAGCTGGGCACCCTGGCCGGCGTTGAGGACGAGGTCAATGTTTCCGCCGAGGATTCTTCCTACACCCGCCCCGAAGAGGTCGAGGAGTTCGTCTCCCGCACCGGCGTTGACTCCCTGGCCATCGCCATCGGCACCTCTCACGGCGCCTACAAGTTCACCGCCGCTCAGTGCACCCGCAATGAGAAGGGCATTCTCGTTCCCCCGCCGCTGCGCTTCGACATCCTCGACGAGGTCTCCAAGCGCCTGCCCGGCTTCCCGATCGTCCTGCACGGCTCTTCCTCCGTCCCGCAGGAGTTCGTGAAGATCATCAACGAGAACGGCGGCAAGATGCCCGACGCCGTCGGCATCCCCGAGGAGCAGCTGCGTCAGGCTGCCCGCGGCGCGGTCTGCAAGATCAACATTGACTCCGACCTGCGCCTGGCCATGACCGCCTGCATCCGCAAGTACTTCGCGGAGCATCCGGATCACTTCGATCCCCGCCAGTACCTCAAGCCCGCCCGCGTGGCCATCAAGGACATGGTCGCCCACAAGCTGGTGGACGTGCTGGGCTGCGACGGCAAGGCCTGATTTTCCCAAGTATTGCAATAGGAGAAGGGGAGCGCTTCGCAAACAGCGAAGCCTCCCCGGCTTTGTATTTTGAAAAAGCAACCGAAGAATCCGTGGGACGCGCGCGCCACGGGAATAGAATTGAAAAGGGAGTTGCCCAGACTGCTCGCAGCGGTATGCGCAGTTTGCCTGCTGCTGTGGGGAGCCTCGGCCCTGCTGCGCGAAAATTCCGCTTCCGAAGCGGCGCAGAGCGTCCGGATTCTGCGGGTGATGACCTCCAATCCCAATACCTGTCTGCCGGTGGGCGGAGAATATCTGGATTGGGTGGAGCTGGTGAATCTGTCCGGCGAGCCGGTCAACCTGAAGGGCTGGCGGCTGACCAGCGGGCTGGACGTGCGCGAGGGCTGCGTATTCCCGGACCGAACGCTGCAGCCGGGCGAATCGCTGATCGTCTACGCGGGCACTCGGCCCGCTTCCGCGCCGGAGGACGCGCTGTTCTGCAGCTTCGGCCTGAACGCGGACGGGGACAGCCTCGCCCTGAGCGACGGGAACAACGTCGTGCGCGACGCGGTGGAGATTCCCGCCATGGCCGCGGGCAAGGTCTATGCGCTGGACGTGGAGACCCAGACCTGGTCGCCGCGCTCGCCCTATGACGATCTGGGCGCGGGCGTCGATCTGTCCCGGGAGCTGACGCCGGAGTACGCCGGCGGACTGGTGATCAGCGAGCTGATGGCCAGCAACCGCTCCACCATCCAGGATTCCACCGGCACATATTCCGATTGGATCGAGATCTACAACGGCTCCGGCGCGGCAGTCAACCTCGCCGGCTATTCGCTGTCGGACAGCGAGACCAACCGCCGCCGCTTCGTCTTCCCGGAGGTGACGCTGCAGCCGGGCGCGTACCAGCTGGTGTTCGCGTCGGGTGTGGAGCGCACCGGCGATGAGCTCCACGCGGCGTTCAGGCTCTCCGGAGACGGCGAGCGCGTGGTGCTGTTCGATCCTGCAGGCAGAGCCGTTTCCTATATGGAATACGACCGCCTGGCCGCGGGCCAATCGCTGGCGCGCAGGGCGGACGGATCCGTACAGGTTACGGACGCGCCGTCGCCGGGCTATGAGAATACCGCCGAGGGCGCGCTGCGCGCGGTGGCCGCGGACTATCTCGCGCCCACCGCGAACGCGCTGGGCCTGTACATCAACGAGGTGCTCTGCGGCGCCTCCAGCGGCTGCGACTGGGTGGAGCTGGCGAACGAGTCCGGTGCGGAGCTGGATCTCTCCGGCTTCGGCCTGTCCGACAATCCCGACCGTCCCCGCAAGTGGGTTTTCCCGCAGGGCACGTCGATTCCCGCCGGCGGCACGCTGGTGATCTCGCTGGTGGGCGCGGATCAGGCCGAGACCGCCCGGGACGGCACGCTGGCCGCGCTGCTTGCGCTGGAGGTGGACGGCGAGGAGGCGCTGGTGCTCAGCAATGCCCAGGGCCAGGTGGTCGACCGCATGCAGCTGACCCGCCAGCGCCTGGACGTCAGCTACGGGCGCATGTCCGGCGAGTCCGGCTACGTCTACTTCACCAATCCCACGCCCGGCGCGCCGAATGTCGGCCAGTTTTACCGCCGCTGCGCCGCGGAGGTGCAGTTCTCCCATGACGGCGGCGTGCAGGACGGCCCGATTCTGCTGGAGCTGTCCGCCGAGGCGGGCATGACCATCTACTATACCACCGACGGCAGCGAGCCCGGCGCGTCCTCCAGCGTCTATACCAGTCCCATCGCCATCTCGGAAAACACCGTGATCCGCGCGACGGCCTGGAGCAGCGACGCCATACCGTCCTTCTCGCGGGCCAATACATACATCTTCGGCATCAGCCACACCGTGGGCATCGTGGCCGTCAGCGGCAATCCCGACGAGCTCACCGGCCCCGAAGGCACGCTGATGACCGGGCAGATCGGCCCCGGCTACGACGTGAACGCCGAAATCTACGACGCCGACGGCAATCAGCTGGTCAATCAGGGCTGCATGCTCAAGCTCAACGGCCGCAGCAGCCGCACCATGTACGACCAGCGCGCCTTCCGCCTGGTGGCCAAGAACGAGTACGGCGACGACCGGTTCCACGCCGCGCTGTTCTCCGCGCGGGATTACGAGGCATACAAGGCCGTGATCGTCCGCGCCGCCGGACAGGACAACCGCATCGCCTACATGCGCGACGTGGTGTTCACCTCCCGGGCGCAGAACACCAGCGTGATGTATCAGGAGAGCGAGGTCGTGGTCGCCTACGTCAACGGCCAGTTCTGGGGCGTGGACCATCTGCGCGAGCGCATCTCGCCGGAGTCCATCTGCCAGTTCGAGGGCTGGGAGAATCCCGACGCCGTCGACCTGCTGGAGGGCAAGAACGGCACGGCGGTGCAGGGCTCCAACAGCACCTTCAAGAAGATGATGACCGCCGTGCAGACCTACGGCGTGGCGTCCGATGAGAATCTGGCCGCCCTGCGCCAGATGATGGACGTGGAGAACTACCTCGAGTACGTGATGCTGCAGATGTACTGCAACAACCACGATCTGAACAACGTGCGCATGTACCGCAGCTCCGAGGGCGACGGCCTGTGGCGCTGGATCCTCTACGACACCGACCTGGGCTTCCGCAACAACCGCGATTCCGTGGCGGAATGGTGCACCGGAAAGGGCACGGTCGGCTCCATCACCCAGCAGAGCAACGTGCTGTTCCTGGCGCTGATGCAGAACGAGTCCGTCCGCGACTGGTTCCTGACCCGCTTCGGCGAGCTGCTGGCCACCGACCTGAGCAGCAGCGCCGTGCTGGAGGAGATCCAGTCGGTCTACGCCGCCCTCAAGCCGGAGATGGTCTATCAGTGCGAGCGCTGGGACTGGAGCACCTCCGCCTGGCAGAAGGGCGTGACGGAGCTGGCTGAGTACGCGCAGAAGCAGACCGCGCGCATCATCACCTCGCTGATCGAGCAGTTCAATCTCAGCGACGCGCAGGCTCAGCAGTACTTCGGCGCCGCCATGGCGCAGGAAGGCCTGTAAGCCCTGAAAGCGCGATTCCCTGCGGGCCTGACCGACGGTCAGGCCCGCATTTTTTACCATCGGGATTCGCGCCCCGGCCGCCCTTCAGGTATGTTGATTCTTCGTTGCGTCAAGCATTTCTGCTTGACATCAGGGCGGGAAGCGGTTATAATGATGAGGTTGACAAGCAAAACAGCTTGCGGGGGTAGCGCAATGGCGGACATGGAAGAGCGGGTGGAGCTGAATTATCTGCTGGACTTCTACGGGCCGCTGCTGACGGAGCACCGCCGGGAGCTGATGCGCCTGTACTGCGAGGAAGACCTTTCGCTGGCGGAGATCGCCGATCAGATGGAGATCACGCGGCAGGGCGTCTCGGACGCGGTGAACAAGGCGCGCCGTCAGCTGAACGATTACGAGAAAAAGCTGGGGCTGGTGGCCCGGTATCGCGCGCTGAGCCGGCAGGCGGAGGCGTGCCTGAGCGCGCTGGACGAGATTCGCGCGGACGAGGGAAGCCTCGACGCGATGAACCGCGCGCGCCGGGCGCTGGAGAACATCATTCAGATTGAGAGGTGAACGCCGATGGCCTTCGAGGGATTGACCGACAAACTGCAAAACGCATTCCGAAAGCTGAACAGCAAGGGCAAGCTGACCGAGGCCGACGTCAAGGCGTCGATGCGCGAGGTGCGCATGGCGCTGCTTGAGGCCGACGTAAACTTCCTTGTCGTCAAGGATTTTGTGAAAAAAGTCACCGAGCGGGCGGTCGGCGCGGACATCCTCGCCAGCCTGACGCCGGGACAGCAGGTCATCAAGATCGTGAACGAGGAGCTGACCCAGCTGATGGGCGGCACCAACGCGAAGCTGACCTATTCGCCCCAGGCGCCCACCATCTACATGCTCTGCGGCCTTCAGGGCGCGGGCAAAACCACCATGGCGGGCAAGCTGGGCAACATGATCAAAAAGGGCGGCAAAAAGCCGCTGCTGGTGGCCTGCGACGTGTATCGCCCCGCCGCCATCAAGCAGCTGCAGGTCGTCGGCGGCCAGGTGGGCGTGGAGGTCTTCGAGCGCGGCCAGGGCGACCCGGTGCAGATCGCGAAGGAGGCCGTGGAGTACGCGAAGTACTACGGCCGCGATCCCGTGATCATCGATACCGCAGGCCGCCTGCACATCGACCAGAACCTGATGCAGGAGCTGCGCGACGTGCGCGACACCGTGAAGCCCAAGGAAATCCTGCTGGTGGTCGACGCCATGACCGGCCAGGACGCGGTCACGGTGGCCAAGACCTTCAACGACGAGCTGGGCGTGGACGGCGTGATCCTCACCAAGCTGGACGGCGACACCCGCGGCGGCGCGGCGATCTCCGTGCGCGCGGTCACCGGCAAGCCGATCAAGTTCGCCGGCGTGGGCGAGAAGCTCACCGATCTCGAGCCCTTCCACCCCGACCGCATGGCCAGCCGAATCCTCGGCATGGGCGACGTGCTCTCGCTGATCGAAAAGGCCCAGGAGAGCTTCGATGAAAAGGAAGCCAGCAAGCTGGTCACCAAGGTGCGCACCAACAGCTTCACGCTGGAGGATTACCTGGACCAGATCCGCCAGCTCTCCAAGATGGGCTCCATCACCGACGTTTTGAAGATGATCCCCGGCGTGGGCAGCAAGCTCAAGGACGTGGAGATCGACGAGGGCGCGGTGACCAAGGCCCAGAAGAAGAACGAGGCCATCATCCTCTCCATGACCCGCATGGAGCGCCGCAATCCCGACATCCTCAACGCCTCGCGCAAGCGCCGCATCGCCGCCGGCAGCGGCACCACGGTGCAGGAGGTCAACCTGCTGCTCAAGCAGTTCGACCAGGCGCGCAGCATGATGAAGAACGTCATGGGCGGCGGCAAGCGCAAGATGCGCATCCCCTTCGGCAGGATGCCGAAATGATGAACCGATAACTATGGCGAAAGCCGTAATTATATCCAATTCCGAATGAACATTTGAGGAGGAACACCACAATGGTTAAGATTCGTCTGAAGAGAATGGGCATGAAGAAGAAGCCCTTCTATCGTCTCGTCGTCACCGACAGCCGCAGCCCCCGCGACGGCCGCTTCATCGAGGAGATCGGCTACTACAATCCCGTTTCCGAGCCCGTCGAGCTGAAGATCGACGCGGAGCGCGCCAAGTACTGGATCGGCACTGGCGCTCAGCCCACCGACACCGTCCGCGGCCTGCTGAAGAAGGGCGGAGTTCTGTAATCATGGTCGAACTGGTGAAATATATCGCCCAGTCCCTCGTCGAGAAGCCCGAAGCGGTGGACGTGCGCCAGACCGAAAACGAGGAAGGCGTCGTCATCGAGCTGCGCGTCGACCCGGATGACATGGGCAAGGTCATCGGCAAGCAGGGCCGCATCGCCAAGGCGATCCGCACGGTCGTCAAGGCCGCGACCGCCAAGGACGAAAAGCCGGTGTTCGTCGAGATCATCGAATAACAGAATGCAGAGCGGGAGACCTTCGGTCGGCCCGCTTTGTTTTGTCCGGAATAGCCGCTCCCCTCAAATTGCGCAGCCTTGCCGGTGATCCTGGATCGCGAACGCACCGGGAGAGAACCAGACCGGAAGCTTTTCAGGATGGATGGCAGCGCTGCAGACGATCAAAGATTTAGCACAGCCGAGGGCTTGCCAAACGCGCGCGGCTGTGGTATAATGTCTGGGTCCGCAGGTGATGATGACTGGGTCCCGTGCGGCGTCATGCTGTGAATCTTGTCAGGGCCGGAAGGCAGCAGCAATAAGCAGAAGTTGGCGCGCGCCGCGGGAGAAGCCCGGTTTGAACCTGCGGGCTTTTTATTTTTATGAAACGGAGCTGAATATCCATGCAGTTTCGCCACATGACCAGCGTCTACCTCCGCCGGGACGGGCGGCTGCTTTTGCTGTACCGCACGGGCTCGCGGGTGGTGAACAACCAGTGGATCGGCACCGCTGGCGGGCACTTCGAGCCCTCTGAGCTGAACGACCCCACGGCCTGCGTGCTGCGCGAGCTGCGGGAGGAGACCGGGCTGACGGCGGGCGACATCGAGCATCTGGCGCTGCGCTATGTCACGCTGCGGCGCAAGAACGGCGAGATCCGCCAGAATCACTACTTCTTCGCCGATCTGAAGCCTGGAATCGCCGAGCCTGCCAGCACGGAGGGTCGGCTTCAGTGGTTTTCCGAGGCGGAGCTGTCCGGGCTGGACATGCCCCATTCGGCCCGGTACATGCTCGAGCACTGGCTGGCCGTGGGGCGGTACGACGACAGGCTCTACGGCGGCGTCAGCCGGGCGGATGGCGTGGACTTTCACGAATTGAACGATTTTTAGGCGCAAGCCGCCGCTTTTGGGAATGCGAGGTGGAAAAATATGCAGATTGAGAAGGGCGCTCCCGGGATCATCGACGGCTGGATGGCGCTGGTTGAGCGCGTGCGCGCGGAGTTTCCCGGGCTGGAGACCCCTCAGGCGATGGAGGAACACCGGCAGACCGTGCTGCGGTTCATGGAGCGGGGCGAGGCGCTCTGCGCCCGGGCGGACGGGGACATCGCGGGCGTGATCCTGTTCTCCCGCCGACACGGCATGATCTGCTGTCTGGCGGTCGCGCCGGAGTTCCGCCGCCGGGGCGCGGGATCGATGCTGCTGGGCGAGGCGCTCCGGCGGATGGATTGCAGCCGCCCGGTGACGGTGTCCACCTTCCTGGAGGACGATCCCCGCGGCCCGGCCGCCCGGGGACTGTACCGGCGCTTCGGCTTTGTGGAGGGCGCGTTCTCCGAGGAGTACGGCAGCCCGGTGCAGGAATTCGTGCGCGCGCCGCAGCCAAGGGATTACGAATCACACAGAAACACAACGAAAACGGCCCGCAAATCGCCGACATAAGAGGAATGAAAACGCCGCTCCCTGCTTTGGAGAGCAGCGTTTTGTCGATAAAAGCACCTTATAAATTCAGCTTTGCGTCCCGCTCGGCCTTTTCGTTTTTGACCTCCCAGTGCAGCAGGAAGGTCAGCGCGCCGCGGATTACCACGATCGCGCCCAGGATGAACAGCTCGTCCCAGGTGCGCACGATCACCGTGCGCAGCACCTCGCCGCCCATCTTGAACAGCAGCGCCAGCGAAATGCCCTCGGCCAGCTCGATGCGCAGGTGCTGTCGGCCCCGCACGTAGCCGTAAAGGCAGCGAACCGCCGTGATCACGACGATCAGCACGCCCGCCATCTCCATGGCCATGGTACAATAGAGAATCACCTGCTTGAAGATCTCCTCGATCTGATGATACATTGCCCTCTCTCCTTTGTTCCGCGGATGGGTAAAGTATACCAGATGGAAGGAGATTTTTCAAGCGCCGCAAATCCTTGACGCTTTCTTTATGCCCCATCGCCTTGACGCTGCGCGGCCCGTCATGCTATGATAAAAATGAGGAAGGGTTTCCCTTCTTTTGGAGCGCACGAGCCATCGTCATGGCGGAACAGAAAGCGAGGTTGAGAAATGAAGCGGAACTGGAGGCGGCTGCTGAGCGAAAAGATCCGGGAATCGCTCCGGTCGGTGCTGCCGATTTCCGGAGTGGTCGCGCTGCTGAGCGTGACGATTGCGCCGCTGAGCGCGGGCATGATGATGATGTTCGTGTTCGGCGCGCTGATGCTGATTCTGGGCATGGGACTGTTCACCATGGGCGTGGATCTTTCGATGATGCCCATGGGCGAGGGCATCGGCGTGGAGATCAGCAAGGCGCGGCGTCTGGGGCCGTCGCTGGCGCTGTGCTTTCTGCTGGGCGCGCTGATCACCATCGCGGAGCCGGACCTGCAGTTGCTGGCGCGGCAGGTGCCGTCGATTCCCAACCAGGTGCTGATTCTGTCCGTGGCGGCGGGCGTGGGACTGTTTCTGGCGGTGGCGCTGGTGCGCGCGCTGTTCAGCATTCCCCTCTCCCGGATGCTGCTGATCGTCTATGGACTGACCTTTCTGCTGGCGGCGCTGGCGCCGTCGGACTTCATCCCGGTGTCCTTTGACGCCGGCGGCGTGACCACGGGGCCGATCACGGTGCCGTTCATCATGGCGATGGGCATCGGCATGACCTCCCTTCGCAGCGACCGCAATTCCCAGTCCGACGCCTTCGGACTGATCGCGCTGTGCAGCGCCGGGTCGGTGCTGGCGGTGCTGCTGCTGGGCGTGTTCTACGCGCCGGACGAGGCCACCGGATCGGTGATCCGGATTCTGGAGCCGGTCACCACGAAGGAAGCGGCGCTGCACCTGCTGCATGCGATTCCCGAGTACGCCCGGGAGGTGGCGCTGGCCATCGTGCCCATTGCGGCGCTGTTCGCGGTGTTCCAGCTGCTCCGCCGCCGGTTTCACCGCATGCAGGTCAAGCGCATCGTGGTGGGACTGATCTACGCCTATCTGGGGCTGGTGCTGTTTCTCACGGGCGTGAACGAGGGCTTCATGTCGTCGGGCTATCTGATCGGCGAAGCCATCGCTTCCAGTGAAAACGCCTGGCTGCTGATCCCCATCGGCATGGTGATCGGCTACTTCATCGTGGCCGCCGAGCCGGCGGTGCACGTGCTGAACCGGCAGGTGGAGGAGATCTCCAGCGGTTCGATCACGGCGAAGGAGATGCAGATCGGACTGTCCGCGGGCGTTGCGCTGTCGGTGGGACTGGCGATGCTGCGGATTCTGACGGGCATCTCGATTTTGTGGTTCCTGATCCCCGGCTACGCGATCGCGCTGGCGATGACGTACTTTGTGCCGGACATGTTCACCGGCGTGGCGTTCGACTCCGGCGGCGTGGCCTCGGGGCCGATGACGGCGGCGTTTCTGAGTCCGCTGGCCATGGGCGCGTGCGCGGCGCTGGGCGGCGACATGCTCACCGACGCCTTCGGCATCGTGGCGATGGTGGCGATGACGCCGCTGGTGACCATCCAGCTGCTGGGGCTGCGCGGGCATCTGAAGCGACGCCGCGCCCTGCCGAAGTCGGCGGCGGCCGTCCGGTCGGACGACTGCGTGGTTTACTATGACTGAGAGGAGGCGGGCCCATGAGCGATGAACGGATCAAGGCCATGTTCACCATCGCGGATCGCGGCGACGGCATCGCGCTTTCGAAGCTGTACGAGCAAAACGGCGTGCCGCTGCATCTGCAGCTGATCGCCGAGGGCACCGCCACTTCGGAGGTGCTGAACATGCTGGGGCTGACCCATCGGGACAAGGAGATGCTGATCAGCTTCGCGCCGGAGCGCGCCGTGGAGGCGCTGCTCTCCCGGCTGGACGACGATTATCGGGGAATTCTCCGCGTGAAGGGGCTGGCGTTCAGCGTGAAGCTGACGGGCCTGTCCGGCGCAGTCGCCGGCGCGCTTGCACAAAACGATCATCCGACAGGAGGCGAAGCCATGCACGGCAAACGGGAATACAGCCTGATTCTGGCGGCCGTCAACCAGGGCTGCACGGATCCGGTGATGCAGACCGCCCGCACGGCGGGCGCGACGGGCGGCACGGTGCTGCGGGGCCGCTGGGTGGGCGCGCAGCGTCTGGAGCAGTACCACGCGATTGCGCTGCAGGACGAGAAGGAGCTTTTGCTGATCGTCTGCGACCGCCGCGACCGCAACGCCATCATGGACGCGATCAACGCGCACCACGGGCTGAACAGCGACGAGCAGGCCTTCGTCTTCTCCCTGCCCGTCGACCGCATGGTGAAGCTGTCCTGACGGCGCGTTTTGCCGTTGACAGCGCCGTGCGCACATGCTATAATATTCGTAAATTCTGGAAGGAGGCCGTCCCCCCCATGACCGAAATCATGCGTCATCATGTGACTGTGGACTGCGGAATGTTCAGCATTTTCGCGCGTGACGGGATAGCTATGCCTTCCGGGGATGGTTCCGCCGTGCGCTGACGCGTATTTCGCGGGTCACCCGAAGGGGCGACCCGTTTTTTTCATGCCCATTTTTCCCCTTGAATCTACCTGACCGGAGGAATTCTCATGAAAGCATTTCTCGCGACCGCACGCCTGTGCGTTCGCAACAAAAACGACTTCGGTGTGCTGTGGACGCTGGGCGAATACCTGCTGAAGCTGATCTCGCTGCTGGCCCAGGCGATGGTCTGGTGCGCGGTGCTGCCGGAGGGCGCCGCCGTGGACGGCATGACCCGCCGGAGCATGCTGGTCTACATCGCCGTCTCCAGCGCGCTTGCGCCGCTCCTGGACGTGCGCACCCCCGTCTCCTCCTGGCTGCACGAGGGCACGATGCTGGATCTGTTCCGCCGACCCTGCTCCGTCTACGGTCAGCTCGTCGCCCACACGGCGGGAAGCTGGTGCATTCCGCTGTGCTGCTACGGGCTTCCGCTGCTGGGGATCGCGTCGCTGCTGGGATATCCGCCCGTCCCGGCCAGCCCGTGGTTTTTCCTGTCGCTGGCGCTGTGCGTGGCGCAGGGCTTTGCGGTGGACTTCCTGTTCGCCTGCCTGCTGATTCGGATGAACAACCTGGAGTGGACGGTGCACTCCATCCGCAACGCGCTGACGGCGCTGCTGACCGGCGGACTGATTCCGTTCGCCGCGCTGCCCTGGGGGCTGGGGCGGTGGCTGGAGCTCTCGCCGCTGGGCACACTGGCGGGCGCGCCGCTGGCGCTGCTGACCGGACTGGGCGATCCGACCCGGCTGCTTACGGCGCAGATTTTCTGGAACTGTACGCTCTGGCCGCTGGCCCTGTGGGCCTTCCGGGCCTCGCGGGAGAGGATGGTGTCCTATGGCGGCTAAAATCCGGCAGCTGCTCAGGCTGTACGCGCTCTACGGGCGCATGGACTGGCACTTCCTGATGCGCGACAAGCGCACGGGCTTTCTCTGCGTGATCAGCGATTGGTTCGCGACGCTTTCGTCCATCTCGGGCATTGCGCTCCTGGCGATTCGCTTCGACGGCATCGGCGGACTTTCGGCGGACGAAATTCTGTGGATGCTGGGCTTCTTCACGCTGGCCGACGGCACGACCTGGATGCTGCTGGGCGCGTTCAACAATCTGCACATCAGCCGCCGCATCGGCCGCGGTCAGGTGGATCACATGCTGATTCAGCCGGTGCCGCTGTGGATGCAGCTGCTGACCGGCGGCTTCATGCCCTTCTCCGGCAACAGCGGATTCCTCGCGGGCGTGATTCTGACCGCCGTCGCCACGGCGCGGCTGCATCTTCCGCTGACGCCGGGCTGGCTTGCGACGCTGATTCTGTACCTGTTGGCGCGCATGGCGATCGCGGCGGGCTGTTCGTTCCTGACCGGCTCGGCGGCGTTTTACAAGCCGGTGGCCTCCGAGGAGCTGTCCTCCGTAACGCTGGACGCGCTGAACGCCGCGGGCAAGTATCCGCTGGCGGCGCTGCCGGAGTGGCTGCTGACGGTGTTTATGACCGTGCTGCCGGTAGGGCTGATGGCCTATCTTCCCAGTATGATCCTTCTTCACAAAATCGACGCGCCGCTGGCCTGCGCATGGCCGTTCGCCGTGAGCGCTGCCTTCCTGTCCCTGGCGGGATGGATGTTCAGAAAGGGGTTGAAGCACTATGCCGAGCATGGCTGCCCGAGATACAAGGACATGGGACACCGTTGTTGAGCTGTCCGACGTCACCAAGCGCTTTCGCCGTTTGAAGCGCGGCGGACTGTTCCACCGCGAATACGAGGACATTTACGCCCTCTCCCACGTCAATCTTGCCGTGCGCCGCGGCGAATTTCTGGCCTACGCAGGCCCGAACGGCGCGGGCAAGTCCACCACGTTCAAGCTGCTGTGCGGCATGCTGGCCCCCAACGAGGGAACCTCGCGCCTGTTCGGCATGGATCCCATCCGCGACCGCATCGCGGTGATGCGCCGCACCGGCGTGCTCTTTGGCAACCGCAGCGAGCTCTGGTGGGATCATCCCGTGCGCACGTCCTTTGAATGGAAGCGCGACGTGTGGGGCATCTCCCAATCCGACTACGCCGAGCGCTTCGACCGGCTGGTCTCCGAGCTGCGCCTGTCGGCCTTTATCGACGCCTTCGCCCGCGAGCTGTCCCTGGGCCAGCGGATGCGCGCGAACCTGGCGCTGACGCTGCTCCACAATCCCCAGCTGGTGCTGCTGGACGAGCCCACGCTGGGACTCGACGTGCTGGCCAAGCGCGACCTCATCCAGACGCTCAAGCGCATCAATCGCGACATGGGCGTGACCCTCGTCGTCACCAGCCACGACATGGACGACCTGCGCGACATGGCCTCCCGCCTCGTGCTGATCCACAAGGGCGAAATCCGCTACGACGGCGCCTTCGACACCCTCCTCTCCCACGCCGACCGCACCGACTTCGAAGCCATCATCGCCCAGATGTACCGCGAATGGCAGCCGGAGGAGGAGGCGTAGGGGGAGGCGCGGGGGCGACTGCGGGGAGGGCTTTTCTTTGGAAAAAGAAAAGCCCTCCCCGCGCCCCTCCCAAAGAAACCGCTTGCGGCCTGCATGCAGGCCGCTTGGTTGTTTTTTTGGGGGAGACAGCGTTTGTGGGATTTCCGTGGTGGAAATCCCGCAAAGGGGATGGGTAGTCGGGGATTGGGGGCTTTTTGGAAATGTATCGGGGGATTCGTTTGTGGGATTTCCGTGGTGGAAATCCCACAAAGGGGATGGGTAGTCGGGGATTGGGGGCTTTTTGGGGAAGTATCGGGGGATTCGTTTGCGGGATTTCCGTGATGGAAATCCCACAAAGGGGGTGGATCGTTGGAGATTGGGTCTTTTTGGGGAGAAGTATCGGGGGATTCGTTTGCGGGATTTCCATGGTGGAAATCCCGCAAAGAGGGTGGATCGTTGGAGATTGAGGGGCGCTCAGAAAACCAGGCGCATTTGATACCACTGGACATTGCCATGGACGGAAGCGGACACGCCTTCATTCCGGAAGCCAAAGCGGGCGTAGTAGTGAAGCATGTGTTCCTTGCAGGTGAGCACCAGTCCACTGCGCCCTTCGCGGCGGGATTCCCGGATGGCGCAGTTGAGCAGACGCCCGGCGCAGCCCTGCCGCCGGTAGGCAGGCAGGGTATTCACGCCGAAGATCATCTGCCAGCGGCCGTTCGGATTGTGGATCGACGCGTCCTCATACATCTCGTCGCGCAGGTCGGGCTCATCGGTGGTCATGCCGTTGACGAAGCTGACCAGCGTCTCACCGTCGAACAGCAGCCAGAACCGGTCGGGATAGGCCCTCAGTCGCGCGGCAAAGGCCTGTTCCGTGGCGGCCTCTGCCGCGGGGAAGCACTCGGCCTCCACGCGCGTGACGGCGGCGAGATCGTCGATCGTTCCCCGGCGCAGCGTCATTCCGGCGGTCTTCAGCGTGCGCACGGCGGCGGCATACTTCTCCATCCGGGCGCGTGCAGCGGCGGTCATGGTCTCCTCCGTCATGCCCAGGCGGGACAGATCCATGTTGTGCGCCAGGTCGGCCAGCTTGACGCTCCGCGCGATGGGATTTTCCGCGACCATCCGAATGTAGTCGGCATAGGGCACGCCGGGGCGATGGGTGAGCGCGTCGATGGCCTGCACCGCATCCTCGGGAAAGCCCTGACTGCGCAGTTCATCAAAGGTCGTGCCGCCGTCCTCCACCGCGTCGTGCAGCAGAGCGGCGATGGTTTCGCTCTCGCCGGTCATCTGCTCGGCCAGGTGCAGCGGATGGTGGATATAGGGCGCGCCGCTCTTGTCGGTCTGCCCGTGGTGGGCGCGATAGGCCAGGCGCATGGCCCGGACGGTGTTTTCGGTGTAGATCATGGAGTGCCTCCTGATGATGGTTCGATGGGATGAAGACTGCGGGGATTCAGCCCTTCCGCGCCTTCAGCAGATCGTCGTAATAGGCGATCTTGCCGTCCAGACGGGTCATGGTACTGTGAATGACCTCCATCTGCTCCTCCAGCCTGCGGCGCTGGGCAGCCAGCAGCGTGCGCCGCGCTTCCAGCGTCTCATCGCCCTGACCGGTCAGGCGCACGTATTCAATCATCGCCTCGATGGGCAGACCTGCGCTGCGCAGGCACTTCGTCAGCTCCACCCACCGGCAGTCGGCCTCCGAATAGTCCCGCAGCCCGCTGGCATTGCGCCGCACGGGCGGGATGGCGCCCACCCGCTCGTAGTATCTCAGCGTATCCTGGCTGAGTCCGTATCGCTTGCTGACCTCTGAAATGGTCATATCTGTCACCTCCTGATCTCCAGTGTAGCATCTGGAGTCCGCTCCAGGTCAAGTGTCCTCTTCGGATGCCGGTTGCAAAGGCCCGGAGTTCCTGCTATAATCATTGAAAAAGGGGGAATGTACATGAAAGATGCGGATTCCCGGCAGCGCGGCGGCAATTACGACGCGGTGCGCGCCGCATGGCGGCAGCGGTTTCTGTCCATGGATCACGAATCGCTGGCGGAGCGCTTTCACCTGCAGATCGATGCGGATGGGCTCTATCTGACCTACTTCAGCCATCCCTACTCGATCTCCCGCCGCGACGCGCGCATCGTTCGGCTGGACAGCCCCGGCGCGCCCATCGGCTTTAACACGGAGATGAACTTCTTCAACATGTTCCACTACGCTGCGGCGCATCCCGCGCCCGCCGGCGAGCTGGTACCCTTCCGGAAGGTCAAGCGGGTCTATCCCTTCGAGGCCGCTTACACGCGCTCGATTCTCCAGCCCTTTGCGCAGCGCTTTGCCGGACATGTTCCCGGGCTGCGCCGGGCCTTCGACGCGCTCCATGCCCGTCCGCTGGCCCAGGGCGACGCGGGCGGCCGTCTGGAAATCCTGCCCGGGCTTGAGCTGGCCGTCACCTTCTGGGATGCGGACGACGAGTTTCCCGCCCAGGCCAACATGCTCTTCGACGCGAACATCACCGACTACATGCACGAGGAAAACGTGGTCTGCGTCGCATCGGACGCGGCGGAATTCCTCTCCGAGGCCGCGCAGATATGACGCATCATCGGCTGTCCGAAGCTCCCGTCTCCGCCCGTCGCGAAGGCAGGAGCTTTTCCTTTCCATCCAGCAGATCCGTATACGCGCGGATGTATTGAACGATGTGGCCCAGATTCCCCACGCCGGCAAAGCGGCTGACGTCGGCATAGTCCTGTCCGACGGGCAGCCAGGCCAGCTCGTTCAGCTCGGCCACCGGCTCCACCAGGCGGTTCAGCCGTCCGGCATAGACCTCCATCCGACAGTCCTCCATCGGATACTCCAGGCACATCACCTTCACAAGCCCGATCGCGTCCTCCGGGATCCCGGTTTCCTCCCGCAGTTCCCGATAGGCCGCGCGCAGATGCTCCTCGCCGGGCTCGATCTTGCCGCCCACAAAGTTGTACAGCCCCTGATAGGGCGGCCTGCGCCGGAGACAGAACAGCAGGTTCTCCCCCGCCGCATCGATCACCGCAACCAGATTGTAGAGCCTGTTCATCCGTCCGCCCCCCTCACGGGCATTATAGCATGTTCAGAACCGTTTCACAAGCCTTCGGCTTCAGGGGACTCGCCGTCCCCCTCCGCCCTTCGCCAGCCTCCCAATAAAAAACGCAGCTCGCGCCGCCGTTCGGCGCGAGCTGCCCCGGCCAGTCCCGCCAACATCCCTTCCAAGCGGTTTCTTTCAGGGGGTCCCTCCTGCCATTAACCTCCGTCCTTCGCCAGCCTCCCAATAAAAACGCAGATCGCGCCGCCGTTCGGCGCGATCTGCCCCGGCCAGTCCTGTCAACATCCTTTCCAAGCGGTTTCTTTCAGGGGGTCCCTCCTGCCATTAACCTCCGCCCTTCGCCAGCCTCCCAATAAAAAACACAGATCGCGCCGCCGTTCGGCGCGATCTGCCCCGGCCAATCCTGTCAACATCCCTTCCAAGCGGTTTCTTTCAGGGGGTCCCTCCTGCCATTAACCTCCGCCCTTCGCCAGCCTCCCAATAAAAACACAGATCGCGCCGCCGTTCGGCGCGAGCTGCCCCGGCCAGTCCTATCAGCATCCCTTCCAAGCGGTTTCTTTCAGGGGGTCCAGGGGGACCCTTTCTTTTTCCAAAGAAAGGGTCCCCCTGGCGTTCCCCTACCCCAGGTAGGCCTCCAGCAGCAGCATCACGCAGAAGCCGGCGAGCAGCGCGTAGGTCGCGCCGCGCTCGAAGCCGTGGGCATGGGTCTCGGGGATCATCTCGTCGCTGACCACATAGAGCATCGTGCCGCCCGCAAAGGCCAGCGCAAAGGGCAGGATGAACGCGGCCACATTGACGGCGAAATAGCCGAACAGCGTGCCGAGCACCTCGACCAGGCCCGTGGACAGCGCGATCAGGAACGTGCGGCGGCGGCTGATGCCCGCGGCCAGCATCGGCGCGATGATCACCATGCCCTCGGGGATGTTCTGAAGCGCGATGCCGCCGGCCACGGTCAGCGCGTCGCCCATGTTGCCCGTGCCGAAGCTGACGCCCGCCGCGACGCCCTCGGGCAGGTTGTGAATGGCGATGGCCGTCACGAACAGCAGCACGCGATTGAGCTGCGCCACCGAATCGGGATGCCGCTCGTGGTCCTCGCCCACGCCCGCCAGCGCGTGCAGATGGGGCACCAGCCGGTCGATCACATTCAGAAACAGCGCGCCGCAGAACACGCCCGGAATCGTGATCCAGACCCCGTGCGCCCCGCCGAACTCCAGCGACGGCAGAATCAGTCCCAGCACCGCCGCGGCCAGCATCACGCCCGCCGCAAAGCCCAGCACCGCATCGTTAAACCGATGCGGCACCTTCTTGATCAGAAATCCCAACAGCGCGCCCGCCACCGTGGCGCCTCCCACGCCGAACGCCGTCAACAATACCAGCTGCATACGGCACCTCCACATTCATGTGATTTGTTTTCAATCATTATATACCATCATTTCGCGGCGTTCAACCGCGCCGCTCCAAAAAAATCGCGGCGGCTCCCGCAAACGCGGAAGCTGCCGAACCGGGATGAGCGCTTACTTGCCCTTGCCCAGCGATTCCTTGGCGGAGACCACCACCTGCGCGTCGTAGCCCGCGAAGGCGTTGTCCACAATGCCCTTCTCCGGGGCGGGCGTGATCAGGCTGACGATCGGCACGATGATCAGACCCACGATCATGGCGAACGCGCCGCAGTTGATGGGCGACTGCAGCCAGACCGGGAAGCTGGCACGCGCCAGCAGGTTCACCACCATGATGCCCGCGCCGAAGATGAAGCTGACCCACACCGCCAGCTTGCTGGTGCGCTTCATGGTCAGGCCATAGAGGAACGGCGCGAGGAACGCGCCCGCCAGCGCGCCCCAGGACACGCCCATCAGCTGCGCGATGAAGGTGACGTTGCGCTTGTACTGGATCACGGCCAGAATCACGGAGATCAGAATGAACACCACGATCAGCAGCCGCATGATCAGCACCTGCTTCTTCTCGTCCATGTCCTTGATGATATTGTCCTTCAGGAAGTCCAGCGTCAGCGTGGAGCTGGAGGCCAGCACCAGCGACGACAGCGTGGACATGGATGCGGACAGCACCAGAATGACGATCACGCCGATGAGCAGCGGGGACAGGCCCTCCAGCATCGCGGGAATCACGGAGTCATAGCCGTTGGCCGCGATGTCCACGCGCCCGGCGTACAGACGGCCGAAGCCGCCCAGGAAATAGCAGCCGCCCGCGACAATCACCGCGAACAGGGTGGAGATGATCGTGCCCTTGCTGATGTCCTTCTCGGTCTTGATGGCGTAGAACTTCTGCACCATCTGGGGCAGGCCCCAGGTGCCCAGCGAGGTCAGGATGACCACGCACAGCAGATTGAACGGATCCGGGCCGAAGAACGACGCGAACGCGCCCGGCATGGCGCTGACGGCGGGATCGGAGACCTCCGCCATCTGCTGATAGGCCGCCATGAAGCCGCCGTTCTGGTTGAGCACCGCCGCGATGACCGCCACGATGCCGCCCAGCATGATCAGGCCCTGGATGAAGTCGTTGATCGCCGTGGCCATGTAGCCGCCCGCGATGACGTACACGCCCGTGAGCACCGCCATGATCACGATGCACACCGTGTAGTCAATGCTGAACGCCATGGCGAACAGACGGGACAGGCCGTTGTACAGCGAGGCCGTATAGGGAATCAGGAAGATGAAGATGATCGCCGACGCGCCGATCTTCAGCGCCTTGCTGCCGTAGCGCTTTTCAAAGAAATCGGGCATGGTCTTGCTGTCCAGCTGCTGCGTCATGATGCGCGTGCGGCGGCCCAGCACCACCCACGCCAGCAACGAGCCGAGAAACGCGTTGCCCAGGCCGACCCACGTGGCGGAAATGCCGTACTTCCAGCCGAACTGGCCCGCATAGCCCACGAAGATGACCGCGGAGAAATAGGACGTGCCGTAGGCGAACGCCGTCAGCCACGGGCCAACCGCGCGGCCGCCGAGCACGAAGCCGTTGACGTTCGTGGAGTGCTTGCGGCAGTAGACGCCAACGCCCACCATCACCGCAAAGAAGACAACCAGCAGGAGCACCTTGATCAACATAACACTTTCCCCTTTCCTGATCCGACCGCGCCGCCCGAAGAGAAAACGGAACCGGCGGCGCGCCCCGCGCGGAGGGCAAAAAAACGCCCGTCCTCCGCGCCAATGCACGAGAGGACGGGCGTAAACAACGGCCCGCGGTACCACCTCTGTTCAGCGCTTCCTCACGGAAAGCGCCCTCGCCGGGTACTTGCATACCCCGTCGCCTTAACGGGCGAAGCCCGTCGCAGCCTACTCGGTCTCCCTTTCGGTGCGCCGCTCGCGGGATGTATTCGTCCGGCTGCCGCCGCTGTCTCGCACCCTCCGACAGCTCTCTGAAGACTTCCGCACCGACTTACTTCTTCCCGATCATCGCGTTTGAATGGAAACAGTTTAGCACGGCAAAGCGCCGTTGTCAAGGGGATTTTTAACATAATTCGACCCGAATGTTTACCTTTCGCGCCGCTCGTACACCTCCAGGCGCTCCCGGGGATCCCTGCCCAGCGCGCTGCGGAGATCGACGGTCTCCGTTCGCTGCCAGCCCGCCTCCGCCAGCACCGCCGCCCACGCCTCGTCCGGATAATAGCAGAACAGCCGCGCGCCGCGGCGGCTCTCCCCCATCCGCTTCACGGCGCCCCGCAGCACCGCCGCCGGAAAGGGATTGAAGCAATAGAACGCCGTGACGGAATCGTCGGGCGGAGCGTCCTGCGCGGCGCAGCAGCGCAGCGAAACGCGCGCCGCCACCTCCGGCGCGCGGCGGCGGCAGCGCGCCAGGTTCTCCACGGCGGCCGCATACCACCGCTCCTCCACCTCCACGCCGATCGCCCGGCAGCCCGCCGCCGCGGCCAGATAGAACACCGCGCGTCCGGTTCCGCAGCCCAGATCCGCCACGCAGTCCTGCGGCGTCAGCCGCTGCGCCACTGCCTCCAGCGCCTCGACGGGCGTGGGCTGGCAGGGATGCCGGTCCCGGTGTGCCCAATGCCTGTCCGTCAGCGACGTGTCGATTCCCAGCGCGCGATCGAAGGCCGCGCCGCTTTTCCATCTCATAAACCCGCCCCGTTCCAAACAAAATGAGCCGCCGGAAAAGCCGCTCATTCATGCGTCAGATCTGTCCGTTGTCGGAGTAGAAGCCGTAGCCGCCCAGCGTCTCCACCAGGCTTCCGCCGTCCCAGCGCTCCGCCGCGTCCAGCGGCTGGCAGTACAGCGCCGCCGCGCTCAGCGTCCGCTCGCCCGACAGCACCGCATGGGCGGCGCGCAGGCTCTCGTCGTCGTAGCGGCTGCCCGCCGGGAACTGCTGCTGCTCCTGCAGCACCTCGCCCAGCGTGCCGGCAAACCACGGGCTCTCCACCCGGTTCATCACCACGGTGCCGATGGCCAGCTTCGTGGCGTAGCTCTCGTCCTTGCCCATGGCGTAGATCGTCTTCGCCAGCAAAACCGTATCCCGATCCTCCGTAAAGCTCACGGACGGCATGAAAACGCACGCCAGCATCGCGATCAGCGCCACCAGTGCGATTCCCTTCCGCATGCGTATCCCGCCCTTTCCTTGGGTTCTGTCGGTTATTATACACGTTTTTGCAATCGATTTCAATCAATTTGTAATACTTTCGAAATAACTTCCCATCTTTCTAAATATATTCACGATCCGCGCAATTTATGACTGAAATCGACAAATTGGGCGACTCTACGGTGCATTTGTTGATTTTTTGCGCCAAAGGCGATACAATGGAGCGCGACAGGAGGGGATTCTGAATGGATTGCGCCAAGGTTGGACGGCTGATCCGCGCGCTGCGCGCCGGGCAGGGACTGACCCAGCTGCAGCTGGCACAGCGGCTGGGGGTCTCGGATCGCGCCGTCTCCAAGTGGGAAAACGGACGGGGTGCGCCGGACGTCACCCTGCTGCGGGCGCTGGCCGAAGCGCTGGACGTCAACATCGAGGCGCTGCTCGGCGGCGAGCTGCCCGGGGAAGCGCCTGAAGGAGGAAATATGAAGAAGACGAAATACTTTTGCTGTCCCGTCTGCGGCAGCCTTGCGCTGGCCACGGGCAGCGCCACGATGACCTGCTGCGGGCGGACGCTGTCGCCGATGTCGCCGCAGAAGCCCGACGCGGACCATACGCTGAACATCGAGGACGTGGAGGACGAGCGGTATCTGACCGCCGCCCATCCCATGACCCGGAAGCACGCGCTGACCTTTGTGGCCTTCGCCATGCCCGACCGGGTGCAGCTGATCCGGCTGTATCCCGAGTGGGATCTTCAGGTGCGCATCCCCAGGCGTCACGGGCTGCTGCTGTGGCACTGCAATCAGCACGGGCTGTTTTCCCGGAGCATCTGACAAAACCGCCGAACCAACGCAAAAAGACGCCCGCAAGGCATCGCGAACTGCAATGCCCTGCGGGCGAAATCATTTTTTCCGTGAAAGATGGGATTTACTGACCGATGACGGCCTTGATGCGGCGAACGCCTGCGGAGGAGGCCTCCTCCTTCTTGATCTTGAAGGACTTCAGGTCGCCGGTGTTGCTGGCGTGGGGGCCGCCGCAGATCTCCTTGGAGAACTCGCCCATGGTGTAGACCTTGACGCGCTCGCCGTACTTCGACTCGAACAGGCCGATGGCGCCCTGAGCCTTGGCCTCAGCCACGGTCATCTCCTCGCAGATGATGGGCGCATGGGCCTGAATGGACGCGTTGACCAGGCGCTCGACCTCGGCCTTCTCCTCGTCGGTCATCTTGCGGCCGAAGGAGAAGTCGAAGCGCAGGCGCTCGGCGGTGATGTTGGAGCCCTTCTGCGCGACCTCCGGGCCCAGCACCTTGCGCAGCGCGGCGTGCAGCAGATGGGTGGCGGTGTGCAGCTTGGCGGTCTCCTCGGAGTTGTCGGCCAGGCCGCCCTTGAAGCGCTGCTCCGCGCCGGCGTGGCTGGTCTCCTGATGCTTCCTAAAGCGCTCCTCAAAGCCCTCCACATCCACCTGAACGCCCTTTTCGGCGGCCATCTCGCAGGTGATCTCGATGGGGAAGCCGTAGGTGTCGTAGAGCTTGAAGGCGCTGCGGCCGTCGATGCGGGCGCAGCCGGCCAGCAGGCCGTCGATGGTCGCATCGTCGATCTCACCGGCCTTGATCTTCTCGATCACGGGCACGTTTTCGGGAGACGGCGGCAGCTGCTTGAGCGCGGCGGCCACGGCGTCGGCATTGCCCTTGTCGGCCTTGAGGGCCTCGAAGGCGGCCTTCTTGCGCTGCATGTTGCCATAGACCTTCTCGAACTCGGCCTGGCCCTTCTTCAGGGTGCGCTGGAAGCGCTCCTCCTCCAGCTTCAGCTGCTCGAGGATGAAGTCGGCATGGCGGCCCAGCTCGGGATAGTTGTCCTGGTACTGATTGATGATGACCTTCGCGATCTCGCAGGTGAAGCCCTCGGGCATGCCCAGCTTCATGCCGTGGCGGACGGCGCGGCGGATCAGGCGGCGCAGCACGTAGCCCTGGTCCACGTTGGACGGGGTCACGCCGCGGTCGTCGCCGATGATGAAGGTGGCGGTGCGCATGTGGTCGGAGACGATGCGGATGGACCGGGAGGTCTCCTCGTCCGTACCGTACTTCCGGCCGGACAGCTCCTCGATCTTGCCGATGATGCCGGCGAAGATCTCGGTCTCGTACACGGTGTTCGCGCCCATCAGCACGCAGAAGGTGCGCTCCAGGCCCATGCCGGTGTCCACGTTCTTCTGCTTGAGCGGGATGAACGTGCCGTCGGCCTGCTTCTCATACTGCATGAACACGTCGTTCCAGATCTCCAGATAGCGTCCGCAGGAGCAGGCGGGCGAGCAATCGGGGCCGCAGGGCGGCTGATCCTTGATGATGAACATCTCGGTATCGGGGCCGCAGGGGCCGGTGATGCCGGCGGGGCCCCACCAGTTGTGCTTCTTGGGCAGGTAGAACAGGTGGTCGTCCTTCACGCCCTGGGCGCGCCAGAGGTTGGCGGCCTCCTCGTCGCGGGGGCAGTCCTCGTCGCCGGCGAACACGGTGAAGGCGAGGCGGTCGGGATCGAGGCCCAGCCAGTCCTTGCCGGTCAGGAACTCCCAGCTCCAGGGGATCATCTGCTCCTTGAAGTAGTCGCCCAGAGACCAGTTGCCCAGCATCTCAAAGAAGGTCAGATGGGAAGGATCGCCCACGTCGTCGATGTCGCCGGTGCGGATGCACTTCTGCACGTCGGTCAGGCGGGTGCCCATGGGGTGCTTTTCGCCCATCAGATAGGGCACCAGCGGGTGCATGCCCGCGGTGGTGAACAGCACGGTGGGGTCGTTCTCCGGGATGACGGAGGCCGAGGGAATCACCTTGTGTCCCTTGGACTCGAAGAACTTCAGGAACAGGCTGCGCAGCTCGTTGGCCGTCTTGATATTCATTGCAATCTCCTCCAAACTCCAAAAATAAAACGCATCTTTCAGCCTCAAGGACGAAAAGATGCCGTTCGCGGTAC
The DNA here is from genome assembly GCA_004555155.1 of Clostridiales bacterium. Lineage (GTDB taxonomy): Bacteria > Bacillota > Clostridia > Christensenellales > Aristaeellaceae > Faecivicinus. Next base: position 23,805 of record SFJH01000021.1, read on the forward strand.
CACCCTGATTGACTGCGAAGCATCGCAGCCCACTCAACGCCCGTAACGGAGGCCGCCGCCGCGCCATTTCCTGCGCGGAGCAAGGGAAAATCCCCGCCGGGGAGGGCCGTCCTTCCGCTCTGCTCACCGCCTCGCACCCTCCGGCGGCTCTCTGACAGCGATCGCGGAAAACTCATTCCCCGTATGCCTTTGATATCGGAGTCATTATAGCATCGCGGGGAAAAAAAGTCAACCCGGCCGGGGATGCGGCCGGGTTAAGAAACGGGTTCATCTCTGCGGAGCAGATCGGGTTGCAGATGAAAACGGGCGTCGGGCAGGCCTCATCTCCAAATATGAAACGGGCGAACGCATTCCGCCGCACGGACAACCCGGAAATCAACCGTTGAATTTTCTCCGCTTCTGCGATATAATCGATACAGTAATATGATCGTATTTTATCGGAAGCGGGTGCATGAATGAACATCCAGGAATTTCAACAGCTGACGCAGCAGGGCATCGTGATTCTCGACGGGGCGACGGGCTCGAACTTCCGCAGGGCGGGCATGCCGGTGGGCGTGAGCGGCGAGCTGTGGGCACTGGAGCATCCGGAGGTGGTGATCGAGCTGCAGCGCGCCTATGTGGACGCGGGCAGCCAGATCGTCTATGCGCCCACCTTCTCCGCAAACCGGATCGGACTGGGCATGCACGGCCTGGAGGGCCGCCTTCAGGAGATCAACGCCGGGCTGGTGGCCCTGTCGAAGCGGGCCGCGGACGGCCGCGCGCTGGTGGCCGGCGACATCACCACCACCGGAAAGATCCTGGAGCCCCAGGGCGACATGACCTATCAGCAGCTGCTGGACGTCTACAGGGAGCAGATTCAGGCGCTGGCGGAGGCCGGGGCCGATCTGATCGTGGCGGAAACCATGCTGACTTTAGAGGAAACCATGGCCGCGCTGGAGGCCGCCCAGGCGGTGTGCAGCCTGCCGGTGATGTGTACGCTGACGCTGGAGGCCGACGGCCATCTGCTCTACGGCGGCACCGCGGTCGAGGCCGTGGAGGCGCTGCAGGAGATGGGCGCGGCGGCGGTGGGACTGAACTGCTCCGTGGGCCCGGATCAGCTGGAATCCGTGGTCAGCGCCATGAAGGCCGCCGCCAGAGTGCCCGTGATCGCCAAGCCCAACGCCGGCATGCCCACCATGGACGGCCAGGGCTTCGCCCACTACAGCATGTCGCCGGAGGACTTCGCCCGGGCCATGAAGAAGCTGACCTGGCGCGGCGCGCGCATCGTGGGCGGCTGCTGCGGCACCGACCCGGAATACATCCGCGCGCTGGCTCAGGCGGTGCGGTCGTGATGGTCATCGAAAACGAATGGCGTTCCCGATGCGGAGCGTCATTTTTTATTCCCGAATTTGCTCAACGGTCATCCATCTGTCGTCATATTCTTCCTGTATACTGATGATGGATGATTTTAGAATGAGGAGTATTCCATGAAAAAACGCATTTTCTGTCTGATCCTGCTGATTGCGCTGCTGCCCACCGGCGCGCTGGCCGCAAAGGCTTCCATCCGGATGCCGGTGCAGGTGGGCATGCTGTATGTCAACCAGACGGTGACCGTGAAGCCCTCGGTGTCGAACGTCCGCCGCAGCAGCCTGAAGTGGGAGAGCAGCAATTCTGCCGTCGTCACCGCAAAGAGCGGCGGCAAGCTCACCGGCGTGCGCGAGGGACTAGCGCTGGTGCGCGCGTCCGGCAGCGGCGCAAGGGCTGTCTGCGGCGTGGTGGTGCTGCCGAAGTCCATCTCGCTGACCGTCGGCGAGAGCTATTGCCTGCCTTCCCACTCCATGCTGGAGTACGCCGCCGCAAACCCCAGGATCGCCGACATCAGCGATTCCGGCGTGATCCGGGCTGTGAGCGCCGGAACCGCCAAGGTGGGCGTGCGCTGCGGCAAAGTCGGACTGACCGTGAGCGTCGCGGTCTCCCCCGCGCCCACCGCTGCGCAGAGCAAGGCCGCTCAGCTGGACTGCGCCAACGACGCCGACCAGATCGTGCTGGTGGAATATCAGGGCGGTTCAAGCGCGAACGTGTCCTTTCACGAGAAAATCGACGGCGTGTGGACGGAGCTGTACGCCACCTCCGGCTACGTCGGCGCAAACGGCATCGGCAAAACCCGCGAGGGCGACAAGAAGACGCCCACCGGCACGTACAATCTGACGACCCCCTTCGGCATCAAGGCCGACCCGGGCTCCGCCCTGCCCTACACGCAGGTGACGAAATACCACTACTGGTGCGGCACCTCCAGCTCAAAATACTACAATCAGCTGGTGGACAGCCGCGTGACCGGCCGCGCCGCCACCTCGTCCGACGAAAAGCTGATCAACTACACCGGCTACTACAACTACTGCCTGTTCATCGACTACAACGCCGAAGGCGTCGCTCACAAGGGCTCCTGCATCTTCCTGCACTGCACCGGCGGAAAGAGCTATACCGCTGGCTGCGTCGCAATTCCCGAAGCCGCCATGAAGCAGGCCGTCAAGTGGGTGCGCGACGGCGCAAAGATCGTGATTCAGTAAAATCCACCCCGCCCCCCCCCCGCGTCCTCAGGTACAGCACAGCAAATCCAGCGCTTGCGCCTATGGCGCTGGATTTGCGGCCGGTTGGCCGCTGCGCTCCCGTATGTACCTGCACGGACTTTGCGCCGCCACCACGGCGGCTCAAAGTCCGGTGACCCAGCGCGGCAGCAAGTGGCCGCGGGCACTGCCCGCACTGCGCTTGCGCCTATGGCGCTGGATTTGCGGCCGGTTGACCGCTGCGCTTCCGTATGCACCCGCGCGGACTTTGCGCCGCCACCACGGCGGCACAAAGTCCGGTGACCCAGCGCGGCAGCAAGTGGCCGCGGGCCCCGCCCGTCCCCGGGTACAGCACAGCAAATCAAAGGCTCGAATCTATGGCCTTTGATTTGCGGCCGGTTGGCCGCTACGCTCCCGTATGTACCCGCGCGGACTTTGCGCCGCCACCACGGCGGCTCAAAGTCCGGTGACCCAGCGCGGCAGCAAGTGGCCGCGGGCACTGCCCGCCCCCGGGTACTGCACAGCAAATCCAGCGCTTGCGCCTATGGCGCTGGATTTGCGGCCGGTTGACCGCCGCGCTTCCGTATGTACCCGCGCGGACTTTGCGCCGCCACCACGGCGGCACAAAGTCCGGTGACCCAGCGCGGCAGCAAGTGGCCGCGGGCACTGCCCGCCCGCCCGCCCGCATTGCGTATTTTCGAATAAAATAACTGGAAATTTGCGCGGCGATGTGATATAATCTTTCCGTATTGTATGGGAGGCTGGAAAATTGAACCGTTGTGAAGTGTTCCTGAAGGCATTGCCCGGCAATGCCGCTCTGATTCATCGCCCCGAAAACATCCGTTGGCTGACGGGCTATACGGGCGAGGGCTGCGCGTTCATCTCGGATTACGCGCAGGTGATCATCACCGACTTCCGCTATGTGGAACAGGCGAGCCGCCAGGCTCCGGAGTGCGCCTGCGAGCGCACCGGAAACGGCGTGACCGAGGCAAAGGCCGTCAAGGCGCTGTGCGACCGCTATAATATCCGCAAGCTGTCCGTGGAAACGGACTATCTCACCCACGACGACTACGTCCGCCTGAGCGAGGCGCTCTCCGCCGTGGAACTGCTGCCGCTCAAGCAACTGCCCCAGGAGCTTCGCCTCGTCAAGGATGCGGCCGAGATCGAGTGCATGCGCCGCGCCGCCGCCATCTCCTGCCAGGCCTTCGACAACCTGCTGGGCAAGATCCACGCCGGCATGACCGAAAAACAGGTGCAGATCCTGCTGGACTTCGAAATGCTGAACCTGGGCAGCGAACATCCCGCCTTCGATACCATCTCCGCCGCGGGCGTGAACGGCTCTCTCCCCCACGCGATCCCCTCGGATCACGTGATCGAGAACGGCGAGCTGCTGACGCTGGACTTCGGCGCGACCGTCGGCGGCTACTGCGCGGACATGACCCGCACCATCGGCTTCGGCAAGATCGGCCCCGAACTGCGCGAGATGTATCAGCGCGTGCTGGACGCGCAGCTGATGGCGCTGGAGGCCCTCCGCCCCGGCGCGATCTGCGGCGATATCGACAAGGTCGCCCGCGACCATCTCGAATCGCGCTATCCCGGCGCGTTCGGTCACAGCCTGGGCCACGGCGTCGGCCTGTTCATCCATGAGCAGCCGCGGCTGGCCTCCGGCGACAAAACCGTGCTCGTTCCCGGCCACGTCGTCACGGTTGAACCCGGCGTGTACATTCCCGGTCTCGGCGGATGCCGGATCGAGGACATGGTCATCATAACCGAGGACGGCTTTATCAATCCGATGACTGCGCCCAAGCAGTTGATCGAGCTGTAACACACGCGAAGGGCTTCGCTGTGCGAGGCTCGGCATCCTACCCACGACTACTTTTTTGAGGAGGCTTTTCCCCATGATCAATGCCAGCGATTTCAGAAACGGCGTAACCTTTGAGATGGACGGCGGCGTCTGGACCATCGTGTCCTTCCTGCACGTCAAGCCCGGCAAGGGCGCGGCTTTCGTCCGCACCAAGATCAAGAACGTCGTGACCGGCGCCGTCCTGGAGCGCACCTTCAACCCCACCGACAAGTTCCAGCGCGCCTACATCGAAACCAAGGAGATGCAGTATCTCTACAACGACGGCGACTTCTACTACTTCATGGACCTGGAGACCTATGAGCAGCTGCCCCTGACCCACGATCAGGTGGAGGACGCCATCCCCTTCGTGAAGGAGAACACCAACGTCACCGTTCGCTTCTTCAAGGGCGCTCCCTTCTCCGTGCAGGCTCCGAACTTCGTCGAGCTGCAGGTCACCGCGACCGATCCCGGCTTCGCCGGCGACACCGCCGCCAACACCACCAAGCCCGCCACCTTCGAGACCGGCCTGACCCTGCAGGTGCCGCTGTTCATCGAGGTGGGCGAGGTGCTGAAGATCGACACCCGCGACGGCGGCGAATACCTCGGCCGCGCGTAAGATCCCATAAAAGAATCACACGAGCAGACCGGGGCATCCCGCTCTGCTCCTTTCAATATGGAGGTGTAATTATGAACAATACCGGCAAAAAGGTCGGCTACCTCAAGGGCCTGCTGGAGGGACTTTCCGCCGAGGACAATTCCCCCAGCACCAAGCTGCTGCGCGGCGTCGTCGATCTGCTGGGCGATCTGTCCGACCGCCTCGACGGCGTCGACGAGCTGCTCGACGATCTCAACGACTACGTCGAAAGCATCGACGACGATCTCTCCGCGCTGGAGGACGAGGCCGACGGCGACGGTGCCTCCTTCAAGTTCTTCGACGAGGACGATGAGGACGACGAGTCCGGCGAGGACTTCGACGACGACCTCGACTCCGCCGAAGATCAGCTCCACCTCCTTCGCCCCGAGCCGGCGTCCGACGACGACGGTCTCGCCGGCGCGCTCTGCCCGGATTGCGGCCGCATGTTCTTCGTCTCCCCCGCCGATCCCCGGGACGCGCTCTACGACTGCCCCCACTGCGGCAAGGAGATTCAGCCCGTCCCGCTGACCCCGGACAACGCGCCCATCGCCAAGCCCAAGCAGCGCTGAGCGTCCAATCAAGCCAAAAACCGGAAAGCCTCCGCCGATGCAATCGCATCGCGGAGGCTTTCGCATGATTGTGAGAATTCTATCGCTCCTCGCGGAAGTAGGACAGGCCCAGATGCTCGGGGGGCTGATCCTCCTTCTTCTTGCGCAGGCTGATCAGGATGAGCACCAGAATGGTGACCAGATAGGGCAGCATCTTGAAGATTTCCTGCATGCTGCGATCCAGGCCGGGGATGTACAGATAGAGGATGTACAGCGCGCCGAACAGAATCGAGCCCCAGATGGCGTGCAGCGGATTCCAGCGGGCGAAGATTACCAGCGCGATGGCCAGCCAGCCGCGGTCGCCGAAGCCGTTGTTCGTCCACGTGCCGCCGGAGTACTCCATCACGAAGTACAGTCCGCCCAGGCCGCAGATCGCGCCGCCGATGCAGGTGGCCAGATACTTGTAGCGCGCGACGTTGATGCCCGCCGCGTCCGCAGTGGCGGGGCTCTCGCCCACGGCCCGCAGGTTCAGGCCCTGACGGGAGCGGTTGATGAACCAGTACAGGAAGCCGGACAGCAGGATGGCGAAATAGGTCAGAAAGCCATAGGAGAACAGAATCTCGCCCACCACCGGGATCTGGGAAAGGCCCGGGATTTTGCAGCGGAAGGCGCTGGCCGTGGTGGCCACGGAGATCTGGCCCACGCCGCCGGACAGCTTCGAAAGGGAGCCGCCGAAGAAGTTGCCCACGCCCACGCCGAAGGTGGTCAGCGCCAGGCCGGCCACGTTTTGGTTCGCGCGCAGCGAGATGGTCAGCAGGCTGTAGATCAGTCCGCCCAGCGCGCCCGCCAGCAGCGCCGCCGCCAGCGCGATCAGCAGTCCCACCACGGGAACCGGGGCTTCCACGGCGTTTTCATACACGAACGCGCCCGCGAGGCCCGCAATGCCGCCCATGTACATCATGCCGGGCACGCCCAGATTCAGGTTGCCGGACTTCTCGGTGAGGATTTCGCCGTTGGCGCCGAACAGCATGGCGATGCCCTGGGCGATGGCCTTTTGAATGAAGATGATGATGGCGCTCATGCTCTCACGTCCTCCTTCCGATGGCGGAACTCGACCTTATAGTTGATGAAGAACTCGCAGCCGAGCACGAAGAACAGGATGATTCCGGTGATGATGTCCGAGGCGTTCTCGCTCAGGTTGAACTGGGAGGCGATCTGAATCGATCCCTTCTCCATGAACACCAGCAGGAAGGACACGAGCATCATCGTAAACGTATTCAGCTTGGACAGCCAGGCGACGACGATGGCGGTAAAGCCGCGGCCGCCGACGATGCTGGTGGACAGCGTGTGTCCGGTGCCGCTGACCAGGATGAAGCCCGCCAGGCCGCACAGCGCGCCGGAGATGCCCATGGTGCGGATGATCACGCGCTTGACGCTGATGCCGGCGTAGCGCGCGGTGTTCAGGCTCTGGCCCACGTAGGCGATCTCATAGCCCTGCTTCGAATAGCGCAGATAGACGTACATGAACACCGCCGCGGCCAGCACGAGCACCAGGTTCCAGCCGTAGTTCAGCCCGAACAGCGGCCCGAACCAGCCCGCCCGGCTGCTCTGATTGATGATGCCCACCGAGTTGGAGCCCGACGGGTTCTCCCAGAACACGATGCTGAAGGCCACCAGCTGGCTGGCGATGTAGTTCATCATCAGCGTAAACAGCGTCTCGTTGGTGTTCCACTGGGCCTTGAACACGGCGGGGATCACGCCCCAGACCAGTCCGGCGGCCAGCGCCGCCAGCAGCATCAGCGGCATCAGCGCCCAGCCGGGCAGCCGCTCGCCGAAGTTGATCATGATTGCCGCGGTGGCCAGTCCGCCGATCAGCGTCTGGCCCTCCGCGCCGACATTCCAGAACCGCATGCGGAACGCCGGCGTGATGCCCACGGCGATGCACAGCAGCACCAGCGCGTCGCGGATGGTGACCCACAGGCGGCGGTTGCTGCCCACCGCGCCGTCGATCATGCCCTGATACACCTGCAGCGGATTCATGCCCGTGAGGCAGAAGATCACAACCGCGCACACGCACAGCGACAGCGCAATCGCGATCAGGCGCACGGCGCAGGCCTTCAGAAAGCCGCACTCCTCGCGCTTGGTAATGTGAAACAACGGCTCGCGAATGCCGTGAAGCCTGCTCATGCTCATCGATTGTCGCTCCTTCCGTCCTGCATCATCAGCATGCCGATCTCCTCCTTGGTGGCGGTGCGGGCGTCCACGACGCCGGTGATCCTGCCGCCGCACATCACCAGAATGCGGTCGCACAGATCCAGCAGCACGTCCAGATCCTCGCCCACGCACAGCACGGCCACGCCGTGGCGCTTCTGCTCGTTGAGCAGGTGATAGATGGTATAGGAGGAATTGATGTCCAGGCCGCGCACCGGATAGGCCACCATCAGCACGATGGGATTCGATGCGATCTCGCGGCCCACCAGCACCTTCTGCACGTTGCCGCCGGACAGCTTGCCCACCGGCGTGCTGACGCCGGGCGTGGACACCTCCAGCTCGGAGATGATGTGCTCCGCCAGCGTGCGGGGCGAGCGGCGGTCCACCCAGAAGGAGCCGCCCTTGCGATAGCTGCGGATCATCATGTTGTCCACCATGTCCATCGGCCCCACCAGGCCCATGCCCAGGCGGTCCTCCGGCACGAAGGACAGCTTGACGCCCAGATGGTTGATCTCCACGGCGCTGAGCTTCGTCAGATCCTGCGCCTGGCGCTCTGGCGGATAGTATTCGATCTCGCCGGACTCCACGGGCGTCAGGCCCGCGATGGCCTCCAGCAGCTCGCGCTGGCCGCTGCCGGCCACGCCCGCGATGCCCAGAATTTCGCCGCCGTTGAGCGTGAAGCTGGCGTGGTTGAGCGTGATCACGCCCTCGGGGTTGACGCAGCTGACGTCCTTCATCTCCAGGCGCTTCACCGGATTGACCGGCTCCGAGCGCTCGATGTTCAGCTCCACGCGCTTGCCCACCATCATCTCGGTCAGGCTGGCCACGGTGGCTTCGGCGGTGTTCACCGTGCCGATGTACTTGCCCTTGCGCAGCACGGCCACGCGGTCGGAAAGCTCCAGCACCTCGTTGAGCTTGTGGGTGATGATCACGATGGCGTTGCCGTCGGCGCGCATGTTGCGCAGCACGTCAAACAGCCGTTCGGTCTCCTGGGGCGTGAGCACCGCAGTGGGCTCGTCCAGGATCAGAATCTTCGCGCCGCGGTAGAGCATCTTCACGATCTCCACCGTCTGCTTTTCGGAGACGGACATCTCGTAGATCTTCTTGAAGGGATCCAACTCGAAGCCGTACTTGTGGGTCAGCTGGTTGATCTTCGTGGCCACCTTCGCGATGTCCAGCCGCGTGGGGCCCGGCAGGCCCAGCACGATGTTCTCCGCCGCCGTGAGCACGTCCACCAGCTTGAAGTGCTGATGAATCATGCCGATGCCCAGCGGGAACGCGTCGCGGGGCGAGCGGATGGTCACCGGTTCGCCCTGGACGAAGATTTCGCCCTCGTCCGGATAATAGATGCCCGAAATCATGTTCATCAGCGTCGTCTTGCCGCTGCCGTTTTCTCCCAGAATCGCGAGAATCTCGCCCGAGCGGATGGACAGGTTGATTCCATCGTTGGCCACAACCTTGCCGAACCGCTTGGTGATGTTTCTCAGCTCAATGGCACAGTCACTCTTCACCCGGCAACCCCTCCGTCATCATTCGTAAAAACCGTACATTTATTATATCACAAACGCCGAAATTCGGGCTTTCGCCCCATGCTAATTCCACGTTATTGTTCGGATAATTCGCAAATTCCCGCCCCAAACCCGGTCCTCGTTTCTCCGCCCCGCAGCCAAAAAACGCACCCTGCGCATGCGCAGGGTGCGTACCATTCTGCGGGACCGGCGGCAGGGGCGCAAAGCGCTCCTGCGCTGTTCACGCGGCTCAGCCCAGCTGCTCGATGCCGTCGATGGCCAGATCGAAGGCGGGAGCGGAAGCGAGCTCGGACTCGTGGAAGTAGCCGTCGGAAACGTAGGCAGCGTACTTGGCGTAGTCGGCGTTGTTGGCGGTGAGGTTCTCGATGGTCTCGCCGCCGACGGTGAAGGTGGCGGTATCGAAGACCTTCAGGGAGCCGTCGATGATGGCAGCCTCGGTCTCGGCGACCTTGTCGGCCGTGCCTTCGGCAACGGTGTTCTCGTTCAGCTCGGTGATCTTGTCAGCGCCGGTGGCATAGCCCTCGCACCAGTCGACAGCGATGGCCTCGCCGTTGATCACGCACTCCACGGCATAGGTGTAGTAGGGAGCCCAGTCGATGGACGCGGAGGTCAGCGCGGCGTTGGGCGCCACGGAGATCATGGAGACGTTATAGCCCACAACGGGAACGCCGGCGGCTTCGCAGGCCGTGGGGGCGCCGGTGGTGTCGGCATGCTGGCTGATGAGCACGCAGCCCTGGGCGATCAGCGCCTCGGCAGCTTCCTTCTCCAGATCGAAGGAGGCCCAGCTGTTGGTGAACTTGACCTTCATGGTCGCGGACGGGCAGACGGAGCGCACGCCCAGGAAGAAGGAGGTGTAGCCGCTGACGACCTCGGCGTAGGGATACGCGCCGACATAGCCGATCACGGTCTGATCCTCGGTGATCTTGCCCTCGGCGATCATCGCGTTGAGCTTCAGGCCGGCCACGACGCCGGACACATAGCGGGACTCATAGACAGAGGTGAAATAGTTGTGGAAGTTCTCCAGACCGCTGCCGGCAGCCTGATAGCCGGTGGCGTGGCAGAACTGGATCTCCGGATACTCGCGGGCCGCCTCCATCAGGAAGGACTCATGGCCGAAGGAGTTGGCGAAGATGATGCTGCAGCCGGCTTCCGCCAGATCGATGGCGGCGTCATAGCAGGCCTCGGACTCCGGGATGGTCCACTTCACGATGACCTGATCCTCGGTCAGGTTCAGCGCGGACATCATGGACTTCGCGCCCTCATAGTGCGCGGCGGTGTAGCCCTCGTTCTCGTCGCCGACGAAGATGAAGCCGACCTTCACCTGATCCGCGGGAACGCCCTCGGCGAACGCGGCGGCGCCGATGAGCGCCATTGCCAGAACCAGTACCAGAGAAACGATTTTCTTCATGGTGATTCCTCCTATGTATTGCTCCATTGGGAATGTGGATATCATATCAGAGCAACGTTATGTTGAAAGGTCGGATATGTAAACAATACGAACATTCCAAAAATTATTTTTCTTTATATTCGGTTTCCATTCCCGGCCAGGGGCGCAGCTCCTCCCCCTTCACCAGCCACGCCCGCTGCGCCAGCTCCGCCAGCGGCGCGTCGGAGAGGGAATCGGAGAAGAACTCGTCGATCCGCCCGTCGGGATAGACCTCCCGGAAGCGGCGCACCTTCTCCGCGCCGTGGCAGTTGGGCCCGGAGAAGACGCCCGTCCGGCGATCCACCGTGGAGCCCATCACGCAGCCCACGCCCAGCCGCTCGCAGGCCGGGCGCACCAGAAACTCCGGCGAGGCCGAGATTACCACGTCGTCCGGCCGGCGCTTCCCGGAATACCAGGACTTCACTCGGCAAAAATTCTTCCGCCAGAACGCGTCCACCGTCGCGTCCACATCGCCGATCAGCGCCAGAAAGTGAAGCATCCGCTGCTTGAAATCCTGCTTTTTGCGTATCTTCAGCACAAACAGCAGCCCGTTCGCCAGCTGCCCCGGCAGGTCCAGCCACATCCGCGGCCGCCGCGCCAGGCAATAGGCAAAGAAGCGGGCGGTGCTGTCCCCCCGCAGAATGGTGTTGTCAAAATCATAGACGTTCACGGCGATCATCCTTCCATCGATACTGTCTGTTTGGTTCGCCGCCGTCCGCGGGAAATCCTGCCCGTGTTAAATATTTCTGTACCGAACGATTTAGACTTGACATCGCGCCGACCATCGTCTATAATCAAATCATACGGTACCGAATAAATTATCAGGAGGGTTTTCATGAATCTGAACCAGGAATTGAGCGAACGGCTCTTCACCATGATGAATCTGATGCACGCGCTGCGCCGCGGCGGACGCCCCGAGGGCCGCGGCTACGCCCAGGACCGGGCGCTGCGGGCCATCGCCTCGCAGGAGGGCGTCACCCAGCGGGCGCTGATGGAGGCGCTGGATGTGCGGCCCAGCTCCATCAGCGAGCTGCTGACCAAGCTGGAAAACGGCGGGCTGATCGAGCGCCGCCCGAATCCCGACGATCGCCGTCAGATGCGGCTGTACCTGAGCGACAGCGGCCGCGCGCAGGCCGCGCGGCTGGGCGAGGACGCGCCCCTGCCCGATCTCTTTGAAGCGCTGACCGACGAGGAGCGGCAGCAGTATCTGGCGCTGACCGACCGCATGATCGACGCGCTGACCCGCGCCTGCGAGGAGCGCGGCATTCCCGCCGACCGCAGCTTCGGTCACGGCGGCCCCCGCCCCTTCGGCCACGGCCCCGGGCGCGGCGGTCGCGGCTTCCATGCGGAGGATGAAGGTCGCGGTTTCGACGGTCACCCCCATCGCGACGGCAGGGATTTCGACGGCAACGGCGGCAGGCGCGGCGGTCGCAGCTTCTATGCGGAGGATGAAGGTCGCGGTTTCGACGGTCATCCCCATCACGACGGCAGGGATTTCGACGGCAAAGGCGGCAAGCGCGGCGGTCGTGGCTTCCATGATGGAGACGAGAATCGCGATTCCGACGGTCATCCCCATCACGACGGCAGGGATTTCGACGGCAACGGCGGCAGGCGCGGCGGTCGTGGCTTCCATGAGGAGGATGAAGGTCGCGGTTTCGACGGTCATCCCCATCGCGGCGACAGAAATCTCGACGGCAACGGCGGCAGGCGCGACGGTCGCGGCTTCCATGCGGAGGATGAAGGTCGCGGTTTCGACGATCATCCCCATCGCGACGGCAGGGATTTCGACGGCAAAGGCGGCAATCGCGGCGATCGCGGGTTCGACAGCAATCGCGGCGCAGAGAACGGGCGCGGGCGGAATTCGCGCAACGAACCGGCCGGTACGCCTTCAGCGGCTTCGGACAGCATCTGCGACGGCTGCGGCAAGGGCTGCAAGCTGACCCGCCCCGACTGCGGTCACGGCGCACGGCTCGCCCGGGAACGCGGCATCTCCACCCGAAACGGCTCCGGCCGATGAACGGAGGCAGAACCGCTCCTCTCCGAACCGCAAACCGCGTTCCGGGGTGCAGTTCCCCGCGTCGGGCGCAATCCCATTCAAAAAATGAACGGCAGGGCACATGGCCCCGCCGTTTTTTTCGGCTCTTCACGGAAAGTTAGGCTAAAGGGTAGAAAAAGGAGCATAGAAGACTTAAACTTGTAGCTGCTAAACAAACAAGGGAAGTCAGACTA
>SFJH01000022.1 GCA_004555155.1 Clostridiales bacterium
GGGAACGGGCGGGGGCATCGTACAGCGCTGTGATGAGCCCAAGGGGCGCTGCCCCTTGGATCCCCGCCAGAGGGGATGATCCCCTCTGGACTCCTTCTCTCGCTGCCGCCGTTCCTATTCTGCCTTTTCTCAGCGCTCCACGAGTGCCTCCGGCGGGCGGGGCTCCGCCCCTGCACCCCGCCAGGGGGATGATCCCCCTGGACCCTTCTCTCGCTGCCGCCGTTTCTATTCTGCCTTTTCTCAGCGTTCTCCGGCGGGCGGGGCGCTGCCCCTGCACCCTTCTCCTGCTGCCGCCGTTTCTATTCTCCCTTACACATAATCGCGCCAATCGCCCTTGGGCTGGACTTCGGTCAGGCTTCCCTCGCTCTTCAATCCCGGAAAATCCAGCTGCCGCAATGCCTCATACAACACAATCGCCACCGAATTCGACAAATTCAGCGATCGCGCATCCCTTCGCATCGGTATCCTCACACACTTCTCATAATTCTCCGCCAGCAGCGCTTCCGGCAATCCCTTCGTCTCCCGTCCGAACACCAGAAAATCCCCGTCCCGGTACTCCGCCTCGCAATATCCCCTCGGCGCCTTCGTGCTCGCAAAGAACATCCTTGCCTCCGGATACTCCCTGCAGAATTCCTCCCAGCTGTGATGCACCTCATACTGCATCATATGCCAGTAGTCCAGCCCGGCCCGCTTCAGATATTTGTCCGAAAGCTCGAACCCCAGCGGCTCAATCAAATGCAGCCGCGCACCCGTCGCCGCGCACGTTCTCGCAATGTTCCCCGTATTCTGCGGAATCTCCGGATTCACCAGCACAATGTGCATCATCCGATTTCCCCCCTCAGCGCCCTCTCAATCACCTGCGCAACGCCGTCCTCCGCACAGTCGGGCGCAATGAGCCGCGCGCAGGACTTCAGCTCCTCCGCCGCGTTCGCCACGGCCACCGGCCAGCCCACCGCCTCCAGCATGCTCCGGTCGTTGGTGTTGTCGCCGAACGCCATGCACTCCTCCCGGCGCACGCCCAGACGCCGCGCCAGCCATTCCACCGCAGTGCCCTTGCCCAGCCCGGCAGCCATGATCTCCATGTTGTCCATGTATGCGCTGGACACGCTGAACCCCGCCTCCAGCAGCTCCGCCTTCAGCCGCGCCAGCGCGTCGGGATCCTCCCCGTAGGCCTCCAGCTTGTACGGATTCACCAGACCCTCCGATTCAAAGGCCTCCCAGTCGTCGGTCACAATCCGGTAAACGTCGCCCAGATAGCCGTCCAGCCCGCGCTTCTTGCGCTTCAGTGCCCCCGTGTTGACGCGATACACCGCATTGCGCACGAATGCGTTCATCATCACGTTGTACTTTCGCATGATCCCATAGGCGCGCCGGGCCTCCGCGGTGGGCGTGAGCCATTCCCGCACGATCCCGCCGTCCATCCGCACCACCGCGCCGCCGTTGGCCACGATCATATATCCGTCCGCCTGTCCCAGACCCTCCGCAATCACCCGGGCCGACACATACCACCGGCCGCTGCAGATGACAAACGGAATCCCGGCCTGCGCGCACGCCTGCACCGCCGCGCGCGTGCGCTCTGAAAGCGCGCCGCCCCGGGGCAGAATCGTGCCGTCCACATCCGAAACAATCAGCCGAATGCTCATCCTCGTTCTCTCCCGTCGCTCCACCATTCCGGCGGCGGAGCGGAAAATGTCATGCCCCGATAGCCCTCCAGCGGACTGTCCGCGCCGATGGTCAGCTCCGCGCACCACAGCCTCAGCCCGCCGGGATGCGCCCGGTTCAGCGCCCGGTCGCCGTACTTGTCGTCGCCCAGCAGCGGATGGCCGAAGTCCGCCATGTGCGCGCGCAGCTGATGGGTGCGCCCGGTCACCGGCTCCAGCTCCACCCGCGCGATTCCCCCGGACTCCCCCATCACGCGGTACCGCGTTTCCACGGGCTTTGCGCCGGGCGCGCTCCTGTGCGCGATCCGCACCGTGGAGCGCCGCGCGTCCTTCACCAGCCACGCCCTCAGCACGCCCTCCCGCGCCGGGAACCCGCCCTTCGCCAGCGCCAGATATCGCTTGCGCAGCGCATGCTCCCGGAACGTCTCCAGCGCCCGGCGATGGGTCTCCCCGTCCAGCGCCGCCAGCACCACCCCGCCGGTGGCGGCGTCCAGCCGGTGGCACAGCTGCGCGCCGGGCAGCGCCGTCTGCAGCCGGGTCAGCAGCGTATCCGCGCCGATGCCGTCCTGATCCGCATCCACGGGCAGGCCCTGGGGCTTGACGGCGGCGGCGAGCGAACCGTCGCAATAGATCAGCGCCGGAGGCGCGGGGGCGTACCGCTCCGGCAGATAGACCGTCAGCGCGTCGCCGCCGCGGACGGTCTCCTCCGCGCCCAGCCGCACGCCGTCCCGCTTCACGTCGCGCCGCTTCAGAAGATCGCGCAGCGCATGGGCGGGCAGCATCGGCCACGCCCGGCGGAGATACCGCTCCAGCGGCATGGCGGGCACGCTGTCGGGAACGACGTGCTGAATCATGGCGAAACCTCCCCTGCATCGGCGCTGCGGATCTGCAATATACTATAGTTATAGCCGTTTTTCCGCCCCGGTTCAAGTCGGTTTGCGTTATGGTTTTGTCCCGGCGCGGCGGCGCGCCGCTTTTTGCGGACAAATACAGCCGGACAGCGCCCAAATCTCCGGAATGCCTTGAATAATGATCGCAGGTATGCTATGATATCTCCATCCGTATTTCAATCGATCAAACGAGGTGCAAGACCATGCAGCAGCGCGAAAAGTTCGGCTCCCGGCTGGGGTTCATCCTGATCTCCGCCGGCTGCGCCATCGGACTGGGCAACGTCTGGAAATTCCCCTACATCACCGCGGCCAACGGCGGCGCGGCGTTCATCCTGATCTACCTGTTCTTCCTGCTGATTCTCGGCATCCCGGTGCTCACCATGGAGTTCGCCGTGGGCCGCGCCAGCCGCCAGAGCATCATCCGCTCCTACAAGACGCTGGAGCCGGAGGGCTCCAAATGGCACCTGGCCGGCTACATGGGCGTGGTGGGCAACTACATTCTGATGATGTTCTACACCGTCGTCTCCGGCTGGATGCTGTTCTACGCCTTCAAGATGCTCCGCGGCGATTTCACCGGCCTGGACGCCGCCGGCGTGGCCGCCCAGTTCTCCGCCATGACCGGCAGCGCGCCCGGCCAGATCGTGTGCATGCTGCTGATGACGATCCTGGGCTTCAGCGTGTGCGCCATCGGCCTGGAGAAGGGCGTGGAGCGCATCACCAAGGTGATGATGCTCCTGCTGATCGCCATCATGGTCTGCCTGGCGGGGCGCTCGCTGACGCTGCCCGGCGCGGGCGCGGGCGTGGAATACTACCTCAAGCCCGACTTCTCCAAGATCTTCGATCAGGGTCTGGACCACTTCAACCGCGTGATCTTCGCCGCCATGGGCCAGGCGTTCTTCACGCTGTCCATCGGCATGGGCAGCATGGCCATCTTCGGCTCCTACATCGGCCGCGACCGCAGTCTCACCGGCGAGGCCGTGACCGTCACGCTGCTGGATACCTTCGTGGCCATCATGGCGGGCATGATCATCATCCCCGCCTGCTTCGCCTACAACATCGACCTGCAGGCCGGCCCGCCGCTGATCTTCATCACGCTGCCCAACGTGTTCAACGCCATGCCCAACGGCCGGCTGTGGGGCACGCTGTTCTTCGTGTTCATGCTGTTCGCGGCGCTCTCCACGCTGACGGGCGTGTTTGAAAACATCATCTCCTTCGCCATGGACGCCGCCGGATGGAGCCGCAGGAAGGCCGCGCTGGTCAATGCGCTGGCCATCGCCGTGCTGTCGCTTCCGGCGCTGCTGGGCTACAATCTGCTCTCCGGCGTGCAGCCGCTGGGCGCAGGCTCCACCATCCTGGACTTCGAGGACTTCATCGTCAGCAACAACATTCTGCCCATCGGCTCGCTGATCTACGTGCTGTTCTGCTCCTGGCGCTGGGGCTGGGGCTACGACCGCTTCCTCGCCGAGGCCAACAGCGGCAAGGGCCTCCGCTTCCCCGCCGGACTGCGCCGCTACTGCCAGTTCGCGCTGCCGCTGATCATCGCCTACGTGCTGGTGATGGGCTATATCTCCTTCTTCCGCTGAACGCTTCTCCCACCGCGCTCCGTGCCTCCCGCACGGAGCGTCTTTTTTTCGTTAAATGTTCCCCCGCGCCCTTGACATGTATTTTTATGCCAATTATAATGTATAATCATTCATTTCGGAGGGATCGCTGTGACGAAAATATTCATCGACGGCCGCGAGGGCACCACGGGACTGCGCATTCAGCAGCGGCTGGAGGGGCGAAGGGATCTGGAGCTTCTGACGCTGCCGGATGCGCTGCGCAAGGATCCGGACGCGCGGCGGGAAAAAATCAACGCTGCGGACGTGGTCTTTCTCTGCCTGCCCGACGCGGCGGCGCGGGAGTCCGCCGAGTGGGCGAACGACTGCGTGACCGTGATCGACGCCTCCACCGCCCACCGCGTGTCCCCCGGCTGGGCCTACGGCTTCCCGGAGCTGTCCGCCGCGCACCGCCGCGCCGTGGAAACCGGCAGGCGCATCGCCTCGCCGGGCTGCCACGCCAGCGGATTCGTGGCGCTGGTCTGCCCGCTGACGGCGGCGGGCGTTCTGCCGAAGGACTATCCCCTGTGCTGCCACTCGCTGACCGGCTACTCCGGCGGCGGGCGGAAGATGATCGCCGAATACGAGTCCGACGGCCGCGACCCCGAGCTGGACAGCCCGCGCCAGTACGGCCTGTCCCAGACCCACAAGCACCTGCCGGAGATGCAGCTCGTTCCCGGCCTTGCGCGGCCGCCGCTGTTCTCGCCCATCGTATCGGATTATTATGCAGGCATGGAGGTCACCGTGCCGCTGCACCTGCCGCTGCTCAGCGGCGCGCCGACGCTTGCGCAAATCCATGAAATCATCGCCAATCACTACGCCGGTCAGAAGCTGGTGAAGGTGCTGCCCCTGGGCGAGTCCCCCGCGTTCTGCGGCGCGAACCGCCTGGCCGGACGGGATTCCATGGAGATCCTGGTCGCCGGAAACGACGAGCGCGCGCTGCTGATCGCCCGGTTCGACAACCTGGGCAAGGGCGCGTCCGGCGCGGCCATCCAGTGCATGAACATCGCCCTCGGACGGGACGAGACCGAGGGACTGACCCTATGAGAAACGGAGGAGCTTTCCATGAAATATCAGATGATTGACGGCGGCGTCTGCGCCGCGAAGGGCTTCCGGGCCGCGGGCGTGCACTGCGGCATCCGCAAAAACCAGACGAAAAAGGACCTGGCGCTGATCGTTTCCGACGCGCCCGCCGCCGCTGCGGGCGTGTACACCACGAACCTGGTGAAGGGCGCGCCCATCGCCGTGACGAAGGCGCACATCGCCGACGGCGCCGCCCGGGCCATCGTGTGCAACAGCGGCAACGCCAACACCTGCAACGCCAACGGCGTCGAAATCGCCGAGGGCATGTGCGCGCTGGTGGAGCAATACGCGGGCGTGAAGGCCTCGGACGTGATCGTGGCCTCCACGGGCGTGATCGGCCAGCCCCTGTCGCTGGAGCCCATCGAGGCCGGCATGCCGGCGCTGGCGGCGGCCCTCTCGCCCGACGGCGGCGCGGACGCGGCCCAGGCCATCATGACCACCGACACCTTCGCCAAGCAGGCCGCCGTGGAATTCGCGCTGGGCGGAAAGACCTGCCGCATCGGCGGCATCGCCAAGGGCTCCGGCATGATCCATCCCAACATGGCCACCATGCTGGTGTTCGTGACCACCGACGCGGCCGTCTCCCCCGAGCTGCTCCAAAGGGCGCTCAGCGCCGACGTGCAGACCAGCTTCAACATGGTCAGCGTGGACGGCGACACCTCCACCAACGACATGCTGTGCATTCTGGCCAACGGCATGGCGGGCAACGCGCCCGTCTGCGCGGAGGGGCCGGACTACGCGGCCTTCTGCGAGGCGCTCGCCGCCGTCACCCGCTCCCTGTGCCGGATGATCGCCCGGGACGGCGAGGGCGCGACCAAGCTGCTGACCTGCCATGCGTCCGGCGCGGCCGACGTCTCCGCCGCCCGCACCGTGGCCAAGAGCGTGATCTGCTCCAGCCTGCTGAAGGCGGCGATGTTCGGCGCGGACGCGAACTGGGGGCGCGTGCTGTGCGCCATCGGCTATTCCGGCGCGGACGTGGACGTGACGAAGATCGGCGTTGCGTTCGCCTCAAGGGCCGGAAGCGTGGAGGTCTGCGCGAACGGCGCGGGCGTGCCCTTCTCCGAGGAACTCGCCAAGGCCATCCTCTCCGAGGACGAGATCACCATCGAGGTCTCCCTCGGCGCGGGCGATCAGGAGGCCACCGCCTAGGGCTGCGACCTGACCTACGACTACGTGAAGATCAACGGCGATTACAGAACCTGATTTGCGGAGGAACAACACATGCTATCCAGTTTCGAGCGGGCCGCCGTCCTCGTGGAGGCGCTGCCCTACATTCAGGAATACGCGGGCAAGATCGTGGTGATCAAATACGGCGGCAACGCCATGACCGACGAGCAGCTCAAGCAGGCCGTGATGCGCGATATCGTGCTGCTGTCGCTGGTGGGCGTGAAGCCGGTGCTGGTGCACGGCGGCGGGCCGGAGATCAGCCGGATGCTCAAGCGCGTGGGCAAGACCAGCGAATTCGTGGACGGCCTGCGCGTGACCGACGCGGAAACCGCCGAAATCGTTCAGATGGTGCTGGCGGGCAAGGTGAACAAGAGCCTGGTGGCGCTGATCCAGAGCATCGGCGGACGGGCGATGGGTCTGGCCGGCATGGACGGCGGACTGATGCGGGCGCGGGCGCTGGACGCGCGGCTGGGCTTCGTGGGCGACGTCACCGACGTGGACGCGCGGCCCATCCACGATCTGCTGGAGCGAGGCTACATCCCCGTGGTGTCCACCGTGGGCTTCGACGCGGAGCAGAACGTGTACAACATCAACGCCGACACCGCCGCCGCACGCATCGCCGCCGCGCTGGGCGCGGAGACCATGATCTGCATGACCGACGTGCCCGGCCTTCTGCAGAACCGCGACGACCCGGACACCCTCATCTCCCGGGTGACCCTCGCGGAGGTGGACCGGCTGGTGGACAGCGGCTGCATCTCCGGCGGCATGATCCCCAAGGTGGAATGCTGCACCGATGCGGTTCGCCGCGGCGTGAAGAAGGCCATGATCCTCGACGGCCGCGTGCCCCACGCCATTCTGATGGAAATGCTCACCGACGCCGGCGTCGGCACCATGTTTGTCAAGGAGGCGCAATGACATGAACATCTTTGAAATGGACGCGGCCTATGTGGCCAATACCTACAGGCGCTTTCCGCTGGAGATCGTCGGCGGACAGGGCGCGCTGCTGACCGGCGCGGACGGCAGGGAATACATCGATCTGGGCAGCGGCATCGCCGTGAACACCTTCGGCATGAACGACGAGGCCTGGAAGCAGGCGGTCATCGCCCAGCTGGGCGCGGTCGGCCACACCTCCAACCTCTACTACACCGCGCCCCAGGCGCAGCTGGCCCGCATGCTCTGCGAGCGCACCGGCATGAAGCGCGTCTTCTTCGGCAACTCCGGCGCGGAGGCCAACGAGTGCGCCATCAAGGCCGCCCGGAAATACGCAAGCGACAAGTACGGCCCCGGCGCGCGACCCACGATCGTCACGCTGGTCAACAGCTTCCACGGCCGCACGATCTCCACCCTGTCCGCCACCGGGCAGGAGGTGTTCCACCGGGACTTCGGCCCCTTCACCCCGGGCTTCGTCCACGTGCCCGCCAACGATCTGGCCGCTCTGGAGCGGGCGCTGGAGGAAAACGCCTGCTGCGGCGTGATGCTGGAGATGATCCAGGGCGAGGGCGGCGTGATCCCGCTGGACAAGGCCTACGTGCAGGGCGCGGCCCGGCTCTGCGCCCTGCGGGACGTGCTGCTCATCGCCGACGAGGTGCAGACCGGCAACGGCCGCACCGGCACGCTGTACGCCTGGCAGCAGTTCGGCGTCGTGCCGGATCTGTTCTCCACGGCCAAGGGACTGGGCGGCGGTCTGCCCATCGGCGCATGCCCGCTGGGCGAAAAGGTGAAGGACACGCTGGGCGCATCCAGCCACGGCTCCACCTTCGGCGGCAACCCCATCTGCGCCACCGGCGCGCTGAACGTGCTCTCGCGCATCGACGAAGCGCTGCTCGCCGGCGTGCGGGCGAAGCACGACCGCATTCTGGCCGCGCTCCAGGGCGCGCCGGGCGTGGAGGCCGTCACGGGCCTGGGACTGATGCTGGGCGTGAAGACGGTCAGGCCCGCAGGCGAGGTGGTGAAGACCTGCATGGAAAACGGCGTGCTGGCGCTGACCGCCAAGGACAAGGTGCGCCTGCTGCCGCCGCTGAACATCCCCGACGACCTGCTGGATCGCGCGCTGGAGACGCTCCGGGCCGCCGCGCAGTAATTTCGCCGCAATTTCTTTCCGGTTCCGCCCATTTCCGGAACCAGGCCCGCGCTTCCCACGTCTAATCCAGTGAAATCCTGAATGTGGAAAATCTGGAGGTGGGAAACGATGAAAAAGCGGTTTCTCGGTTGGTTTCTGGCAATGATTCTGGTATTGACCTGTCTGGCTCCGGCGGGCGCGCTGGCGGAAACGCTGAAGGCGACGGTGAAAATGCCCAATGCGGGCGGCTCGCTGCATGTGCGCAGCTGGCCCAGCAAGTCCTCCACGTCCGTGGGATACGTGCAGGACGGCGAGTCCATCACGGTCTACACCGACGACTGCGCCGCCGACAGCGACGGCGAGCTCTGGACAAAGATCAAGGTCGCCCGCACCGGCAAGGTCGGCTACATCAAGAACAAGTACATCTCTCTGGGCGGCTCGTCCTCCGGCAGCTCAACCGCGGGCGATTCCGTGTACATCGGGAAATCCGGCGACCGCATGAACGTCCGCTCCGGCCCCGGCACCTCCTTCTCCGTGGCGGGCTACGTCAACCACGGCGACGCCATCACCGTGCTGGAGCGCGGCGCAACCTGGTCGAAGATCAAGGTCGCCCGCACCGGTGTGACCGGCTATATCAAGACCAAGTACATCAAGGGCAGCTCCACGGCCTCCTCGGGCGGGATCTCCTCCGGCAGCCCGTCGGCGAAGCTCCCCTCCTCCTATGACGCCGCCGCCGTGATGACCCGCACCGCCGCGGGCGCGGTGAACCTGCGCTCGGGCGCGGGCACCGGCTATGCCAGCGTGGCGAAGCTGAGCCGCGGCGACAAACTGGCCGTGACCGGCAAAAGCGGCGACTGGTACAAGGTCTGCACCTTCTCCGGCAAGACCGGCTACATCCGCAAGGATTACGTGGCCTTCGGCGTCTCCGGCAAGACCACCGGCAGCGTCAACTTCCGCAGGGGCGCGGGCACCGGCTACGGCGTGATCCGCCAGCTCTCCAAGGGCACGGCGGTCACCGTGAACAGCGTGGACGGCAAGTGGGCCCATGTCACCGTCAACGGCGTGAAGGGCTATATCCACACGAGCTATCTGACCTTCTGACGCGCCGTTCTTCGGGAATTTCTCCGACGAGAAATTCCCTTTTTTGTTGACATTCCGCCGCCGTGACAGTATACTGAATCCAGAAAAACAACGCAATCTGGAGGGATTTTCATGTCGACTTTTTTTGAACATCACCGCGACCGGCTGGCGGCGTTCGCCCGGGTTTCCGGCGTGATCGGCGCGCGGGCCGACTACGTTCAGGGCGGCGGCGGCAACACCTCCGTGAAGCTGGAGGGCGGTCTGATGGCCATCAAGGCGTCGGGCTACTGCCTGAATGACATCGCGCCCGACCGCGCCTATGCGGTGCTGGACTGCGCAAGCCTGCGCGAATTCTACTTCGGCGCCCAGCCGTCCGATTTCGACGATGTGGAGAAGGCCGGCTCCGACCGCGCGAAGGCCTCCGTTCAGCAGATCGACGGCCTTGCGCCGCTGCGCCCCAGCGTAGAGGCGGGCTTCCACTCCCTGCTGGATACCTACGTGGCCCACAGCCACAGCGTCTATGCGAATCTGGCGACCTGCGCCGCCGACGGCCGCGAGGTCGTGGCCAGGGCCCTCGCCGATGCGGACTACACCTGGGGCTTTGTGCCCTACACCGATCCCGGCGCGCGCCTGACCTTCTCCATCCGCGACGAGCTGGCCCGCGTGGAATCGGAGACGGGCCGCCGTCCCGCAGTGATCTTCATGCAGAACCACGGCCTGATCGCCCACCACGACGATCCCGACGAGTGCCTGCGCATCCATGCCGACGTGAACCGCCGCGTGGCGGAGGCCTTCGGCGTGCGCGACGGCGATTTCCCCGCGGTGTCCGTCCGGGAAATCGGCGGCGGTCTGGTGGAGGCGGATTCGCCGCTGCTCTCCGATGCGCTGCGCAGCGGCGCATACTCCGAGAAGTTCCTGCTGGAATCCCCGCTGTATCCCGACCAGCTGGTGTTCCTCACCGGCTCCTTCGCCTTCGGAAGCGCGCCCGCCGACGGCATGTGCGCCGCCGACCCCGCCACCGGCCGCGTGTGCTTCGCCATGCCCGCCGCCAAGGCCCAGGTCATCGCCGAGACCCTCACCTGCGTCGTCTACATCTGCGAGACGCTGAAGCGCTCCGGCCATCCCCTCTCCACCATGGACGAGGCCGCCCGCGCCTTCATCGCCAACTGGGAAAGCGAGAAGTACCGCAAGAGCCTGGCCGGAAAGAAGTAAACGCCAGCGGGAGATCCTTCCCTTTCGAAGGAATGATCTCCCGCGCTCCTGCCGGTTCCGCCGGTGCGGCGTACAGGCTCTATAATAGGAAAGCAAAAATGAAAGGGACGGTCACGTCAAGCGTCAGATTGCACAAAAATTCGCCTGTGGAACACCGGGAACAAGGTGTTTTACAGGCGAATTTCATGGATTGTCTGTGCAGTTCTGCCCTGGTGAGACCGCCCCTTTTCGCATCATCGGGAGCGCAGGAAGCGCAGGCGCAGCCGCGGACGGGGCTGCTTGCGGAGCATCTCCCGCAGCTTTTTCTGGGCGGCGGCGTTGGCTTCGATCTCCTCGATGTCCCGGTCGGGGGTGAACATCTTCCATCCGCGCACCAGCACCAGTCCCAGCGCCAGCATCAGCACCGTGCGCAGCAGCACGATGTACTGCACCGAATAGATCTCCAGCCCCATGAGCATAAACGGCGTATCGCCGCCGATCGCGCTGATCTGCGTGCCCGTCAGCAGGCCGAGGAAGGCGAAGAAATTGCAGCCGATGGAGTAAAACGCGATGTGGGCGGTGGAGTTCTCCTCGGGCAGATTGATGTACAGCACGTTGGCGTAGGCCAGGTTCAGTCCCACGGCGAGCACGTTCTGGCACAGGCACAGCGGCACGTACAGGAAGGTCGTGGCGGGCGTCATGAAGAAGAACGCCAGCTCCGTGGGCAGCCACAGCAGCACCGCGATGCCGAAGGTCTTGATCCATGAATACCGCCTCAGCACCCTGCGCCACAGCGGCGAGATGAGCACCAGAATCACCGTATACATCATCGCCATGGTGTTGATCAGCGTATACGAGAACTGCATGTGGTTGAGCAGATGATACGTCCAGATATTGGCCGGCACATTGGCCACGAAGTTCCAATAGAACATCATCAGCAGGCACAGCAGAAACTTTTTGTATTTGAACGGCAGCGTGAACACCTGGGAAAACCGGATCCTGGGGCCCTTCGGATAGGGATACTCGATGGCGCACGCCTGCATGCCCACGTCGATGAGCACCAGCACGAACGCGAAATAGCGCAGTCCGATGATCAGCGTATCCTGATAGGGCGTGCCGGCCATGGCGTCGGTCAGCAGGCCGCTGAACAGCAGCATGGCGCTGGACATGATCGACGAAAACACCTGGTTCAAGGTGATATAGCGCGTGCGGCGCTCGTTGTCGGCGGGATAGAAGAAATAGAACCACGGCGTGAAGCCGGGGCTGAACAGCGCGTACACCGCGTGGGCCACGAACAGGATCACCGCAAACCAGATCAGCCGCGCATGCGTGTCCTCAACAAACTGCGGCATGATGGTGGTGGCCAGGATGTACAGCGCATAGAAGAAGATCTTGGACAGCAGCAGGACGCCCTTGCGCTTCGGGATGCGCTCCAGAATGACCGAGGAAAAGACGCTGAAGCAGTTGGCAATGAGCGGGATGTAGGAGATGATGCCGACGCTGGTGATCGACATGCCGTACATCGACAGAAAGCCGGTGTAGAACACGCCGGTGATGAACACGTTGTACAGCGCGGTCATCAGCGAGCTGCCCAGGCTGATGAGACGGCCCTTGGCGTTCTCGTCCTTCAGATTGTAGATGTCGGTAAAAGCACCGATGCGGGCCTGAAAATCGAATTTCCTCATGTGGCCGAACCTCCGGATTGGGAGAGCGCTTTTTTCGCTAACATTTTATCACAGCCCCCTGCGGAATACAAGATCCCCCTTCGCAATTTATTTGTCTTTTCTTGCGGAACATCCCGGCGGTTTTTATCCGGCATTGTCCATTCTTCAAACACCCGCAAACCAGCGCCCGGAAATCGCCCGGAACCATTGCTTTTTACGCCAGGTTCATATATAATGGGTCTGCAAGGATAACTAGGAGTGACTGCGATATGATGATTTCTACCCGGGGACGTTATGCGCTGCGCGTCATGATTGATCTGGCCGAACAGCAGACCGGCGACTTTGTCCCGCTGAAGGAAATCGCCCAGCGGCAGCATTTGTCCGAAAAGTATCTGGAGAGCATCGTCAAGGCCCTGGTCAAGGACGGCCTGCTGGAGGGCGTTCGCGGCAAGGGCGGCGGCTATCGGATGAAAAAGCCGCCGGAGGAATGTACCGTCGGCAGCATCCTGCGGCTGACGGAGGTGGGTCTCGCGCCCGTGGCCTGTCTGGAGGACGACCCGGTCGCCTGCCCCCGCGCAGGCGAATGCCGCACGCTGCCCATGTGGCGGAAGCTGCACGGCATGCTCAACGATTTCTTCGATGGCGTGACCATCGCCGATCTGATGCAGAAGCCTCGCTCCGAGGCGTGAGGAACCCGGCCGGATCCAACCAATGACGCAAAGCGGAACCCGCGAACAAGGACGTTCGCGGGTTCTCCTCTTGTCCGGCCTTCAGGCGCGCGGAACGCTTCACCGCCCCGCGCAGATGAAAAGTGCGCTCGCCGCAGGCGAAAATGCCTGCGGCGATTCGCACGTCCTGTTCTTTCGTCCATCAGAGCGTGCCGATGAGCCCGCGCAGCGAGAGCACCACAGCTGCCGCCAGAACCGCGCCCAGAATCGCCAGCTGGAGGATGGCAAACCACCGGGGCACTCTGCGCATCTCCGAGCCGCCGCGGGTAAAGTCCCGCGTCCAGCTGTACGGGCGGAAGGAATCCTCCGGCCGCACGCGCGGCGGCGTTTTTCCGGAAGCTTTTCGTCTGGCCATGGTTCACATCTCCTTCAGCATTTCTTCCAGAATCTCCGCAGCGTCGAACACCATGCGCTCGCAGGGGCGCATCCTGTAATACTCCTCGGTGCGCGCCTCGGGCACGTGGCCCGACCCGGCCTTCTCCCCCAGCAGCTCGCGGCAGATGATGGAGCCGTTGCGCTCCCTGAACCGGCGCGCCAGCTCCTGCACCCGGGCGTAGTGGGCGGCCTTCGCCGCCTGGTCGCCGGGGTCGTCCGGCGCGCAGAGCATGCCCAGCGCCATCAGCGCGCCGGACACCCCGCCGCAGACCTCCCGCATCCGGCCCATGCCGCCGCCGAAGGACGCGGCAATCCGCATCGCCGTCCGCTCGTCCAATCCCGTCAGATCGCAATAGGCCGTGAACACGGCCTGGGCGCAGTTGCAGCCCTCCCGAAACAGCTCAGCCGCCCGCTTCGCGTGATTTTCCATGGCATATTCCTCCCTTTTCCCCATCATCATACCACAAGCGCCTTCTCAGGGCAATAAAAAGAAGAAAAAATGCGAACATTTGGCCGGATTTTGTGTTTTCGCGATTGACGCGGCGAAGGATAACGGTTATAATAATTATTTGTTATGAACTATGCTATGATGGTTCCGGAATCGCTCCGGAGCATCAGCAGGGAGGACAGAAAGAATGAAGGGCAAAAGTATCGCCAAACTTGCGGTCACACTGGTCGTGATCGTGCTCGTCGCGCTTCTGGCGCTGTTCGGGCTGAAGATTCCCCAGATCTCGAAGGTCTACGGAATCAAGCCCGTGTCCGAGGCCATCAGCCTGGGCCTGGATCTGCGCGGAGGCATTTCCACGGAGTATATCGCCACGGACACCACGGTGGAGAACTTCGACACGCTGATGGATTCCACCGTCTCCGCGCTGCGTGAGCGCCTGACCAACGCCGGCTTCACCGAGGCCAACGTCGCCCGCCAGGGCAACGACCGCGTGCGCGTCGAGATCCCCGGCGTGGAGGATCACGAGCAGGTCGTGCGCATCATCGGCACCCCTGCCCATCTGGAGTTCCGCGACCCCAGCGGCAACGTGGTCGTCGAGGGCAAGAACATCACCTCCGCCTTGCCGGATCAGGACGGACAGGGCTCCTACTGCGTCTCCTTCGAGATGGACAGCGAGGGCTCCAAGGCCTTTGCGGAGGCGACGGCGGCCAACATCGGCAAGTCCATCTCCATCTATCTGGACGATGAGCTGATCTCCTCGCCCACCGTGCAGTCCGTCATCTCCGACGGCCGCGGCCAGATCACCATGAGCGGCCTGTCCGCCGAGGAGGCCCTTGAGGAATCCGAGAATCTGGCCATGCTGATCCAGTCCGGCGCGCTGCCGCTGGACATCGCCGAGGTCGAGACCCGCGCGATCTCCGCGACGCTGGGTCTGGAGGCCATTGACGGCGCGATCATCGCCGGCATCGTGGGCCTGATCCTGATCATCCTGTTCATGCTGATCATGTACCGCCTGCCCGGCGTGGCCGCCAGCATGGCGCTGTGCATCTACGTGCTGATCGTGTTCTACGCCCTGGCCATCACCGGCGCGCAGCTGACGCTGCAGGGCATCGCCGGTATCCTGCTGGGCATCGGCATGGCGGTCGACGCCAACGTGGTCATCTTCGAGCGCTTCCGCGAGGAGCTGGCCCAGGGCCGCACGCCGGCCAACGCCGTGAAGTTCGGCTTCCGCAACGCCGGCCGCGCCGTGCTCGACTCCAACGTCACCACCCTGATCGCCGCAGTCGTGCTGCTGTTCTTCGGCACCGGCACCATCAAGGGCTTCGCCATCACGCTGACCATCAGCGTCATCGCGTCGCTGTTCACGGCGGTCTTCGTCACCCGCTCGCTGCTTCTGGCCATCTGCAATCTGGGCATCCAGAAGAAGAGCGCCTACACGCGCTAAAGGGAGGGCACTGCTATGAAAAATACTTTCACCAAGAATACGCGCCTCTTCCTCTCCATCTCCGGCGCGATCATCGTCGTGGCGCTGATCCTGCAGCTCTGCGGCGTGGGCCTGAACCTGGGCATTGACTTCACCGGCGGCTCGATCCTCGAGTACTCCGTCGGCGAGAACTACGACGTGGCCGACGTGGAGACCATCCTCGCCAGCCTGGGCTACGAGGACGCGCAGATCACCAAGGCCGCTCCCTCTGCCGCCTCCGAGGCGCTCCAGGCCAATCTGGCCGGGGAAGCCGCCGAGGAGACCGCCGTCGAGGAGACCGCCGTTGAGGAGACCGCCGTTGAGGAGACCGCCTCTGACGAGGCCGCTGCCGACGAGACCGCCTCTGACGAGACTGCCGCCGAGGAAGCGCCCGCCGAGACCGCTTCCCTGCTGAGCGCCGACAAGTCCGGCGTGAAGGCGGACGGCCTGACCGACCTGCAGCTGCGCCTGAACCTGGTGGACGAAGCCGCCAACATGGAGGGCTGCGCCGTGGAGGCCGTGCAGGGCATGAACAGCGCCGCGTCGCTGACCAACTACGCCCAGCTGACCTATCTGGCCGTGACCAACAACGGCTATGATCCCGAGTTCACCGGCGGCTATGTGCTTCAGTTCGACATGGGCGCGGCCTTCGACGTCGCCGCCGTGGAGAGCGCCGTGAACGCCGCGCTGGACGAGGGCGGCTACTCCATCAACAAGATCGCCTTCTCCGCCTACGCCCCCGAGGAGGGCGGCGAGGAGACCGGCCTGCGCATTCTGGTGGATCTGGACGACGTGACCAGCCAGGTGCGCTCCATTCTCGAGCGCGAGATGAGCGCCAAGTATCCGGGCTTCCACTTCGTGTCCATCGACCACGTGAGCGCCATCGCCGGACGCGACCTGCTGTCCAACGCCGTCAAGGCGCTGCTGATCGCCTTCGTGCTGATGCTGGCGTACATCGCCGTCCGCTTCGACCCGATGTCCGGCCTGGCCGCGCTGTTCGCGCTGCTGCACGACATCCTGATCATGCTGTCGTTCATGGTGTTCTTCCGCGCGTTCTTCCAGGTGAACTCCTCGTTCATCGCCGCGGTGCTGACCATCGTCGGCTACTCCATCAACAACACCATCATCATCTTCGACCGCATCCGCGAGAACAACAAGCGGCCCGGCTACACCATGAAGCCGAAGATGGAGATCGTGGAGCTGTCCGTGTCCAGCACCCTGAGCCGCACCATCAACACCACCATCACCACGCTGATCACGCTGGTGGCGCTGTACGTCTTCGGCGTGGAGTCCATCCGCGAGTTCGCCTTCCCGCTGATCGTGGGCATGCTGGCCGGTACCTACTCGTCCGTGCTGCTGTCCGGTCAGGTCTGGGCGATGTGGAGCCAGAAGCTCGCCGACCGCAAGACTGCGAAAAAGGCTTAATGATCCACGAATTCGGAATCGACCTGCGCGCCGGTTCCGAATTCCTTTTTATATTCAAAACACAGAAATCGGAGAAACACCATGCTGCGATATCGCCTGAGAGAGACCGTCCGCGCCCCCTTCCCCTGCCCCGAGGACATGAACCCCACCCTGCACGCGCTGCTGATTCAGCGCGGCGTCGCTTCCGCCGAGGAGGCGCGCCGCTTCCTGAACCCCGACCCCTCCCAGCTGCACGATCCCATGCTGCTCAACCGCATGCCCGAGGCGGTGGAGCGCATCCGCCGCGCCGTGGACGGCGGCGAGCCGATCTGCGTCTACGGCGACTACGACGTGGACGGCGTGAGCGCGTCGGCGCTGCTGAGCGACTATCTGCGCTCCCTGGGCGCGCAGGTAGAGGTCTATCTGCCCTCCCGCCACACCGAGGGCTACGGGCTGAACGAGGCGGCCATCCGCGCCGTGGCCGGGAGGAACCGGCTGCTGGTGACCGTGGACTGCGGCGTGACCAGCGTGGAGCTGATCGAGCTGGCGAAGTCGCTGGGGATGGACTGCATCGTCACCGACCACCATCAGCCCGCCGCCGAGCTGCCGGACTGCCCGGTGATCAACCCGCTGCTGAACGGCTATCCCTTCCCCAGCCTGTGCGGCGCGGGCGTGGCGTTCAAGCTGGTGCAGGCGCTGGGCGGCATCGATGCGGCGATGCGCTATGTGGATATCGCGGCGCTGGCCACCGTGGCGGACGTGGTGCCGCTGACGGGCGAGAACCGCGTGATCGTGAAGCTGGGACTGGACCGGATCAATCGGGATCCCCGGCCCGGTATCCGCGCGCTGATCGACGTGTCCGGGCTGAATGAAAAGAAGATCAGCGCGGGCAACGTCGCCTTCCAGCTGGCGCCCCGGCTGAACGCCGGCGGGCGCATCGGCTCCGCGAAGCGCTCCTATGATCTGCTGCTGAGCCCCACCGCCGCCGCTGCGCGGCCCATCGCCGACGAGCTGGAGCAGGAGAACCGCGCCCGCAAGGACATCGAGCAGCAGATTCTCGCCGATGCGGAGAAGCAGCTGGAGGACTTCGACTTCCCCGCCCATCGCGCGCTGGTGATCGCCGGAAAGGGCTGGAATCACGGCGTGATCGGTCTGGCGGCCAGCCGCCTGGTGGAGAAGTACCACTACCCGACGATCCTGCTCGCGGAGAGCGACGGCGTGCTGACCGGCTCCTGCCGCAGCATTCCGGGCGTGGACATCCACACGGCGCTGACGGCGGTCAGCGGGCATCTCACCCGCTTCGGCGGCCACAAGCAGGCCGCGGGCCTGACGCTGGACGCGGATCGGCTGGACGGCTTCCGCAGCGATCTGGACGCGTGGCTGTTTGAAAACATCTCCCCGGCCTGCTACATCCCCGAGGAGGAGTACGACATGGCCGTGCACTTCGACCAGCTGACCGAGGCCTTCGTGGCCGGTCTGGACGCGCTCCAGCCCACCGGCTTCGGCAATCCCGCGCCGGTGCTGCGGTCGTCGCCCTACGTGTACGAGCAGCGGCCCGTGGGCGCGGACGGCGCGCATCTGAAGCTGCTGCTGTCGGAATATTCCACCCAGCGGCCGGGCATCTTCTTCCGGGGCGGACATCTGGCGGGCAAGCTGCCGGACACCGTCGATCTGCTGTTCTCCCCGAAGCTGAACACCTTCATGGGGCGCACCAGCGTGCAGGTTGAAGTGAAAGCGGTCAATTCCGACGATGTTCTGTCCGAAATCGATGCAAAATCCGGGGAGGAAGAGGAGCTTCAGCATGAATTCTTAACACAAATGCTCTATAATAAGAAGATAGACCTCTATAAGCAAACGGCGCAGCCGCTGTCGGAGCAGGCGCTGGCGGAGATGCTGCGGGCGAATCCCCAGGGCACGCTGATCCTGACGGCGGATCTGTCCGCGGCGAAGCGGATTCTGATGCTGGCGGACGACGCGCAGCCGGATCTGTACATCGCCGCCGCGCCGGAGGATCCTCGGGCGTTCAACGCGCTGTGCGTCTATCCGCCGCAGAAGCTGCCGGAGCGCTACCGCCGCATCGTGCTGGCGGGCATTCCCGACGGGTATGAAGTCCCGGAAGGCCCCGAGCGCTTTCGGATGGATGTTCGGCCCGGGTGGTTCGACCGGCTGCCCGATCTGGATCAGCTGCGCGCGGCCTACAAGGGCGTGAAGGCCGTGCTCCAGAGCCGCGAGCGCCGCGGCGCGTACAACATGCTGATTCATCTGGCGGCGTCGTATTCGAGGATGGAGTACGTGTGCGCGGCGGCGTGTCTGCTGGCGCTGAACGACCTTCATCTGATCGAGCTGATCCCCGATGACGAGAACTCGAAGCTGACGCTCTGTCCCATGCGCAAGATCGACCCCGATACCAGCAGCGTCTGGCGCGCCCTTCAGGCGTGGCGGACGTGACAACCCAAATTCACCATAGCAGGAGGGAACACGATGTCTGACGCCGGAACCATACAGGCATACATCAGCGCTGATGAGCTGATCTCAAAAATGCGGAAATATCATCCGGACGACGACATGGATCTGGTGCGGCGCGCCTATCAGTTCGCCGAGCAGGCGCACGCCAACCAGTTCCGCAAATCCGGCGATCCTTACTTCTGCCATCCCTGCGCGGTGGCGGTGATCCTGACCGACCTGATGCTGGACGCGACGACCATCGCCGCGGGCCTTCTGCACGACTGCGTGGAGGACGTGGAGGGCGTGACGCTGCAGTCCATCAGCGAGATGTTCGGCTCCGAGGTGGCGCTGCTGGTGGACGGCGTGACAAAGCTGGAAAAGCAGAACTTCGCCTCCCGGGAGGACGCGCAGGCCGAGACGCTGCGCAAGATGTTCCTGGCCATGGCCAAGGACATCCGCGTGGTGCTGATCAAGCTGGCGGACCGGCTGCACAACATGCGCACGCTGAAGTCCCAGCGCCCCGAGCGTCAGGTGCCCATCGCCCGGGAGACGCTGGATATCTACGCGCCGCTGGCCCATCGCCTGGGCGTGTACACGATCAAATGGGAGCTGGAGGATCTTTCGCTGCGCTATCTGGATCCCGACGGATTTTACGAGCTGGTGCGCCTGGTGGGCATGAAGCGCAAGGAGCGCGAGCAGCTGGTGGCGCAGGTGACGCAGGAACTGAAGGCGAAGCTCCACGAGGCCGGCATCCACAAGTGCGAAATCG
Organism: Clostridiales bacterium; assembly: GCA_004555155.1. Classification (GTDB taxonomy): domain Bacteria; phylum Bacillota; class Clostridia; order Christensenellales; family Aristaeellaceae; genus Faecivicinus. Next base: position 20,025 of record SFJH01000022.1, read on the forward strand.
ACGGCCGGCCCAAGCATCTGTACTCCATCTACAAAAAGATGAAGAGCCAGAACAAGACCTTCGACCAGATTCACGATCTGATCGCCGTGCGCGTGCTGGTGAATACCACCACGGAGTGCTATCACGCGCTGGGCGTGGTGCACAGCATCTGGCCGCAGGTGCCGGGGCGGTTCAAGGACTACATCTCGGTGCCGAAGGCGAACATGTATCAGTCGCTGCACACCACGGTGGTGAACCAGGGTCGGCCCTTCGAGGTGCAGATTCGCACGTTTGAAATGCACCGCGTGGCGGAATACGGCATCGCCGCCCACTGGCGCTACAAGGAGGGCAAGGCCGCCGACGAGCTGGACAGCAAGCTGGCCTGGCTGCGAAGGATTCTGGACTGGCAGGGCGATGTGCGCGATTCCACGGGCTTCGGCGAGATGCTGAAGGTGGATCTGTTTGCGGACGAGGTGCTGGTGTTCACGCCGAAGGGCGACGTGGTATCGCTGCCCCGGGGCGCAACGCCGCTGGACTTCGCGTACCGCATTCACTCCGCGGTGGGCAATCGCTGCATCGGCGCGAAGATCAATCATCGCATCGTGCCGCTGAGCACGCCGCTGTCCACCGGCGACTTTGTGGAGGTGATGACCTCCTCGTCGTCCAAGGGGCCGTCCCGCGACTGGCTGAACATCGTGAAGACCAGCGAGGCCAAGGCCAAGATCCGCGCGTGGCTGAAGCGCGAGGAGCGCGATGAAAACATCGCCCACGGCCGCGACATGCTGGAGCGCGAGGCGAAGCGTCAGGGATATCCGCTGTCGTCGCTGAACAAGCCGGAGCTGATCGAGACGCTGTACAAGCGGTATTCGGTGCAGTCGCTGGACGATCTTTACGCCATGGTGGGCTTCGGCGGGCTGAGCACCCAGCAGGTGCTGAACCGTCTGATCGAGGAATACAGGAAGACCCACAAGACGGAGGAGCCGCTGCTGACCGCGGAGCCCAAGGAGGAGCCGCAGCCTCAGAAGCGCGTGCCGACGAGCAGCTCCAACGGCGTGGTGGTGAAGGGCGAATCGGGCATGCTGGTGCGGTTCGCAAAGTGCTGCAACCCGCTGCCGGGCGACAAGATCATTGGGTATATCACGCGGGGCCGGGGCGTTTCGGTGCACCGGGCGGACTGCGTGAGTTTGAAGGACGAGGGCGTGGAGCCCGAGCGGCTGATTGAGGTGGACTGGGAGCATCAGGCGGAGAATACCACGTATGATGCGGAGATCCGCGTGATCAGCTACAATCGAACGGGATTGCTGGCGGAGCTTTCGGTGACGTTTGCCTCGCAGGACATTCCGGTTACGTCGATGTCGGCGCATGCTGCGAAGAATGGAACGTATATCTTCCATATTTCCATTACCATCAAGAGTACGCAGCAGCTGAACAAGATTATCAAGGATCTGCTGAAGATTCCGGACGTCATTGAGGTTACGAGGGTCTCCGGATGAGCAGAAAGCCGTAAGAGAAACGGCGGCAGCGGGAGAAGAGGTTCAGAGGGGATGCAGAGGCTGTGCTCCTGCCCTCAAAGCACCGCGCCCCCGCTCCAAAAGCGCGGCAGCAGGAGAAGGAGTCCTGCCCCTTGGATCCTTCCTCCTGCTGCCGCGCTTATGCTTTACTTTTTCGCTGAAAGGATGTTTTCCGATGCGCTGTGTCATTCAACGGGTTCAACACGCTTCCGTGACGGTCAATGATGAACTCGTCTCCCAAATCCAGTCCGGCTTTCTCGTACTCCTCGGCGTCGGCGAAGACGACGCCGAGTCCGACGCGCGCTACTGTGCCGACAAAATCGCCGGTCTGCGCGTCTTCGAAGACCCCGACGACAAGATGAACCTCTCCATCAAGGACGTAGGCGGCAGCGTGCTCCTCGTCTCCCAGTTCACGCTCCTCGGCGACGCGCGCCACGGTCGCCGTCCCAGCTTCTCCCACGCCGCCCGGCCCGAGCTGGCCGAGCCCCTCTGCGACCGCGTGCGCGATCTGCTGATCGAACAGGGCGTACCCACCCTCACCGGCCGCTTCCGCACCCACATGGAGGTCGACCTGCTCAACGACGGCCCCGTCACCATCCTGCTCGACAGCAAGCGCGGCTTCTGACCGGAGGTTCCCATGCTGAACATCAACGATATCCACGTCATCCCCTGCGGCTCCTTTCAGGAAAACGCCTATCTGGTCTGCCCGTCCGGGCGCGACGACGCATTCCTGGTGGATCCCGGCGACGGTCTGCCCCAGCTGCAGTCCGCCCTCGCGAAGTCCGGACGCGCGCTCTCCGCGATCCTTCTGACCCACGGCCACTTCGATCACATCCTCGCCGCCCAGCCCCTCGCCGACCAGACCGGCGCGAAGGTGTACATCCACGCCGGCGACGCGGAGATGCTCGACGATCCCGACAAGTCTGCCTACATGCCGGAGGTCTGCCGTCTGACCCCGCCCGTGGGACTCTCCCGCGAGCTCTACGGCGAAACCGTCCGCGTCTGCGGCGCCGTTCTGCAGGTGCTGCACACGCCCGGTCATTCGAAGGGCTCCGTCTGTCTCTACGATCCCGAAGCCGGACTGCTGTTCAGCGGCGACACGCTGTTCCGCGCGGGCTATGGCCGCACCGACCTGCACGGCGGCAGCGACGCGGAGATCGTTCAGTCGCTGCGCGCGCTGCTGACCCGGTTCCCCGCCGAGACCATCGCTCTCCCCGGCCACGGCGGCGAGACCACGCTGGGGCTTGAGCGAAGGAGGTACGGACTATGACGCTGCGCCTTCAGACCGCCAATCCCGAATTCTACTCCGACCTGGGCGACGTGCTGCGCATCTTCTTCGGCGACGTGACCGTCACGGACGTCTCCGGACAGCCCGCCGCGCCCGGCGACGATCTCTTTTCCCACACCCTTGAAATCGAGGACGGGCTCTGGCTGGATCGCTGGGAAAACAGCGGGCGCGGTCATGTGCAGCGCACGCCCGTCTGCGACGGACATCCCCTGGAGATCAAGCGTCTGCGCAAGCGCGCGGTGAAGCTGTCGCTGTACAATCTTTTGAAGGAGATCACCGGCGTGCGCCCGCCCTGGGGCTCGCTCACCGGCATCCGCCCCACGCGCCTGCTCTACGAGGGCATGGAACAGGGGCTGAACCGCGACGAGGCTGTGGCGCGGGTGATCCGCGAGTTCGACGTCTCGCCCGACCGCGCGCAGCTGCTGGGCGAGATCTCCGACATGCAGACCGGCGTGCTCCATCCCGCGAAGGACGAGTTTGACCTGTACATCGGCATCCCCTTCTGCGCCACCCGCTGTTCCTACTGCTCCTTCGCCTCCGGCGAGATCGGCGACGGGCGGCTGGTGGAGCCCTATGTGGACGCGCTGCTGCGGGAGATCGCGCTGTGCGGCGAACTGATCCGCGAGCGCGGACTGAAGCTGCGCGCCGGGTACATCGGCGGCGGCACGCCCACGGCCATCCCCTGCGCCGATCTCGAGCGCATTCTGGCTGCGGCGCAGCGGGAGTTCCCCGGCGCGGCGGAATGGACGGTGGAGGCCGGCCGGCCCGACACCATCGACCGCGGGAAGCTGGAGATGATGAAGGCGCATGGCGTCGGCCGCATCTCCGTCAATCCCCAGACCTTCAGCGACGAGACGCTGCGCCGCATCGGCCGCGCCCACACCGGCGCGGACACCGTGCGCGCCTACGAGCTGGCCCGGTCGCTGGGATTCGACGACGTCAACATGGATCTGATCGCCGCGCTGCCCGGCGAGACGCCGGAGATCTTCTCCGAGACGCTGGACCGGGTGATCGAGCTGAACCCCGAGAGCGTCACCGTGCACGCTCTGGCCATCAAGCGCTCCAGCCGCCTGCACGAGCAGCTGCACGTCCATGCGGGCAGTCACAGCCAGGTCTCCGCCGACGGCGCAGCCGAGATGATCGCCACCGCCCGGCGCAGGCTGACCGCCGCGGGCTGGCGGCCCTACTATCTCTACCGCCAGAAGTACATGGCGGGCAATCTGGAGAACGTGGGCTACGCGAAGCCGGGCAAGGCCTGCCTTTACAACATCGGCAACATGGAGGAGACCGCCAGCGTGCTGGCGCTGGGCGCGGGCGCGATCACGAAGTGGCTGTACGATCGGGAGATCACCGCCGCGGCCCGGGGCTGCGACGTGGAATCGATGCGCTTCGCCAATCTGCAGCTGCGCATCGAGCGCGCGCCCAACGTGCGCAACATCGAACAGTACATCGCCCGCGTGGACGAGATGGTCGGCCGCAAGCGGGCGCTGATCCTGCCGGGGAGGGACGAGGCGTGAAAAAGCTGATCTGTATTCTGATGCTCTGCGCGCTCGCGCTGCCGCTCTCGGGCTGCTCGGGGAAGAACCCCTACGCGGGCGCGGAAAACCCCATCGCCACCATCACCATGTCCGATGGCAGCACCATGCGCTTTGAGCTGCATCTGGAGGTCGCGCCCAACACCGTGGCCAACTTCTGTTCGCTGGCCAACGACGGCTTTTACGACGGACTGGAGTTCTTCCGCGTGGTGCCCGGCGTGCTGATTCAGGCGGGCTGCCCCGACAACGACGGCACCGGCAACGCCGGCTACACCATCAAGGGCGAGTTCAGCGCCAACGGCGTGGAAAACAGCCTGTCCCACGTCCGCGGTACCCTGAGCATGGCCCGCATCACCGGCCGCAACAACTCCGCCAGCAGTCAGTTCTTCATCATGCAGGGCAACTACCCCGAGTACGACGGCAGCTACGCCGCCTTCGGCACCGCGCTGGATGCGGAGACGCTGACCGTGCTGGACGCCATCGCCAACCGCGCCGTGGACGTCAACAGCGTGCCCATGGTGCGCCAGACCATCGCCACCATCCGCGTCAACACCCACGGTCTGGAGCTGAAGCCCAAGACCATCTCCATCGAGGAAAAGCCCACGCCCACCCCTGAACCCACTGAAAAAACGTCATCCGGAGGTAAATCGTCATGAAAAATCCCATCGTCACCATCGAAATGGAAAACGGCAAGACCATCACTGCGGAGCTGTATCCCGAAATCGCGCCCAACACCGTGGCCAACTTCGTCACCCTCGTTCAGTCCGGCTTCTATGACGGCCTGATCTTCCATCGCGTGATTCCCGGCTTCATGATCCAGGGCGGCGACCCCCAGGGCACCGGCATGGGCGGCCCCGGCTATTCCATCAAGGGCGAGTTCGCCCGCAACGGCTTCAGGCAGAACAACCTGCGCCACACCCGCGGCGTGCTCTCGATGGCCCGCTCCATGATGCCCAACTCCGCCGGCAGCCAGTTCTTCATCATGCACGCCAACGCTCCCCATCTGGACGGCGACTACGCCGCCTTCGGCAAGGTAACCGACGGTCTCGACGCGGTGGACGAGATCGCCGCCACTCGCACCGGCCGCCAGGATCGCCCCGTGACCGACCAGCGGATGAAGAAGGTGACCGTGGAGACCTTCGGCGAGACCTACACCGTCGAGAAGTACGGCGCGCGATGAAAATTCTGATCATCGACGGCCAGGGCGGCGGCATCGGCCGCGCGCTGACCGAGCGGCTGCGCGCGCGCCTGCCTGAGGCCGAGATTCTGGCCGTGGGCGCGAACGCCGCCGCCACCGCCGCCATGCTGAGAGCCGGAGCCGACGCCGGCGCCACCGGTGAAAACGCCGTTCGGGTGTGCTGCCGCGACGCGGACGTGATCGCCGGGCCCATCGGCATCGTGCTGGCGGATGCCATGATGGGCGAGATCACCGCCGCCATGGCCGCGTCCGTCGCCACCGCCCGCGCAAAGCGCGTGCTCATCCCCGTCCAGCGCTGCGCCACGGTCATCGCCGGGGCGGAGAACCTTCCCCTTCAGCGGCTGCTGGAGGACGCTGTCGACCGCATCGCGGAGATGGACGGCTGATCAAACGGAACGCCCCTGCTTCCTTTTAAGAGGACGCAGGGGCGTTCGCCGTTTCCAAATGAATAAGCCCCCGAGGGCTGAGCCTTCGGGGGCGGATCGGGTCGAAATTACTTCTCCCAGGGGAACACGTACTGGGTCAGGCCCAGCTTGTCGCGGACAGCGCTCATCTCGCCCTGCACGCTCTCGTTGATCGGCACGCCGTCCTTGCGGGCGAGGCGGACCTCATATTCCTTCTCACCGGCGGTGTAGATGCGCTCGGCGCCGGGCTGCTTCTTGGACGCGCGGATGTCGCGGATGATGTCGCCAGCGACCTTGCGGCAGACGTCCTCGCCCAGGAAGTGGTTGGTGTCGATGGCGATGAAGAAGTGGCCGAGGTGGAAGGGCACCTTTTCGCCGTTCTCGCCCTTGCCGGTCAGAGCCTTGCCGTAGGCGCCATTCTGCAGCACCGCAGACAGGAACTCGACGAACAGCGCGAAGCCGTAGCCCTTATAGCCGCCCAGCGCCTCGCCGATGCCGCCGTTGGTGACCAGCGCGGCCTGGCCCTTGGCCATGGCCTTCAGCGCGTCGCCCGCGGGGCCTTCGAAGGGCGTGCCGTCGGGGGTGATCACGGTGCCCTTGGGGGTCTCGTGACCGATGCGCTGATAGTACTCCAGCTTGCCGTTCTGGGTGATGGAGGTGGCGCAGTCGAAGTTGAAGTCGAAGGGCTCGTCGGTGGGAACGCTCAGGGTGAAGGGGTTGGTGCCGAACATGCCCTCAACGCCCCAGGTGGGCGCGACGGTGGGACGGGCGTTGGTGCCGGTCATGCCGATGCAGCCCTGCTTGGCGGCCATGGAGGTGTAGTAGCCGGCGATGCCGTAGTGGCAGGAATTGCGCACGACGACCATGCCCATGCCGTACTTCTTCGCCTTGTCGATGGCCATCTGCATGGACTTGTAGCCGATGACCTGGCCCATGCCGTCGTGGCCGTCCACCACTGCGGTGGTCTCGGTTTCCTTCACGACCTCGAAGTTGGTGACGGGGTTCTGGATGCCGGCCTCGATGCGGTCCAGATAGACGGGCTTGAAGCGGTTGCAGCCGTGGGACTCGATGCCGCGCTTGTCGGACTCGAGCAGAACGTCAGCGCAGATCTCGGCGTCCTCGCGGGGAATGCCGTAGCCGACGAAAGAGTCGATCACGAAGTTCGTAATGGTATTCCAATCAACGATCATCTTGGGCATGGGAATCTCCTCCTAACTTAATGCGGACATGAAAAAAGAGACGCAGGTGAAACCAAACGAGGCGAAACCGCCTTCGCTTGGGCCACTACTCTTTTCTCTGTCGCCTCTGGTAATAGTATAACACAGCATTTCCCAAATTTCAAGGGGGAAAACGCCAGCTATCCCACAAAAAGTGAAATAAACTGAAATGATCTACAGCAGCCCGCTTTTCCGAACTTCGGCGCGCCGGATTCTCCGGCCGGGGCCCGCTCCATGGCGCGGGCAGTGCGCGTATACGGCCTGCTGAACCTGATTTTCCCAGGGGGATTCCGACATTAAAGTTGACTTCAAAGTCAAGGTTTGGAATTGACAAAGCACAGATTTTACAATACAATATTTTCATACAGAATTTCGGAGGGAACATGCATGCGCTACACCATCAAGGAGGTCTCGAGGCTGCTCAACATTCCGGCCACGACGCTGCGCTATTACGACCGGGAGGGGCTGCTGCCCTTTCTGGACCGGCGCGAATCCGGATATCGCAGCTTCTCCGAGGACGACGTCGCCATGCTGCAGATGATCGAATGTCTGAAGAGCACGGGCATGTCCATCCGGGATATCCGGCAATACATGGACTGGGTGCGGCAGGGCGAGGCGACGCTTCGCGAGCGGCACCGGCTGCTCCAGGAGCGGCGGCGGGCGGTGGAGGTTCAGATCGCCGAGCTTCAGGAGGTGCTCAGGCGGATTGACCACACGTGCTGGGACTGCGAGGCCGCGCTCATGAAGCAGGCCATCGACCGCCGCCCCTGACGGCGGTTCCCCGGCGGAGCGCCGCCCCTTCCGATATCAAAGATTTACGGAATTATCAAGCCTTTGCGTGTTTCAAATGGTGATAAACTATTGTATAATAGAATAGTAGAGATATCGAAAGAGATCCACACAGATCGACATACATCACAGCATATGGAAAGGAACGAAAAATGGCAGACAAGAAAACCAGCATCGGCGGTCAGGCGCTGATGGAAGGCATCATGATGCGCGGGCCGGAAAACACCGCCATGGCCGTGCGCAATCCCCAGGGCGAGATCGTTCTGGAGGAGACCCCCACCAAGGGCAAGGATCGGGCGAAGTTCTTCAAGCTCCCGTTCATCCGCGGCGTGTTCAACATGGTCGACTCCCTGGCCTCGGGCTACAAATACCTGATGCGCTCCGCGGAGATCTGCGGCATAGACGAGGAGGAGGAGAAAAAGCGCGCCGAGCGCGGCCCGAAGTGGTACGACAAGCTGATGGACAGCCTGATCATGCCCGTCGCCACGGTGCTGGCGGTGGTGCTGTGCTTCGCGCTGTTTCTGTGGCTGCCGATGCAGCTGTGGAAGTGGCTGGCGATCCCGTTCCCGGCGCTGACGGAGCAGTACTTCCTGCGGGCGGTGTTCGAGGGCGTGCTGCGCATCCTGGTGTTCGTGCTGTACGTGTGGGCCACGTCGCTGATGAAGGACATCCGCCGCACCTACATGTACCACGGTGCGGAGCACAAGACCATCTTCTGCTATGAGGCGGGCCTGCCGCTGACGGTGGAGAACGTGCGCAGGCAGAAAAGGTTCCACCCCCGGTGCGGCACCTCGTTTCTGATTCTGACGCTGATCGTGTCCATCGTGATCAGCATGTTCGTCCGCATCGACAATCTGCCGCTGCGCATGGCGGTGAAGCTGCTGCTGCTGCCGGTGATCATCGGCGTGGGCTACGAGCTGATCAAGCTGGCCGGCCGCAAGGACAACCGGCTCACCCGCATCATCTCCGCCCCCGGCGTGGCGCTTCAGCACCTGACCGTGTTCGAGCCCGACGACAGCATGATCGAATGCGCCATCGCCGCCATGGAAAAGGTCATCCCCGGCGACGGCAGCGATCTGATCTGACGCCGTCCCGCCGCTTACCGAGAGGTATCGTTCTATGAAGAAGAAAAAGAGCGCCGCAGGCGAAAAGCGCCGCCGCTATGAGCACGTCCCCGGCCGGGTGCGCATGATCGAGCTGCCGGTGCTGGCGCTGCTGCTGGCGCTGATCGTGGAGAGCCTGAGCCGCGCCAGCGTGGCGAAGATGTTCGCCTACGTGGCGCAGCATCCCCTTTATTTCCTGTACAATGCGCTGATCATCCTCACGTCGCTGACGTTCTCCGAGCTGTTCAAGTACCGCAGGAGCGCGCTGTTCACCCTCTGCGTCACCTGGATCGGCCTGGGCGCAGCCGCCTTCATGGTGGTGCGCGAGCGCACGCAGCCGTTCACGTCCATGGACGTGCTGATGCTCAAGGACGCGGTGACGCTGACCACCGTCTACTACACCTGGCCCCAGATCATCCTGATGTGCGGCGCGGTCTTTCTGGCCGTGGCCGCGGCCATCTGGGTCATCACCCGGCTGCCCCGGCGGCGGCATGTGAACTACACCGCCTCCATCACGGCAGTGGCCGGGCTGGTGATCCTCAGCTTCTGCCTGTGCACGCTGGGCGTGTCCTTCGGCTACTTCCCCCGGCACTTTGAGGATCTGGTGGACTGCTACAACCAGTATGGCTTCGCCACCTGCTTCACCTTCACCTTCGGCGAGATGGGCGTTTCCAAGCCGGACGCCTACTCCACCGAGACGGTCACCGGCATCGTCGACGAGATCGTCGACGCCGACGCCGTTCAGCCCACCGCCACGCCCGGCCCCCACGTGTTCGATGACGACGACAACCTCGCCCAGCCAAACATCATCATCGTTCAGCTGGAATCGCTGTTCGACGTGAACACCATCCTCGGCTCGGCGTACTCCGCCGACCCCACGCCCAACTTCAACCGGCTCTCCCGGGAATACCCCAGCGGCGAGCTGTACGTGCCCGCCATCGGCGGCGGCACGGCCAACGTGGAGTTCGAGGTGCTCTCCGGCATGAATCTGGACTACTTCGGCGCGGGCGAGTATCCCTACTCCACCATCCTGCAGGAGGCCACCTGCGAGACCATCGCCTATGATCTGCTGGAGCAGGGCTACGCCACCACCGCCATGCACAACCACACCGCCACCTTTTACAGCCGCAACGAGGTCTACTCCCGCCTGGGCTTTCAGCACTTCGTATCCGTGGAATACATGCCCTATGTGACCTACACCGACGTGGGCTGGGCCGAGGACATCATCATGGCCGACGAGATCATCAAGGCCATGGACGCCACCGACGAGCGCGACTTCGTGATGGCCATCACCGTGGAATCCCACGGCAAATACGAGGAGACCTACACCTACCGGGAGGGCGACCCGGAGATCCTCGCGCTGCCCGAGCAGATCAGCAAAAACCGCTTCGCCAACTACCTGCACCTGATCTCCCAGACCGACAATTTCGTGGGCAAGCTGATCAAGGATCTGGAGACCTACGACGAGCCGGTGATCTGCATCTTCTACGGCGACCATCTGCCCGGCCTGGATCTGACCGCCGACATCCTGTCCACCGGCAGCCTCTACGCCAGCCGCTACGTCATCTGGAACAACTACGGCGCGAAGCTGGAGGGCGCAAACCTGCAGGCCTACCGCCTGAGCGCCAACCTGCTCAAGCAGCTGGGCATGACCGGCGGCGTGATCACCAAGCTGCACCAGTCCTACGAGCTGGAGCCCGAAGCCGATTCCGATTACTACGACAAGCTGGAGATGCTGCAGTACGACCTGCTCTACGGCGATCAGAGCGCCTATGAAAACGGCGTGAACCCCTACAGGCCCGTGAACCTGACGATGGGCAGCGTGCCCATCGAGATCACCAGCGTCTCCAACCTCTACGGCCGCGTGCTGGTGAACGGCCAGAACTTCACCGAGGCCAGCGCCATCCTGATCGACGGCACGGTCTATCCCACCGCCTTCATCAGCAGCGCACAGATCATCGCCATCGTGCCCCGCACCACGCCGATCTCCACCGTCTGCGTCGCCCAGCTCACCAGCGACGGCACCGAGCTGAGCCGCACCGCGGCGTTCGACATGAACAGCGCAGGCTGATTGTACCCGGCCACCGGCCGCTCTGCGCAGCGCTTTCGACAAGCGGACGGACGGGGGAGCAAGCTTCCCCGCCGGATGCGATGGAATCCGGGATGTTCCGGCAAAATGAGCCGACTGCACTTCACGCAGTCGGCTCGCTTTTTATGGGTTCGCGAAAGACATTCCGGAAATCGGGGCTCAGACATGCGCAGCACAGCCTGATTGCACCCGGGCCACCGGCCGCTCTGCGCAGCGCTTTCGACAAGCGAACGGACGGGGGGAGCAAGCTCCCCCGCCGGATGCGATGGAAATCCGGGATGTTCCGGCAAAGTGAGCCGACTGCACTGCACGCAGTCGGCTCGCTTTTCTATGGCTTCGCGAAAGACATGCCGGAAATCGGGACTCAGATTGGATAGTCGCCGGTGAAGACGGCTTCGGCAGGGCCGGTCATGAACAGATGTCCGCCGTCGTCCCAGCGGATGCGCAGCGTGCCGCCGGGCAGGCGCACGTCGCACTCCCGGGACGTCAGCCCCTGCGACGCCGCCGCAGTCAGCACCGCGCAGGCGCCGGTGCCACAGGCCAGCGTCTCGCCGTCGCCTCGCTCCCAGACGCGCACGTCCACGCCGCCGTCGCGGATCCGGCAGAACTCGATGTTGGCCTTGGCCGGGAAGGCCGGATCGCACTCCAGCGCCGGCCCCAGGCGATAGAAGGAATCGTCCTCGGGATAGAGATCGAAGGTCACGGCGTGGGGATTGCCCATGGACACGCAGAAGAACCGGAGCATTCCGGCCTCCGTCTCCAGCTCGATGCGGTTGGAATCGCCCGCCACGGGAATCCGCGCCGGGTCGAGGATGGGCGCGCCCATATCGGCGGTCACGCCGCCGCCGTTCACGGCGACGGTCAGCACGCCGGCCAGCGTCTCGACGGTCATCACATCGCCGGAGACCATCCCCTCGTCCCGGGCAAACCGCGCCGCGCAGCGCAGGCCGTTGCCGCACATCTCCGGCTCGGTGCCGTCGGAATTGAAGATGCGCATGCGCACGTCGGCGCAATCGGACGGAACCATCCAGATCAGCCCGTCCGCGCCCACGCCGAAGTGGCGGTCGCACATGCGCTTCGAAAGCGCGCCGAGGTCGGCCACCCGGGGCGCCGCCGTTCCATTGACGACGACGAAGTCATTGCCGATGCCCTGCATCTTGGTAAACCGCATGGGAAATCCCTCCTGTTTCAAATTGATCCGGCTCCGGCGGCGCGGGCAGCCGGACGTCCTCAAACACCTGATCGATCAGCGCCACATACTCGCGATACGCCTCGAAATGGGCGATCGGCTTCAGCGCCTCGGCCACGGAGGCGTAATACCACCGGTGCATGGACGGGTTGGCCTGGCCCAGCCGCCGCCATACCATCGGCCCCTGCTCCCGCCGGGCGCGATCCACCGCCCGCAGGCTGCTGAGCCGGTCGGCCAGCGCCAGAATCATCTGCTCCCGCCCGGCCACGCGCAGCCGGTTGACGGTGCGCAGCTTGCACCGCTGCCAGCTGCCGCGGGGATCGCTCCGGGGCGGCTCGCTCATGTACAGCACCATCTGGGCCACGCGCCGTCCGAACCGGCTGCGCAGCTCGGCCTCGGTCACGCCGCAGTCCTCCGCCACGTCGTGCAGCACGGCGGCGCAGAGCACGTCGGGATCGTTGGTCATGGTGGCGGCGATGGCCGCGGTCTCCATGGAATGGACGATGCAGGGCAGCGCCGTGCCCTCCCGGACGCGGCCGTCCTGGGCATAGGCCGCGAAGGCCACCGCCTGCGCCACTGCGCCGTGGCGGTCAAATTCCACGTTCATGGGTTTCTTCCCCTCTCACGCGCCGCGCATCAGCTTCGGGCGCAGCTTCCGGATGTAGATCACGCACATCATGCCCAGCAGACGGTCGTAGATCAGCAGGGTCAGGTTCGCCAGCACGATGAACACGGCAATGCCCAGCCTGCCCATGGCGGCATACTCCCGCAGGATCGCCTGCATATTGAAAACGAACGCCGCCGACAGCAGCATCGCTCCCGCCGCCAGATTGAACACCGCCAGCTTGGCGGCCATCCGCGGCAGCGGGCGCTTCAGCCGGTCCAGCACGGGCTTCAGCGCCGGATAATACCCCAGAAACGCGAACAGCAGCGCGCTCTCCTTGTCGGGGCTGAGCATCAGGCTCAGCGCGGCGATGGCGGCGTAGGCGCACAGCGTCCATTTCTTCCCCGCCTCGGCCAGCACCGGCACCAGCACGAGCCCCGCCAGCGCGGGACAGCAGAACGTGGCCAGCGGAATCACGCCGCCCAGCAGCATCGCCGCCACGCCCAACGCCACCATCATGCCGCACAGCGCCATGCGGCGGCTCTCTTTTCTCATAAAAGGCATGCCTCCCTTCGGCATCCTGTATCAATTCGCCTCCGGATGAAAAAAATCCTGCCTCCGGGAAAAAAACATTGACTTTCACCCGCGGACGCGCGTATAATGAAGACCTCCTCGCCGGGAGATTGTTTCATATTATAAGGGAGGCTTCGCCATGCAGAAAATCGCCATCGTCACCGGCGGCACGGGAGGCATCGGTCTGGAGGTCGTGCGGGCGCTCGCAGAGCGGGGCGCGAAGGTCTACGCCTTCAGCCGCCGCGCGCCGGAGGGCTTCGGATTCCCCCACGTCGCCTGCGACGTCTCCGACGGCGGCGCGGTGCGCCGGGCCGTGGACGGCGTGCTCGCCGCGGAGGGGCGGATCGACATCCTGGTCAACTGCGCGGGCTTCGGCATCTCCGGCGCCTTCGAGTGCACCGATCCGGCGGACGCGAAGCGGCTGCTGGACGTGAACCTCTTCGGCATGAGCCACGCCATTCAGGCCGTGCTGCCCGCCATGCGAAGCCAGGGCGCGGGGCGGATTGTGAACGTCAGCTCCGTGGCGGCGGTCGCGCCGATTCCCTTTCAGGCGTGGTACTCCATCTCCAAGGCCGCGGTCAACGCGCTGACGATGGCGGTGGCCAGCGAGGTGCGGCCCTTCGGCGTCACCGTGTGCGCGGCCATGCCCGGCGACGTGCGCACCGGCTTCACCGCGGCGCGGGAGAAGTCCGCCCTCGGCGACGACGTGTACGCCGGTCGCATCGCCCGATCCGTGGGGCGCATGGAGCGCGACGAGGCGAACGGCATGTCCGCCGCCGCCGTGGGCCGCCGCATCGCACGGCTGGCGTGGAAGCGGCGGGTGCCGCCGCTGACGACCCTCGGGCTCTCCTACAAGGCCTGCGCGCTGCTGATCCGGCTGCTGCCCTCCCGAACGCTTCGCGCAGTTCTGGCGGAAATGTACGCCCGCTGATCCGGCCGGGCGAATCCCTCGGGTCCGGCGCTTCCGGGCCGCCCGCGCATGAAAATACATCCCCGCTTCACCGTCAGGCCCCGGTTTTGCAAACCCTATCGAAACGCTATGTTCAAACGACGTAAAAAAGTCGAGAAAACTATACCAAAATGCAACATATAAATTGCCAGAATTCATTTTGTGCATATTGCCAATTGACCAAATAAATGATATAATATTCAAATCATAAGCCACGAGGTTCCGGACGGGCGGCGCACGGCCGCGCGCCGGAGAAGAGAGAGGTTCGATTCTATGCTCAAGTACACAATCAAGCGACTGCTGCTGGCCGTCGTGACGGTGTTCATCATCGCGGCCATCACATTTTTCTCCATGAACGCCATCCCCGGCGGCCCCTTCTCCAAGGAGAAGGCCACCGACCCGGCGGTGCAGGCGATGCTGGAGAAGCGCTTCGGCCTGGACAAGCCGGTGCCGGAGCAGTTCGTCCTGTATCTGAAGAACCTGATGCACGGCGACTTCGGCATCTCGCTGAAGACCGGCCGCGACATCACCAAGATCATCTCCGAATCCTTCGCGGTGTCGGCCAAGCTGGGCGGCATGGCGGCGCTGCTGGCGGTCATCACCGGACTGATCCTGGGCTCTGCGGCGGCGCTGTGCCGCGGGCGGTGGCCGGACCGGCTGATCATCTTCCTGACCACGCTGTTCGTGTCCGTGCCCAGCTTCATTCTGGCCACGATCCTGCTGCTGGTGTTCTGCCTGCAGCTGAAGTGGCTCGGCGTGTGGAGCACCTCCAATCCGAGCTACGTGCTGCCGGTGATCGCGCTGATGCTGTATCCCATGAGCTACATCACCCGCCTGACCAAGACCAGCATGCTCGACGTGCTGGGCCAGGACTACATCCGCACCGCCCGCGCCAAGGGCGTGCGCGAGAGCCTGATCGTCTTCAAGCACGCGCTGCGCAACGCGCTGATCCCCGTGATCACCTACGTGGGCCCCATGACCGCCTACATCCTCACCGGCAGCCTGGTGGTGGAGACGGTGTTCACCGTCGGCGGCCTGGGCACCAAGTTCGTCAGCTCCATCAACAATCAGGACTACCCCATGATCATGGCCGTGACCATCTTCCTGGCGGTGCTGATGGTGCTGGCCACCCTGATCAGCGACCTGGTGTACAAGCTGGTCGACCCGAAGATTACGTTTGATTGAGGAGGACGGCGCATGCGTACCTACAATGCCGACAAGCTGCCCAAGAAAAACCTGCTGAGCCTGCAGATCGACTTAAAGAAGTTCGAAGCCGCCACCGACGAGGAAAAGCAGCAGCATGAAACCATGCGCGAGTCCACCACGTTCTTCCGCGACGGCATGCGCAAGCTGTTCAAGAATCCGCTGGCCGTGGCCAGCATGATCGTGCTGATCGCGATGGTGGCGATGATCGTGTTCGTGCCGATGTTCTATCCCTACAGCTATTCCGAGATGATCACCGTCAACGGCAAGCGCGACAAGACCGCGAAGAACCTGGCCCCGTTCGAGTATTCCAAGAACGAGCTGGCCGCCATGGAGGACGGTCAGAAGATCTTCCCCCACATCTTCGGCACCGACGAGCTCTGCCGCGACTACTTCATCCGCGTGGTGTACGGCACCCGCGTGTCGCTGCTGGTGGGCCTGTTCGCCAGCCTGATCGTGCTGGTGATCGGCCTGCTGTACGGCTCGATCTCGGGCTACTGCGGCGGCAGGGTGGACATGATCATGATGCGCATCGTCGACATCATCTATTCGCTGCCGGACACGCTGATGGTCATTCTGCTGTCGGTGGTGCTCAATCAGGTGATGGGCGACGCGCTGAAGGGCACGATCTTCTCCAAGGTCGGCAACAACATGATCAGCCTGTTCATCGTGTTCGGCGTGCTGTACTGGGTGGGCATGGCCCGTCTGGTGCGCGGCCAGATCCTGTCCATCAAGACCAATGAATACGTGCTGGCCGCCCGCGCCCTGGGCGCGAAGCCCGGCCGGATCATCCGCAAGCACATCCTGCCCAACTGCATGTCGGTCATCTTCGTGTCCGTGGCGCTGCAGATTCCCTCCGCCATCTTCACCGAGAGCTTCCTGAGCTTCATCGGTCTGGGCGTGCAGGCGCCGATGCCCAGCCTGGGCTCGCTGGCCAACGCGGCCCGCGGCGGCATGCAGAGCTATCCCTACAAGATGATCTTCCCCGCCGTGGGCATCTGCCTGATCGTGCTCAGCTTCAACCTGCTGGGCGACGGCCTGCGCGACGCCTTCGACCC
>SFJH01000023.1 GCA_004555155.1 Clostridiales bacterium
ATTTTGTTATCTTTCTCTTTTCACCCCTACATTTGACACAGAGCCACGAATAAAGAACCAACAAAACCGCCGGGATGTCCATTGCAAAAGAAAAGTCTTGAAACATTATCGTTTCAAGACTTTTCGGTGGCGGACCCTAAGGGATTCGAACCCCTGACCTTCTGGTCCGTAGCCAGACGCTCTATCCAGCTGAGCTAAGGGACCGTGCGCTGTGCTCTCGCCTCAGCACTTCTATATAATACAACATAACTCAGCTTTTGTCAACACTTTTGTTTGTTAAGATTTGGATTCAAATATTCTCTCCCGCAGATACTCGCCCGCCTCCAGATCCTTCCAGATCATGACGTCGCCCTCGAGGATCGCATAGCTGTGCGCAGAGCCGTTCTTCGGAATGGAGACGGAGCCGGGATTGAGATAGGTGAACGTCTCATGGCGATGGCAGCACGGAATGTGGGTATGTCCGCAGAGCAGCACGCCGTGCCCGCCCATGGGCGGCGGATTGTCCTCGCCGTGGACATGGCCGTGGGTGGCGTAGATCACATGCCCGTCCCACATCAGCGCGCAGTAGTCTGCCATCACCGGGAAGGACAGCACCATCTGATCCACCTCGGCCTCGCAGTTGCCGCGCACGCACAGCAGCTCATCGCGCACCTCGTTGAGCATGGCGATCACCCGCTTGGGGGCGTACTCGTCGGGCAGGTCGTTGCGCGGACCGTGATAGAGCAGGTCGCCCAGCAGCAGCAGCCGATCCGCACCCTCCGCGCGATAGGCGTCCAGCATGGCGCGGCACCAGCGGGCCGAGCCGTGAATATCGGAAGCGATCATCAGCTTCATTGATCTTCTCCTCCTGTTCTGTTTTCCATGGAATAGAGATAGTGCAGCATATCGCCGTTATAGTAACGGGCGATGAACTCATCCTCTCTGCGCATGCCAATGCTCGCGGCAACGCGCTGGGAAGCGTAATTGTCCGCCTTGATGACGGAATGCACCTTGGGCGCCTTCAGCGTTTCAAAGGCATACTGCCTGCAGCCCTCCGCAGCTTCCCGGGCGTAGCCATGATGCCAGAAGCGCTTTTTGAGCAGATATCCGATCTCCAGAACCTCCGAACCGCGATGGGGCTGCATCGTCAGACCGGCCTGACCGATCATCTCCCCCGTTTCCTTCAGGATCATCGCCCACAGGCCGAAGCCATAGCGCTGATACCGCATGCGCTGGCGATCCAGCCATTCCTGCACATCCGCATCGGAAAAATCGTGCTCATAGGCGTACATGACCTCCGGATCCTGCAGCATCTGCGCCAGATCGTCAAAATCCGCCTGTTCCATCTCCCGCAGAATCAGGCGCTGCGTTTCAAGAATCATCGTCTTCTCCCTTCAATCGTCCGTCTGCACGATCAGCAGCGTGCCGTCCTTCACGGCAATCTCGGCCTCGTCGGCGGCGTACTCGTTGCTCACGCCCAGGGGAAAGGTGTTCGACAGCTCGCCGTCGGTGAGATTGTACACCGTGCCGGTGGAGGTGATTCCGCGGCAGCGGTCGCTGATGGCGAACAGCGAGAGCTTGCCCGGCCGGCGGCGGAGGCACACCGTGCCGTTGTGCACCGCCAGCGCGCGGCAGTACGCATCGCACATCTCGGCCTGCGCGCCCCGCTCCGCCGCATACGCGAGGGTCTGCAGATTGGCCAGCGTGTGGTCCAGCCGCCCGCCAAAGCCGCCCACAAACGTGAACCGGTCATAGCCCAGCTCCAGGCCCCGCTTCAGGCAGAGCATGGTGTCCGTATCGTCCTTCATCACCGGATGCCGCTCGACCACGCCCGTTTCGGGCGCCTCGGCGGAGTCGAAGTCGCCGATCACCAGCGCGGGCGTCACGCCCAATGACCGGGCCAGCTTCCAGCCGCCGTCGGCGCAGAGGATGAAATCGCCCTCCTCCGGCGCATAGGCCTTCCGGGGATCGCCCTCGCAGTGCGCCGTGAACACCACGCACCGCGGCGACGGAGTGAAATCGTGATACCGCACCATCTCCTCCAGCGAGTCCACCATGCCGTCGGCAAGCCGGGCCATCTCCTCAAAGGCGCAGGCCGAATGGGCGTCCTTCACGCAATAGGCCCGCATGCCCGCGCGCTTCGCCCCCTGAATGCCGGCCAGCACGTCCTCAAACACGGCGCAGTCCTCCGGCGCGACGCCCAGCTTCTCCGCCGCCAGCAGAAAGACCTCGCCAGAGGCCTTGCCTCGGCCGCCGGTGTGCTCCGTGGAGCAGAGCTCGTCGAACAGCTCCAGCACGCCCAGGTGCTCCAGGCAAGGCATGTACAGGTTCGGCGGCAGCGCCGTGGTCACCGCCAGCTTCACGCCCGCGCGCCGGAGCATGCGCAGATACTGCAGCCCGCCGGGCTTGAGCTGCACGTGCTCGGCATATTCAATCTCGGACAGCCGCGTCCACTCGGCGATCAGATCCTCCCAGTTTTCGTCGGGAAAGTAGTGCTCCACCGTATACTGCGCGCTTTCGCGATAACTGCAGCCCGCGATGGCGTTGCCGTAGCCCTCGGGCACGGCCATGCCCCGGGACGCAAAGAACACCTCGTCCACCCGCGTCCAGACGTACATGCTCTCCAGCAGCGTGCCGTCCAGATCAAACAGCGCTGCCTTGAAGGGAATTTCTCTCATCGTATCTCTCCTGCCGGTCTGGCCATCAGAATTTCATCGGCAAAGCTGCCGTCGCTGCGGCGCATCGCTCCGGGACAGCGCCCGTACTCCGCAAACCCGAATCGCCGGTACAGCCGGATCGCCCGCGCATTGTCCGCATGCACGCCCAGCTCCACCTGGCGGTATCCCGCCGAGTCCGCCGTCTGCAGCGCCGCATCCATCAGCATAGAACCCACGCCGCGGCCCCAGTACTCCTTCCGCACGCAGATGCCCAGCGCCGCACGGTGGCGGACGCGCCGCGCATCGCCGACGGGGGCGATGTGGACGTTTCCGACGAGCCGACCTTCGGCAAACGCGCAGATCATGCAGCTTCGCTCGTCGCGCTCCTGCCGCCTCAGATATTCGATTTCATCCTGCAGGGTGATCTGAAACTCCTCCGACGTTCGGGTGAGATATTCCGTCTCGCCATAGCAGCGCTTCAGCAGCTCGATCATCGCGCCCGCATCGGACTCCGACGGCGTGCGCAGCGATATGTCCTGCACGGGCATGCCCTGTATGTAACGCATTTCAGTCCTCCTTCACCGCGCCATCGCTCATCAGCGCGTCCGCGCAGCGCAGCCCGTCCACCGCCGCCGAGAGGATGCCGCCGGCGTAGCCCGCGCCTTCGCCGCAGGGATACAGACCGCCCAACGCCGAACGGCAGTCCGCGCCGCGGACGATGCGCACCGGCGACGACGAGCGCGTCTCCACGCCGGTCAGCACCGCGTCCGGCGACGCAAAGCCCTTCAGCTTCCGATCCAGCATCGGCAGCGCCTGGCGCATGCTGTCCGCCACGAAGTCCGGCAGACATTCGTCCAGCGCTGTCCAGGTCACGCCGGGGCGATAGCTGGGCCGCACCCCGCCGCCCTTTTTTGAAGGCCGCTTCTTCAAAAAGTCCTCGACCCGCTGCGCCGGGGCGCGATAGCCTGCGCCGCCCGCGCGGAAGGCCGCCTCCTCCCACCTTTGCTGGAAGCGCACGCCCGCCAGCGGATCGTCCCCGCCGAAGTCGCCGGGGCCCACGGAGATCAGCAGCGCGCTGTTGGCATTTTCGCCGTCGCGGGCAAAGTAGCTCATGCCGTTGACCACCACGCCGCCCTCCTCGCTGGCCGCCGCCACCACCTGACCGCCCGGACACATGCAGAAGGTGTACGCCGCGCGGCCGTTGGGCAAATGGACGCTCAGCTTATAGTCCGCCGCGCCCAGCGCCGGATGATCGGCCGCCGCGCCGTACTGCGTGCGGTTGATCATGGACTGCCGGTGCTCGATGCGCGCGCCGATGGAAAACGGCTTCTGCTCCATCGGCACATTCAACCGGCAGAGCATCTCAAAGGTGTCCCGCGCGCTGTGTCCCACCGCCAGAATCACGTCGTTCGTGGGCAGCGCGCGCACGCCGTTGGCATCCCGAAGCACTGCCGCAACGATTTTTCCATCCTCCAGCGTCAGCCCCTCGAGCTTCGTCTCAAACAGCACCGTGCCGCCCAGCGCGATGATCTCCCTGCGCAGGTTGCGCACCACCTTCTTCAGGTTGTCCGTGCCGATGTGGGGCTTGGCCATATAGAGGATCTCCTCCGGCGCACCCATGCGGTGCAGGGTCTCCAGCACCTCGCGGCAGCGGGGATCCTTGATGCCGGTGGTCAGTTTGCCATCGGAAAACGCGCCCGCGCCGCCCTCGCCGAACTGCACGTTGCTGGCCGGGTCGAACGCGCCGCCGCTCCAGAACGACTCCACGTCCTTCTCCCGCTCCTCCACGCACTTTCCGCGCTCGATCACCACGGGCTTCATTCCCGCCTGCGCCAGCCGCAGCGCCGCGAACAGGCCCGCCGGGCCGAGGCCCACCACCAGCGGCGGATGCGCCAGCTTTCGCGGCTCGGGCAGCGGCCTGCGCGGCTTTTCCGCCAGCGCCTCCGCGCCCCGGGGCAGATGCCTGATCGGCTGCGCGGTCTCCACGTCCAGCGTCAGCGAAAAGTGCACGTCGCCCTTGTCCCGCGCGTCCACGGACTTGCGGGCGATGCGCACGAAGGTCACGTCCTCCGGGCGGATTTTCAGCGCGCGCGCCGCAAGCGCCTTCAGCGGCCGGGATTCATAGTCCAGCTCCGCGCGAACCTGTGCAATGCGAATCATGTCATCCGTCCTTTCCCTCTGCGGCAAAGCGCGCCCTGCCGCATCCGCGCCGCCGCGCAGCGCCATTCGTCCTCCCCCGTCAGCCCTGAAGCCCACGGGACTGCCGGTCCATGTCCTCGACGATGATGTCGTACATCTCGCCGACGCCCGCGCACAGCTCCAGCAGCTTCCAGGGCACATTCGTGTGGAAGTGCACCTTCATCAGCTCCGCGTCGCCCACGGCCAGCAGGCTGTCACCGGGAACCTCGCGCTGAATCAGCGCGGCCAGCGTCTCCTCATCCAATGTCAAATGCTCCATCAACAGCTGTGTATCATACCTGAACGCCAGCATTTCACTTTTCTTCTTCGTATCCCAGGGATTGATCCATCGCCCGCGCCGCGATCAGCGCCGACGACCATGCCCACTGCAGATTGTAGCCGCCGCAGTCGCCGTCCACATCCAGCACCTCGCCCGCCGCGTACAGCCCCGGCACGCGCCGCGACTCCATCGTATCCCAGTGAAAATCCTTCAGGGAGATGCCTCCGGCGGTGACCTGGGCCTGATCGAAGCCCTGCACGCCGGTCACGGGGAACGTCCATCCGGCCATCAGCGCGGCCAGCGCGCGCAGCTCCCTCGCCTTCAGCGTCCCGGCCGCGCGCGAAAGCTCGATTCCGGCCCGCTTCACCAGCGCCATGCCGATGCGCTTGGACACAATGCCGCTTAAGAAGTCCTCCATCGCGCGCTTCGGCAGTCTCTCCGCGCGGCTGCGCAGAAGCTCGAACGCCGCTTCAGGATTCTCCATCAGGCGAATCTGCAGCGCACACTTCTTCCCCGCCCGCAGTGCCTCGCCGCAGGCCCGGGCCAGCTGCATGGCAGCGATGCCGGACACGCCCGACTCGGCAAACAGCACCTCGCCCTGCTCCTCGCGCAGCGCGCGGCCTTCGCACACCAGCGCGATCCTGCACTCGGCCCGCTGGCCCTTCAGCGCGCGCACCTCCTCCGGCGGCGTCTTCAGCGCGGCGATGGCCGGCAGCTTCGCCGCCGAGGTGTGTCCCAGCGCCTCCAGCATCCGATATCCGTCGCCGCATGCGCCCAGCTTCGGCGCGGCGAGCCCTCCGGTGCAGATCAGCGCCCGTTTTGCCTGGAAGGATCGCCCATCCGCGGCGCGCGCGAGGAACCCGCCGCCCTTGGGCAGAACGGATTCTATGGCGCAGTCGGTCAGCAGCTCG
The DNA here is from genome assembly GCA_004555155.1 of Clostridiales bacterium. Lineage (GTDB taxonomy): Bacteria > Bacillota > Clostridia > Christensenellales > Aristaeellaceae > Faecivicinus. The sequence continues at coordinate 6,006 of SFJH01000023.1, forward strand.
CAGCCCCGCTCCGCAGCGGACAGCCGCAGGGCGTCCAGCACCGACGCGGCCTGGTTGCTCATGGGGTAGACGCGCCCCTCGTCGTCCGCGACGGCGGGCAGCCCCAGTTCCTCAAAAAACGACAGCACCTGTTCCGGCGGACACAGCTCCAGCGCCCGCGCTGCCGCCGCCCGTGCGCCGTGATAGTGCTTCGGCGTGGCGCGAAGGTTGGTCAGATTGCAGCGGCCGTTGCCCGTGGACAGCAGCTTGCGCCCCACGCGGGACTGCTTCTCAACCAGCAGCGTCCGCCTGCCCGCCCCCGCCAGCGCGCACGCCGCGGCCAGTCCGGACGCGCCGCCGCCGATGATGATCGCATCGTACATCATGATTCCATCCCCAGATCGCGGATCAGCCCGCCTCCGCCCAGCAGTGCCAGACTGTGCAGCGCGCGGGAGCAGGCGGTATAGAGCCGGCGGCGCTCGCCGTCGGTCAGCTCGCAGTCGGGCCAGACCACGATCACCGCGTCAAACTCAAGCCCCTTGGTGAGGTGATAGCAGGACACCACGTTGTCCGTGCTCTCGTAGTTCAGATCCGCATCGCCGCCGTCCAGACGATAGACGTTGTCCAGCTTCGCGGAGAGGGAATCCGCCTGGGCCTGGGTGCGGGTGATCACGGCGATGGACTTCCGTCCGGCCTGCCGGAACCGATCCAGCGTCTGACGGAGCAGCTTTTCCGAATACTGGGCCACCACCGGCGCGTCGCCCTCCCGGCCGAAGGGATTCAGCTGCTCGCCGCCGGGCAGCAGCGCGCTGCACAGCCGGGCGATGGGCAGCGACGAGCGATAGCAGCGCGTCAGCCGGAACACCGGCGCGTCCTCCACGCCGAAGCAGTCGCCCCAGTTGTCCGGATTGCACGCGGGCATGCCCGGGCAGGTGCGCTGCATGGGATCGCCCAGCAGCGTCACGCGGGCATTGGGCAGATAGGCGTGCAGAAGCGCCAGCGCGGTCTCGGAATAGTCCTGCGCCTCGTCCACCAGCAGGTGATAGACGCTCTTGTCCTGGGGCACGAAGCCCAGCCGCACCATCATGTAGGCCTCGGCCACGGCGTCCTCCCACCAGGTCAGGCCCGCCTGCTGATTTTCGGCATAGGCGTCGCGCAGCGCCTTGGGCGCCTCCTTCATTACGGTCTTCAGAAGCGCGCTGCCCTTGAGCTCCAGCATCTCCCGGAGCTGTGTGCGCACGGGCTGCAGGCGCTGGGAGACGGCCATCTTGCTGACGAAGGTCAGCTCCCGGCCGCTGTACTTGCCGGAGAAGCTCTGCTCGTACTGCTTGTAGAGCTTTTCCTCCCATCCCGCCAGGCGGCTGTCCAGCGTGGCCCGCATGCGGGTCAGCCGCTGGGCGGGCGTGAGCAGCGTGAACTCCTGGCGGTACATCTTCCGCAGCTCATCGCGGCGCAGCAGCAGCTGGCCGTCCAGGTAGACATTGCCGAAGTCCGGCCCGAAGGTGGCGAAGCTGTCGGCATACCGGCGCAGCAGATGCATAAACTCAGGCGTACACTTGAACGCCACGGATCGGGTGCGTAGCTCCACATCCTCGGTCAGCAGCCGGTTGAGCTGGCGCACGGGGTGCTCCACCTTCTTGCCCAGGATCTCCTCCACCATCTCGTGCAGCGTGCGGGCGCGGATGTTCTCCTCGCCCAGCTCGGGCAGCACCGTGGAGATGTACTCGGAAAACGCGGTGCTGGGCGAGAGGATCTGAATTCTGCTGGCGTCCAGCAGATCGCGGCGGCGGTACATCAGAAACGCGGCGCGGTGCATGGCGACGCTGGTCTTTCCGGAGCCCGCGCTGCCCACCACGGAGACGACCTTCGCGTCGTCGCAGCGGATGGCGGCGTTCTGCTCGGCCTGAATGGTGGAGACGATCTGGCGCATGTGGGAACTGGCCGCGCCGGAGAGGATGTCCAGCAGGGTCTCGTCGTCGATATTGAGCTGAGTGTCCACATAGTACCTCAGCTGCCCCTGCTCCATGCGGTACTGGCGCTTGAGCGTCATTCGGCCCGAGATCTCCCCCGACGGGCTGCGGTAGGACACATCGCCGGGCAGCGCGTCATAGTACAGGCTGCAGATGGGCGCGCGCCAGTCGTGAACCATCAGGCTGCCCTTCTCATCGGGCAGGCTGTACAGGCCGATGACGATCCTCTCCACCTCGTCCGCACCCTGCTCCACGAAGTCCACGCGGGCAAAGAACGGGTTCATCAGCATGCGGCGGGAGCGCTCGGCCATGTCCTGTGCGAACTGCTGCCGCAGCGCATAGCGGTCCACCTCGGTGGAAAGCTGCTGCATGTCCTCCGGCGAAAGCGCCGTTGGGCGCAGGCGAAGCTCGTCCCACGCATCGGCGATGATCATCCGGATGGATTCCGCATGGCTGCCCGAGATTTCCTGAGCCTGCTCGATCAGCGCCAGCAAGAGCTGCTGCACGCGCGCGGTATAGGCCCGTTCCGCCTGAAGCTCCAAGTTCTGATCCATAATGTCCTCCCGGATTCCAAGTCAATTTCATTCTATTATAGCATGCACTGCAGAAAAAGAAAAGCAAAAAACGCCGGATCAAAATAATGAAGAAAATTCCGTCATTTTTCTTCCATTTTGGATAAAATACGTTATAATATAGAGTGTACCGAACAAACACAAGGAGATGTCATGACATGGAATTCAGTCTTCGCAAGGACGCGAAGCGCATCGCGCTGGTCATTCTGGGCTCGGCACTGTACGCATTCAACGTCAACACCTTCGTGCACGCGGCCGGAATGTTTCCGGGCGGATTCTCCGGAACCACGCTGCTGCTTCAGGAGATCTTTCACCGCTTTCTCGGGCTGGAGATCCCCTATACGGTGATCAACCTGCTGCTCAACGGCATTCCCGTTTACATCAGCTTCCGCTTCATCGGCCGGAAGTTCACGCTGCTTTCCTGTCTGGCCATTCTTCTCACCGGCCTGCTGACCGACCTGATGCCGGGCATACCGGTCACCTCGGAGCCGATTCTGGTCAGCGTGTTCGGCGGACTGCTCAACGGCTGCGCGATCTCGCTGTGCCTGCTGGCGGGCGCCACCAGCGGCGGCACCGACTTCATCTCCATCTACCTCTCCGAGCAGCACGGCAAGGATTCCTTCAATCTGATCCTTGGCTACAATGTCGTGATCCTGAGCATTGCAGGACTGCTGTTCGGCTGGGAACGCGCGCTGTACTCCATCCTGTTCCAGTACACCTCCACCCAGGTGCTGCACACGCTGTACAAGCGCTATCAGCAGCAGACCCTGCTGATCGTCACCGAGCGCCCCAAGGAGGTCTATGACACCATCAAGGAGGTCACCAACCACGGCGCCACGCTGTTCCACGGCACCGGTTTGTACGAGCACAAGGACCGCACCATGGTCTATTCGGTGGTCTCCGCCGACGAGGTCAAGCGCGTGATCACCAACGTGCGCTCGGTGGATCCCCGCGCCTTCATCAATTCCATCAAGACCAACTCCCTCACCGGCCAGTTCTACCGCCGTCCCAACGATTGATCGTCAAAACCGACATTTCAGTAACTCCTTTGAGGTTTTCGCGCTGTTTTGATTGTGCAAAATCGCAGTTCATGTTATAATAAGGTCGGTATCAAGGAAACAAACGTTCAAAACGTAAGGAGGAAAAGAAACATGACCAATCTGCTCTCCCTCTTTGTCTGCCTCGCCATGCTGTTCTCGGGCGGCTATGCGGGACAGGAGCCCGGAACGCCGTCCTCGATGGTTGCGACCATCAGCGATGTGATCGTCAGCATCAACGACACGGACTATGCGCTGAACCCGTCCATCGCGATAGGCGTGTCCACCAACGGCAGCGACAGCGCGCTGTTTGACGTCAGCATGCCGATGGGCGAAGACGTGCTCTTCCCCATCCAGGCCAAGCTGGATCCGAGCGGCGCCACCGTGATGCTGGGCGACTCCAGCACGGCGCACAACTTCTCCGCCGAATATCTGACCGAGATGATGGATCTCGACGAGATCCCCGCGGAACTGACGGAAATGAACGACAAATACGTCGGGATGATCTCTGCGCTGAGCACCCTCGATCAGGATCAGGTGAACGAAGCCATCAACACAAAGTTCGCCGAGCTCGTCGGCGACGTTGAAACCGAGGCAGCAACCTTCGACATCGACGGCCAGGAGCTCGAAGGCGAGCACGGCACCTTCACGCTCGACAACGAGCAGGTTGGCGAGTTCATCGACTTCGTCTATGATCAGATCCCCGGCTTCTCCGATCTGTATCTGGGCTACATGAACATGGTGCTGTCGATGTCCGGCATGGACGTCCAGTTCCAGTCGTTCTCCGACATGATGGCTCAGATGGGCATGGAATGCACCTTCGACTTCGACCTGACCGGCAACGAGACCAGCGGCATTCTGGAGAGCGTCATCCACATGAGCATCGACGAGAGCGAGATGGCGCTGTTCGACGAGAGCGAGGACGCCACGGACGACGTCGTCACGCTGGAGCCGACCGTGATCTCCATTGAGATTCCCGTCACCACGATCGTCCACGACGAAAACAACTACGTAAGCTACATCTACTTCACCGAGGAGAATATCAGCGGCATCGAAATGGACGAGGACGCGTCTCTCGAATGCTCGATGTCCGCTTCCACCGCCGGCGACGATTCTTCGTTCTCCCTGACCGTCAGTGCGGACGACGGCTATGATCCCATCGATATGGACGTCACGATCAACACCAGCACTCCGGAGGACGACTCTGCCAATACCATCCTCCTGTTCAGCGTATCCAGCGAGTATACGAATGTCGACTTCTGCGTCAATTCGCTTTCGATGGACGACGGCTCCAGCATCTCCAGGGTCGATACGCTTCTGACCGAGTACGACTATGATGACAACGAGGAAAGCATCGGCGTGTCCTTCACGGTGACCGCGAAGGACACGGAGATCGAGGATCGCATCGCAGCGGCCTCGCAGACCGAGGTTTACAACACCGACGAGGATATCGAAAACGCCTCCACCCTGATGATGTCCGTGATGGGTCTCGCCACCGACGTGGAAAAGCTGCAGAATGACGAAAGCATCACCGCTCTCATCGACGGCTTCAATTCCCTCTTCGGTACTTCTGTGGACTACATCGACACCGATTACCCCGTCGAAGACAGCGACGATCCCTCCGAGCTGCCCTATGCGATTCCGGAGTTCACCTGGCTTCCCGAAGGCTATGAGCTGACCGAAACCGACGTCAGCGCCAGCATCGGCAGCGTCTATCTGTACTTCGACAGTCAGGACACCGAGGAATATCATTCCACGCTGTACGTGTCCCTCTACGATGCATCGAACGAAACGTCCTCCGTCAGCTACGTCGACGGCGTTGCCATCACCTCGCCCGTGATCTCGATTGAGCGCGAGGATGACTGCGTCTACGCCTACGCGACCATGAACGGCATCGAATTCGATCTGAGCTACTACGATACCGATCTGTCCGACGAGGACATCATCGCCTTCTTCGACGGCATCGTCTTCGAATAATCCCCCCGCTTTCCTGCCCGTCGCCGCTGCCTGCGGCGGCGGGTCTTTTTCTGCCCGCAGACATCCGCATCACCGCAGGCCGTTTAACCCGATCCTGCACTGCCTTTTTCGCCGCATGCCGTTTGGCTCGTTCCCGCACTGCCTTTTTCGCCGCATGCCGTTCGACTCGTTCCCGCACTGCCTTTTCGCCGTATGCCGTTCGACCCGATCCCGCGCTGCCTTTTTTCGCCGCAGGCCGTCTGACTCGTTCCCGCACTGCCTTTTCGCCGCAGGCCGTATAGCTCGATCCCGCGCCGTCAAATGGGCTTTCCTCCGGCCCGCGCCCTCGGCGGACGCTCCGCCGCCCGGGCGTTTTCCCGGGATTGCCGACACGTGAACGCCCCGCACAGCACATGCTGTGCGGGGCGGTATATCATCGGCGGGCCGCGGCGAACCCCTTCATCACGCCCGCCGGAATGATCACGCGGCGCTGCCCGATACGATGCGGTAGTAGACGTTCGCCGTCACCAGATAGGTGATTGCATAGAAGCCGGCAAACACCAGCATTGTCCCGCCCGTGCAGGCCAGCAGCAGCGCAGTGTTGGTCAGGCCGAAGATCATCAGCACCCGGCGCACAATCAGGAAGGCCACGCTGGTGTGGATGCAGGCGGTGAGCAGCGGCAGGAAGAACACGGTGAGCACCTGGCTGTGGATGCTGCGGCGAATCTCCCGGTCGTCCAGGCCCACCTTGCGCATGATCTGGAAGCGGCTGCGATCCTCATAGCCCTCGGAGATCTGCTTGTAGTACATCATCAGCACCATCGCAACCACGAACAGGATGCCCAGGAACACGCCCAGGAACATCAGTCCGCCGCACAGCGCGTACTGGTTCTCCCGGCCCTCCCAGCGGGGGCCGAAGAGCGTAAAGCTATAGCTCCCTTCCGGATCGCTGTACGCCTCCCCCAGCGCGTGGATCACGTCGTCGCAGGCCTTCTCCAGCGCCTCGCCCTCCAGCGGGATGTCGAAGGCAAAGGAGCGGCGCAGCGCCAAGGCGCTGTGGCCGTAGGCCGCCATCTCCATGTCAGCGATTTTCTGCAATTCCTGCATGTCGCGCACCACGATGGTCTGATCCTCTGCGCCGAACATCGCGCCGCTGTTCAGGGTGGCGCTCTTTTCCAGCTGTCCCGTCACGCGGTAGGACAGGCCGCCCAGGTTGATGCTGTCGAAGGTCGTGCCGGACATCAGCGCTTCTCCTGCGCCGGGCGCACTCAGCGAACAGTCGGGATTCATCCGCAGATAGTCCTCCCAGGGCAGCACGGACAGGTTGACCATGGTCTGATAGCCCTCGTGAACGTTCAGACTGTAGGTGTTGCCGATGCGCTCGCAGTAGAACTCCAGGCTTCGGAAGCTGATGTAGTTCTCCGGCTCCACACCGTACTGCCCGAGCGCGCTCCCGATTGCCGCGCGGCCACGTTCGTCGGTGTCCTCCACGTCCCGGGGCTGGAACACCATCTCATAGGGATACATCCGGCGCACGGTGTCCTCCGTACCGATGGTCAGCGAAACCGTGGACGAGACCATCACCAGCACCATCGTGGACAGGATGCAGATGCTGGCCAGTCCGGCGGCGTTTTGCTTCATGCGGTAGATCATGCCGGAAACGGAGATGAAGTGGTTGGGCCTGTAATAGTAGCTCTTCCGTGCGCGCAGCAGCTTCAGCAGCGCCACGCTGCCCGCAATGAACAGCATGTAGGTGCCCAGAATTACCAGCACCACCGCCACCAGGAACAGCATGACGGCCTCCACGGGATCCTCGGTGGTCACGGCGATGTAATAGCCGCCGCCCATGCACGCCAGTCCCAGCAGCGTCATCAGCCAGCGGGTCTTCGGCTCACGCTCGCCGTGCTCGGCGCTGCGCAGCAGGTCGATGGCGCTGGAACGGCGCATCCGCAGCAGCTCCACCAGATAGGAAAACACGAAGATCCCCGCGAACACGATCAGCGTCCGCAGCGCCGCGCCGGGCACGAATTCAAACCCGAATACCGCGTCCGCCTGAACCAGCTTCAGCGCCGTCAGCGCCATCGCCTTCGCCATCCCCGCGCCCGCGGCAATGCCCAGCGCCAGCGATACCACGCCGATGAACAGCGTTTCCATCAGCATCACCCGGGCGATGTGGCGCTTCTCCATGCCGAGGATGTTGTAGAGTCCGAACTCATGCCGGCGGCGCCGGGTGAGGAAGCTGTTGGTGTAGAACAGAAAGATGATGGCAAAGATGGCGATCACCACGCCACCCACCGCCATATAGCTGCGCAGCACCATCTCGCCGCGCATGTTGTCCAGCATATGGCCGGCGTTCAGCGCGTCGATGATGTAGAACATCGCAATGGTGCAGATGCAGGTGAGCATGTACGGCAGATAGAACTTGCGGTTGCGGCGGATGTTGGAGAGCGCCAGCCGGGTATAAAACAGCTTACGCATTGCGCACACCACCCGTCGCGATCATGGTCAGCGTTTCAGAGATGCGCTGGAACATATCGGTCACGCTCATCTCGCCGCGATAGAGCTGATGGTACACCTGACCGTCCTTGATGAACAGCACGCGGGAGGCGTGGCTCGCGGCCCGGGTGGAGTGGGTCACCATCAGGATGGTCTGACCTGCGGCGTTGATGTCGTTGAAGGTCCGCAGCAGCTGGTCGGTGGCGCGGGAGTCCAGTGCGCCGGTGGGCTCGTCGGCCAGAATCAGCCTCGGCTCGGTGATCAGCGCGCGGGCCACGGCGGCGCGCTGCTTCTGTCCGCCGGAGACCTCGTAGGGATACTTGTAGAGGATATCGTCGATGCCCAGCCGCTGGGCGATGGGCGTGAGGCGGCGGTTCATCTCGGAATAGCTCTTTCGATCCAGCACCAGCGGCAGCAGGATGTTGTCCTTGATGGAAAAGGTGTCCAGCAGGTTGAAATCCTGGAACACGAAGCCCAGGTTTTCCCGGCGGAAGGCGGCCATCTGCCGCTCCCCGATGGCGGACAGCGGACTTCCGTCCAGCAGCACCTCGCCGCCGGTGGGCCGGTCCAGCGCCGCAAGGATATTCAGCAGCGTGGTCTTTCCGGAGCCGGACTCGCCCATGATGGCGACGTATTCCCCCGCCTCCACGGTGAAGGACACGTCGGTCAGCGCGTGCACCTGCACGCCGCCGAAGCGCGTGGAATAGGTTTTCTTGATATTTCTGACCTCTAGGATGGACATCGCTGTATTTCACTCCCTCTTGGTTGATGAAAACAGTATAACAAAGGGGAAAACGCCGTGCCATTTCTCTGGCTTACATTTTCCCCTGCAACCTTACATTTTTGAAAGGATTTCCTACTCCACCTCCAGTGGAAGGGAATCCAGTGAGAGAATCACCCGTGTGCCCCGATCGGGCGCGGACTCGATCTCGATGCCGTGGCCCAGCCGCGACAGAATCCGCCTGCACAGATACAGTCCGATGCCCGTCGCCCGGCGGTCTCCCTCCCGGCCGTTCACGCCGGTGTAGCCCTTTTCGAACACCCTCGGCAGATCCTCCGGCCGAATTCCCACACCGGTATCCTCAATCACCAGCGCGTCCGCCCGCAGGGCGTGCATGCGGATGCGAATCGTTCCGCCCTCCGGCGTGTACTTCAGTGCGTTGGTCAGCACCTGCTCGATCACGAAGGCCAGCCACTTCGCGTCCGTGAGCACCGTGGCGTGCAGCGGCGCATAGTCCAGCCCGATCCGGCGGCGGATGAACTGCTTGCGATACTTGCGCACGCAGCCTCGCACAACCTCGTCCAGATCCCAGCGGCGGATCATCAGATCTCCCGAAAGGCTCTCCGAGCGCAGATAGCCCAGCACCATCTCCACATACTGCTCGATGCGAAACAGCTCCTCCTCCATCTCGCCCGGCTCCGCGCCCATCTGCAGCTGCAGGCGCATCGCAGCGATGGGCGTCTTGATCTGGTGCGCCCAGAGGGTGTAATAATCCGTCAGCTCCTGGCGGGCGCTGATCCAGCGATTCTCCTGCTCCATCCGTCTTCTGTCCATCGCCCGCAGCAGCGTCTGATAGTCGTCCTCGATGGTATCCCGCGGCGCGGGCAGATACTGCTCCTCAAACCGCGCCTCCAGCTGTCTGAGCCGCCGATCCCGTTCGCGATAGCGGATGAAATCCGCAATCGCAGCGACGCCGCCGAGTATCCCGCAGATCGCGCCCGCATAGAGCACCGGTTCCCCGGGCAGATCGTACAGCCAGAAGACGGTCAGAAAGACAGCCGCGAACGCGGCCGCGAGCGCCAGCGCCCGCCAGTGGCTGTGCGCATACCGAAAAAAGATTCTCATTCCTGTATTCCGTAGCCGAGCCCTTTTTTCGTCACGATCAGACCCGTCAGCCCGGCTTCCTCCAGCTTCCGGCGCAGCCGCGCCATATTGACCGTGAGCGTGTTGTCGTCCACAAAGCTGTCCGTCTCCCACAGCCGATCCATGATGTCCTCTCTGGGCACAATGCGCCCCCGGCGCTCCATCAGCAGCTGGAGGATCCGGTATTCGTTTTTCGTCAGCTCAATCCGCTGGCCCTGCCAGGTCAGCGAGGCATCGCCCAGGTTCAGCACTGCGCCGCGGCACTCCATCAGATCCGAGGGCGCGGAAAAATCATAGGTACGGCGCAGCATGGCCTGCACCTTCGCCGTGAGCACGTTGAGGTCGAAGGGCTTGCTGATAAAGTCATCTCCGCCCATGTTCAAGGCCATCAGTATGTTCATATTGTCCGAAGCCGATGACAGAAAGATCACCGGTATTTTCGAGGTCTTCCGGATCTCCCTGCACCAGTGATACCCGTCAAAGAACGGCAGGCCGATGTCCATCAGCACCAGATGCGGCGAGAATGCCGCAAACGCCTCCATGACATTCCGGAAATCCACAATCCGCCTGGCGGCGCAGCCCCAGGTTTCGATCTGCCGGCACACCGCGCCTGCGATGGCCGCGTCGTCCTCCACGATCAGGATGCGATACACCATGCTTCCTCACCTCCCCGCACTATTCTATCAGTTTTTCCGCCGCCTGTCCATAGGCATGAAAAAGCCCAACCCCGTTTCGGGATTGGGCAGCGCCTGCGCCTGAAGGGCGCGATTACGAATCGCCGGAAAGCTCGCTTTCGATGAACCGCTGCACCTCCGGCTCGGAGGCCTTCAGTTCCGTCGCGAAAGCATCCGGATACCGGAAGCTGTGGGAGCCGTACTGATCAAAGAACACGGTGAGCACACGGCCGTTGAAGCCGGTCACAGTACCGGAACCATATTTGCGATGGCTGACCTGTCGCCGCTTGAGTTCCATATGAAATTCCCCCTCAGTCCAGATAATCGCCCACCGGATCGTGCACATATCTGCGAAGCATGCGCACGCTCACCATGCCGTCGGTCAGATCCTGCACGCCCTCCACCTTGAACGGGACGCGCTTTTTCTCCAACTGGCGCTTGAAGATCTCCAGCTCCTCTCTGGAATCAAAGATCAGCGTCTGCTCCAGGCATGCGCTCTCAATCCGCTTCATGGCTACGACCTCCGCCCTTTCTGAAATTCGGGCCGGGGAAACCCGCCCTGATGGTTGTATTTTACCAGAAAAAGCGCGCCGATCGTAAGTTAATTATTTGTTATGATTTCTCTCTTTCCGCCTTCTTCCGGCATTGTTTTTGTGCATTTCATTTAATATTTCTGCGCTTATATATGCACAGTATCGTAGAAAAATCACTTTTAACTTACTTCGCAACTCGCTCCTGTGGTATAATTTCATTGAAAGGAGTGAATCCCATGCGACGCATAAAATCCGCCTGTCTTCAGCAAACGCTGCACTTCAGTCTGAAGGACGCGCTCAGTCCCGAGGAAACCAGCCGCATCGTACGCGCCGAATTCGAGCAGTACAAGCTGGATCTGAATCGCAAGCGCGTTCAATACAGAATCGTCGAGGAGGTCTTCCAGCCCGACGGCTCTCTGATCGTGCGCGTCAAAAAGCAGTACAACGCCCACGACTGCGGCGATTACCTGAACTGATCTCCTTCCAAAGCACAGAACGAACGCCCGCGATCCTTGAACCATCGCGGGCGTTCGTTCTGTGCTTTTTCAGCGGAAGCGCTTTTTCTGAGGACGCTCCGGCGCCTCCAGATCGATGATATAGCTCGTCCAGGCGTTCACCACCGTGGTATTGCCATATTTCTGTTCGCGCCGGAACCGGAAGTCGTAGGATTTGTGGACGTGTCCATGAATGAAATAGGCGGGCTGGTATTTGTCAATCAGCTCGCGAAAGGTCTCAAACCCTCGGTGCGCCAGATCCTCCGCGTCGCCGATGCCGCGCATCGGCGCGTGCGCCACCAGCACATCGAAGCCTTTGCTGCGGAACAGCTTGAACCGCAGCTTCCGGATGCGTCGGGCCATCTCCCGATCGGTGTACTGATGCGGGCCGGGCTTGTAGCGCATACTGCCGCCCAAACCGAGAACCCTCAGCCCGTTGAAGTTGTAAACGGCGTCCTCAATGCAGATGCAGCCCTCCGGCGGCTTCTTCTCATAGCGCACGTCGTGATTGCCGTGCACATAGAGAATGGGCGCGTTGGTAAAGCAGGTGATGAAGGACAGGTATTCTGCGGGCAAATCGCCGCAGGAGATGACCAGCTCGATGTCTTCCAGAAGACTTCGATCCAGATGATCCCACAGGCGAACATCGGGTTCATCGGCCAGCAGCAGGATCTTCATGCGTCACTCTCCATCTGAAAACGGGTCGGTCCAGCAGATTTCGGAAGTATCCGGGGCCTTGATGCTGTGTATGCCCTGGATTTCAACAAAGGGCGCGGCCTCAGGCTTCATGTCCTCCAGCGCCGGGATCGTGCCCACAACGTTATCACACAGCCAATCCATCGAGATGATCTCCGCCGGCGTCATGGCCTTGCCCGAGGAGCAGCGCAGCGTTCCATCCTGAGAGACAATCGTCTCGGCGAAGGGGCGCAGCCGTCCCGAGCGCACCTGATCGCGCAGCAGATCGGCCAGGCGGCGGGTGCCGCTGTCCAGCTTATGGGAATAGAACACGTCGATGGCATTCGCATCCATTCCCCACCAGTAATTCAGCGCCTGCGCGCCGTTCTGGATTGCGTCGGTCCGCCAGACGCCGTTCTGGACGCGGCGCAGCAGATCCTCGTAAAGCCGTCCCCAGTTCCAGACCGGCATGGCCAGATTCTGGGTTCCGCCCGGCTTCTGCAGGTACAGGCCAAATTCCATGGATTGATGGGACGGCGCGCTGATATCGCGGTTGGAAATCACGCGCACATCATGCGCGGCAAAAGCCTCCATGGGATCGACGTCCTTCACCGTGGACCACTCCAGATAGACCTTCACCCGGGGATTGGTCATCTTCGCGCCCAGCGCGAAGGCATTGATGCTAGCCGGCGTTCCATAGACAGGATAATCCGCAATGTATCCGATGGCGTTGTTGTCGCACACCGCACCGGCGATGGCGCCGATGATGAACTTCGCTTCGTACATGCGCAGATAGTAGGATCGCACCGCATGATACGACGGCAGCAGCGAGCAATTCAGCACCTTCACGTCCGGATACTTGATCGCAGTTTTCATCGCGCCGTCCAGCAGCACCGGCGACGTGGTGAATACGATGTTGGTGCCCTGTTCGATCAGCTCCCCGATGACCTCCTCGCACTTCTCCGGCGCGACGTTTGAAACCATCCGGGTCTCCACCTTATCGCCGAACACGGTTTCCACGCGATTCTTGCCCAGCTCGTGCCAGTAGGTCCATCCGGAGGTCTGGGGCGAGCGGTTATTGACAAAGGCGACCCGCATCTTCTGGGGCGCAGCATGGATGATCTGGCTGATCAGTCCGGGCTTCTGACCCTCCGTGTTCATCAGCAGAGAATAGGATTCCTCATGCGCCTTTGCCCTGAACTCGTTGCGCAGGCGGCTGAGCTTCTCGCGCAGCTCGGAGCTGACCAGAAACAGATCCTTCTCATAGCCGTACACCTGCAGGAAAATCAGGAAGGCGTCGCCGGTGGTAATCTTCAGCAGATCGCCGCCCGCCAGGTTGTACGCATTGGAGAAGCGCAGATATGCGGCCTGGAAGTCCACCAGCTCTTCGCTGCTCCAGGGTTCGCCGGGCGTCTTGCCCACCAGTTCGTACAGGCGGGCAAAGCTGCCCTCCTCGCTGAACCATATGTAATTGATCTTGGTATCCTTGTAAAAATCAAGGAATTCAAAATAAATGTTGTTTTCCTTCTCACCGGTGCGCTTGGGAATGATGCGGGTTACTTCGCCCTCGATCATCAGCGAACCCAGGCTCTTGAGCACGCTGACGCGCTTGTTGCCCTCGAGCACATAGAACTGATTCATGTATTCCAGCGCCTTCACGGGCTGGCGGACGCCGTCCTGAACCACGCTGGAGTGCAGCGCAATCCACTTTCCGGCAAATTCAGAGCTCTCGTCCAGCAGCGGCATGAAGTTGCAGGCAAAGGCATTCGTGCGCCCCTTCGTTCCGGTTCCCACCAGACGCTCGATCGGAATGGTTACCAGACCCAGATTGACGTGGGGCAGGCTGAGCTGATCAGGAACCAATTCCTCCAGCACGGGCAAATACGGGTTCTCTCCGCGCTGAAGTGCGGCATGATAGGCCTTCGCGCCCAGTTTTTTCGCGCGGGCATAGGCGTACTCATCAGCGCTTCCATAAGCTCCATAGGACATACAATCGCCTCCAATCATCGCCGGATCCTCGTCCGGGGTCGATACAACAATAGTCGAGATTGCAAAGGCTGTCAACCCAAATCATATTGGGTTTTGGTGAATTCAAGCCGAAGAATCCGCGTAGCGTCCGAATTGTGATGCGTTTTCGACATCCGTGTTACAAACCGTTTCATATCCACGTCTTTCCGACAGAAAGAGCGCCCCGGGATCTCTCCCGGAGCGCTCCTTCTGTCGGAAAACCTGTGCAGAACCGCCTGTAAAATCGGGCGCGGCGGCGTGTACGGCGCGCCCGTCTTTTTTCGCAAGCGTCAGCGGCGGAAAAAGAACACCTTCCGTCAGGAAATCGCCCGGAAAATCGTGAGATTTTCAGATTTCCGCAGTTCTCCTCCTGCTCCATGAAAATCCTCAGATTTTCATGGAACGTGTCAAAAACCCTTTTTGACACGCAAAGAGCGCCCCGGGATCTCTCCCGGAGCGCTCCTTCTCATTTCTCGTGGAAGCACACGCCCACCACGCGGGGGCCGGCATTGATGGCGATGGCCGCGCCGATCTGACTCCGTCCCGCCGGCGGATAGCCCAGCGCCTCGACCATTGCGGCCTCCATCGCGTCGCCATCCTCCGGGCAGGAGCCATAGATGACCATGTAGGGCGAGCCGGTCTGCATGTCCGCGAGCGCCTTTTTGGTCACCGTCGGGATAATCTTCTTTTCACCGCGCACCTTATCGTTGGTAACGATGGCGTGGTCATAGATGCGCATGATGGGCTTGAGGCCCACCAGCTCGCCCACAAACGCCGCAGCGCTGGGAATCCGTCCGGACTTGCCCGCGTATTTCAGCGTATAGGGCACGAAATAGATCACGGAATGCTGCAGCCAGTCGTTCATGAAGGCCAGGATCTCCTCCACGCTCCTGCCTTCCCGGGCCATCTTCGCGCCCTCGATCACCGCATAGCCGTACGCGCAGGTATAGCTCGCGCCGTCCAGGTTATGAATCCGGAAGACCTTTTTGGCCTCGGGATGGAACTCATAGAACATCTGCTCCGCCAGACAGGCACTGTTGTACGTGCCGGAGCCCTCGGAATTGATGGTGGTGTTGATCACATCGGTATAGCCCTCGGAATAGGCCGCGTCAAAGATCTCGCCGTATTCGTATACGGTAATCTGGGAGGTGGTGGGGATCTCCGGCGCCGCCTCGAGCATCTCATAGAACTTCTGGTTGTCGAAGTCCACGCGGCTCAGATAGGTCTTATCGCCAAAGGACACGGGAAACGGAAGCACCTGAATACCCAGCGCCTGCTCGTCCTGAACAGTGATATCGCTGACGGAATCGGTGATGAATTTGATCTTTGCCATGTTGATCTCCTTTGCAGGGAACGCATAAAACGAATCGTTGATTTTATTATCCCTGAGTTTACAAATGAAGTCAACGTGGAAAAAGTTAATTTTTGAAACCAATCCCTCACTCGGCCGCTGCAGCAGTCAGGCTGTATTTGTGCAGATACTCCTGATAAAGCCGACGATAATCCGCGCTCGCCTCAGCCTCGAGGGTATAGCCATGCATGCCGAAGCGTCCCTGAGCGCACTCGATCAGCGTCGCCGCGATGTTGGAGCAATGGTCGGCCACGCGCTCGCAGTTGTTGGTCAGATCGGCGAGGATGAACCCCATCACGATCGTGCACACGCCGGACTGCAGACGTTCGATGTGCCTGCGCTTGAGCTCCTTGGTCAGATCGTCCACCACCTGCTCCAGCGGTTCCACCCGCCGCGCGAGCGCCGCGTCGCCGGTCTCGAAGGCCCGGATCGCCAGCGTCAGCACCTCGTCGATGGCGTTGCCCAGAATGGCCACTTCCCTTCGGGCCTGCTCAGAGAAGCTGAGCTTCTTGTCGTGCAGCTCCCGGGCCACGTCCGAAAGGTTCAGCGCATGGTCGCCGATGCGCTCAAAATCGCCGATCATGTGCAGCAGCATGGAAGTCTCCCGGCTGTCCTGCTGCGTCATCTCATGCGCGGACAGCTTCACCAGATAGGCGCCCAGCAGATCCTCATACTGGTCGGTCTGATCCTCCATTTCCCGGACCGCAGCGTCCCTAGCCGCGTCATAGTGGCTGATGAGCCGCATGGACTCGGACAGCGCCGCCTTGGCGGCATGCGCCATATCCACCGAGGCGCGTCGGCTCTGCTCCACCGCCACCGCAGGCGTATTCAGCAGGCGCTCATCCAGCGTCACGACCGGCTCATCCTTCGCGCTCCCGCGCACCGTCATGCAGGCGAGCCTCTCCAGCTGTCTGGAGAACGGCAGCAGCACGGCCGTCGCCAGAAGATTGAAGCAGGTGTGCACCACTGCGATTCCCAGTCCGTTGACCGTATCATCTGCAAAAGGCAGCGGCACAAAAACCTGAACCAGCATGTACAGCGCCAGAAATACAGCCACGCCAATGACGTTGAAGTAAAGGTGAATAAACGCCGCCCGCCTGGCGTTGCGGTTCGCGCCCACGGCCGAGATCAGCGCCGTCACGCAGGTGCCGATATTCTGGCCCATGATGATGGGAATCGCGCTGGCATAGGTCACTGCGCCGGTGGCCGAGAGCGCCTGAAGAATGCCCACGGAGGCCGACGAGCTCTGAATCACCGCCGTCAGCAGCGCGCCGGTGAGCACGCCCAGCACCGGATTGGAGAACAGCGTAAACATCTGCGTGAATTCGGGAACCTTCGCCAGCGGCTTCACTGCGCCGGACATGGTGTCCATGCCGAACATCAGGATGGCGAAGCCCAGCAGCGCCGCGCCGGTGACCTTCACCCGGTCCCGCTTGCTGAACAGATACAGCACAACGCCCACCAGCGCCAGCACCGGTGAAAATGACGAAGGCTTCAGCAGCTGCACGAAGAAGCTGTCGCCCTCCAGTCCCGAAAGGCTCAGAATCCACGAGGTCACCGTGGTACCCACATTCGCGCCCATGATCACCGAACAGGCCTGATGCAGCTTCATCAGCCCGGAATTGACAAACCCAACCACCATCACCGTTGTCGCCGAGGACGACTGAATCACCGCCGTGGTGACCAGTCCCAACAGAAATCCCATGGTCGGACGGGCCGTCAGCCGCTCCAGAATGGTCTGCAGCCGGTTGCCCGCCTGCCGCTCCAGGCTCTTGCCCATCAGATCCATTCCGTAAAGGAACAGGGCCAGCCCGCCGAGCATTGTCAGTACGCCAAAAATATCCATCTCTCTGCACTCCTCTGATTCTCTCTGTGCGCCTCCAGTGTACAGTATGGATGTAAACGCATCATTATATGCTCATAAGATTTTGTTATACAGCAAGGAATTTGCGCGGCCAGCGGCGAAATAATGTTTTACTCGGAACATAATGGGGTAAATATGGAAGGGAAAGAGAACATCTACCGAATTGAAAGGAGCGTTTTTCCATGGAATTGAAGGGCAGCAAGACTGAAAAAAATCTGAAGACGGCATTCTCCGGCGAGTCGGAGGCGCGCAACAAGTATACCTATTTCGCATCTGTGGCCAAGAAGGAAGGCTTCGAGCAGATCGCCGCGATCTTCCAGAAGACCGCCGACAATGAGAAGGAACACGCCAAGATGTGGTTCAAGGCGCTGGGCGGCCTGGGCAAGACCGCCGATAACCTCCTGTCCGCAGCCGAGGGCGAGAACTACGAGTGGACCGACATGTACGCCACCTTCGCCAAGGAAGCCGACGAAGAGGGCTTCACCGAGCTTGCCGAGAAATTCCGCATGGTGGCAGCCATTGAAAAGTCCCACGAGGAGCGCTATCGCGCGCTGCTGTCCAACGTGGAGATGCAGAAGGTCTTCGAAAAGGCCGAGATGACCATGTGGGAGTGCCGCAACTGCGGTCATCTGGTGATGGGCAAGAAGGCCCCCGAGGTCTGCCCCGTCTGCGCGCATCCCCAGAGCTATTTCGAGGTTCGCGCGGAAAACTATTGATCCTCCCCAGGCACGTTTAGGGCCCCGGCTGCATTGCGCCGGGGTCCTGATCATTGAAAACCTATTTGCCCGCGTACTTCTCCATCCAGCGCGCATCGCGCTCATTCTCCGCAGCGCAGAGATCGTCGGAGATTTCGAGGATCAAATCGCGCAGCTCGAGCGTCTCCTTCCACTTGTCCGAAATGGCGTCATAGCCCAAATATGCGCCCAGGATGTTGCCGGTCACGGCGCCAGTTGAATCGCTGTCGCCGCTGTGGTTGACGGAAACCGTCATGGCGCGGTCGAAATCGTCCGCATATTTCACCGCGCAGTAGATGGAGACATACAGCGCCTCGTCGCCAACCCAGCCTTCGCCCAGCAGGTTCAGGCACTGCAGATCGGTGCGCATCCGGTCGTCAGCCAGCTCCAGCGCGCGCTCCATGGGCTTCGTCAGCTTCTCTGTCCAGGGATCGTCCGCGTAGATGCGGTGCAGTGCGGCGATGCATTCCTCCACCGCCTGTCTCGGCGACGCGCCGTTCAGCTCGCGGTAGACGATGTCCACCAGCGCCGCGGAGCTCATCCAGCCCAGCGGATGGCCGTGGGTGATGGCGGCAGCCTCCGCGCCCAGGCGCACGATGCGCTCCTCGTCCCAGCCCTTCACAAAGCCGTAAATCGCCACAGGCGCGACGCGCATGATGCCGCCGCAGCCCTTGCTGTTGTTGATCGGCTCGTCCACGGAGCCCATCTCCCCGCTCTCCAGCGCGTTCAGGCAGGTGTTGCCCGGCGCCCGCAGTGCGTTCAGTTCGGGAATCTCATTGAGCCAGCAGAGCTTTTCCGCCTTCACCCTTCTACCCTGCGTGCGCATCCAGTCCAGATAGGCCGCATAAATCCAGCCCTCGACCGGGCGCTTTCCGCGCGCCTCGCTGAGCAGCAGGCCGTTGGCGGTGAACAGCACCATCTGCGTGTCGTCGGAAATGATGGCCGTGCCGGTTTTGGGATCGCACTCCAGCGCCTGAATGCCGCTCTCCCCATATCTCCTGTGAATGGCGCTGACGCTGATAAACTCCACCGGATAGCCCAGCGCATCGCCGATTGCGCCGCCGATCAGGCAACCGCGGGCGCGGTCGCGAAGATGGATTCTCTCTTCCATGCAATTTGCTCCTTTCAGGCAGTGCAGAAGGCCCTCTTTCGAAGCGCCTCCTGCCCCCTGATTCATCTGTAAACCTACGCCTTCGCTCTCGGCAGCGTCGATCCGCCGTAGGGCATGGCCAGCACGGTGGCGTCGGGGCCGAGGCGGGCAAAGGCCGCGTCGAGGGCCTCCTGCGCGCTGTGGGCGGGCTTGAGGAAGATCTTTTTCACGAAATCGTCCTCAAGATCGCTGACCAAATAGATCTCGGCGTTCTGCAGCACCATGGCGATGGCCGCGGCCTTGTGTCCGCCCAGCTGGAAGTCCCGGCCGATGCGCTCGATCATGCTCTCGGCGGTGGGCGCGTTCAGCATCCACTCCTCGAACACCTTCTCCCCCAGGCCCTCCTTGCAGGAGCCGATCAGGATGATGGTGCCGCCGTTTTTCACGGCGTGCTTGGCGTTGTCCAGCGCCTTCTGGGTCTGATACAGGTTCAGATCCTTGGGCGCGCCGCCCTGGCTGACCAGCACGATGTCCGCGCGGCTGTCCAGCTCCTTCAGGTACATCCTGTCCAGGAAGCGGCAGCCCTCGCGGTGGGCCTTGACCAGATCTCCGGCCACCGCCTTCACAATCTGCTTGTGCTCGTCCAGCACCACGTTCACAATGAAGTCCACGCCGCAGATCGCCGCCGCCTGCTCGATGTCCATGCGCAGCGGATTGCCCTCCAGATTGCCCGCGTGGGCCTCCTCCTTCACCATCATGCGGTGGTTGCACTGAATGGCCTCGCGGGTGGACACGCCCGGCATGATGGCCTTCGCACCGCCGGAATAGCCGGCGAAGTAGTGATATTCGATGTTGCCCAGGCAGATGCGGCGGTCGGCCTCGGCCACGGCGCGGGTGATGTCCACCGGCGTACCGGCGTCGGTCGTTCCCATGTGCACGCAGTCGGCGCGGTCGGAGTCCACGCAGCGGATCTCACTGTACGCGCGCTCGCCGGCCAGCTTCTTCATCTCCTCCGGCGTATGTCCGCGATGGCTGCCCAGCGCGAACACCAGCGTGACGTCCTCCGCGCGGCATCCGGCGGCGTACAGCTCGTCCAGCAGCGCGGGCAGAATGCGATAGCTGGGACAGGGGCGGGTGATGTCGCTGGTGACGATGGCGATCTTCTCGCCCGGCTTCACGATCTCGCGAAGGCGCGGCGTGCCGATGGGATTCTCCAGCGCGCGCACGACCTCCTCCTCGTTCATCAAACCCCGGGGCACGTCGTTGGACATGAGCACGCCCATCAGGTTTTTATCCGGCACCTCGACGACCTGCGTGCCGGTTCCGAATCCAAATTCAAGCTTCATGATGACACCTCGTTATGACGATGACGGTCGGTTTTGCGAAAGGGGACTTCCTTCTTCCAGGAAAGTCCCCTTTTTGCATTCTCCCGGAAAAGCCGCCTGGCAGCGGCCGTTATTCCGCAGGGAACGCCTTCGCGGCATGGCGCAGGGCCTTCACCACGGGCAGCTCTTCGCCGGTCAGGA
The DNA here is from genome assembly GCA_004555155.1 of Clostridiales bacterium. GTDB lineage: Bacteria > Bacillota > Clostridia > Christensenellales > Aristaeellaceae > Faecivicinus. The sequence goes on from SFJH01000023.1 coordinate 26,828, forward strand.
AGCGGATCAGCGCGCCGCCGCCGGTGCAGATGTAGCCCAGCTTGTCGGTGACATTGTACTGCTTGGCCGCGGTGACGCTGTCGCCGCCGCCGACCACGGTGTAGCCCTCGGTCTCGGCCATCGCCGTGAACAGCACCTTCGTGCCCAGCTCGCTCTCGGGCTTCTCAAACACGCCCACGGGGCCGTTGGCGAACACGGTCTTGGAATTCAGAATGATCTCGCGATACCTGGCCGCGGTTTCGGAACCGATGTCCATGGCATCGAAGTCGGCGGGAATCTCTCCCACCTTCGCCTCGCTGCGCGCACCGTCCACCACCTGCGCCAGATCCACCGGCAGCACGATGCGGTCTGCGTACTTCGAATAGAAGCCCTTGGCCTTCTCGATGAACTCCGCATAGCCGGACTTCTCGATGAAGCCCAGCGTGCCGCTGCCGATCTCCACGCCCTGGCTGGCCAGCAGGATCTGGCCGACCAGTCCGCCGGTGAGGATGGTATCCGCCGCGCCGGAGCTCAGCACGGTTTCCATCATCATGAACGCGTCGGAGATCTTGGAGCCGCCCAGCACGAACGTGCAGGGATGCTCGGGGGCCTCCATCAGCTCGGAGACCACGCAGTATTCCCGCTCGAACAACCGGCCCATGGCGGAGGGCAGCACCTGCTCGAAGCCGCACAGCGTGGGTTGGTCGCGATGGGCGGCGGCGAAGGCGTCGCAGACATACAGGTCGGCCAGCGGCGCCAGCTTTTCCACCACCTGCGTCTTCGCCTGCTGTTCATGGGTCAGGCAGAGCTTCAGCTCGAACAGCGTCTGTTCCTCAGAGCAGAAGCGCACGTTGTCCAGCAGGAGAATCTCGCCGTCCTTCAGCGCCCTGATGGCCTCGCGGGCGGCGGGGCCGCACACGTCGTCGATCCACTTCACCTCGCGGCCCAGCAGCTCGGTCAGCACCTTCGCATGGGGGCGGGTGCAATAGAAGTTCTTGTACTCGATATCGCTGCCCTGATGGGCCAGCAGCACGACCTTCGCGCCCTTGTCGGACAGCTCCCGGATGGTGGGCGCGCAGGCGGTGATGCGCTGAACGGACTTGAGTGTATCGGTCGCGCGGTCGACGGGCTGGTTCATGTCCACGCGGCAGAGCACGGTCTTGCCCTGCACATCAAACTCGTCAAGGGTATGTATGCCAAATCTCATGGAAAATCCCTCCTAAAATGTTCTCTGGCGATATCAAAATGGGATCCCGGCCCATCCGATGATTTTCCACTTGATGAAATCGCACGTTCAACAGGAAAAATGCCGATATCGCCCGCATTCTCTTCGCCTGCGGGCGCTTTTCGCAATGAATCTCAGAATCTCCTGTCAATTCAGTGGCAGGCCGGCACAAAGTCCCTCCTTTGCCATTGAAGGGGAAGCACCCCGCGTTTCCGCGGGAGCGCTCCCCCATTTTGTTCAGATTACTTCTTGAACTTGCCGATGCCCAGATACTTGTTGGTCTCGGTGGTGCCTTCCTCGCGGGTGAGCTGCATGCCCATGGCCGCGCGGATGCCGTCGATGGTCTCGGGGATGGTGACGGACTCCTGGGGAATGTTGATGGCATACATGATGTCGTTGCCGGACTCGACGATGGAATCCTCCCACAGGCCGATCTCATACATGTCGCCGCGGCGATGGCCCAGGTCGCGGGCATACTTGAAGAAGCTGGCATTGCCCTTGAAGCCCTCGTCGATGGAGACCACGCGGATGCGGGGATGCTTCTGGAAGACCTCCAGCGCCTGCTCCTTGGTGATCTTCTTGCCGTCCTTGGCGGTGGCCAGCACGGTGATGATATGGCCGTGGGTCACGGGGGTGTGCACCAGAATGCCGGTGGCGTCCACGTGGGGCATGATGGTCATCAGGTCGACGGCCTGATGGGTCGGGGCCTTCTCCATCTGCAGCGCGTTGGTCAGTCCGCGATGATAGTCGCCCGGGTCGGCCACGCGGCGGATGATGGTGATGGCGACCTTCTCGATGCCGATGGCGCGGTCCAGCGCGTCCACGGTGCGGATCAGGCCGGTGGTGTTGCAGCTGGTCAGCTTCAGATAGTTGGCGTTCACGCCCTTTTCATAGTTGGCATAGCCGTGGAAGAACACGTCCGCGACGGAGTTCTTCTCGCCGCCCTGGAAGATGGCCTTCACGCCCAGCTTCTCATAGAGCACCTTGTTCTTCGCGCCGACTCCGCCGGGCGCGCTGTCCAGCATGATGTCGACGGACTTGATCAGGTCCTCGAAGGTGCCGGCCACCGGGATGCCCTGGGCGTCAAAGGCGGACTTGTCCGCGCCATCCACCAGATAGAGGTTGTACTTGACGTTGTTCGCGCCGATCATATCGTTCTCGGCCAGGGCGCGGATGGAAAGGGTGGGCGCCAGATCGGCGATGCCGACCAGCTCCATGTCGCCCTGCATGGCGACGCCGTCCGCCAGACGCTGTCCAATCGTGCCGTAACCAGCCACGCCAACTCGAATCTTCTTGCCCATGTTTATCTCCTCCAAATCAATCGTTCTCGGGAAGCCTCGGCTCAAAGGGCCGGGGCGCAGCACAACTCATTTCTTCGCCACGGTCTTTTCGACCACCTCGACGATGTGGTCGATGGTCAGGCCGAAGCGCTCGGCCAGATAGTCCACCGGGCCGACCTCGCCGTACTCGTCCTCGACGGCCACATAGCCGGCGGGCACGGGGCAGTTCTGGATCAGGCAGTCGGACACGGCGCTGAACAGGCCGCCGATCTTGTTGTGGTTCTCAGCGGTGACGACGCAGCCGGTCTTCTTCGCATACTCGATGACCAGCGCTTCGTCCAGGGGCTTGATGGTGAACATGTCGATGACGGTCGTCTCAATGCCCTTTTCGGCCAGCTTCTGAGCCGCGCCCAGCGCCTTGCCCACCATGTAGCCGCAGGCGATGATGGTCGCGTCCTTGCCCTCGCGCAGTACCACGCCCTTGCCGATTTCGAACTCGGAGCCGTCCTCGTAGACGCGGTCGTTGCTCTTGCGGTTGGCGCGCACGTACTTCACGCCGGGCAGCTCCACCAGCTTGGGCAGGATGTCCTCCATCATGGCGGTGTCGGTGGCGTCGATGACCGTAGCGCCGGGCAGCGCGCGGTACATGGCCACATCCTCAAAGGGCATGTGGGTGCCTCCGTTGTAACCGGCGGTCACGCCCGGGTCGGTGCCGATCATGGTGATGTCGTTGTGGGCATAGCCGCAGGACATGAACACCTGGTCGAAGCAGCGGCGGGACGCGAAGGGGCCGAAGGAATGGCAGATGGGCTTGAAGCCCGCGGCGGCCAGACCGGCGGCGATGCCCGCCATATTGGACTCGGCAATGCCCACGTTGATGGCGCGGTCGGGATGGGCCTTGGCATACTTGGCGGTGCCGATGCAGCTCATCAGGTCTGCGTCGAGATAGATGACGTCGGGATTGCTCTCCAGCATCTCGGGAATTTTCGTGCCGAGCACATCCTTGAAGGCGCGGGGATCAGCGCTTCCGTTGTAAATCACCTTCATGCTTCTCCACCCTCCTTCTTGAGGTTTTCGAGGTTGGCCTTGACAGCCTCGATGTAGCTGTCCCACACCTCGGGCTTGACCGTCATGGAATGGTTGGACGCGGTCTCCTCCACGGCCTTCACGCCGCGGCCCTTGACGTTGTCCATGATGATGGCCAGGGGCTTGTCCGCCGGCTCCTTGGTCAGCGCTGCATAGAGCTGCTCCACATCGTGGCCGTCGACGCGCACAGCGTCGAAGCCGAAGGCCTCGAACTTGGCGCGCAGATCGCCGGAGGGCAGGATCTCGGCGGTGGGGCCGTCGAGCTGCTTTTTGTTGTCATCCACGATCCAGACCAGGTTGGTGACCTTCTTGGCTGCGGTGAACATCGCGGCCTCCCAGCACTGGCCCTCGTCGATCTCGCCGTCGCCCACGATCAGGAACGTGCGGGAGGGACGGCCCTTGAGCTTGTCGCCCAGCGCCATGCCCACGGCCTGGGACGTGCCCTGGCCCAGAGAGCCGGTGGTGCAGTCCACGCCGATGGTCTTGTTCTTGTCGCAGTGGGAGGGCAGGTTCGTATGCGGCCGGTTCAGGGTCGCCAGATCCTCTTTCGGGAAGAAGCCCTTCAGCGCCAGCGTGGCGTACACCGCCGGACCGGCGTGGCCCTTGGAGCAGACCAGCTTGTCGCGGTCGGCCCACTTGGGATCCTCGGGCTTGTAGCGCATGACCTTGCCATACAGCACGGCCAGCAGATCGCAGATGCTCAGGGAGCCGCCGATGTGGCCGAAGCCGCGGGCCTTGAGCTCCTCCAACAGCGCGATGCGGATTTCCGCCGCGAACACTTGCAGCTCGCGCTTTTCGTTTGCGTTCAATGTAAACGCCTCCTTGCCAGATAATTATCGGATATTACTTCATCACCTTGACCGGCACGCCGCCCTTTTCGCAGGACTCCTTGGCCGCGATGGCGATGAGCACCGGCTGCAGGCCGTCGAGGGCGCCCACGGCGGTGTTGGTATCGTTCAGGCAGGCGTCCACGAAGCTGTTCTCCTCGGCGATGAACGCGTCGTTGTAGCGCTCCAGGAAGAACCACAGGGGCTTCTCCTTCTGCACGCCGTCGGCGGTGTAGAGGGTAGTGTTGTTGGGGGTCTCGTTGTCGGCGGTGATGCAGCCCTTGGAGCCAGGGTGATGATGCAGGTATCCACATCGCCAGCCTGACCGATCTCGGGGTTGACCAGGCACGCGCCCACGGCGCTGACCTCCTCAACCTCGCTGCCGGACAGGTAGCGCACCATGTCGAAATCGTGGATGGTCATGTCCACGAAGATGCCGCCGGAGACTTTCACGTAGGACAGCGGCGGGGCCTCGGGATCGCGGGAGGTGACCTTCACGATCTGAACGTCGCCGATGCCGCCGCTCTGCACGACCTCGTGCACATGCTTGAAGTTGCGGTCGAAGCGGCGATTGAAGCCCACCTGGTACTTCACGCCGGCCTTCTTGACCTCCTCGAGAACGGCCTTGATCTTGTCCAGATCGTGGTCGATGGGCTTCTCACAGAAGATGTGCTTGCCCGCCTTGGCGGCCTCGATAGAGATGGGCGAATGGGTGTCGGTGGAGGAGCAGATGAACACCGCGTCGATGGTGGGATCCTCGAGGATCTTGTGGTAATCGTTGTAATAGTGGGGAATGTTCAGCTTCTCGGCCAGATCCTTGGCGGCGGGCTCGTACACATCGGACACGGCGACCAGCTCGGCGTTCGGCACGCGGGAGACCAGGTTGTTGGAATGCAGCTTGCCGATGCGACCGGCGCCGATGACGCCGATTCTCAGTTTCTTGCTCATGGGATTCATCCTCCTGTATCATTCAGTTTGAAGAATACCGGTTATCGTCACGCCGGGAGGCGCGCTCCCGGCGCGAAGGACTTAATACTTGCGCGCGTCCCTGACGTGGTCGAGGTGGCTCTGCCACGCGGCGCGGTTGGCCTCGGTGCCGCCGACCTCAACGGAGCCCACGCGCCACCAGGAATTGTAGCCCTCGGTCATGGACTTGGGCAGCACCTTGATGTCGAACAGCACGGGGCGATCCTGGATGGACTTGGCCTCCTCGATGGCGGCCTCCAGCTCCTTCATGGTGCGCACGGTGTAGCCCACAGCGCCGTAGGCGCGGGCGATGGCGGCGAAGTCCACGGAGATGAACTTGCCGTCATGCCTGCCGGTCTCGGGATTGCGATAGCGCAGCTCCGTGCACAGCGTGGCGTTGCCCTGGGCGGTCTGCAGATTGTTGATGCAGCCGAAGCTGGCGTTGTCAAACAGGCAGACGTTGATCTTCTTGTGCTCCTGCACGGCGGTGATGAACTCGGAGTGCAGCATCATGAAGCTGCCGTCGCCCACCATGGCGTACACGTCCCTGTCGTCGCCGATAGCGAACTTCACGCCCAGCGCGCCGGAGATCTCGTAGCCCATGCAGGAATAGCCGTATTCCATGTTGTAGCTGTCCACGCTGCGGGCACGCCACATGCGCTGCATGCAGCCGGGCAGGGAGCCGGACGCGCCGATGACGGAATCGTTCTCGCCGATCAGGCGGTTGATGGCGGCCAGCGCGGCGGTCTGGGTCAGCTGCGCGTTGACGTCCTCGGCGTACTTGAACGCGGACTTCGCGTTGGCGTCGTTGACCTCGGGCACATAGTCCGGGCCGAACTCGATGCTGGCCAGGCGGTCGTACTCCTTGTTCCACTTCTCAATGGCGGCTTCGATCTCGCCATTATAACTGGTCTTGTAGCCCTCCAGCGCCTTGGCCAGCTTCGGCAGCGCGGCCTTGGCGTCGGCGATCACGGGAACGGCGTCCAGCTTGAAGGACTGGAACTCGGAGACGTTGATGTTGACGAACTTCGCGTCCTCGCGGAACAGCCACTTCGAAGCGGTGGTGAAGTCGGTATAGCGGGTGCCCACGCCGATGATGCAGTCGGCCTCGTGGGCCAGATCGTTCGCGGCGGAGCAGCCGGTCACGCCGATGCCGCCCATGTTCAGCGGATGGCTCCAGACGATGGCGCTCTTGCCCGCCTGGGTCTCGCCGAAGGGAATGCCGAACTTCTCCGCGAAGGCGCGGAACTCCTCGTGGGCCTCGGAATAGCGCACGCCGCCGCCGCAGACGAGCATCGGCTTCTTCGAATTGCGAATGACCTCGGCGGCCTGCTCGATGGCGATGTCCGTGGCCGGACGGCGCTCGATCCGCCAGACGCGCTTCTGGAAGAAGGCCTCCGGATAGTCGTAGGCCTCGCCCTCCACGTCCTGGGGCAGTGCGATGCACACTGCGCCGGTGTCGGCGGGGTCAGTCAGCACGCGGAAGGCGCTCATCATGGCGCTCATCAGCTGTTCGGGGCGCACGATTCGATCCCAGTAGCGGCAGACGGGACGGAAGGCGTCGTTGGTGGACAGGGACAGGTCGTGCACCTGCTCGATCTGCTGCAGCACCGGGTCGGGCTGGCGGCAGGCGTACACGTCGCCGGGCAGGATCAGCACGGGAATGTTGTTGGCCGTGGCGGTGGCGGCGGCGGTGACCATGTTGGCCGCGCCGGGGCCGACGGAGGACGTCACCGCCATGATCTGCTTGCGCTTCATGTGCTTGGCGAACGCGACGGCCACATGGGCCTGGCCCTGCTCGTTCTTGCCCTGATAGATCTCCAGCCGCTTCGCCTCCTGCAGAAGCGCCTGGCCGAGGCCGACGACATTGCCGTGTCCGGGCAGCATGAACACGCCGCGGACAAAGGGCTGCTCCACGTCGTCATAGGCGACGTACTGATTCTCCAGGAAGCGCACCAGCGCCTGGGCCATGGTCAGTCTGATGGTCTTCATTGTTCACCCTCCATATGGAAAATGTGCTCGTTGGCGTCGGGCTCCCACAGCCAGGCGTGCTCCGGATCGTCGATGCGGGTCTTGCGCCAGGGATCGCCCGGCAGATGGCGGATGCCCCACATGTAGCACATGGCATAGCCCGGCGCGGCGGTCTGGGAATGGAAGCCGTGGTTGATGATGCTGATGCCGTTGTGGCGGGTCTTGTAGATATTGCCGTTGCCGAAGCCCGCGCCGAAGCCGTCGGGATAGTCGAAGCGATAGAAGTAGACCTCCGGCTGCGGATGATGGTGCGGCGGATAGGACGACCACTTGCCCGGGAAGTTCAGCACCTCGCCCAGCACCATGTTGCTCCAGGGCGCGGACTCATAGTCGAAGAACGTCTTGATCTCGCGGCGCATGCAGCCCATCAGCTCGCCCTTGTTGCCGGCGTGCTGGACCATCACGTCCTCGGGCCTGTACATCCGGTTGTCAAAGACGCGGTCGTTGTCGGTCATCTGAACATAGATCTCGGTATGCGTGATGGCCCTCACGGTCACCTTCGTGCCGCGGCAGACGTGCAGGCAATAGGCGTCATAGTGGAAGGTGTCGGGGCGCTCGGCCTCGCAGCTCTGATCGTCCCAGGCAAACTCGGCCTTGCCCTGAAGCAGATCGAGCGCGATCTCCTTGTCCGGCTCGTCGAAGGCGTATTCGTCGCCGGGCTCCATCACCAGCAGGCCCACGTCCATGCCCGTCTCGTGATCGTTTTCGCCCATGGTCAGATAGGCGTTGTAGCCGCGGCCGACCTCCTTGTCAAAATACATGTCGATCTCCTCCGTTCCTCAAAGACCGGTGTGCTCGCGGATGTACCTGCGCGCCTTGATGGCGTACTCCAGCGGATTGGCCAGCGCGGGATCCTGCTCGGCCTCCACCAGCAGCCAGCCCTCGTAGCCCGCCTTGCTGAGCAGCTCAAAGATGGGATCGAAGTCCACGCAGCCGTCTCCGGGCACGGTGAACGCGCCGTTGCGCACCGCCTGCAGGAAGCTCCATCCCTCGGGGGCGACCTTCTTCACCACGTCCGCGCGCATGTCCTTCAGGTGCACATGGCCCACGCGGGAGACGTACTTCTTCAGCACCGCCAGCGGATCCTCGCCCGCAAAGGTGAAGTGGCCGGTGTCATAGCACAGGAACACGCTCTCGGGATCGGTGTTGGCCAGCATGCGGTCGGTCTCCGCGGCGGTCTGCACCACGGTGCCCATGTGGTGATGGAAGCACAGCTTGAAGCCGCGCTCCTTGGCGATCCTGCCCAGGCGGTTGAGCCCGGCGCAGAAGCGATCCCACTCGGCGTCGTTCATCACATGGCGCCTGTCGGCCAGCACGGGCGTGTCCATCTGGCCCTGAATGGAGTAGCTCTGTTCGGAGACGTTGATGCGGTTGGCGCCCACCGCGGCCAGGAAGTCCAGCTCGCGGGTAAAGTCCGCCTCCACCTGTTCGATGGGCTGGGTCAGGATAAAGGAGGAGAACCAGCGGGACGCGATGCGCATGCCGCGCAGGTCCAGTTCCCGCTTCAGCTCCACCGGATCCGAGGGGTACTTGTTGCCGATCTCGCAGCCGGTGAAGCCCGCCAGCGCCATCTCGCTCACGATCTGGCGAAAGGTGTTCTCTCCGCCCAGCTCGGGCATGTCGTCGTTGCACCAGCCAATCGGCGCAATGCCCAGAAAGACCTTGTTGGAATCAAACATTGGGATCTCTCCTTTACAACTGAGGTCGTCTGTTATGTTCAGAAGCGATACGCCGAACCCCCTTCATGCCTATCGCTCCCGGAATTATACTATAACTCATTCTTATTATAACATATGATTTGGAAGGTTTCCACTGTCAACTGTGATAAAAATTCCATTGAGAGACAAAATCTCCCAGAAATTGCACAATCTCTCACAGATTTGGCAACGTTCTTGATTGTCATCTTCCATACCGGCGCTTATAATGATTGCACATGATAGATTCCACAAAACATCGATTTCGGAGGAATGCACATGTTTACCCTACTGACCTTCTTTGCGGGCATGATCGGCGCAATCACCGTTTTGCAGGGCGGACAGCTGGCTGAATTCTACGGCGGCTATTCCTCCGCCGTCATCACTCACGCAGTGGGACTGCTGGCAGCGGCGCTCCTGTACACGGTACGTAGGAAGCATCTGCCGGTTCGGCAGCCCGTCGCGCCCTGGATGTTTCTGGGCGGCGTGATCGGCGCAGGCACGGTGGTTCTGAACAACATGGCCTACGGCGGCGTCGGCGTGACGGCTATCGTGGGACTGGGTCTGCTGGGCCAGAGCATCACGAGCCTGTTTGTAGATCAGTTCGGTCTGCTGGGCGCAGCCAAGAGTCCCTTCTTCAAGGAAAAACTGCTGGGGTTAGCGGCGGTACTGGCTGGAGCGCTGGTGATGGTATTTCCCCTGAACGGCGCGAACATCGCCGCAGTGCTGATGGCGCTGGGCACTGGCTTGACCATCGTCACCGCGCGCACGGTCAACGCAAGGCTGGCAGAACGTCATGGCGCAGTTCGGTCGACGGTCATGAACTATATCACCGGATTGGCGGCTTCGTCCGCCGTACTGCTGCTGGTCGGCCGAGGCGAGCCGATGATGCAGAACTTTCATCTTTCCGCCAACTGGTTCATGTATCTCTGCGGCGCGTTCGGCGTGGGACTTACGATCATCCTGAACGTCACTGTCAGCAAGGTTTCCGCCTTTGCGCTGACGCTGCTGCAGTTCACAGGTCAGATCTTCACCGGTCTTTTGCTGGACACGCTGGTGAAGGGCAGTTTTTCGGTGCAGAGCGCCATCGGCGGCCTACTGGTCGCCACCGGTCTGGGTCTCAATACCTGGTTGGACAATCACCGCAAGCTCGCCGCCGCTGCAGACGAAGGCCATTGATTTCCAGAAACCATAGGGCTGTGAAAAAAGCCCGGAACAAAACAGCAGCGGCGGGGTGACGTCCAGCGTGATTTGGGCTGGATTACTCGTGCGCAGCCATCTTGCGCGCCTTGGCTTCGATCTTGCCGCGCATGACGTCGATTGCGACGGAGAGAATGATCACCGCACCGATGACGATATACTGAACATCGTTGGACGTGCCCAGCAGGTTCAGGCCGTTTCGGATGATGGCGATGAGCAGCGCGCCGACGAGCGTGCCCCAGATGGTGCCCTTGCCGCCGGAGAAGGACGCGCCGCCGATGATGCACGCCGCGATGGCATCGGTATCATAGGTCGCGCCGGCGTTCGGGTTGGCGGAGGCCACGCGGCCCGCCAGAATCACGCCCGCCACGCCGCACATGAAGCCCGAAAGGGTGTATACAATGGTGAGCACATCCTTGGATCGGATGCCCGAAAGGCGCGCGGCCTCGGCATTGCCGCCCACGCAGTAGATCTGACGGCCCAGCGCCGTGTGGTTCAGGAACACGTGGAACAGCGCGTACACCACCAGCACCAGGATAAAGCTGACCGGAAAGCCGAAGCTGAACACCGTGGCGCTGCCGATGAACAGCGTGGAATCGATGCCCTTGTTGTAAAGGCCGATGGACGTGGAGCCGGTGATCAGCAGCGCAAGACCCCACAGAATATTCTTCGCGCCCAGCGTGGAGACAAAGGGGTGCGGCAGATCCAGGCGCGTCAGCAGCGTGCCGTTGACAAAGCCGACCAGCGTGGACGCCAGCAGCGCCGCCGGGATCAGCAAAAACGGACTGGTCACGCCAGCGTTCATCAGAACGCCAATGACGCAGCATGCCAACGTACAGTTGTAGCCCACCGACAGGTCAATGCCCGCCGTGATCAGGCACAGCAGCATGCCCGCGCCGATCATGCAGTTGATGCTCGCCTGCTTGAGCACGTTCATCAGATTTCCGATGCGCAGAAACTTGCCCGGCATCACGATGGCGAACACGATAAACATCAGGAAAAGCGCCAGCGCAGGGCCGAGGCGCATCAGCACATCCGTGATGCCCGTCTTCTTCGGTGCGTTTGTCATTCGATACTCCCTCCCCAAGCCGCTTTCATGATGTCCTCCTGGTTGAAGTGCACGGAATCGCGATCCACCATGGCCATCACGCGTCCGCCGCGCATGACCATCACCCGGTCGCTCATCGCCAGAATCTCCGGCATCTCCGAGGAGACCATGACGACGCACTTGCCCTCCTTGACGAGCTGATTCATGACGTTGTAGACCTCAATCTTCGCGCCCACATCGATGCCGCGGGTAGGCTCGTCAAAGATGTAGATCTCCGCGTCGGTGTTGACCCATTTTCCGATGACCACCTTCTGCTGATTGCCGCCGGACAGCTGGGCGACGACCTCCTCAATGGTCGGCGTCTTGATGCGCAGCGATTTCACATGGGCTTCGCTGTTGGCGCGAATCGCGTCGCCGCTCAGCAGCGCGCCCTTCCTGAAGCGCTTCATGCTGGCCAGAATCAGATTGGTCTTCACCGGCTGCGAGAGCACCAGTCCCTGCCCCTTGCGATCCTCCGTCAGAAATGCGATGCCCTGCCGGATGGCGTCCTGCGGACTGCGGATGCGCACGGTTTTTCCCTTGATCGATATCGTTCCCGAATCCAGCGGATCCGCGCCGAAAATCGCGCGCATGGTCTCCGTGCGCCCCGCGCCCACCAGGCCCGCCACGCCCAGAATCTGGCCTCCATAGGCCTCGAAGCTCACGTCGTGCAGCACGCCGGCCTCGTTCAGATGCTCCACCTTCAGGAAGCACTCGCCCTTCACGCCGAATTCCTTCGGGAACAGGTTCTCCAGCGTGCGGCCCACCATCGCCTGAATCAGCGAATCGTGGGTCATGTTCCTGACGTCCTCGGTGACGATGTGCTCGCCGTCGCGCATGACCGTCACGCGGTCGCACAGCTCGAACAGCTCCTCCAGCTTGTGCGAGACGAACAGAATGGCGATGCCCTTCTCCTTGAGCCGGCGCACCGTCTTCATCAGCTGCGAGACCTCTTCCCGGCCCAGCGAGGACGTGGGCTCGTCCATGATGATCAGCTTCGCGTCCAGCGACACCGCCTTGGCGATCTCCACCATCTGCTGAAGGCCGATGCCCAGCTTGCCGCACTGGGTATGGGTATCGATCTCCTCATGGCCTAGCGAAGCGAGCGCATCGCGGGCCTGCTCGTGCATGGTGCGATAGTCCAGCAGACCGCCGGGCTTTTTCAGCGCGCGCCCGATGAAGATGTTGTCCACCACCGGCAGCTGCGGCACAATGTTCAGCTCCTGATAGACGCACGCAATGCCGGCAGAGCGCGCCTGCACCGGATTTCGGAAGTTCATTTTCTCGCCGGAGACGTAGATTTCGCCCTCTTCGGGAATATACACTCCTGTCAGAACCTTGATGAGCGTGGATTTTCCCGCGCCGTTTTCGCCGATCAGGCCGTGAATCTCGCCCGGCTTGATCTGGATGGACATATTTTTCAGGGCGATGACGCCGGGAAAACGCTTGGTGATGTTTCTCAGTTCCACCACATATTCGCTCATCTGCTCACCTCCCCCGTTCTGAATGCGGCTGATCCGCAGAAGCGAATCAGCCGCACGATTGCTATGTGTTCATGCCCTTCGGCTCTGCCGCGCTTATTCGCCCAGCATTGCGGACAGGCTGTCCAGATACTCCTGACCATTCTCAATGGTGATGAGCTTCGCATCGACATAGATGACCGGCTCGACCGCCTCGCCGCGGGACGCCTGCAGCGCAGCCTCGACGGCGGTATAGCCCATCATGTAGGGCTGCTGGGCGACGGAGCCCTCCAGCTTGCCCTCCAGCACCAGCTCCACGGCGGAGACGTTGCCGTCGAAGCCGATGATCTTCACGCCCTCGACGCCCGCCTGCTCGCAGGCCTGCATCGCGCCGATGGCGGTGTCGTCATTGTGGCAGAGCACGGCGTTGATCTCGCCGGGGAAGCGGTTGAGCAGATCCTCCATGGTGGCCATGGCGCCGTCGGTGGTGTTCTGGCCGGACTGCTCCGCCAGCACCTCGATGCCCGCCTCGGTCAGCGCGCGCTTGTAGCCGTTCATGCGCATGTTGGAGGTGTTCTCACCCTCCTGACCGTAGATGATGACGACCTTCGCATCGGCGCCCAGCTTCTCGGCGATGTACGCGCCGCCGATAGCCGCCGCATCCTCGTTGGAGGTGCCGACGAAGGAGGTCTTGCTCTCCAGGTTCGCATCGGTGTCCACGAACACGACCGGCACGGTGGCCTGTGCCAGCGCCGCGGCCGCCGCGTCGCCGTCATTGGGGGCGCAGACGATGGCCGCGATGTCCTGTCCGAGCTGCTCTTCAATCATGGAGACCTGGCCGGAGATATCGCTCTCCGCGCCGGGGCCGATGACCGTCACGGTGATGCCAAGATCCGCAGCCGCCGCATCGCAGCCGGCCTTGACGTAGTTCCAGTACTCGGAAGACAGAGTCTTGAGGACGACTGCAATGGTCTCGCCCTCCGCCATTGCGGGAACGGCCATCGCCATGCAAAGCAGGAGCGCCAGCACCAGGGATACGAGTTTCTTCATGATAATTCCTCCCTTTCTTTATTCTCACGCACAAATGCGCAAAAACCGTTTATTGTTCTGTGTATCATATCTTTACTTCAATTTTCTTTTATTATAATATACGTATGTTCTTGTCAATAATATCCCATTTGATTTGATTTTGATTTTTGAGCTGGCCGTACCAGGGCTCCTTCAGCGCATCGGGATCCCGGATCAGATTGCCCACGGCCTCCCCGTTCACCAGCTCCCGCAGCCGGCCGCCGGGGCGGTGCATCCGGTCGTGGAGCAGTTCCGCCACGCGGGCCAGGTACGCGGGATGAAACGTCTTCGGATAGGGACTCTTCTTTCGCCAGGCCACGTCCGGCGTGAGCACATCCTCAAACGCGGCGCGCAGTACGCCCTTCTCCCGGCCGTCCAGACTCTTGAGCGCCCAGGGCAGGTTATAGGCATACTCCACGATGCGCTCGTCGGCAAAGGGCACGCGCATCTCCAGCCCGCAGGCCATGCTCATGGCATCCTTGCGCATCAGCAGCGTCTGCATGAACCACTCGAAGTTCAGCACGAACATCTGCCGCATGCGCACCGCATGGGCGTCCTCGCCGGGCAGGCTGTCCGCGCGCCGGACGGCGGCCGAATAGACCTCCCGGAGCCACCCCTCTCCGTCCCCCGGCACCGCGTCGGGACTGAGGATGGCCTCGCGCACGGCGGTCGTCCGGCTCCAGGGAAAGCACGCCTCGAACAGGATTTCCTCCCGATGATACCAGGGATAGCCGCCGAACAGCTCGTCGGCGCACTCCCCGGACAGGCCGACGGTGAACCTCCGCTTGATCTCCCGGCAGAACAGCATCAGGCTGGAATCCACGTCCGCCATGCCCGGCAGTCCCCGCTCCAGCGCCGCGGGAATCAGCGCGTCGGCCAGCTCCCGGTTGTCCAGCGTCACGAAGTGGTGATTGCTGCCGATGTGCTCCGCCATCTGCCGGACAAACGGCGCGTCCTCGCTGGGCACGAACCGGCCGGCGTGGAAGTAGTCGTGGTTGTCCCGATAATCGACGCTCCAGGTGTCCAGCGTCCGCCCCTCCTTGCGGTAGTTTTCCGCAGCCAGCGCCGAGAGGATGCTGGAGTCCAGTCCGCCGGAGAGCATGGCGCACAGCGGCACATCGCTGACCAGCTGCCGCTGCACCGCGCCGGAGACCAGCTCGCGCACATGGGCCACGGTCTCCTCCCGGCCCTCGGCATGCGGCCGGGCCTTCAGACGCCAGTACCTTCTCGTCCGAAGTCCGCCCCGGTCGTAGCGCAGGCACTCCCCCGGCTCCAGCTCGCGATAGCCCTTCAGCACGCCGCTGCCGGGCCTTTTGCCCGGCCCCAGCAGAAACAGCTCCCGACGGCCCTCCGCGTCCAGCTTCGGCCGCGCCTCGCCGCACCACGGCCCCGCGGCCATCAGCGACTGCACGCTGCTGCCGAACAGCAGCCCGTCGCGGCTGTCAATAAAGAAGAAAGGCTTCACGCCCGCCCGGTCGCGGGCGGCGAACAGCGTCTCTCCGTCCCAGACCGCAAAGGCATAGATGCCGCTGAACCGCTCCAGGCACTCCTCGCCCCACTGGACATAGGCCTTCAGCAGCACCTCCGTGTCCGAGTGTCCCCGGAAGGCCCAGCCCTCCTTGAGAAGTCCAACGCGGATCTCCTCCGTGTTGTACAGCTCGCCGTTGTACACCAGCACATATCGGCCCTCGACCATCGGCTGCGCGCCGTTCTCGGGATCCACCACGGCCAGCCGCCGGTGCACCAGCCCCGCGCGCCGGTCGACGTGCATGCCGCCCGAGTCCGGCCCCCGGTGCTCCAGCGTTCGCTGCATGGCCCGAAGCGCCGGCTCCCGGACGCGCATGTCCCCGTGAAAGTCAATCCATCCCGCAATTCCGCACATGGCAATTCCTCTCTGTAAGGCTATGGAGAAAGTATATGCTGAACGAACCGAATGCTGCCCAAAAACGACCGATTGTGCGCAAACCATTTACAAAATCAACGCGGCCTGCTATGCTCTTGCCATGGAGGTGAGGTCCCCGTGAAGGTTGAGATCAGCATCGACCCCGCGTGCGAGGATCCCAGAATCGTGATCCACACCGATCGCATGACCGAAGAGATCGAAGCGCTGGTGCGGCGCCTGTCCGCGCCGTCGCCCCAGACCATTCCCGCGCAGACCGAGCGCGGCGTGGAGCTGCTGCCGGTGGAGAGCATCATCCGCATCTATGCCGAGCGGCAGAAGGTCTACGCCCAGACTGCCGCCGGCGTCTATCCGCTGAAGGCCCGGCTCTACGAGATGGAGCAGCGGCTGGACGGCCGCTCGTTTGTGCGCATTTCCAGCTCCGAGCTGGTGAACACGCGCATGATCACCGGCATGGACTTCAGCCTGACCGGCACCATCTGCGTGTCCCTGAAGGGCGGGATCACCACCTACGTCTCCCGCCGCCACGTCTCCGAGATCAAAAAGATGTTTGATGTGTGAGGTGAAGAACATGCTGAAGAAGAGTTTGCTGCGCGGAGCGTGCAGCTATTGCGTCTGCGTGACCGTTGCTGCGCTGATCGCGCTGATGATCTGTCTGCTGGGCGACGGCATGGTGGCGATTCCGGAGTTCACCGCCCGCACAGGCGGCGATCCGCTGACCGCCGCGCTGGTTCAGATCCTGCTGATCGGCCTGATCGGCTTCGCGTTCGGCGCGGGCTCGGTGCTGTTCGAAATCGAGCACTGGAGCTTTCTCCGGCAGGGCGCGGTTCATCTGACGCTGACCGCCGCGGTGTGGATCGCCGTGGAGCTGATCTGCTTTACGCCCATCACGCTGCCGGCCATGCTGAGCATGGGGCTGAGCGTCGTCGCCACCTACGCCCTGACCTGGGGCAGCCAGTATTTCGTTTGGAAGAACAAGGTGCGCCGCCTGAACGATCAGATCCGGCGCAAAAATGAGGAGGACTTCGATGAATGCCGTTGAAATTTCCCATCTGACCCGCCGCTTCGGCGACCGGACAGCCGTAGACGACCTGTCGCTGAGCATCGAAAGGGGCGAGGCCTTCTCGCTGCTGGGCGTGAACGGCGCGGGCAAAACCACCACGCTGCGGATGCTCTGCGGGCTGATTCCCCCGTCCGGCGGGGAGGCGCGCCTGCTGGGCCATCTCGCCGGGAGCCCGGAAGCCAGAGCCTGCCTGGGCCTCTCGCCCCAGGAGACCGCCGTGGCCGGAAATCTGACCACCCGCGAAAACCTGACGCTGATGGCGCGTATCCACGGCATGAATCCCGCCGAGGCCCGCCGCGCCGCGCAGTCCCAGATCGACGAGCTGTCGCTGGGCGAGATCGCCGACCGCCGGGCGAAGAAGCTCTCCGGCGGATGGCAGCGGCGGCTGAGCATCGCCATGGCGATGGTGTCCCGGCCGGAGATCCTCGTGCTGGACGAGCCGACGCTGGGGCTGGACGTGCTGGCCCGCCGGGAGCTGTGGACGTTCATCCGCGGCCTTCACGGCAGGACCACGCTGCTGCTGACCACCCACTATCTGGAAGAGGCTGAGGCGCTGTCCGACCGCATCGCCGTAATGGCCCGCGGACAGCTCCGCGCGCTGGGCACTCCTGCGGCGCTGAAGGCGCAGACCGGCGCGGACACCTTTGAGGACGCCTTCGTCGCCCTCGCAGGGGAATCCGCATAGCATCCGATTCAACCAAAGGAGGTCTTTTCATGCAAGCCATTGCCTTCGCCGGCCGCAACCGCCGCGAGCTGATCCGCGATCCGCTGACGGTCGCCTTCGGACTGGGCTTTCCGCTGGTGCTTCTGTATCTGTTGTCCGCCATTCAGCGAAACGTTCCTGTGGAGCTGTTCGCCGTGGAGCGACTCGCGCCTGGCGCGGCGTCCTTCGGGCTGACGTTCATCGCGCTGTTTTCGGCGATGCTGATCTCCCGCGACCGCAGCCAGTCGTTCATGATGCGGCTGTGCGCGTCCCCGATGCGGGCGGGCGACTTCATCCTCGGCTATCTGCTGCCGATGCTGCCCATCGCCGAGGCCCAGATCGCCATCTGCTATCTCGCCGCCGCGCCGCTGGGCTTCTCCCTGAACCTGCGCGCGCTGGTCTCGCTGCTGTCGCTGCTGCCCGCCGCGGTGCTGTACATCGCCATCGGCCTGCTGTGCGGCACGCTGCTGACCGACAAGCAGGTGGGCGGCGTGTGCGGCGCGGCGCTGACCAACGTCTGCGCCTGGCTCAGCGGCGTGTGGTTCGACCTCGAGCTGCTGGGCGAGGGCTTCAAATCCGTCTGCGACGCGCTTCCCTTCGCCAGCGCCGTCAGCGCCGCCCGTGCGGCGGTTTCGGGAAACTATGCCGGGATGGTTCAGCCGCTGCTGATCGTGAGCGCCTACGCAGCTGCGCTGATGGCCATCGCCGTCCTCGTATTCCACCGGCGGATGAAAACCGGCAGACTGTAATGCACAAAGAACAGGGCGTCCGTTTGCACAAAACGAACGCCCTGTTCTTTCTATATTCTTTCATTTCCATCTTCCAGATTTCCGGCGCATTGCGCTATGAACCGCTTCACCGCTCTGCGGCCTCGATGCGAATCTGCGCCGCAGACGCCCCGCCGCAGCGTCGGCGCACAAATTCAGGCAGGGCTTCGAACGCAAGGGTGCGGTTCAGTCCGACCGCGCCCGTCAGTTCCTCACAAAAGCGCAGCTGTACCGCCCGCCGGTGGATCTCGCAGGGGCATGGATCGTTGAAAAACTCGACGCTCCCCTCGAGAATGGCCTCCTCCGGAAACGGATAGGCGTCAATTCGCCCGCGATAGAGCTCCGCGCCGTCCGCACCGTACAGGCAGAGCACCGGCGGTTCCGCTCCCGGCCCGCGCTTTTTTCCGCCGAACCACTTCATATTCGCACCTCCTGACCGATATTCTTCCCATCCCGGCTCACAGCAGCCAGGCGACCGCGATCAGCACCGCCAGCATGATCGCCGTCAGCAGCTTGACGGCAGGCATGTGCTCGCGGAGCCAGTCCGTGACCGGAATCGCGCTGCGGCCCCAGAGCACCAGTCCGGTGACCAGCGCCGACGGCAGCAGAAATGCGGCGCAGTAGAGCGTCAGCATCAGCAGCCATCGCAGCGATCCCAGATCCGTCTGCACCGCCGTCAGCAGCGTAGCCAGATATACCTGGCCCGCGCAGAGAAATTCGCTCAGCGCCACAATCGCGCCTACGGCGATCACCGCCGCCATCAGGAATTTTCCGCCCAGCATTCCCTGGATGGTTCTGCGCAGAAAGCCCCGGATACCCGCGGGCAGCTGATTGCGGATGTCTCCATACCGCTCCCGCCGCGCGGCCAGAGCGTCGGACAGGTTCAGCAGGATCAGCGCGCCGCCCAGCGCCGTCAGCAGCCACTTTGCCGCCGTCGGCAGCCAGGTCGGATTCCACATTCGAAATGCGCCCAGCAGCACCGTGCCGATGAGCAGATAGACCGCAAACTTGCTGATCAGAAACGCCGCGGCATAGCGGCCCGGATGCTCCCGCACCGACATGACCGTGGTCAGAAACAGCAGCAGCATCGACAGCGCGCAGGGATTCAGCCCTCCGATCAGTCCGGCCGCGCCCGCAGTCAGCCAGGTCAGGCCGCTCAGATCCGCCGCGCCGCTCCCGTCCTCCGGCGCGATCCCGGCGCCGCGTCCCTCCGCAAGCCAGCTCTCCAGATTTTCACAGATTGCCGCCTCGCCCGCCAGATAGCCGTCGCCCACGAAGACGATCGGCGCAATGCGATCCTCCTCGGGAACGGAGCATTGCTCAAACAGGCCCTGCACGCGGGCGAGCTCCTCGCCCAGATTGATCCGTTCAATTTCGATTTTCGAAGCGCCGGACGCCAGTTCAATCTCATCGGGCAGGCCGTCCAGCAGCGCGCTCACCCGCGCGCAGCTCTCGCAGGCGGTGACATAGACATAGATCACCCGGCTCTCCGCCGCTTCCAGCGCGCAGGCCGTCCCGGCCATAACGGCCAGGACGGCAAGCAGCGACAGGATTTTTATGAAAATCCTCTTCATATTCATGCTCCAGGGTCAGGAGATCTCCAGCTCCAGAGGATCCGGCAGCTTCGGGAACGGAGCCGTCGGCAGCGTCTGATACCAGTAGGCCACGGTATAGATGTCGTCGCGGCGCGGCTTGTACAGGCCGTCCTCGTACCATCCCAGATCCTGGATGGTCACCTTCAGGTCGCTGTCGAAGCGGATGGGATCCGGCACATGCCAGCGGTACATGGAGAAGCGCATCTGGTTGTCATAGTGATGGGCCGGGCGAACATAGTACATGCCGGCATACAGGGAATTGTAGGGCCGGTACTCGCCGCCCACATCCCAGTCGTAGGCGCCCAGGAAGTAGTCCTCGGTGCCGGTGCCGCAGATGGTGGGATACTCGTCGCCGTCCATGTAGAACTTGACCTCGCCCTCGCCCCACCATTTGCCGGTGCCGTTGAGTCCGACGTGCATGGCGGTGCCCACGTAGTGTCCCTTGCCCTTTACGCCATCGAGAATCGTGTACTCCTCGCCCTTCTTCAGCGGCACTGCGCTGCGGAACTGGGCATGGAAGTAGGCGGCCTCCTCGGGCACCTCGGTCAGGGTGTAGTTCACCTGATAGAACACGGTGCGGGGCTTGTCGCTGCGGTTCTCCACGGTCATCACCGCATGCTTGCGGAAGGGCATCGTCCAGAAGCAGTTCATGCCGCGGTTGGGATTGACGGCGATCATCGCCGAGTTGAGCTGCATGAAGTTAGGATCGAAGATGTCGCGGTCGTTGGTGTTCCATGCTGCGGCGAAGAAATCGCTGACCGGGCACTCCACACTGGGCTGCTCCTGATCATCCCAGTACATGCGCAGGATGAGATCGCGGCCCACATAGCCGGTCATCCACATGCTCTGAATGGCGCCGCTGCCCTCGATGTCCACCATGCGGAACACCTCGCCGGGCTGCACCTGATAGCAGGGCGATACCTTCCAGCCCTTGCCCAGCAGACGGGCGCTGTGCGCGCCGGTGCCCTCGGTGGCCATTGCGCCGGAATTGGGCGCGCCGGTGAAATTCTCCGCGCTGATGGAGCGGGACTTCGCATCCGAGAGGAGCGGCAGCGTGGACGGATTCATCGAAAATCCATAAAACATGTCTCTAACCTCCTATTGAATTTCCTCCAGAATGACACTCTGTTCGTCGGGATACTCCTGGATGCGGCTCTTCAGGCTCAGATAGATCGAGCTCTTGCCCGCGAACCAGAAATCTCCGTAGACGATCAGGGGAATACAGTATTCCTCCTCGGGAATTTCCAGGGTTTCCAGCAGATATTTTTCCATTGTCTGGCCGGCCTCGGTATAGATGTCATACTTCACCAGCTCATAGTCCGCGGGCAGGCTGTAGGTCAGCCATTTGGAGATCTCCCGGCAGTCCTCGCAGTAGGAGCTGTACAGGTAGACCACGCGCCCCGGAACGCGGCTGGCCTCATACTCCGCCTTGTCCTGCAGCATGGCTTCGATGCCGGGATACTCCCCCGTCTCCAGGAACTGCGCCAGGGCCTCGTCCATGCTGCCATCCGCCAGGAACAGCTTCTCCCGCACAAACATCAGCGGCATGGGAACCTTGTCCGGATCCGCGCCGAACCCGGAAATGCGCGCGCGCATTTCCGGCTCCAGCGCCTTGTCCATGCGCAGATTGTTGAACTGAATCTGCACCTCGTCCTCCGGAAACATCAGGCGATAGCGGTTGGCGATCTCATCCTGAATGGTGCAGCTCTTGCACCCGCGGCCCACGGTTCCGCCGCAGCCGCCGCAGGGATCGATCAGGTAGACCTCCATGTCGATCCTCTCTGCGCACGCCGCAAGCGGAATCAGCAGCAGCATCAGCACGGCCAGCAATTTTTTCATCGCATCATTCCTCCGCTTTCACCAGGGGATGATAGCACAGCACCTTGCGCTCGCCGCCCAGTCCGGTCATTGCGGGGCGCTCGCGGCGGCACTCCTCCGTGGCATAGGGGCAGCGGTTGGAGAAGCGGCAGCAGGTCATCGTGTACTCGCGGGTTTCCGCATCGGTCATGCGCACGCCCCGCGCCCAGCGCTCGCCCACGTGGGGAACCGAGCTCATGAGGAGGTCCGTGTAGGGATGCGCCGGCTTTTCCATGATGTCCTTGGAAGGGCCGTACTCGATCAGATTGCCGCGATAGAGCGTGGCGATGTAATCGCTGACGTAATAGGCCGTGGACAGGTCATGGGTGATATAGATGAAGCTGATGCCATATTCATCCTTCAGCTGCTTGAACAGGTTGACGATGTTGATCTTCAGCGAAGCGTCGATCATCGCCACGGGCTCGTCGGCAATGATGATCTTCGGCGAAGTGATCAGCGCGCGGGCGATGGAGATGCGCTGCAGCTCGCCGCCGGAGAACTGGGTGGAGTACTTGCCGTCCACCACTTCGTAGCTCAGGCCCACGGATTTCAGCGCCTTGCTGACGGCCTGCACCGCTTCCTCGCGGCTCTTTGCCCCGCCATAGGTGCGCGCCGTGTCCATCAGGTATTTGATCACCTGCCGGCGGGTGGAGAAGGAATCGAAGGGATTCTGGAAGATGGGCTGCACCAGCGTGCGGAAGCGGGAATCGGGGATCTCCCGGCGGCTCAGGCAGTTCTGGCCGTCCAGCACAATCCTGCCGGAGGTCGGCGTCAGCAGCCGCAGCACCATCTTGGTCAGCGTGGTCTTGCCGCAGCCGGATTCTCCCACCACCGCCAGAATCACAGGGCGGTCGCCCGGCAGTGAAAAGGACACGCCGTCCACTGCGCGCATCTTCTTGCGGGACAGCATTCCGCCGATTCTGAACTCCTTCGTCAGGTCTTGAATCTCCAAAAGATTGTTCGGCATTTGAATTCTCTCCCCCTTCATCGATTCAGCAGATGGCAGGCGGCAAAGCGGCCGGGCGCCACCTCGACAAATTCCGGAACGGACTGGGTGCACTCCGGGCGCGCCTTCTTGCAGCGCGGCGCGAAGCGGCAGCCCGGCGGCGGATTGCGCAGCGACGGCGGTCCGCCGGAGATGCCCTCGCGGGTCGTGCGGTCGCCCACCTTGGGCAGCGCGCCGATGAGCATCTGCGTATAGGGATGCAGGGGATTTGCAAAGATGTCGTCCGTGGGGCCCAGCTCCACCAGACTGCCGGAATACATGATGCCCATGCGCTTGGTGATCTGATAGTGCACGCCCATGTCATGGCTGACGATCACCAGCGTGTTCTTCATGCGGCTCTGCAGCTCCATCAGCATCATCAGAATGCTCTTCTGCACCACCACATCCAGCGCGGTGGTGGGCTCGTCGGCAAAGATCATGCCGGGCTGCAGGAATGTGGCCATGGCGATGACCACGCGCTGGCGCATGCCGCCGGACAGCTCGTGAGGGTAGGCCTTCAGCACGTCCACGGGCAGATCCAGCTCGTTGAGATACTGCACCACGCGCTCGCGCATGACCTTTTCGCCCTCGCCCGCGCGGTGGCGGCGGAACAGCTCGTAGAACTGCTCGTCGATGCGATAGACGGGGTTCAGCACGCTCATGGCCGCCTGGGGCACATAGGAGATGGCGTCCCACCAGGCCTTGCTGATCTCGCCGGACTGCAGCGAACGCTGCTTGCCCGTGCGATCGGTGTAGTCCAGCACAACGCGGCCGCTCTTGATCTCCAGCGGATAGCGGGTCACGTCGTAGAGCACCTTCAGAAGCGTGGACTTGCCGCAGCCGGACTCGCCGGCAATGCCGAAGATCTCGTCGTCCTTGATCTGGAAGTTCACATCCTTGACGGAGACGACGGGGCCGGTAATGGTCTGATACTGCGCCGTCAGGTTTTCAATTCGCATCATGGCTCAGCGCCCCCTCTTCTTCGCGACATATTCGTTGTAGCCCGTATACGTCAGGAACAGACCAATGAACAGCACCGCTGTGGCCAGCACCGGCGAGCCGATCCAGATCCACTGCTTGAGCATGATGGCCTGATACTGGCGCGCCCAGTAGATCATGTTGCCCAGCGTGGGCGTGGTGGTGGAAGACAGACCCAGCACCGCCAGAGAGGCCTCGGAGCCGATGGCCACCAGGATGGTGTTGACAAAGTTCGCCATCGACCAGGACAGCACGTGGGGCAGAATCTCCACGCAGACGATCTTGAACAGGTTCTCGCCGGAGAAGCGCGCCGTGTTGATGAACTCGCGCTCGCGGATGGTCAGCGCCATGGAGCGCGCCTGGCGCGCCGGCCAGGGCCAGTTGAATATGATCAGAATGCCCGCAATCATCATCAGCGACGCGCGGCCCTTGAGCATGGAGCCCATCAGAATCAGAATCGGCAGCGACGGAATGACGATGATGGAATCGCACAGGAACATGATCACGCGATCCACCGCGCCGCCCACAAAGCCCGACAGCAGGCCGATGAACACGCCGATGGCCGTCGCCGCAGCGGCGACCACGATGCCGATCATCATCGAATTGTGAATGGATTCGATCAGCAGCCAGAAGATGTCCTGGCCCTGCTTGTTGGTGCCCAGAATATGCTCCCAGCTGGGCGCCTGGTTCTTTTTATAGGCGCTCAGCGTCATGACCTCGCCGGGGCTGAACAGATAAACCACGAAGCCGATGATGATGAACGCAATGACAATACACAGGCCGATCTTGAACCGAAGGCTCATGGATCGCCATATCTGTCTGAAACTCGCTTTATATCCAGTATTCATGGCAAACGCTCCCTTCGGTCAGCTGTTGCGGATGCGCGGGTCGATCAGCGGATAGATCAGGTCGATCAGCAGCGTGGCGGTGGCCACGGCGAAGATCGATATAAAAATGACGCCCGTAAGCAGATTGTAGTCGGAATTATAGATTGCGGAATTGATCAGCTGGCCCACGCCGGGATAGCTGAACGTGATTTCGCACATCAGGGAGCCGCCGAATACGCCGCCGATGTGCAGCGCAAGCGCAGTCACCTGGGACAGAATGGAATTGCGGAACACATAGCGATAGCCGATGGTGGCCTCGGTCAGGCCCTTGAGCCGGCCGTAGTTGACGTATTCCTCCTCCGCCACGTTGGAGGAGAGCGCCTTCATGCTGATAATCCACCAGCCCGTGCCCACCAGCATCAGCGAAAGAGCCGGCATAAAGGAGTTGTAAATCACCTTGCTGAGCCACTCCCAGCTGAATGCGAATTCACCAAAGGACGGCACCAGCGGGAACCAGCGCTTCACATAGGCCATCAGGATCATGATGACCAGCGCCACCATGAAATAGGGAATCGGATAGATGCACATGCTGATGGTTTCCATCAGCTTGGAATACCATTTTTCCTTTTTGAAGCCTGCCAGCAGGCCGATGGCATTTCCGATAATCCACGAAAGAATGGTTGTCACCAGCAGCAGACACAGCGTATAGGGCAGTGCCTGAGCAATCATGGAAGCAACGGTGGTGGGATAGTTCGTCATGGAAAGGCCGAAATCAAAGTGCGCCAGCCGCTTGAGCGTATCCAGATACTGTTCGAACAGACTGCCCTCCAGGCCGTACTGCCGGGCCAGCGTAGCGCGCATGTTTTCAATTTCCTCCGGCGACAGGGTCGTGCCCATCGACGTCATTTTCGTGATCATGCCCTCAACAGGATCTGCGGGCATCATGCGCTGCAGGAAGAATACCACCGTGATGCCGACCAGGATAGTTAAGAACCATGCAAGGAGCCTTGAGAGGATGAATTTTGTCAACCGCACGGGCGATACCTCCTCAATTCATCGCGTATACGTCAGGGGAGTGCCAAGGGCACTCCCCTGCGTTTTAAATCAATTTTGTTCAGATCCAGGACTTAAGCAGCGGGCTGGAACTCATTCACGATGAGCTTGAAGCAGCTCCACCACCACCAGGGACCGTTGTAGGGATTCTCGGAATCCGGATAGTTGGTCCAGTAGGTGGAGTTGGTGGGAACCAGCTTGGAGGTGCCGAACATCGGCAGCCAGGCCGCTTCATCCGCCATGATCATCAGAGCTTCCTTGGACAGCTCATAGGTCTCGTCGCCGCTGGCGAGAGGCGCCATCTGATCCAGCACAGCGTCCAGCTTCTCGCTCTGGAAGCGCGCGTGGCAGCCGGTGGTCACTTCGCCGGAGGGCGTGTAGTAATCGGTGTGCCAGCCGCGCAGCTGGGTGTACAGATCCTTCACAACGCCGCAGGAAGGCCAGTAGGAGCCGCAGGTGTAGTTGCCGGGGGCACCGCAGTTGTGGAAGTAGCTGGCCTCGCTCGCCTGAACGGTCACATCGAAGCCGAACTCACGCCACTGAGACTGCACAGCATAGGCCAGGCGCTCGGACTGCGTCTCGAAGCCCGCGGGAGAAACGATCTCAAAGGTGATGCGCTCGCCGTTGTAGGTCCAGAAGCCCTCGGCGTCGCGCTCGCAGCCCGCGCCGGTCAGCAGCTCCTCGGCCTTCTCGGTGTCATACTTCCACCAGCCGACGCCGAACAGGTCGATCAGCTCGTCCTCGGTCATGCCTTCGACGGCGTCATAGCCTTCGGAGATCAGCACTTCGTAGAGCTTGACAGCATAGTCCTTGTCGAAGGGCTGATAGCCGTCTTCCCAGGTGTAGTCGATCAGCTGCTGGCGCATTTCCTTGTGGAACGCCTCGGACATGAAGGTCGTGGGGGGCATGCACAGCGGGGAGACGCGCATCTGGCCGGAGAAGGTGTCCATGGAGACCTGCACCATGTCCAGAGACAGCGCCATGGCCCAGCGGACTTCCTTCTGGTTGAAGGGCTCGATATCGCAGTTGAACTGCATGCCGCGCTCGCAGGGGTCGTCGAAGCAGCCGTAGGGGTAGTCGGGCAGCCAGCAGGCCACGTTGGGGTTGCCGGCCAGCAGCACTTCCCAGGCCTCGGGGGAGATGTCGCACAGGATGTCAACCTCGTTGTTGAGCATCGCCATGGTCTTCTTTTCCTCGGTGCCGTAGGCGGTAAACAGAACATACTTGGCCTGGGGAACCTTGCCGGTCAGCACGCCGACGTCGGAGAATTCCGCGTCCTCGCGCAGCTCGAACAGGAACCAGTAGCCGTTGGGATCATAAGCCGACAGCGTGTAGGGGCCGGTGCCGATGGGGCTCTCCCACAGATCCGTGGCCACATCGTGATCCTTCCAGTAATGCTCGGGCATGATGTAGAAGAAGTTGCCCCACACCGTGACGCCCAGCTCCTCGGAAATACGGGGATGGCTGCCGACGGTGTTGATGATCAGCTCGTACTTGTCCACGTATTCGCAGGACTCGACGATGCTGGCCAGCTGCGCGCCGTTGGACAGGGTGTCCTTCAGCTCGAGCAGCTTGTTGATGGTGAACACGACGTCTTCCGCGTCGAAGTCCTCGCCATCGCTCCACTTGATGCCTTCGGTCAGAACGACCTTGAAGCTGGAATAATCATCGTTCAGCGCGATGGGCATTTCAGCGGCGAGGTCAGGAATCTGAACGCCCTGAATGGTGTCCATCTCCCACAGGTGGGAATAGCTCAGCTGATGCAGGCCGGCATCCAGTACGGTACCGGACATCCAGGGATTGTGCTGTCCGGGATTGCCGACGACGCCGACGAGGCTTTCGACGACCAGCGTCTCGGATCTCGGCGTTCCGGCCACGGTCTGCTCATCCGCGAATGCGGAGAAGCCCGCCATGGTCATCATCATCACGGCAATAACGATGATCGACAGAATTTTCTTCATCTTGGTTTCCTCCATTCTTTTTCTATTTAACGGCATTGTGCCGCTAAATTCGCTCTGATTTTGGGCGTTCTGCCTTTTTTATTGGCCGCGCCGCCCGTTCATAATGTGATTATAATCTCAGAATCAGGGCGAATGAAATATCAAAAGTTGACATGTTTTTTTGCAAATCTTGCTATTTGGTTGTGCAATTTTCTTGCCGCAGGATCTTTATTCCTTTTAATACAATGAAAAAATGCAATTTCTTGTGCAAAAAAAGTCGCGCGCCCGGCTTCGGACGCCCGATTTATCACATCTTGACGTGCTGGATGCGGTTTTTGTGAAATCGTGCGGGAATTGTTTCTGGGAATTGACAGATGCAAATTCTGTTGTTTATAATTCTTCACACAAGGGGAATGTCCAATCCCTGCAAAGCAAACGCGAAAGGAATGAATACCATGGTCGATCTGTCCACGCTCTATCAGCTCAGCAATGCCCGGACCCGCTCCATCAGCCCGGAAAACTACACCGGCGAACCCGGCAAGGGCGGCATGTGTCCCCTGGAAAAGGGCTTTGCCAAAAATGCGGCGCGCGAACTCGGCACGGGTTGGAAGGTCAATCCCTTCATCGTCATCGAGCCCAAGTCCACCTTTGAAATCGCCGATATCGACGGCCCCGGCATCATCAACCACATCTGGCTGACGCCCACCAAGCGCTGGCGCAACACCATCCTGCGCATCTATTGGGACGGGCAGGAGAATCCCAGCGTGGAATGCCCCATCGGCGATTTCTTCTGCATGGGCTGGAACGAGTATGCTCAGATCAGCTCCCTGGCGGTCTGCGTCAACCCCGGCAGCGCGTTCAACTGCTACTGGCAGATGCCCTTCAAATCCCACTGCCGCATGACGCTGGAAAACATCGCTGAGGAGCCCGTGGTGATCTACTACCAGATCGACTACACCCTCGACGAGCTGCCGGACGAGGTCGCCTACTTCCATGCGCAGTTCCGCCGCACCAATCCCCTTCCCTACAAATCCGACTACACCATCCTCGACGGCGTAGAGGGCAAGGGCCAGTACGTCGGCACCTACATGGCCTGGGGCACCAACAACAACGGCTGGTGGGGCGAAGGCGAAATCAAGTTCTTCATGGACGGCGACACCGATTATCCCACCATCTGCGGCACCGGCACCGAGGACTATTTCTGCGGCTCCTACGACTTCGAGGACCCGGTCAACCACGACAAATATCTGGCCTTCACCACGCCCTATTCCGGCTTCCACCCCATCACGCCCAACACGCTGTACAAGAGCCAGTTCCGCTTCGGCATGTACCGCTGGCACATCGCCGACCCGATTCGCTTCGAAAAGAGCCTCCGCGTGACCATCCAGGCACTGGGCTGGCGCGAGGGCGGCCGCTATCTGCCCCTGCAGGACGACATTGCCTCCGTCGCCTACTGGTATCAGACGCTGCCCACCGCCAAGTTCCCGCCCCTTCCCGATAAGGATTATCTGGAGGTCATCTGATTCGCGCGGCGAGAGGTGATCCCCTTTCGCCGGGGCGATGGAATCGGCTGCACCGCGCGCCTGCGCCGCCTGACGTCTTCCCGGTCGAACCACACTCCGCCGGGGCCCGTCACGCGGCCCGCCCCCGCGGAATGCTCTTTCGAAAAATCCCCGGCGCGCCCGATTGCATGGGCATGCCGGGGATTCCTTTTTCCTGAGACTAGCGGCGATAGATGGACGGCGGAACGTTCTCCCGCTTCTTGAAGGCGCGGCTGAAGGAATAGATGCTCTGAAAGCCCACCGTTTCCGCGATATCGCTGATGGACATGTTGGTGGTTAACAGCAGCTCCTTCGCCTTGTCGATCCGCGAATCAAGGTGATACTGTATGGGCGAAACGCCGAAGGACTGCTTGAACTGGCGGCACAGGTGATATTTGCTGACGTGCACCCGGTCGGAGAGCTCCTCCAGCGAAAAGTCGCGGTCCAGGCTCTCGTTCAGAATGTCCCGCACCTGCTGGGCGACGTTGGGCCAGCTCTCGTGATCGTCATTGTCCTTGCTGTTCAGCGTCACCTCCCGCATCAGCGTGGCGAACAGCTGAAGAAACAGGCCGTTGACCAGCACGTCGGAGTGGATCATGCGCTTTTCCTTCTCGCGGATGATCGCCATCAGCAGGCCCTCGATGTTCTTCGACTTGCGCAGCCGCAGAACCGGCGGCAGATTCGGACAGAATTCATCCAGAATGTCCTTGCGGAACAGCACGTATTCCCGGGGATTGATCTCGTCCAGCGACGCGAAGGAGATGTATACGTGCGGGCTGAACTCATCCTCCACCAGGTCGAAATGGATGTGCGGCTGATGAACCAGCGTGTTCCCCACCGATCGGAGGGAATGATGCTGCTTCGGCCGCAGAAGTATGATATCGCCGGGAAGCACCCGATATCCTGTTCCTTCCACGACGAGCTCCAGTTCACCGCTCTCGAGATAGATGATCTCATAGTCAAAGATGACCCGCCGGTCGACATACCAGTCCAGGCTCGAAGCCCAGTTGTCCCAGGCAATGCGGATATACGGCGACAGCTTCGGCTGCGGCATAAGCGCTTCCTCCTTTCCGATCGCCGTTCTGACGGTGTGGTTCGCCAAAAACGTACACGTGTACAATAACTCTGATTTTATTATAGCACCTGTTCCGAAAAGATACAACCCCAAATCGGAGTTGTTAAAATTTTCACCAAAAATCTGCCGGACGCTTTTTTGCACCGATCCGGCTGCAAAAAACGCTTCTTCCGTCAGGGTGCTGCCCGGAAAAAACGTAAAATCTTCAGCTTTCCGCCGTCCGCCTGTCCAGTGAAAGACCCGGATTCTCATCGAAGGGGTCAACAAGCCCTTCCCGACGCGCAAATCCGCACATTGACGATGCGCGGATTTCGCTGTATACTAATGAAAAACACAAGGCAGACAATTCCAATGATGAACAAACGACAGCTCTTTCTCTATGCCTTCCGGAAATCCATTCCCGTGATGCTGGGCTACGTCTTTCTGGGCATGGCCTTCGGCATTCTGCTGCAGCAGTCCGGGCTGGGCTGGCCCTGGGCGCTGCTGATCAGCGCGGTGGTCTACGCCGGATCGATGCAGTTCGCGCTGGTGACGCTGCTCAGCGCGGCCACCCCGCTTCCCACCGTGGCGGTGATGACGCTGATGGTGAACAGCCGCCACCTGTTCTACGGCCTGTCCTTCATCGACACCTTCCGCGAGATGGGCTGGAAGGCCCCCTACATGATCTTCTCGCTGTCCGACGAGACCTACTCGGTGCTCTGCTCCTGCAAGGGCGACGAGGCGTTTGCGCAGTGCAATCACGAGGCCGCGTTCTATATCTCCGCGCTGCATCAGGGCTACTGGGTTCTGGGCTCGATCGTCGGCGCGGTGGCGGGCGAGTTGCTGACCTTCGACGCCACCGGCATCGACTTCTCCATGACGGCGCTGTTCGTGGTCATTCTGGCAGATCAGCTGCGCGGCGGCGGACGCGAGGCGCGCGTCTGCGCGGGAATCGGCGTCGCCATCGCCATCGTCTTCCTGCTGGCGCTGGGCGCGGACCGCTTTCTGCTGCCCACGCTGGCGAGCACCGTCCTCGCGCTGGCGATCGTCAACTGCATGAGAAGGGAGGTTCCGGCGCATGAATAGCACTGCGTATACAATTCTGGCCATTCTGGTCTGCGCCGCGTGCACCTTCGCGCTGCGCGTCGCGCCGTTCGCGCTGTTCAGCGGAAAGCGGGGCATGCCGCCCGCCGTGCGCCGGCTGGCCATGAAAATGCCCGCCGCGATCATCGCCGTGCTGGTGGTCTACTGTCTGAAGGGACTGCCCGCATCCGACGCAGCTCATGCGACGATCACGCTGGGCAGCGTGGCCGCGGTGGTGGCGCTGCATCTGTGGAAGCGCAACACCCTGCTGAGCATCGCGGGGGGCACCATCCTGTACATGGCGCTGCTGCGCATCATCTGAAAATAACGAACACGGAGGATATTTTATGAGCGATATCTCTTTGCGGGAAGACCGCTTCACCAAAATCAACCGCGTCTTTTTCGCCCTGTACGGGCTGTTCTGCGCCGTGCTGGTGGTCGTCTACGCCATCCAGCGGGACGGCTATCACCTCGGCATCTCCCTGGGCGCAATGCTCGTCCCGCTGGCCATTCCGCTGTTTTACGCGGTTCTGCACCTGAAGCCCGTGCAGCAGCTGAACTTTCTGGTGCTGGCGTTCACGTTTCTGGCCTATCCGCTGGGCGCCTGTCTGGACCTCTACCGGATTCTGCCCGGCTTCGACAAGGTGGCCCACACCCTCTCCGGCGTGTTTGTCAGCCTGCTGTGCCTGATCCTCTACTACGCGCTGAAGCCGGGTCACGCCATCGAGCGCCCGGACGCGCCGCTGGCGATGGTGTTCACCTTCCTGGGCTCCATGGCGGTGGCGGGTCTGTGGGAGATCTGCGAATACCTGGTCTCCGCGATCGTGGGGCTGGATCTGCAGCGCGTGGCGGCCACCGGCGTGGCCGACAGCATGCAGGACATGATCGTCTGCATGATCGGCACTCTGGCCACGCTGCCCTTCGTTCACAGGCTGTGCGGCGGCAAGCGGGATCTGGTCACGGGCGCGGTAGAAGCCTTTGTCGAGCTGAATCTGAAAGGATGATATCATGCACCGCTTTGTTCTCGAAACCGAGCGCCTGACCCTGCGCTGCCCCACGCCCAATGACGCGGAGGACGCCTTCGTCTGGCTGAGCGACCCGGAGGTCAACCGGTACATGCCCTACAACCTCTATGAAAGCGTGGAACAGGTGCGCGCCTGGCTGCAGACCGTGGCCGACGACGACGGCATGAAGTTCCACTTCGCCTTCGTGCGCAAATCGGACGGCCGGGTGATCGGCTCGGGCGACGTATCGCCCAACGAGGCCGGGGACGTCTGGGAAACGGGCTACAACCTGCGCCGCGACTGCTGGAACCAGGGCTACACCACCGAGGCCGTCCGGGCGATGCTCCGCTTTGCCCACGACGTGTTCGGCGTGCACGAGTTTGGCGCGACCCACGCCATCGCCAACCCCGCCTCGGGCCGGGTGATGGAGCACTGCGGCATGCGCTTCGACCACTTCAACGAATACGGCCGCTTCGACGGCAGCGAGACCTTTCCCGCAAAGTACTATCGCCTGCACATGGACTGAAAAAGCATTTCCCTTGACAGACCAAGCCCCGCTCCCGGCGTTGATCCGGGAGCGGGGCTTCTGTCGTCTGTCAATATCCATTGTCCATGGCCGAAACGGGCATGCCGTTGGCGTCGTAGAGGGTAATCGTGTCCGTCTTGGACTTGTGGATCACCTTCTTGTCGTCCCAGAGCAGGTCGAAGGATTCAGCGGTGGAGTTCGTGCCTATGGTCAGGCGCGCGCCGGGCCCGAGCGCGGCGCCATCCGGAAACACATACAGCTCTCCGCCGCGGTCGGAAACCATATACCAGCCGGTGAGATCCTGCGCCTCCGCGCCGCGGTTGACCAGCGTCACCACATCCTCCCCGGCCACCACGTCCTCCACGGCCACGCCGGTTTGCGAAACGGGCAGGTTCACGCGCTCCACCGACGGCACGCCCCCATTCAGCCGCACGAGGATTCCGCCGGTGCACTCCTGGGTCACCGCCACCTCCGCGCCGACGGACTGCAGGAGCGCCACCAGCCGCGGGTCGGGCGTCTCCGGCTTTTCAACGGAGTCCGTGGAAATCACCGCCGCTCTGGGCGATGCGGCGCGGATAAACGCCTCGCTGCCGGTGTCGTCGTCGGCATGGTTGCCCACCTTCAGCACATCGCAGTCGAGCGGCGCGCCGGTGGAGAGCAGCACCGCCTCCTCCTCAAATTCCATATCGCCCGCCAGCAGGATGGAGCCCTCGGCAGAGCGCAGCATTATCACCAGCGAATTGTTGTCGTCCTTCTCGGCATTGAGCACCGATGGCGCGAGCACCTCCAGCACCGCATCTCCCAGCGGCACGGAATCGCCCGCCTTCAGCCAGTTCACCGTCTGGCCGTCCAGCTTCGCCGCCTGTACGGCGGGATGCTTGTCCTCGCTCTTGACGCCGGTGTACATCGCCGACGCGTACCACGCGCCGATTTCGATCCCGCTCTGCGCCAGCCATTCCAGCCCGTCCACGTGATCGTCGTCGGTATGCGTGACAAACACCGCATCCAGCCGCTCGACGCCCATCCTCTCCATGGCGGCCAGGATTTTGCCCCGGGACCGGGCGTAGCCCGCGTCGATCAGACAGATCGAGCCGCCGGCGCTGACGAGAATCGCGTCCGCCTTGCCCGCCGAAACGGCATACATCCACACATCCGATATTTCCGCGCCCGCCGAGCATCCCGTCAGCGACAGAATGGCCATCAGAAGCGCCGTCCAAAGCGTCCACTTGCGCATTGATTTCCCCCTTTGATCATTCCTCCACGTCGACCCACGCGCCCGTTTTATTGGAGCGGGCGAGGCTGTCCATCAGCTTCTGCAGCCTTGCGCCGCATTCGATTCCGTTCTCCGGCGTGCGGCCGTGGGCCACGCAGTCCAGGAAGGTATAGTAGCAATGGGTATGGCCGCGATCCCAGCCGATGGAGTTCTTCGGCGGCAGGAAGGTTCCGCCCGGCGCGGGATAGCGGGCCACGGATTCGATCTGGGTGAAGCCCCGCATACCGCCCAGCGGCTGCTCCGGCAGTGTCTGGTCAAAGTAATAGACGTAGTTGGGATCCATCGCGTTCCAGAGAAGCGCGCCCTTCGTGCCGCGGATCTCGATCGTCAGTTCGTCGTTGGAGCCGGTGGCGATCTTGCTGGCCTCCACCGTGCCCAGCGCGCCGTTGGGCAGCTCCAGCATCATCAGCGCCTGGTCCTCGCTGAGCGCGCGCTCCGTGCCGCCGTCCCGGGTGGGGCGCTGCGGATAGAGCGTGCGGGTCCTGCAGAACACCTTGGACGGATAGCCCAGCATCCAGGTCAGCAGGTCCAGCGCATGGCTGCCCAGATCCAGAATCACGCCGCCCTGCAGTTGCTGCTTCCAGCCGATGGGCTTGTTCGGGTCGATGGAGCCGGAATGGAGATAGCGCGCCTGAAACGACAGCACATCGCCGATGCGTCCCTCGTCGACCAGCGCCTTCGCCCGCATGACCGCCGGCGTATAGCGGTTGTTGAACACCATGCGGGTGCTGCCCGGCGCATGCCTTGCGGCCTCCGCGATGCGCGCCGCGCTTTCGGCGTTTACCGCCAGCGGCTTGTCGATGTACACGTGCTTGCCCGCCTTCAGCGCGGCGATGGCCATCTCCTCGTGCTGATCATTCGGCGTGCAGATGGACACCACGTCCACCTCCGGATCTGCCAGCAGCACGCGATAGTCGTCCGTGTACCGCGCGAAGCCCGCCAGCTCCGCGGCCTCCCGCGCCTTCTCCAGCCTGCGCGAGCAGACGTGCGCCAGCTTCACCCGGAAGTCGATGTCCGGATAGTACAGCGCCAGATCCCGCAGCGCGTGGGTATGCGTTCTTCCCATGAATCCCCAGCCAATCAGGCCGATGCCGATGGTCTTCATATTATTCTATCCGCTCCTTCAGGCGCGTATGCGCCAAAGTTCTTTTTCTTCATTATATCAGCTCCCGGACGGAGCCGCAAGTCCCGGCCGAATTTAGCAAATTGATAATATTCATTCCACAAACCCTTGACGTTCGATTCATAATATGTTATCATTTTTACATCCAACCTGTACATTCGGCGGACATCTAAACATTGTACAGACGTCGAATCACTGTAAATCTGATGTCTGATAGAAACGAAGCCGCTCATGACGCGATTTACGCACAGGCGCATCGGGTCTTGTCTTTGTGTATGATTCGAAGACATGGACGGCCGCATTTTTGCATGGCATCCCAATTTGAAACAGGGGAGGTCTTGAAATGCCGCTGCCTGGGAAACTCTGTATCGGTATCCTGGAAGAGGACAATCCACTCAAATCCTATTTTTGCTTCAAACCCCTTTTGATCGAAGAAAACGGCCGCTATGTCCCTTTTGAAAAGCACGACGCCTACCCCGAGGACGGCTGCATCCGGATTGTGCCGGACAAGAATGAATCCAGCCATTTCAAAGCCCGCATGCGCCGCATCGGGCTGTTTGCCGTGGTGGATTTGCGCGAGCATCCCAACGAAAACGACAAAATACGCCTGAACAAGAACTATCACGGCGACGAATCCGAGCGCAACGCGCACATCATCTATTCCGACGTGGTGCGCGAGCCTGCCCCGGGCATGATCTTTTCGCTGCTGCCGATCCGCCCGGAAGAGGCCGAAAACACCCTTCTGAGCGATGCGCCGGATGCGCCCAGCGTGCTGCTGCGCCCGGAGGAGGCCGTGCTGGAGGGCGCGTGGAGCTTCGAACCCGCGGAGGGCCAGGACGCATTTCGCCTGCACAGCGACCCTGCGCCCGTCCCGGTGGAGGATCTGCAGATCTTTGATCTGCCCGGCTTCCATGCGCGCACGCTCTCCTTCGCCATCCTGCCGCCGGAGAAGGTGCCCAGCGTCGCCGAGCCGCTGCCCGGAAAGCCCAGCGCCGCTCCCGCAGAGCCGCGCAAGGAGCCTGAACCCCGACCCGTTCCCAAGCGCCCGCCCGAGCCCGCCGCAGAATCCGAACCGGCGGATGCAAAGCCCTGGATCAGCCACAGCGAGCTCTTCGCGTCGGCAGCCGCCGCTTCCCGCGACTCCGCCCAGCAGCGCGCGCTGGCCGGTCAGACCGGGCTCAATCCCCGCCGCAGCCGCAGCCTGATGGAAATCATCGACGACAAATGGAAGCGCTCCCGCCTGGAGCAGCTGGGGCATCCCGTACCCGAGATCGCCACGGCGTCTCCGGTACAGAGCCCCGTGGAAAAGGCGATCGCGGCCCTGCGCAACGCCTGGGCTGCCCGCGACCAGCGCGGCGCGCTGGCCGACGCCATGGTTCAGCTGGAGGGCGCTGAAATTGCGATGGACGCAAGGCGCGCCGCCCTTCGGGAGAGCGCCGTGAACGCCCAGCTCAACGAGCTGGAGGCGCAGCGCCTGAAGATGCTCAGCGACCTGGAGGAGCTCAAGCGCAGCAGCAGCAGCGTCCGCGAGGCGCTGAAGCAGGAGATCCGCCGCGACGAAGCCGAGGCCTTTGCCGATGCGGTTCGCAAAACAGAGCGCGCCCAGGCGGAATGTATCCGCCAGGAGGCCGAGGCCAACCGCGCCCGCGCCGCTGCCGAGAGCGTGGAGGATGCGCTTCGCGCCATGACGGACGGGCGGTTTGAACAGCGGCTGCAGGAATTCGCCGTCAACAGCCGCGCTGTGGAGCTGCTGCGCAGGCCTGAAAAATCCAAGCCGGCGCCGCCTGCGGTCACCGGCTGCTCCGCAACCGCCGACGAGCTCATCCTGCGCGTGCGCACGTGCTTTGCCGACGCCGGCTGCACCTTCTCCCATACCGAAGCGGTCAATCTGCTGGTCTGCGCCAGCCAGAGTCCGATGCTGCTGCTGTCCGGCGCGCCCGGAAGCGGCAAGACCACCACCGTGCGGCTGCTGGCCCGCGCGCTGGGCATTGAAAGCGACCGGCTGATCGTGTTCACGCCCGGCAAAGAGCCTCTGACCGACGATGAACGCCTGCGCGCCCTCTCTGACGGCGACGTTCCGGCCATCGCACTGCTGGAGGACGCCAATCTGATCGATTCCGGCGATCCCACGCGGGGTCTGTATCCCGGGGCGGAGTCCGGCGGCCCGCTGCTGTGCGCCACCGTTCAGGACGATGGTCACCCCTTGTCCGCCTCGCTGCTGAGCCGCGCCTTCACCCTGCGCCTGAGCGAGGACGCGCCCGACTCCCCCTGGCCGCCCAGGGAGGTTTCCGCGCCCAAGGTCTATGCGCCCGTCTCCCGGGAATCTCTGCAGCGCGCCTTTGCGCCGCAGCCCGGCGACCTGCCCGCCAGCGTGACCAAGCGCATGGAGGCGCTGCGCAGCGATCTGGCGCTGCTGGGCACCCGATTCTCCCGCGGCACCCTGAACGCCCTGTGGCGCTACTGCGCCGCGGCCATCCCGCTGATGCCGCTGGAGCCGTCCGCAGTGCTCGACCTCGCGCTTGCCCAGCGCGCGCTGCCCGCGATCCTCGCCTCCGCGCCGCTGGACGCTCTGGCAGCGCTGCCCCGGGTGCTGGGAGATCTGCCCCGCTGCAAGGCGCTTCTGGAGCAGCCGCTGCCGGTTTCCCTGTGAGCCTTTCATCCGCGTTTGCAACGCCGCGCATCCGTATCCATGCGCGGCGTTTTCATTCTGCATCTTTTCCCCGTCGGACGGCCATACAAAGCGGCGCGGAAAGTCTTCCCGAAGGAAGCGCTTTCCGCGCCGCTTTCAGCCGATGATCATTCCCCATCGCGCCATGCCTTGCACACATCCACCCATTCCCCGCCGGAGAGATTCTGCAGCTCGTCCAGCGTCAGCTCGATGGCGCTGTTGGAACTGCCGCAGGCAGGATAGACCGCAGCAAACCGGCGAAGGGATTCGTCCAGATAGACCCCCACGCCATCGTTGACGGCGAACGGACAGACGCCGCCCACCGCATGGCCGACGAGTTCGACCACCTGATCGGGCGTCAGCATCTTCGCCTTGGTGTGGAACTGCGCCTTGAAGCGGCCGTTGTCCACCTTTGCGTCGCCGGCCGCCACCACCAGAACCGCATGCCCGTCCACCAGGAACGACAGCGACTTTGCAATGCGCGCCGGCTCGCAGCCCACGGCCTGTGCAGCCAGCTCCACCGTTGCGCTGGAAACGTCGAACTCCAGAATGCGGTTCTCCATATTCCGCTCGCGCATGAATGCCCGAACGCGATCAATAGACATATTCAACCCAGCTTTCGCAATGATGCTTTTATTCAAATCGAAAGCCATTATAGCAAAACCGGCTTCATTTTTCAAGTCTCCGCGCGTAAATCGGGCGCGCCCGGCCCAGAACCGTCGTTTTCCCCTTGACGCAAGGCGGCGCGAAGGCCTTGCCGCCTTCGCGCCGCCTCCACAGACTTCGCGCGTTACTCCGCCGCAACAAAATGCATTGCCCAGTCCGCGATATCTGCCGCCACGCGGCTGTCCACCTGCCCGGTGCGGGCGTAGACCTCCATGGCGTTGGCAATGCCGTCGCCCGGCTGCGCCGTCATAAACAGATGATTCAGTCCTGCATACTCAATGTAGGTAAACGGCCCGCCGTCGCCCAGGCCCTCCCGCCAGGCTTCATAATCCGCGCGGGATACCTGGAAATCCGCGTCGCCCCAGAGGAACAGCATCGGAACCTCCGCCGCCCTGGCCAGCGCGATTTCGTCCAGCGATTCCATGTGCCGGAGGTACTTCACCGTCATTCCGAACACCGTGTCGGAATCGCTCAGCGCGCCGATGTTCTCACCCTTCTGCCTTTCGGCGTCGATCTGCGCCTGCAGGGCGTCGCGCTGCTCGCCGGACATGCCCTCCAGCACCGCCAGATTCTGCTCCATCGAGATTTCCCACAGCTTTTTCGGCGTGCCTGCCAGCGCCGCGCCGCCGTCAAAGCCGCACTCCGTCACCAGCCAGGGCATCAGCATGCCGCCCTCGCTGTGACCGACCGCAATCGTCCTGGACGCGCCGGTCTCCGCCCTCAGCACGCGCAGCGCCTCCCGAACCGATCCGAGATACTCGTCCTCCACCGTCTCCGCGCCCAGCTCGGGATGCGCAAAAGTGATCTTGTCGAAGCGGATGGAGCCCACCCCCTGTGCAGCCAGATCGTACGCCAGATCCCGGAAGGGCTTGTTTGCGCCCACAGTTTCATCGCGGTCGCTGGCGCCGGAGCCGTGGATCAGCACTGCATAGACGCCGCTGTCCTCTGCCGGGACGAGGATCTCCGCGCCCAGCTCCATCTCCGTGCCCTCAAAGAGCTTCACCTCCCGGGCCGTCGTTCCCTCGGGCAGTGCGCGCTCCATTGCGGCGGATGCTTCCGGCACCGGCTGCAGCAGCAGCGTCTGCACCTCGCCCGTCTCGTTCAAGCCAACAATCAACTGCTGCCGACCGTTCTCATGCGTCAGCAGCGCGACGGCAAAGCCCTGCTGCTCGGCGTATTCCGCACCCACGAGCGCGCCCAGATTGCCGATCTGCGCCGTCCACGCGGCCGCCAGCGCTTCAGGTCCCACCGACGCCTGCGTGTCCTCGCTGAGCATGCTCACGATGGCGGCATAATCGCCGTTGACAAAATCCTCCACAATCGTCCTCGCCGCCTGCTCCACCGGAGAAATCTCCTCCGCAAGGGCCGCGGCCGTCATCAGCAGTACCGCCAATAGAAATGCTGTCAGTCTCTTCATCTTATTTTCTCCCTTCCCCGCGCTGCAGTCCGGCATGCACCCGGCGCGCATAGACCCAGATGATCAGCGATCCGCCCAGCGCAAAGACCAGCAAGCCTGCAAGCTC
Source organism: Clostridiales bacterium (assembly GCA_004555155.1). Taxonomy (GTDB): domain Bacteria; phylum Bacillota; class Clostridia; order Christensenellales; family Aristaeellaceae; genus Faecivicinus. Next base: position 66,860 of record SFJH01000023.1, read on the forward strand.
CAGCCACTTCATGCCGCTGAAATACCCGATCAGCGCGCAGCCCGCAGACAGCAGACCCGCAGACACGTACGTCCGTCCGGCGAAGCGATGCACCCGCCGCCAGACCTCCTCGCTCTCCAGCGTCTCGCGCACCCTGATGCCGAAGGTGCGGTTCCGCTGAACCACGGGCATATAGTTGCCCAGCACAACCATCAGCAGCGAAATCCCCAGCGTGATGGCCAGATCAAAGGGCACTGCCGTCACCGTCTCGCCCAGCTGCGCCCCGGTGGCGCAGAGCGCGCGGCTCATCCAGCCCAGCAGGACAAACACCGCCGCAAAGCATCCCGCAAAGATGGTCAGCGGCCGGTTGTTCGCATAGTCCCTGCCGCGTATGCGCTGCTCCAGCGCAATGCCAGCGCACACCAGCAGCGCGATCGACGGGAAAATCATCAGAAACCACTTTGAGCCCATCCGATCCACCTCGAACCGGATGTTGAAATGCCCCGGCACAATGTCCGGCAGCGTCGACATCATGCACAGCATCGCGATCAGATTGACCGCTGTCGCCGCAATCAGAACCCTCATCGTCCAGCGATAGTCCTTCATCTATTCTCCCTCCCTGTGAAACAGCGTCGCAACGCTTCGCATAAAATCCTGGAACACGGTGGTATTCAGCCGATAGGTAATGGTCTGGGCCTTTTTCTCGCCCGTGATCAATCCGGCCTGCTTCAGAATGCTCAAGTGATGGCTCACCGTCGCCTTCGAGAGCTCAAATCTGTCCGCGATCTCGCCCGCCGTCATATCCCGGTCGCGCAGCATGGTCAGAATCTCCCGCCGGGTGCCGTCTGACAGCGCGCTCCACACGTCGTTCACGCGCTCACTTCCCTCGTGTATTTTGATGATCATCTAAATACAGTATACGCCCATCCCGCGCTCCTGTCAAGACTGTATTTCGATTTTCATCGAATTATTTTCCGATGCATAATCTGTGGGCGTGCAGCCTATGACCTCGCGAAATCGCCGGGAGAAGTACAGCTGGTTTTCAAAGCCCACGGACGTGGCCACGGTTTTCACGCTCAGATCGCCGCGGCGCAGCAGCGCGCAGGCCTGCCGGATGCGCACCTGGGTGAGCACCTGCACCGGCGACAGCCCCAGCTGCGCCATGAACAGGCGATACAGCCTGCTGCGGCTCAGACCCACGTGTGCGGCGACGTCCTCCACCGTAATGGGCAAGGCGAGATTGTTGACGATGTAGTCGCAGGCGCGCTGGACGCTGTCATCTCCGCGGCGAACGGCGGTCGCGCGGTGGTCGCGCATCAGCGCCGCCAGCAGCTGATACAGCGCGCCGGTCATGAACGCCGCCTGATGGGGCAGACTTCCCCGGGATTCATAGATTCGCATCATTTGTTTATACACATCCGCGTTCACGCCGCGCAGCACGGGCGCTTCCGCGCTCAGGTCGGTCTGATCCAGCAGCAGCTTTGCCTCCGTGCCGTGAAAGCCCACCCAGCAGTATTCCCACGGCTCGCCGGGATCGGCCTGGTAGAAGATCCGCTCATCCGGGCGCGCGAGAAAAAGATCCCCCCGAGCCAGTTCAAACCGCCGTCCGCCCACCTGATACACGCCCTTGCCCGCGATCACATAGTGCATCAGATAGTGATCCCGCACGCCGGGGCCCCAGCTGTAGCTGCCCTCGCAGCGCTGCACGCCCGTGTTGCACACCGTCAGCGCGCCCAGCGTCCGCTGCGGAAATTTGTAAGAATATTTGTATTGCACGCACCGCGCCCCCTTCCGAACCCATTTTATCGCACTTTTCCAAAAAGCGCAACAAATATCCATATCCCATGCCCATTTCTCTATTGAAGTTCCCGCGCCGAGGCGGTACAATAGAATCACAAAATGATACAGGAGGTCATCGCATTATGAAGGTACTGGTCACCGGCGGCGCCGGCTATATCGGCAGCCACACTTGCGTAGAACTGCTCAACGCGGGACATGAGGTCGTCATCATCGACAATTTCGTCAACTCCAAGCCCGAGGCACTGGACTGCATCCGCCGCATCACCGGCAAGGACTTCGCCTTCTGCGAGGCCGACCTGCGCGACCGCGCGGCCGTGAAGAAGCTGTTCGACGAGCATGCCATCGACGCCGTCATCCACTTCGCGGGCCTGAAGGCCGTGGGCGAGAGCGTTCAGAAGCCCCTCGAGTACTACGACAACAACCTGGGCGGCTTCTTCGTTCTGGCCGAGGAAATGCGCGACCACGGCGTGAAGAAGATCGTGTTCTCCTCCTCCGCCACCGTGTACGGCATGAACAATCCCGTTCCCTTCCGCGAGGAGATGCCCACCTCCGCAACCAATCCCTACGGCTACACCAAGGTCATGATCGAGCAGATGCTCCGGGATCTGGCTGTGGCGGATCCGGACTGGAGCATCGTGCTGCTGCGCTACTTCAACCCCATCGGCGCGCACGAGAGCGGCCTGATCGGCGAGGATCCCAACGGAATTCCCAACAATCTGCTGCCCTACGTGGCCCAGGTGGCGGCCGGCCTCCGCCCGCACCTGAACGTGTTCGGCAACGACTACGACACCCCCGACGGCACCGGCGTGCGCGATTACATCCACGTGGTGGATCTTGCGCTGGGCCATCTGGCCGCGCTGAACTACGCCGACAGCCATCAGGGCGCCGAGGCCGTCAACCTGGGCACCGGTCACGGCACCAGCGTGCTGGAGATCGTCAAGGCCTTCGAAAAGGCCTCCGGCCGTCCGGTTCCCTACAAGATCTGCCCCCGCCGCGCCGGCGATATCGCCACCTGCTACGCCGACACGAAGAAAGCCGCCGATCTGCTGGGCTGGCGCGCCACCCGCAATATCGATGACATGTGCCGTGACGGCTGGAATTTCGCCAAGAACCGCTATTGATCCGCTTCAGTCTGCGCCGCAGCCTCTCCGGGCTGCGGCGCAGACTTTATTCATAATTTATTTATATTTATGCGTACAAATCCACCTCCTGATCTCCCTGCGGGCGTCGGCGTTTGCAGCCGTGCGCACATCCGGCTTCATCCTATGAGATTATTCTCCAAAACACCTCGCCGGAGCCCCGGATTTGAACGTTTGCCCCCTTCCCGCCTTCATTCCGCGAGACATAACCAAAAATACGCATAAAAACACGCCATTGTCACTTGACATTTTCTTCACAAAAATGTATAGTTACAGATAACGTTTTGAGCGAGCCGAACGAGCCCGCGCAATTCGAGAAAATTGTTTGGGAGGAATTCGATTATGAAGTTCACCAAGACTCTGGTTGCAATGATCCTCGTCCTCGCAATGGCCCTGTCCATGAGCAGCATCGCCATGGCAGAAGGCGCTGTGAAGATCGGCCTGATCGGCCCCATGACCGGCGCTGCCGCGAGCTACGGCACCTCCGTCAAGCAGGGCGCTGAGCTGGCTGTTGAAGAAGTCAACGCGCTGGGCGGCGTTCAGATCGAGCTGAACGTCATGGACGACGAGCATGACGCCGAGAAGTCCGTCAATGCCTACAACAATCTGTGGGACTGGGGTTGCCAGATGATCATCGGCTCCGTCACCACCACCCCCTGCGTGGCCGTTGGCGCCGTGGCCTATGAGGAGCGCATGTTTATGCTGACTCCCTCCGCCTCCTCCACCGACGTCATCGCCAACAAGGACAACGTCTATCAGCTGTGCTTCACCGACCCCGCTCAGGGCTCCGCTTCCGCGCAGTACATCTCTGACCACGCGCTGGCCTCCAAGGTCGCCGTGATCTACAACAACGCCGACGCCTACTCCACCGGCATCTATCAGACCTTCGAAGCGAAGGCCGCCGAGCTGGGCCTGGAGATCGTCTCCGTTTCCACCTTCACCGACGACACCACCGACTTCTCCGTGCAGGTGACCAGCGCGAAGGAAGCCGGCGCCGAGCTGGTGTTCCTGCCCATCTACTATACCCCCGCTTCCATGATCCTGCAGCAGGCTGACTCCATGGAGTACGCTCCGATCTTCTTCGGCGTGGACGGCCTGGACGGCATCCTGAACATCGAAGGCTTCGACACCTCCCTGGCCGAGGGCGTCATGCTGCTGACCCCCTTCTCCGCGGACGCGACCGATGACCTGACCGTCAACTTCGTCACCAAGTACCAGGAGAAGTACTCCGCCACGCCCGACCAGTTCGCCGCCGATGGCTACGACTGCGTCTACGCCCTGTACAACGCCGTCCAGAACGCCGGCATCACCGCTGAGACCTCTACCGAGGACGCCTGCGAGCTGCTGATCGCCGCCATGCAGGAGCTGGAGATCACCGGCGTGACCGGCACCATGACCTGGTCCTCCACCGGTGAAGTCACCAAGACGCCCACCGCTGTGAAGATCGAGAACGGCGTGTACGTCGGCGCGTAATCCGGCAAACCCTCTTCCCCGGCTCCGATTCTTCGGAGCCGGGCGTTTCAGAATGATTGAGGTAACCAACGGTAGTCAGTCAGCGCGGGCTGATTACCGTTGGTTACCTTGAGTATATCAGAATACGAGGAGTTGTGAGTTTATGACATTGTTTCTTTCCTATCTGATCAACGGCATCAGTTTGGGAAGCGTATATGCCATCATCGCACTGGGATATACGATGGTCTACGGCATCGCCAAGATGCTGAACTTTGCCCACGGCGACGTCATCATGATCGGCGCCTACATCTCCTTCTGCGCCACGCAGTACATGGGGATGCCCGCCATCGTATCCGTGCTGATGGCCATGGCGGTCTGCACGGTGCTGGGCATCGTGATCGAAGGTCTGGCCTACCGGCCCCTGCGCCAGGCGGCATCCCTCGCGGTTCTGATCACCGCCATCGGCGTGAGCTATTTCCTGCAGAACATGGCGCTGCTGATCTGGGGCGCCAATCCCAAGAGCTTCAGCTCCGTGTTTGACGTCGGCTCCATCTCCCTGTTCAGCGGCAAGCTGCTGATCAGCAGCGAGACAATTCTGACGGTGCTCGCGAACATCGTCATCATGATCGCGCTGACGCTGTTCACCGGCAAGACCAAGATCGGCAAGGCCATGCGCGCCGTCTCCGAGGACAAGGGCGCTGCCGAGCTGATGGGCATCAATGTCAACGCCACCATTTCCATGACCTTTGCCATCGGCTCCGCGCTGGCGGCCATCGCCGGCGTGCTGCTGTGCTCCGCCTATCCGACGCTGCAGCCCACCACCGGCTCCATGCCCGGCATCAAGGCGTTCACCGCGGCGGTGTTCGGCGGCATCGGCTCCATTCCCGGCGCGATGATCGGCGGCCTGCTGCTGGGCGTCATCGAGATCCTCGGCAAGGCCTATGTCTCCACGGAGCTGGGCGACGCCTTCGTATTCGCCGTGCTGATCGTGGTGCTGCTGGTCAAGCCCACGGGCCTTCTGGGCAAGCAGGTCCATGAGAAAGTTTGAGGTGAGTTGCATGAAAAAGCTGAACAAAACCACAAAGAGCAACTTCATCACCTATGCGATCGTCATCCTTGCGTTCATCATCTGCCAGAGCCTGATCAGCGCAGGCTCCATGACCCGCTCGCTGAAGGGCCAGCTGGTGCCCATCTGCGTGTACATCGTCATGGCTGTCTCCCTGAATCTGACCGTGGGCATCTCCGGCGAGCTGAGCCTGGGCCACGCCGGCTTCATGAGCGTCGGCGCATTTGCCGGCATCGTATTCTCCGCCTGGGCGCAGGCTGCGCTGGGCATTGAAAACACCATCGTCCGCCTGCTGCTGTGCATGGTGATCGGCGGCATCTTCGCCGGCATCGCCGGCGTGCTGATCGGCATTCCCGTGCTGCGCCTGCGCGGCGACTATCTGGCCATCGTCACGCTGGCCTTCGGCGAAATCATCCGCAATGTTTTCAACTGCCTGTACATCTCCCTGATCCCCGGCAGCGTGCAGTATGTGGCCGACGCCGCGAACCCCGAGGTGTTCACCAAAACGCAGGTGCTGGATCGCCTGAACATCGCCTTCAACACCACGCCGAACGCCGACTGGAACATCATCGTCAACGGCCCCGCCGGCGCGACGGGCGTCACCAAGATCGCCACCTTCACCGTCGGCTTTGCGCTGATTCTCTTCACGCTCGTCGTTGTACTGAACCTGATCAACAGCCGCTCCGGCCGCGCGATCATGGCCATTCGCGACAACCGCATCGCCGCCGAATCCATGGGCATCAACGTCACCAAGTACAAGATGATGGCGTTTGTCACCTCCGCGGTGCTGGCCGGCATGGCGGGCGCGCTGTACGGCCTGAACTATTCCACCGTCACCGCTTCCAAGTTCAAGTTTGACACGTCGATCACCGTGCTGGTGTTCGTCGTTCTGGGCGGCATCGGCAATATTCGCGGCTCCATCATCGCCGCCACGCTGCTGACCGTCCTGCCCGAGATGCTGCGCGCCTTCAGCGATTACCGCATGCTGATCTACGCCATCGTGCTGATCGTGGTCATGCTGGCCACCAACAGCCCGCAGATCCGCCAGCTGGTCGAACGCATCATCCCCAAGCGCAGAAAGGCCGGAAAGGAGGGCGAAGCCGCATGACGCAGCGCAAATCCACCACCCGCATGGTTCCCGTTCCCAGCCACAGCATCGTTCCCGAGCGCGACGTTGACAAGCGCCCCGTTCTGGAAACCCGGCATCTGGGCATTGAGTTTGGCGGTCTGAAGGCCGTCGAGGACTTCAACCTGACCATCGGCCGCACCGAAATCGCCGGCCTGATCGGCCCCAACGGCGCGGGCAAAACCACCGTCTTCAACCTTCTGACCAAGGTCTATCAGCCCACCACCGGCACCGTCCTGATCGACGGCAAGGACACCGCCGGCATGAACACGGTGCAGGCCAACAAGCTGGGCATCGCCCGCACGTTCCAGAACATCCGCCTGTTTTCCAACATGACGGTGGAGGACAACGTGCGCATCGGCCTGCACAACCAGATCCGCTACGGCATGTTCTCCGGCATCTTCCGCCTGCCGTCCTTCTGGTCGGGCGAGAAGCGCCAGCACGAGCAGGCGCTGGACCTGCTGTCCATCTTCGACATGCAGGACATGGCCGCAATGAAGGCCGGTTCCCTCCCCTACGGCGCGCAGCGCCGCCTGGAGATCGTTCGCGCGCTGGCCACCAATCCGTCGCTGCTGCTGCTGGACGAGCCCGCCGCCGGCATGAACCCCCATGAGACGGAAGAGCTGATGGAGAACATCATCAAAATCCGCGACAAGTTCCAGATCGCCGTCATGCTCATCGAACACGACATGAATCTGGTCATGGGCATCTGTGAGGGCATCTGCGTGCTGAACTACGGCCGGATCATCGCCAAGGGAACGGCGGATGAGATTCAGTCGAATCCCGTCGTCATCGAAGCGTATCTCGGCAAGCGGAAGGAGGACTGACGATGAGCCTGCTGAAAGTTGAGGATATTCACGTTTACTACGGCAACATTCACGCCATCAAGGGCATCTCCTTCGAGGTGAACGAGGGCGAAATCGTGACGCTGATCGGCGCCAACGGCGCGGGCAAGTCCACCACGCTGAACACCGTCGCCGGTCTTCTGAAGCCCCGCAGCGGCGCGATTACCTTCGAAGACAAGAGCCTGCTGGGCACGCCGGCCTCCAAGGTGGTTTCGCTGGGCATGGCGCTGTGTCCCGAGGGCCGCCGCGTCTTCCAGCAGATGAGCGTTCGCGAAAACCTGGAAATGGGCGGCTACACCCGTCCGGCCTCCGAGATCGACGCCTCCCTGGACGATGTGTTCAAGCGCTTTCCCCGCCTGAAGGAGCGCGAAAAGCAGATCGCCGGTACGCTCTCCGGCGGCGAACAGCAGATGCTGGCCATGGGCCGCGCGCTGATGAGCAAGCCCAAGCTGCTGATGCTCGACGAGCCCTCCATGGGACTCGCTCCGATTCTTGTCGAGCAGATCTTCGACATCATCGCGGAACTGCACGCCGCCGGCACGACGATTCTGCTGGTTGAGCAGAACGCACAGATGGCGCTCTCCATCGCAGACCGCGCCTATGTGCTTGGAACCGGCATGATCACGATGTCCGGCGCAGCCGCCGACGTCCTCGCCGACGATCGCGTTCGCGCCGCTTACCTGGGCGGCTGATCGGGACTTGCAGCGCAGGCCCTTCTGCCTCTGAGGCGGATTTGCCTCTCCCGAAAGGCGCTCTCATACGGACAGACTTCGCATCAGTCAATGGTGCGAAGTCTTTTTTCCAGAATCCGGATGATGTTTGGCACAAACCATGGTTTCCGACGCGTCGCCATAACAGGGAGCGGACGATACCGCGATCCGTTCAGCACCGTCTCCAGCCCATCGCGCCTTCCATATTGGGTCTTCTTCAGCGATCTGCCGTATGCATGGGGATTGCGGCCTCCTGCACAGATTCTTGTGCTTGACGAGCTGCGGCGATCCGCTTATACTATCATTGAAAACGCACGGGACGGTTTCCAGAGAAAATGCGGTACGTCCTGACATCTGAGAACAGAACCGGCGCTTTGCTCAGGGAAAGCAATGCGGCAGCCCGCTTTGCCGGAGCGATCAGGCGCGCCGCTGAATCACATCGGGAGGCAGTTTATGAATACCGTCCTGTACGAGGCGCCAACCGGGTATGACAGCATCGCAGAATCGTTGGCGTTTCCGCTCATCATGATTTTGTTTCTGAGCCTGGTTCCGCAGTTGATGTACAATCCGGAAAAGACATTCAGGGGCAAGAACTCCTCTGCCATCAAGAGGATCCCCCGCTATACAGGCTTTCTGCTAGCCGGCGTGTTTGTCTCCCTGGGCGCCTGTTTTATCCTGCACGGTCAGTTGGAGATGTATCGCAAAGTGATCGTTCCGTATGCTCATGGTCAATACGAGATCGCAGAAGGATACGTCCAGAACTTCGTCCCGATGCCTCGCGAGGGACACTCAAATGAAATGTTCGACATCAATGGCGTTCATTTTGAGTATTCCGACAACAATATCGTCGTCGGATACCATCATACGAAAGTCAGGGGCGGCGTCATCCGGGGCAATGGGCAGTACCTGAAGGTTGGATATGTCTATTTTAACGAAACCTATGGGAACATCATCGTATACATAGAAGAGCTTGCGCCTCCGGAATGACGCCGCCCTCGCAGGCCTTTGTCACCGTTCCCGACGCCTGTCAAGCCGCCGCGCCCGGCTGTTTGCCGCCATCCCCCGGCGGACAATCTCGCCGATGGCGATCCCGACGGCAGCGGCGCGGACGATGCAGCCCGGAAGTTTGTCTGCTGGCTTTTTCAGAAGTTGGTTCATACGAAGCGCTGAGGTCGGGCACTGTTGCCACACGTGTCGTACATGTGCTGTGCGAATGCCGGAATGATAAAACCCCGCTGCGCGGGGCAGCGGGGTTGAAGTTTGCCGCAAAACAAATGATCAACCAATCAAAACAGTTCCGTCTTCATACCATTCATATCCCTCTTTTTTACACCAGTCTTTCGCGAACTCCAATTTGAACTGATGCAGATATTCATCGAAGTCCGGGAGGGAAGGCGCATCGAAAGAATCGCACAAAACGTGCGCTTCTTGAAAAAACTCTTTCGCATGCTCAGGCTTCTGATCGGGGATAAACTCAAAATGAGGGTATCGATTGAAAAAATCCCCGAAATCGATCCCCGCTTTGTCTCTTGCGAGCTCCAGATAGCGCTGATAAATAGGCGCCTCCGAATAGAGAGGAAGCCTTCTCCTGTTCTTCAGCTTCTCAATTTCAGCAGTCTGCGTTGCAACGTTGTACGTCAGGCCTGTATCCAAATCAAGGTAGACTGGAACCCACCAAAACAGGCTCAGCGCAAGCAACTGAACGTTCACTTTCATTGACAAATCTGCCCCCTCGTCAACTACGTCGCCGACTCTTCCAATATTTTTCTCAGAAATGCTTTATCGTTATCGGATGTAACTTGTCCCTCCCAAATCTCCGCAATGTAGTATTCGATCGTCCGTTCAAGGTCATCGAAGGATACCACTTCCAACGGATAGGACATTCCATCAAAAAGTTCATCATCAAAAAGCGCTTCGATATCATTTGGAGTTCCCTTTATATAGACAACCTTCTGATTGCCCGAATCCGGCGCATACTGCTCTATTCGCGCTCTTTCAGATGCATATTCATCCTGCGTATCGCAATGCCGTTTCAAGTAAATGGAGAAAGTTGCATCGCTGAGGAGGGCGCAGTGGTAATAATATTGATATTCGCATTCCTGATCAGACGAAATAGCCGCAGGAAGCAAATTGCGATACTCTTTCTGCAAAAGATTGTCCACGTAATCATTATATTTTCCGTATTCATCCAAGTCGTCTATCTGGACATGTCCAATCGGAGGATCGAGATGATCGATATCCAGAGTTCCACACGCGGAGAGTACGAAGGCGAACAGGAGCAGACAGATTGCAGCAAACCATTTCATCCGTTTTTGCATCAAATATCTTCCCTTCATGCTTG
>SFJH01000054.1 GCA_004555155.1 Clostridiales bacterium
CCGCTCGACTTGCATGTGTTAAGCACGCCGCCAGCGTTCGTCCTGAGCCAGGATCAAACTCTGATGTTCAATCCTTATCCTCAACTTCCATGTCTACTCACGACCAACTCGCCAAAGCCAGTCGCTTTCTCCATTTCGTCAAGGCGTTTACTCTTTCGAATCTGACTGTCATCGACGCGTCTTCGCGCCTTTCAGCGCTCTTCGTCGACGTTTCTTGTACAAAATGACTTTCTCTGTATCGTTTTCAAGGATCGCTCGCTGTCGTCCGCTTCGGTGTTTCGCACCGTCGCTCGCGGCAACATCAAGGATTATAGCACCTCCCACTTTTACTGTCAACCCCTTTTTTGCGGTTTTTCGTGCGTTTAACATTTTGCGGGGTTTTCCGTCAAAAATCGCCCTTTTTCGGGCAACGAAGCCCGCAAAATCGGCTGGATCTGTCGGTTTTCCAGCGCGCAGGCTGTCGAATCGACCATCAGATCGAAATCCGCAACCAGCGACGTGGGCTTCTTTTCCCAGTCGTCCTGTCGGAAGGGGACGAAAAAAATCCCTCTTCGACACAAAATTTCACCCAGATTTTTCGCACTGGCGGCGAGTCCGTCGTTGGTGGAGACGGCAATGAGCACCGGCCGGCCGTTGCGAAGATGAGATTTTACCGCCAGCGCTGCAGGCGTATCGGAGAAACCATTGGCGATTCTCGCCAACGTACTGCCCGTGCAGGGCGCGACGATCAGCAGATCCAGCAGCTTCCTCGGCCCGATCGGCTCCACCTGCTCCAGCGTATCCCAGATTTCGCGGCCTGTGATCTCTGTGAAGGTGTTCCGGACGTCTCGTGCGTCGCCGAAGCGCGTGTCCAGGCGAGACGCATTGAAGGACATGATCGGATACAGCTCCGCTCCCGCACTGCGAAGCGCTCTCCAGGCGTTGAAGACCTTTTGGAATGTACAGAACGATCCCGTCATGGCGCAGCCGATGCGCACGCCCTGCAAACGGCGCTCATTCATTTCAATCCCTCCCTTTCCGCCCGGCGAATGGCCTCGAACAGCGCTCGCGCCGCGCTGTACGGGCAGTAGCGTCCCGGCAGCTTCGGCTCGCGCCAGGCGCGAAGGTTCAGCGCGCGGGCCGCGTCCAGATCCACGCCGTAGGGCGGGCTGGCCAGATCGAGGATCAGCGCGCCGGCGTCTGCATGCGCCAGCTCCCGCTCGCCCAGCACGCGCACGGGCGGCGTAGAGAAGATGATCTGCTTTCCCGGCAGCGCAGCGGCAATCTGATATGTAGAGACGCACTCCGCGCCGCGCTCCACCGCGCCGTTTCGGCCCTTTTCCGACCGCGACGCCACCGTGACCCGGGCGTTCATGCCGATGAGCAGTTCGGTCAGTGCCCGGCCGATCCTTCCCCAGCCGATCACCAGGCAATGACAGTCCTTCATCGCCGCGCACCCGGCGTTCATCGCCGCACAGATCGCGCCCTCCGCAGTCAGCCATGCGTTTTCCAGCTGGAGCCGCTCATCCTTGCGCAGGTCGACCACCGTCAGCCCGTCCGGGAACGCTTCGGGCGCGCCGGGGCCGCAGAGCCAGACGCGGGTTCCGGGCGACAGCCGCGCCAGCATCCCGTCGTCGTCCGGGCAGGGCCAGGGCAGCACGACGTTCCTCGCCTTCGGCAGATCCTCCGGCGCGGCGGAGACCACGTTGGGCACGTCGCACGGCGCGGCATTGACCCTGCGGGCATCCCGCCCGTCGGCGCAGAGCAGCCGTGCAAGATACGCATGCCGCGCGTCGCCGCCGATCATCGCGAAATCCATCAAAAATCCCCTCCTTTTCATACGGCATCGTATGAGCGGGAGGGGATTCCGGTGTGTGAATTTTCTTCGATTCTTCTATTATATATTACCACATTTAACACAAAAAATCAAGTCTTGTCCTTCTGCGATCGATGTGGTATATCCTATGGTGGAGGTGATGGCATTGGCGATGGAACTGATTCCCCGCGCCAGTCTGGACGCGGCACGGCTGCCTGCGCTGCGCCCCGGCGAGCTGGCGGCGCTGGCGGAGGCCCGCGACCGCGCGCTGGTTTCCGCCGGGCGGATTGAATTCGACGGCGGCGCGACGGAGTCGCTGGCCGAAGCGCTGCTGGACTCCCCCTGGATGGACGTTTCCCAGCAGCTGGAAACGCTGTGCGCGATGACGGAGCTCTTTTACTTTCTGAAAAACGAAACCGGCGACCGCATTGCGGACGACGATCTGATCGCCCGCATCCGCGCGTGCTTCGACGACTGCCGCGGCGCGGCGGAGCTCGTCGCGGATCGCCTGGGAGGAGGTCTTGCATGGGCGAAATGACGCAATCGAGTCTGCTGACCCGGGCGATGCTGGACGAAGGGCGCTACGCGGAATCGCTGCTGGAGGTTTCGCATTCGCTGGGACTGATCGACGAGGCTTTTCTGCACGCTCTGAGCCGGAGTCTCCAGCGTCTGCTGGCCGACCAGTGCCGCGCGTACACCGGCGGGCACAGCGGCTCGATCCGGCGGGAGACGGCGCTCTCGCTGGGGGAATCGATCCTGTTCACGCTGGGCGCGCTGCTCAAGCGGTACGAGCCGCTGGAAGCGCTGGCGATGCTGCGCAATCAATCGCTGGAAAGTTGCTATCGGGACGGGCGAAGGCAGGTGGACCGGCTGGTGCAGACGGCGGAGCTGATGCACCGCGCCGAGCTGCGCCGTCCGCTGCCGGTGGAGAACGAGCAGCTGCGGGATACGCTGGTCGGCGGGATCTCCGGGTTCTTCAAGCTGTACAACCCCGAGTACGGCGCGCAGGAGATTCACATCACCGCGGACTATCCGGTGCTGTTCTATCCGCAGGGGCTGCGGGGCGTGGAATTCATCCTGAAATATCTGGACAATCTGGTGATGGAAAACCGGTTCCTGCGGCTGTTCGAGACCGCGCCGCTGCATCGCTGCCTGAACCTGTACGCCATCCGGAACGATACCACGCTGAGCGCGCTGTGCGACAATCTCTGCGAGGTGACGCTGGCCTGCGCGCTGCGCCCGCTGCTCCCGCCGGAGCCGACCGCCCGCATGCTGCCGAAGGCGGGCTATGCGCTGATGGAGCGGCTGGAATGCCCGTCCTCCGCCCTGCGGCAGTATGTCATTCGCATCTGCGTGGAATATGCTTCCGATCTGCTGCGCATCCAGCGGCTGATGCGCGAAGGCTCCGACCCGTGAAATCCCGTCATCCGAGAGGCCCGTTCCCCCTGTACGCCGTTTTCCCGGCAGGAGCAGGCCCGACAAATTCCGATGCGGTTTCATGGCTGTACCGTTTATCCGGCGGCATGATCTGCACCGGTCTCTGCGGACGGAATATCCCCCGCTGAAAACGCGCCCAGCCGCGCACGGATGTGCGGCTGGGCGCTCATGCTGTCAAAAAACCTCGGGCAGAACGGCCCGTGCCATCGGCTGCGGCGTCTTCGGAAGCGCCCGCGTCCGCCGCTGCGGCCCGACGTTTCAGCGCATCAGGAGCTTCCTTCCCCGCCGGTAATAGCCGTTCATCTCCGCCTCCGGAACCATCTGCCCGCCGGTCGCCCACACCAGATGCGTCGCGTTCGGGACTGCGCCGTCCCGGCGGAACGCCTCGGCGGTTCGCATGAGCACCGGGCCGTACATCCCGGCCAGCGCGCTGGGCTCCAGGAAGACGCCCTCGCCGTCGGCCAACTGGGCGAGCATCTCGAACAGCCGGTCGTCCTTCAGCGTATAGCACCCGGTCAGGAACGGCTCGATCAGCCTGCCCACGAATCCCGACGCGCGGCCCACCGCCAGACCGTCCGCCGCCGTCTCCGGCGCGATCCCGATATCCTGCACCGAGATTTCGTTGTGCAGTCCCGTGCACAGGCCCAGCAGCATGCAGCAGGCATGCGTCGGCTCGGCGAAATAGCAGTGCACGTCGTCGCCGTACATCAGCTTCAGGCCGAACGCGATGCCGCCGGGGCCGCCGCCCACGCCGCAGGGCAGATAGACCTTCAGCGGGTGCGACGCGTCCACGGCCACGCCCCGCGCATCCAGCTGTCGCTTCAGGCGGAGCGCCGCCACCGCATAGCCCAGAAACAGCGTCCGCGAATTCTCGTCGTCCACGAAATGGCATTTTTCGTCCTGCTCCGCCAGTCTTCTGCCCTGCGCGACCGCTTCGGAATAGTCGCCGGCGTATTCGATCACCTGCACGCCGCGCGCCCGCAGCAGATCCTTCTTCCACTGCCGCGCATCCGCGGACATGTGCACCACGGCGCGGAACCCCAGCTTCGCGCTCATGATGCCGATGGACAGCCCCAGATTGCCCGTCGACCCTACCGCGATGGTGTACTGCGAGAGCACCTTCCGGAATGCAGGCGTGTCAAAGCAGCGATAGTCGTCGCCGGGACGGAGGATTCCCTCTCCCGCCGCAATGTCCTCCGCGGTCTTCAGCACCTCGTAGATGCCGCCGCGCGCCTTCACGGAGCCGGAGATCGGCAGATGACTGTCCATCTTCAGCCACAGGCGGCCCGGAATCCGGATTCCATGCCTTTTCTCCAGCCGCCGCTTCATCTCGGGAATCTCCCGGACGGGGCTTTCGATCAGCCCATCCTGCGGCTGCGTCTCCGGAAACAGCGTCCGGATCAGCGGCGCAAAGCGCTGAAGGCGCGCCTCTGCGTCGAGCACGTCCGCCCGTCCCAGCGGACATTCGGCCAGCGCCTCCGCCGTCGACTTCCGCTTCGGGTTGTACCAGCACGTCTCCTCCAGTCCCCTGAGCTTTTTCACGCACGCGTTCTCCTCAAGCATTTGTCCAACCTCCCGTTCCCCGACCCGCAGCGCGTTCGGGATGAATTTTCTCTGTGTCGCCGGTACGCAAGCAAAAAGGCCGCAAAGCTGCGGCCTCTTTGACGCTTTCACCGCAGTATCCCGCGGTTTATTCAATTCTGGAATCGAATCCGGAAGCATCCGCTCAGGAATTGACGCGCTTCTGCCGCTCCTCCTGAGCCTTTTCCAGCTTGATCTGGCGGCGGTTGACGACCTCGTCGCTCTTGGGCTGGATGTCGCCGGCCTTCATCAGGGCGTCCTTGGTCAGCGCCGGGCCGACCAGCTCGTAGATCAGCACGGAGAACAGGATGATGTTGCGCACCAGCGTGCCGTCATAGCCGCCCAGCTGCATGGCGGTCAGGCACATGCCCAGCGCCACGCCTGCCTGGGGCAGCAGCGTAATGCCCAGATATTTGGTGACCTTGTCGTCGCAGCCGGAGATCCTGCAGCTGCCATACGAGCCGATGTACTTGCCCAGCGAGCGGAACAGGATGTACACCACGCCGATGCCCACCACGGCCAGATCGCTGAACACGCCCAGTTCCAGCTCCGCGCCGCTGATGACGAAAAACAGCACATACAGCGGAGCCGTCCACCTGTCCGACTTCTCCATCAGATCGCCGGACAGCGGGCACAGATTGCAGAACACGGTGCCCAGCATCATGCACACCAGCAGCGACGAGAAGCCCACCTTCACGCCCGCCACCTCGAACTTCGCCATGGAAATGGCCACCGTCAGCAGCACGAAGCCGATGGTCAGCGACAGGCGGTTGGAATTGGAGTTGAACAGCTTTTCCAGCTGGGTCAGAATCACGCCCATCAGCGCGCCCAGGCCCAGCGACAGCACGATCTCCACCAGCGGCTCCACCAGGATGGACAGCAGGTCGAACGCGCCGCTCTGCAGCGCCCGCGCCACGCCGAAGGACACCGCGAACACCACCAGACCCACCGCGTCGTCCAGCGCGACCACGGGCAGCAGGATGTCGGTCAGCTTGCCCTTGGCCTTGTACTGGCGCACGACCATCAGCGTGGCCGCCGGAGCCGTGGCCGTGGCGATGGCGCCCAGCGTGATCGCCGCGGGAATGGACAGCTTGTCGCCGCCCAGGATGAAGTGCAGGCCGATCAGCGCCACATCCACAAACAGCGCGGCCACCAGTCCCTGCACAATGCCCACGATCGTCGCCTGACGGCCGGTCTTTTTCAGCGAGGACAGCCGGAATTCGTTGCCGATGGCGAACGCGATGAAGCCCAGCGCCACCTGCGAGATCAGGTTCAGCGATTCCACCGCCTCCATCGACACAAAGCCGATGCCCTCCAGGCCCAGCCGACCCAGACAATAGGGGCCGATCAGCACGCCCGAAACCAGATAAGCCGTTACGGCGGGGAGTCCCAGCGGTTTGATCACGCGCGTCATCAAAAGACCGATGATCACGGCCAGCGCGATCGACAGCAATGTACTCATATTTTCGCCTTCTCTTCCATTCTTTACTCTCAAGCGTAGCTATTATATAGTCTGTTTGTTGCGAACAAAACCGCGTTCCTGCGTCGGATTGGTAAAATCTCGGGCAAGGAACGCAAAAAGCGGCTCCCCTGAAAAGGAGAACCGCCCTTCGCAGATCGACCGGTTTTTCCGGCAGCGGCGAAATCAGTCGATGCCGACGACCTCGTAGCCCGCGTCCACGACCGCCTTGGTCAGCGCCGCGTCGTCCAGATCGGCCCGCACGGTGGCGGACTTGTCGGCGAGGCTGACCTCGACCTTGGGATCCAGCGGCTCCAGCGCCTTCTTCACGTGCGCCACGCAGTGGGCGCACATCATGCCCTCGATGTGAATGGTCTTCATGGGAACTTCCTCCTTGATGGTTTGAACTTGAACGGGCCTTGCGCCCGCTTCAGCCGTTTTTTCAGGGGCGGCTGCCGCGCGCTTCAGCCGGAAGCCGCGCAGGCGCAGCGCATTGGTGACCACGCAGAACGAGCTCAGGCTCATCGCCAGCGCCGCGAACATGGGATCCAGCTCGATGCCGAAGGGGATCAGCGCGCCCGCCGCCAGCGGGATGCCGATGACGTTGTAGAAGAACGCCCAGAACAGGTTCTGGCGGATGTTGCGGATGGTGGCCTTGCCCAGGCGGATCATGTCCTCCGCCTTGCCCGCGCCCTTGCACCCGAACGAGTAGTTGAACCCGATGACGACGTGCCGCGGATGCAGCGCCTCGGCAATGCAGAACATTCTCCAATACGTGGGAACCCTGCTGGGGCATCCCACCGTGACTGCCTTCGAGGATATGGAGTATATCCGCCCGGATATGGATGCTTTCCGCCAGCAGCTGAACGACTGTATGGAGGCCGCCCAGACCGAAACCAAGGCGAACAGGCTGATGGACAAAATTTACACACTGTATGGAACCTACTACGATTTCTATACCGCCTGCGCCCTTTCCAATATTCACTACTGTCAGGACCTGACAGACACCTACTGGGAAGAGGAATACAATTTCTGCACGGAAAACAGTGCCGAGGTGGATGCCGGCATGGATCAGCTTCTGTATGCGCTGGCTGACTGCAGTCTGAAGGACGCGCTGGAGCAGGAAGACTTTTTCGGAGAGGGCTTTTTTGACGAGTATCAGGGTGACAGCATCTGGGACGATACCTTCACCGAGCTGATGAATCAGGAAGCCGGGCTGGAAAGCGAATACTATGCGCTCAGTGCCCAGGCTCTGGACGCTGACTACTACTCCGACGCGTATTTCAATACCTACGGCGCCCAGATGGCGGAGCTGTTTGTGGAGCTGGTGGCCCTGCGGCAGGAGATCGCCGCCTACGCCGGCTACGACAGCTATCTGCAGTTTGCTTACGATTTCTACTACTACCGGGATTACACCCCGGCGCAGGCCCAGCAGTTCCTGGACGATATTCAGCGGGAGCTGGTGCCGCTGTATACGAACCTTTCCTATGATGTCTGGTCCCCCTACTATGACAGCTGCCCGGAAAGCGATACCTTTGCCTATGTGGAGGAATGCGCCGCGGCCATGGGCGGCACCGTCGGGGAAGCCTTCCAGCTGCTGAAGGAGGCAAATCTGTACGACATCGCCTACAGTGAAAACAAGTACGACGCCTCCTTTGAGGTCTACCTGATGTCCTACGGCGAGCCGTTCATCTTCCTGAACGCCTCCCAGAGCGCCGGAGACAAACTGACCTTTGCCCACGAATTCGGCCATTTCTGCAACGATTATGCCTCCGGCGGCAGCATGGTGGGGGTGGATGTGGCGGAAATCTTCTCCCAAAGCATGGAATTGCTGAGCCTGTTCTACTGCGAGAATACGGCGGATCTG
>SFJH01000024.1 GCA_004555155.1 Clostridiales bacterium
CGGGCAGGGGCAGCGCCCCTGCACCCTGCCAAAGGGGATGATCCCCTTTGGAAACCTTCACTTGCCTCCGGCGGGCAGGGGCAGCGCCCCTGCACCCTGGGGTTACGGGTGGGTGATTTCGATGCGCTGGCCGGTTTTCGCGGACTGTTCGGCGGCGAAGATGACGCGCATGGCCTTGAGCGCCTGCTCGCCGGTGGCGGGCGTCGGTTCGCCGTTGACGATGGCGTTCACAAACGCGTCGATGACGCCGGTGGAGCGGCGCTGGCCCTTCTTCTGCTCGTCGTTGGTGATGATCGGCTCCACGTCGTCGTACCGCACGATGCTGCCGTCCTTTTTCTCCAGGATCAGCGGGCACTCGGGATCGTCGTACAATCTCAGAATTCCCTCCGTGCCGTAGATGCGCGACGAGTTGTCCTCCCGCGAGTTGTACAGCGTCCAGCTGACGTGCAGCGTGCCGACCACGCCCTTTTTCGTCTCATACAGGCACAGCGCGTTGTCGTCCACCGTGATGGGGGAGCCGTCGGGATAGGTCTTGTGCAGCGTTCGGATGTTGGCGGAGACGCTCACGATCTCGTCGTCCAGCAGGAAGTGCATCAGATCGGTCTTGTGGATGCCCAGATCGGCCAGCACGCCCAGCACGGCGCGCTTTTTGTCGAAGAACCAGGTGTTGCCGGTGCCGGTCCAGATTTCGGGGCCGGAATGGCCGAAGGCGGTGTGGAACATCAGCGGCCTGCCGATGACGCCCTCGCGGATCAGCTCCCGGGCCTTGACGTGGGCCTTGGCGAAGAGCTGGTTGTGGCCCAGCATGAGGAGCCTGCCGTTTTTCCTGGCGGCGGCCACCATGGCTTCGCAGTCGGCCAGCGTGGTGGCCATGGGCTTTTCGCACAGCACGTGCTTGCCGCTTTCCAGCGCCTGGATGGTGGCGGCGGCGTGGGCGTTGTTGGCGCTGCATACGCTCACCGCGTCCACGCAGTCCAGCAGCGCCTGCACGCTGCCGAAGGCCTTCGCGCCGAACTGCTTGGCCAGCGCCTGCGCGCGCTCCGGGACGAAATCGTAGAAGCCGACGATTTTGCAGTTGGGATTCTCCGTATATTCCGGCGCGTGTCGAAGCTCCGAAATCTTGCCGCAGCCGATGATGCCGACGTTCAGCATGGCGACATTCCTCCAATCATGCCAAAAATATTTCTACTCTATATTATTTTATCGTTTGATGGCAGATCAGTCAAGGGGGGTTCCGGCGGGATTGTAAAGTTTGGTAAATTCTGGAAAAGCGGTAACTTTGCCGTTCCGAATCGCGTCGAATCTATGAGGGGGAATGCGGGATGATCCGAAGCGCGCTGCTGGTACTGCTGTGCCTGTGGATGTCGGCCGCTGCCGCGGAGGGCGGAGCGTGGGCCGGGGACGGGGATTTCAGAATGGAGGAATTTGTCGTGGCGGATGTTTCAGAGCCCTGTCTGCTGCTGCCCAATGTGGAGGCGTTTCTCAGCCTGCGCGCGGCGCCGGACGCCTCGGCGGAGGCGATCGGGCAGATTTTGCCGGGCGCGGAGATGACGGTGCTGGGCTGGGCGGGAAAGTTTGCGCAGGTGCGCGTGGGGGACGGCGGGCCGGTGGGCTATGTGCACACGGGCTACGTGCAGGCGGCGGACGGAGACTGGAGCCGCTGGCCCTATGATTACGGCGCGCTGCTGCAGGACGCGGCGCGGCTTCAGGCGCTGGGCGCGGCGTGTGAAAGCATCGGCCGCTCGGCGGACGGCCGCGAGATTCTGGCGTTTCGGTTCGGCAGCGGCAGCTGCCATATTCTGATTCAGGCGGACATGCACGGCCGGGAGGGCATGTCCGGCCGGCTGGCGGCGGATCTGCTGATGCGGCTGGCGCAGGAGCATCCCGGCGGAATCGAGGGCGTGACCTTCCACGTGATTCCCATGGTCAATCCGGACGGCGTGACCATCGCCGTTCACGGGCCCGACGGGCTGAACGATCCTTCGCTGGCGGCGTCGGTGCGGACGATGCTGGCGGCGGAGGGCGGGGACTTCCGGGACTGGAAGGCCAACGCCCGCGGCGTGGATCTGAACCGGAACTTCCCCGCGGACTGGGAGGCGCTGTCCGTTCAGTCGCCGGGCAGCGAGCGCTTTCGCGGCCCGCAGCCGCTGAGCGAGCCGGAGAGCATTGCGCTGGCGGAATTCGTGCAGGCGCAGGACTTCGCGGCCACGGTGAGCTATCACTCCTATGGCAGCCTGATCTATTTTCAGGGCGCGCAGGGCGGACTGCAGGCGCGGGCGGAATCGCTGGCCCAGGCGATCGGCGATGCCACCGGCTATCCGCTGGTGCGCAACGAGCTGTCCACCGTGGAGCGGGGCGGCTTCAAGGATTGGGCGCTCATGAACTGCGCAGTGCCCAGCGTCACCGTGGAGACCGGCGCGCTGACCGGCTCCGGCAGCCTTCAGGAGTACACGGCGCTGCTGCTGCGCCACGCGGGCTCCTGGGAGCGCCTGGCGGAATGGGCGCTGGCCCAGCAATAATTTTTAAGAAAATTGTTAATGAATGGCAATGGATGCATGACACGATCTATCTTATAATGTAAAAGGAAAAGTCTGAGCAGAAGGAAAAGCTGAATCGGATGGGAAGCGGAAGGGAGCATGAACATGAAGATGACGAGGCGGATTGCGCTGCTGACGGTACTGGTGCTGCTGGTCAGCGCGCTGGGCGTCGGCGCACTGGCGCGGGGCGGCTATCTGGGAACGCTGCGCGTGGTAAACTGCAGCAGCTGGGTGTCGCTGCGGTCCTATCCCAGCACATCGGCCAGCCGCGTGACCACCGTGCCGCTGGGCGCGACGGTCGAGGGCTACTACTACAATTCCGAGTACACCGAGTGCTACTACAACGGCATGCACGGCTACATTCTCTCCACCTATCTCAGCAAAAACGCCACCAACACCGTGTCCGGCTATAACGATTATCTGGGCAAGAAGCAGGTGATCAACTGCAACGAGTTCGTCACGCTGCGATCCTATCCCAGCACGTCGGCCGGCGTCGTGACCCGCGTGGCGAAGGGCGAGATCGTCGACGCGTACTACTACAACGGCGCCTTCACCTACTGCTATTACAACGGCCTGTCCGGCTACATCCTCTCGGATTATCTGGGCAACAGCTGTTCCGTGCCCGTCTTCGGCAGCTATCTGGGGCAGGCGCAGGTCATCAACTGCAGCAGCTGGGTGTCGCTGCGGTCCTATCCCAGCACGTCGGCCAGCCGCGTGACCACCGTGCCGCTGGGCGCGTGGGTGGAGGCCTACTACTACAATTCCGAGTATACCGAGTGCTATTACAACGGCCTGCACGGCTACATCCTCTCCACCTATCTGAGCACCGCGGCCAGTCTGGGCAGCAACTATCTGGGCGAGAAGCGCGTGGTGAACTGCAAGGAGTTCGTCACCCTGCGGTCCGCGCCCAGCACGACGGCCGGCGCCGTGACCCGCGTGGCGAAGGGCGAGACCGTCGACGCCTACTACTACGACGGCACCTTCACCTATTGCTACTACAACGGCCTGTCCGGCTACATCCTCAGCCGCTATCTGAACTGACCGGAAACGATTCGGATTCGCGGGGACAGATGCTTGGGCAGCGGGCGCCGACCGGCACGGACGCGTTCCTCGGCGGCGCAGCCGCTGGCGAACGGCTGATTTGCCTGGAAAAAAACAGGACCATGCGGAAGCTCCGGCCCGGAGTACCGGAAAAGTATTTCCATATTATATAGGAGGGACTCCGGAAAACCGAATATGCGAAAGAACTGCCTGCAAAGCATCGGAATGCTGCGATGCTTTGCGGGCAGTTTTTATCAGGACGGCGGTTGACTCTGCCTCTATCAAGGCGCGCCCGCCGGAGCGATGTTGCCGGATAAAGTGCGTCGGAAGCCAGCCCCGACGGCCAATGTCCGGAAACTGAAGCGCGTTACCAACGCCATAAAGGCCGCAGCCCGGGAGCCGAAGCCTGCCGCGAAGTCCGTGGCGCGGGCCGGAGACAGACGAAGCCCGCCGGAGCGCGGCGGCTTCGGAAGCAGGAGCGTGTCGCCGAACGTCCACGGCGGCCCGGAAGCCGAAGCGTGTCGCTGAACGGATGTGCAGCCCGGGAGCCAAAGCATACCGCCGGACGAAGCAGGGGAGGCTGCCCCTGCCTGTGGGCGATGCGGGGCGAAAGGACTGGGCGGGGTTGTTGGCCGAAGCCTGCCGCGAAGTCCATGGCGCGGGCCGGAGACAGACGAAGCCCGCCGGAGCGCGGCGGCTTCGGCGGGCTTTTGCGGGGGCTGCGATCAGCTCAGGCGATCGTAGTGATACACGGGATTGACGGCGGCGAGCCACTCGTCGATCGTGGTGTTGTAGACCTCGGACAGCTTGGTGTCCAGCGCGTTGGCTTCGATGTCCGCGCGGATGGCGTCCAGCGCCACGGGGCCGGCGGGCACGTCGGACTCATAGTAGATGATGTGGATGCCGTAGGAGCCACGAACCGGCTCGCTGATGCCGCCCACGGCCTCGATGGACATCGCGCCTGCGGTGAAGGCGGGATCCCAGGTGGTGGAGGTGGCGGCGACGGCATAGCCGTTGGTGGCGGTGGGCTCGTTGGTCATGCCGGGATCCTCGTTGTATTCGGCGATCAGATCGGCAAAGGGCGTGCCGGCGTTGAACTTGTCGACGACCTCCTGGGCGGTGGGCAGCAGCTCGGCATAGAGCAGCTCCAGCTCGGCCTCGGTCTTTTCGATGTCGGCGGTGATCTCCTCCACGGTGCGGGTGGGCTCGGTCTCCTCGGCGGGGGCTTCGGTGGCCTCAGCCTCGGCGGCCTCGTCCTCGGCGGCCTCGTCCTCGGCGGGCGCCTCAGCGGGCTCCTGCGCGGCGGCAGCTTCTTCCAGCTCGGCCTTCAGGCTGTCCAGGGTGGAGGACAGATCGGAATAGGTGGAGGACTGCTCGTCGGAGAACTTGATCAGCACGTGCTTCACGGCGCGGTAGCCCTCCGGATTCCACGCGATGACCTCACCGGAATTGCGGGCGGAGTTGTAGCTGGAATCGCTGGCGAAGGTGGTCTCCTGCTCGGCGACCAGCGCGTCGTAGGCGGCCTGCACATCCTCCTCGGTCACGGCCACGTCGGCGGTGATGTAGTTGTACAGCTGCTCGTCGACATAGCTTTCCACGATGGAATCCAGCAGCATCTGCTGGGTGTAGCCGACGGACTCCAGATAGGCGATGGACTGCTCGCGCAGCGCCTCGTCGGTCAGGGAGTCGTCGTTGGCCTTCATCTGATCGCTGACGGTCTGGATGAAGGTTTCGAAGTTGTCGTCGGCCTGCGCGGTCAGATCGGCCATGGTCTCGTCGTCGATCTGATCCAGACCCAGCTCGGCGGCCTTGAGGCCCATCACAGCGCGCTCCACCAGGCTCTGCACGGCCATCTGCTTGTACTGGGCGTCCATGCCGTAGCTCACCAGATCGATGCCGTACTGGGCGTACATGGTTTCATACTGCGCATACTCCTCCATGGCGTCGTCCAGGAAGATCACGCCGCCGTCGTACTCGGCCACGATCTGGGCGTCGTAGTAGGGCTTGTACAGCTCGACCTCGGCCTCCAGCTCGGCGATGCGGGCGTCGGCGTCGCCGGTCTCCTCCGGCTCGGCGGTTGCTTCCGGTTCGGCGGTTGCTTCCGGTTCGGCGGTTGCTTCCGGTTCGACGGTTGCTTCCGGTTCAGCGGTTGCTTCCGGCGCGGCGGCCTCCAGCTCGGCGATGCGGGCGGTGGCCTCATCCAGCTGCGCCTGCAGCGCGTCCGCGGCAGAGGTGTCGCTCAGCTGCGCGCGGAGGTCGGCGGCCTCGCTGTTCTTCACGACGGCGAACGCGCCGCAGGCGACCAGCGCCACGACCAGCACCAGGCACAGAATCTTCATCTTGTTCATGCGGATTCCCTCCAATTCTTATTCCGAAAAGCGGAACTGCGACGATTATACCACAAATCCGTACACAAAACAATGCCGCCCCTCGCCGCCACTTGTGAACAAATTGTCAACACTGGCGGGCGAGGGGCGGAAATCCATCTGGCGCGCGTCAGTCGCCGCAGGCGGCGCGGAACTCCGCCAGCACGGCCTCCTGGAGCCGGTCGGCCAGCTCGGGCGCGCGGCCGCCGACGGGGCGGCCCTCCAGCGTGTCCGCGATCAGGCAGAAGACGCTGGAGCTGGTGACGAGGACCTCGTCGGCGGCGCGCAGCTCGTCGAGGGTGAACGGCGCTTCGTCCACGGGCACGTTCAGCGCCCTGCAGGCCTTGATCAGGTGGGCCTTGGCGATGCCGGGCAGGATGAAGTGGTCGTTGGGATGGGTCTTCAGCACGCCGTCTTTCAGAATGGACACGTTGCTGTGGGAGCACTCGGTCACGATCTCGCCCCGATGGAACACCGTCTCATAGCAGCCGTGCTCCGAGGCCTTCTGCGCGGCCATCACGCTGGGCAGCAGGTTGAGCGTCTTGATGTTGCAGTGCAGGAACCGGGTGTCCTCCATGGAGGTCAGCGCGATGCGCTTTTTCAGATCGCGCGCCGGCGCGGGGTTGACGGTGATCATCAGGTTGGCCGGCACGTCCTCCGGCGGGAAGGCGTGGGCCCGGGGCGCGGTGCCGCGGGTGGCCTGCCAGTAGAGGAACAGATCCTTGCCCTCCACCTTTTCCACCATCTCCTGAAGGATGGCCTTCAGCTCCGGCTTGGAGTAGGGCAGGCGCATTCGGATCAGTCCGGCGCTGTTGAAGAAGCGGTCGATGTGCTCGTCCGCCAGGAAGATCACGCCGTTGCGGCAGCAGGTGGCGTCGTACACGCCGTCGCCGAAGTAGTGCACGCGGTCGTTCATGGGCACGGTCATTTCCTCGATCGGGCCGTAGACGCCGTTGTAGTATCCCAGGTTTTTCATCGGACAGTCGCCTCCATCGCTTTGATGATGTTCCATAGAAACCGCAGGTCAGTCGGGCAGGCGGGTGAAGATCCGGCTGCCGCAGCGCACGCCCCAGGCGCGGCCCTCGCGGATGAAGAACTCCAGCCGGGCGCGCAGCCGCTCGCCCTCCATGGCCAGGAACCGGGTTCCGCCGCAGTAGACCAGCCGGGTGGGATGATCGCTGACCAGAGCCGCCGCCGCGCCGCCCTCCGCCGAGACCGTGACGATGGACGGCACGCCCTCGTGGCAGATGAACCGCCCGGCGAGCATCTGCGGGTCGGAGAAGTCCCGGCCCGCGGGCACGAACCAGCGGTGGGAGGTCTCCAGCGGCAGGCCCATCACGGCGTTGTAGAGCGTCCACATCAGGTCGTCCATGTCCTGATCGCCCTCGTTGCACAGCACGGCGAAGCCGTAGCCCTCGCCCAGCAGCAGGCCGCCCTTGGTGGAAACGCCGTGGAGTCCGCCGGAGTGCTCCAGGATGGTGTGGCCGCACTTCGTGCGCTTGTACAGTCCCAGTCCGTAGCAGGCGATGGGCCCGGCGGGAATCCACGCGCCCACCATGGTCTCCACCGCCTCGGCGGGCAGCGCCTGACGGCCCTCGTGCATGCCGCCGCTGGCCAGACAGCGGTAGTAGCTGGCCATGTCCCGGGCGGTCGACTTCACCATGGCGCAGCCCCGGAAGGGCGGGAGAACGCTCCAGCAGTCGTCGCAGACCAGCTCGCCGTCCTCGCCCTCCTCGAACAGCGAGGTGATGTTGCCGCCGGACATCGCCCGGGCGGAGGCGCAGTCGTCGTCCATCACGGTGCGGGTCATGCCCAGGGGCAGGAAGATGCGCTCGCGGCAGAAGTCTTCCAGCTTCATGCCCGCGGCCTGATCCACCACGTAGGACAGCACCGCATAGCCCTCGTTGGAATAGCTGAAGTTCTCGCCGGGCGCGCCCACGGTGGGATAGGGGCAGGCGGCGATGTAGTCGATCACCTGATCGATGGTGCTCATGGCATTGGGCGCGCTTGCGCGCATGGCGCGGATCCATTCGCCGTCGCGGTTGACGCTGTTGACGGCGATGGACCATTCCAGCGGCTCCATGGGCGGGATGCCGCTGGTGTGCATGGCCAGCGTGCGCAGCGTCACCGCGTCCCGGGCCGCGCCGGGCACGGAGAAGTTCGGGAAATATTTGCACACGGGGTCGTCCCAGCTCAGCTTCCCCTCGGATTCCAGAATGGAGATCGCCAGCGCCGTGACGGATTTGGACATGGACGCGATGCCGAACATCGTGTCCGGATCGGGCGCGATGCTTCTCCCGGCGTCGCGGAAGCCGTAGCCGGCCTCGAACACGATTCCCTCCGGCCCCCTGACGCACACCGCCGCGCCGGACAGCCGGTCGCGGGTGAAAATTTCTCTCAGCCGCGCGTCCACGGCCTTTGCATCGAACTGCATTTCGGAAGAACTCCCTTCGCAATGTAAAATAAAAATGAAGCCGAAAATATTAACGTTATTCATTTTACATGGAAATGTCATGGAATTCAATCCGTTTATGCAAGTTTAACTTGAATTCTTTCGTTATAAATTTGAGACAGCCGCAGATTTGCTTGACATCCGAACCGGAGAAGCGGTATAATTGATGAAACAATGGAGTCGATGGCGGCGAATACCGTTGGGAGGACTCCGTTTTTTTATATGGTTCTAAACGGGAGGAAGGGACATGCACAGGGTCGGCGCGAAGGAATTTGCGGCCACGGCGGCGGTGCTGCTGATCGCCGGCGGCGCGCTGGCGGCGTTCGCGCGGCGCGGCGCGACGGGCGCGGCGCTGGCCTCGGACGTGCTGTTCGCCCAGGGCTCCGCGTTTCTGGCGTGGGGCATCGTGCGCACGCTGGTGAATCTGCGGATGTTCACCTCCTTTTCCTGGGGCGTGAAATCGCTGAAGAAGCTGTACCGCGGCCGTCAGGAGACCTCCGCCGAGATGAAGGACGGCTATCTGAAATACCGCAGCAGCCGCCCCACCCATGCCGACGCGCCGCTTTTGCTGATCTGTGCGGCGGTGCTGCTGCTGGCCTCGGCGGCGGTCGCCGCGTTCGCCTGAAGGGTGCAACCGCGTCCGGCGCGGTTCACATAATAATCTGAGAAGGAGTTGCCACCATGAACATGAAGAAGCTGATCTCACTGGTTCTGATCATTGCGCTGGCGATCTGCTGCCTGACCATCACGGCCGCGGCGGAGTCCGAGGGCAAGGTCTACAGAACCTATATGAGCTCCGACTGTCCCATCCTGAACGGACATGATTCCGTGGAAACCTCTCTGGACACCCCCATTGGATACTGCTCCGCCTTCCTGTACCGCTCGGTGCCGGATGAGGACGGCCTGGGCTACCACTACATCGGCGACATCGCGGCCGAGCTGCCCGAGGAAGTCTCCGAGAACGTCTGGCAGATCAAGCTGCGCGAGGACGCCTGCTGGAGCAACGGCGATCCCATCAACGCCGACACCTTCATGTATTCCTACAAGATGCTGCTGGATCCCGTCCTGGCCAACCAGATGGCGGACTTCCTGTCCGATTACAACATCACCATCCTCAACGCCAAGGACTACAGCCTGCAGGGCACGGCCAACACCATCGCCTGGGAGGACGTCGGCATCAAGAAGATCGACGACTATACCCTGGAGATCACCGTCGCCACTCCCTGCACGCAGACCGACGTGTGCAGCCACTTCAGCCAGATCAACCGCGCCAACGCGCCGGTGTATGAGCCCCTCTACGAGGCCGGCATGAACGCCGAGCGCACCTCCACCACCTACGGCACCACGCTGGACATGTGGATGAGCTGCGGCCCGTACACCTTCGACACCTGGACCTTCGATTCCATTCAGATCTACAAGAAGAATGAGAATTACTGGCTGGCCGACCTGTTCAACTACGACACCGTCGAGGTGCGCGTCATCCCCGAGATGAACGCCCGCGTGGAGCTGTGGGAGCAGGGCATGCTGGACTACCTCTCCCCCGACGCCAACACCATCGAGACCTACATCGATGATCCGCGCATGGTGGAGTACTCCTCTCTGACCGTGTACCACATCGACGTCAACTGCAAGAACCCCGAGAACCCGCTGAGCGGCTCGCTGGCCTATCGCAAGGCGCTGTACCACGCCATGGATCGCCAGACCATCGCCGAGGACATCTTCGGCTATCAGGAGCCCTCCGGCGTGTACGTCAACGGCCAGGCGGGCATCCTGTCCGAGAGCAAGGAGATCTACCGCGAGTCCGAGGCGGGCAAGAGCGTGGCCGAGATGGTCGAGAGCTGGGGCCCCTACGGCTACAATCCGGAGCTGGCCCGCGAGTATCTGGCCCAGGCCTATGAGGAGTGCGGCCTGTCCGAGGACGCCGTGGTTACCCTGACCATGGCCTTCGACGAGTCCGACACCGCCTGGAAGGCCACCGCCGAGTACCTCATGGAGGAGTTCCCGGTGATCTTCGAGGGCAAGGTGCAGCTGCAGATCAAGACCTACGCCGGCATGTCCACCACCGACTTCAAGACCACCACCGACGTGTGGGATCTGTCCCCCAACGACTGGACCCGCGGCGCGTCCCGCACCTATCCC
The DNA here is from genome assembly GCA_004555155.1 of Clostridiales bacterium. Lineage (GTDB taxonomy): Bacteria > Bacillota > Clostridia > Christensenellales > Aristaeellaceae > Faecivicinus. The sequence goes on from SFJH01000024.1 coordinate 10,536, forward strand.
TATACCTGCTTCTACTACTACCTGTCCAGCTACGGCTCTCACCCGAACAACTACTTCGACGAGGAGTTCGAGGCCCAGTACGCCGTGTGCGATTCCGACGAGGTGAAGTCCGACTACAGCCGCCTGCTGGAGGAGACCGCCAAGCTGGAGACCATCTATCTGGACAAGGTGATCCACATTCCCATGGTGCAGGCTGTGAACTATGAGATGTTCTCCAGCCGCCTGTCGCTGCCCGTGACCACCTATATTCCGGGCTTCGGCTGGGGCACCATGTACGGCGATATCGTGGAATAAGGATATCGGTCGGGCGTGGAATAATTGCAGAAAACTCCATGCCGCATGGGCGTACGAAAGGTACGCCCATGCGGTGTTGATCAAAAAAACGTGTTCTAGCTTGTCCGTGGGTCAGGGCTGCGGCAAGCGTGGGAGGTCCTGATGTTCAAATATATTCTGGGACGCATCGGCGCTATGCTGCTTACGCTGTTTCTGGTCATGACGCTGTCCTTCTGGGTGATCCGGCTGATGCCCATGAGCATCTTTGAAAATCCGGAGGTTTCGCCGGAGATTCAGGCGCAGCTGGAGGCGGAAATGCACCTGGACAAGCCGATGGTCGTGCAGTATTACTATTTTATTGAGGGCATCGTCACCCGCGGCGATTTCGGCACGTCGGTGAAGGTGCGCCCGGGTCTGGACGTGTTCCAGATTCTGTCCAACCGGATTCCGCCCACGGTGGTGCTGAATGTCTTTTCGCTGCTGATCTCCCTGCCGCTGGGCATCATCGTCGGCACGGCCGCCGCGCTGAAGTGCAATAAGATGACGGACAACGTGCTGTCGTTTCTGATCGTCATCTGCATCTCGGTGCCGTCGTTCGTGTTCGCGTCGCTGATGCAGTATTGCTTCACCTATGCGTGGCCGATCTTTCCCACGCTGTACAATTCCCAGGCGACGAACTTCGGCGCGCAGCTGTATTCGATGGTGCTGCCCATCATCGCGCTGTCGCTGAACCCCATCGCGTCCATTGGCCGCTATCTGCGCGGCGAGCTGATTGAAACCCTCAGCTCCGAATACCTGCTGCTGGCCCGCACCAAGGGCCTCACCCGCACCCAGGCCACGGTGTTCCACGCCTTCCGCAATTCGCTGGTGCCCATCGCCAACACCATCATTCCGATGATCACGGGCATCATGGGCGGCTCGCTGGTGGTGGAGAAGATGTTCGCCGTGCCCGGCATGGGCGGACTGCTGATCGACTCCATTCTGGCGGGCGACCACTTCCTCACGGTGGCGCTGCTGATCTTCTATTCCGCAATTTCGCTGTTCACCATTCTGGTGGTGGATATTTCCTATGGCATTATCGATCCCCGTATCCGGGTCGGAGGTGGCAAATGATTTACGAAAAGAACCGGCCCCTCCCCGAGGAGCTCAACAATCTCTCCGACGAGCTGTTCGCGCCCACCGGCAGCGAGACCGCCAGCGACGAGGCCTTCAAGACCGAGCCCGTGGGCTTCTACCGGGACGCGCTGAACCGGCTGCGCAAGAGCAAGGTGTCGGTGGCGTCGTTCTGGATCATCGTCGTCATCATTCTGCTGGCGCTGATCGTGCCGGAAATCACGGGATATTCCTATACCCAGCAGAGCGTGAAGGGCAAAAACCTTCCGCCGAAAATCCCCTATCTTGAAAAGCTGGGCGTCTGCGACGGCACCCAGGTGCTGACCAATCGCAAAAAGAGCTCGCTGGACGATCCCAAGCGCTTCCCCGAGGGCTCCGTGGTGGAGATCCTGAAGGAGTACGACGTCAACGGCGTGGCCGTGGTGGACGTGCGCGTGGACGCCTATGCCTACGCCGGCGTGCCCGAGGGCGAGTACCACTGGTTCGGCACCGACTATCTGGGCCGCGACCTGCTGACCCGCCTGTTCCGCGGCGCGCGCATTTCGCTGCTGATCGCGTTCATCTCGGTGGTCACCAACGTGATCATCGGCGTGATCTACGGCTCCATCGCCGGATACTACGGCGGAAAGATCGACATGTTCCTCACCCACTTCGCCGAGGTGCTGGACGGCCTGCCCTACATCGTGGTCACGATTCTGTTCATGATCCTGTTCGGGTCGGGCATGTTCTCGATCATCCTGGCGCTGACGGTCACGGGCTGGATCGGCACTGCCCGACTGACCCGCGCCCAGTTCTATCGCTTCAAGGGCCGCGAGTACGTGCTGGCGGCGCGCACGCTGGGCGTACCGGACCGGAAGCTGATCTTCCGCCACATCCTGCCCAACACCGTGGGCCCGCTGATCACCCGCGCGATGATCGCGATTCCCGGCGCCATCTTCTCGGAATCCTTCCTGGCCTACATCGGCCTGGGCATCAAGCCGCCGGAGCCGTCCATCGGAACGCTGCTGTCCGTGGGACAGGACGTGCTTTTGCAGTATCCCACCCAGACGCTGTTCCCGGCGGTGCTGATCTCCGTGCTGATGATTGCCTTCAACCTGTTTTCCAACGGTCTGCGCGATGCGATGGACCCCACCCGACGCGGAGAGGATGTGTGATCGATGGCTGTGAATCCGAATGAAACCATCCTGAGCGTAGAGGATCTCACCATCTCCTTCAAGGCCTACGGCGGCATGGTGCGCGCGGTGCGCGGCGTGAGCTTCGACCTCAAGCGGGGCGAGACCGTGGCCATCGTGGGCGAGTCCGGCTCGGGCAAGAGCGTGTCCATCAAATCGATCATGGGCATCCTGCCCGCCAATGCCGTGGTGGAGGGCGGCCGCGTGATGTACGACGGCATGGATCTGACCAAGGTCTCCGAGGAGGAGATGCACAAAATCCGCGGCCACCGCATCGGTCTGGTGTTTCAGGATCCCATGTCCGCGCTGAACCCCATCATGAAGGTGGGCAAGCAGATCACCGAGGTGCTCCGCCACAAGAAGATGGACAAGGCCGCCGCCGACGCCCGCGCGCTGGAGCTGATGAAGGCCGTGGGCATCCCGGACGCGGAAAAGCGGTTCAACCAGTATCCCTTCCAGTTTTCCGGCGGCATGCGCCAGCGCATCGTCATCGCCATCGCGCTGGCGGGCGACCCCGAAATTCTGATCTGCGACGAGCCCACCACTGCGCTGGACGTGACCGTCCAGGCCAAGATCCTCGACCTGATCAACCAGATCAAGGAGGAGCGGAATCTGTCCGTGATCTTCATCACCCACGACCTGGGCGTGGTGGCCCACATGGCCGACCGGGTGAACGTGATGTACGCCGGCAAGATCGTGGAGACCGGCACCGCCGAGGAGATCTTCTTCGAACCGGCGCATCCCTATACCTGGGCGCTGCTGTCCTCCGTGCCCGATCTGCAGACCCGGGAGCGGCTGGCGTCCATCCCCGGCACGCCGCCGAACATGATCTTCCCGCCCAAGGGCGACGCCTTCGCCGCCCGCAACCGCTATGCGCTGAAGATCGATTTCGAAAAGGAGCCGCCCTACTTCCGCCTGTCGGACACCCATCTGGCCGCCACGTGGCTGCTGCACCCCAAGGCGCCGAAGGTGGAGATGCCCGAGATCCTGAAGGAGCGAATCAAGCGAATGAAGGAGGCCATGGCCGATGGCTGAGCATGACAACATTCTGGAGGTGCGCAACCTCTGCCAGCACTTCACCACCGGCCGCGGCCGCCATCGCATGACGGTGAAGGCCGTGGACGACGTGAGCTTCGACGTTCGCCGCGCGGAGACCTTCGGCCTGGTGGGCGAGTCGGGCTGCGGCAAGACCACCACCGGACGCACCATCATCCGCCTGTACGATCCCACCTCCGGAACGGTGCACTTCGGCGGCAGGGAGATCTCCGGCCCCATGACGGCGGAGAAGCGCAGGTATCTGACCGACAACATCGCCATGATCTTCCAGGATCCCATCGAATCGCTGAACCCCCGCATGACCATCGAGGAAATCGTGGGTGAGGGCCTGCGCATGCGCGGCGTGAAGGACAAGAACGAGCTGCACCGCCAGGTCATCGAGATGCTGTACAAGGTGGGACTGACCGAGGAGCACGCCACCCGCTATCCCCATGAGTTCTCCGGCGGACAGCGGCAGCGCGTGGGCATCGCCCGCGCCATGATCATCCGCCCGCAGATGATCATCGCCGACGAGCCGGTCTCCGCGCTGGACGTGTCCATTCAGGCGCAGGTCATCAACCTGCTCAACGACCTGAAGGCCGAGATGGGCCTGACGATTCTGTTCATCGCCCACAATCTGTCCGTGGTCAAGTATTTCTCCGACCGCATCGGCGTGATGTACTATGGAAAGATGATGGAGGTGGCCCGCAGCGAGGATCTGTACGCCAAGCCGCTGCACCCCTACACCCGCGCGCTGCTCTCCGCCATCCCCGAGCCGAACCCCATCACCGAGCGCCATCGCAAGCGCATCGACTATGTGCCCGAGCGCGACCACGATTATTCCGTGGAAAAGCCCTCGATGGTGGAGGTCGAGCCGGATCACTTCGTCTACTGCTCGCCGTCCGAGCTGAGGGAAATCCGCAGGCAGCTGGGCTGAGCGCAGGCAAATAAAATTCAGAAACCATGAAATCCGACGTCAAGGGCGATTGCCGGAGGGACTGCTTTGCGGCCCGCTCCCGATCGCCCGCGCGCCGGATTTGTATTTTGGAATTTACGCAATAAAATGAATGATTGAGTGAAACGGGGCAGACTGAAACAGGAAATTTGTGGGAATACGCGCAAGGAGGCGGTATCATGCTGTCAAAGAAATATCGGGCGATGCTGGGAAAGGGTTCCGTCATCATGGAACTGAGCGCCTTCGCCAATGCCCGCGCGCGGGAGATTGGCGCGGAGAACGTGTTTGACTTCTCGCTGGGCAATCCGTCGGTGCCCGCGCCGGGGGCCTATGACGAGCGCATCGCTTCGCTGCTGAAGAGCGAGCCCGGCAAGGCGGTGCACGGCTACAGCCAGGGCCTCGGCAATCGGGAGGCGCGGGAGAAGATCGCCGCGTCGCTGAACCGGCGGTTCGGGATGAACTACGATCCCGACGACCTGTTCATGACCTGCGGAGCCGCCGGTGCGCTGGCCCACGCCATCCGGCTGGTCACCGAGCCCGGCGATTCCGTGCTGACCTTCGCGCCCCACTTCCCGGAGTACGCGCCCTATGTGACGTTGGCCGACCGGAGGCTGGACGTGGTTCCCGCCCGGGAGGAGGACTTCCAGATTCACTTCGACGCGCTGGAGGAGATCATGCGCCCCGGCGTGCAGGCCGTGCTGATCAACACGCCCAACAATCCCTCCGGCGCGGTGTATTCCGCCGAAACCCTGAAGAAGCTGGCCGACTTCCTGCTCAGGAAGGAGCGGGAGTACGGCCACGAGCTGTGGCTGATCTCCGACGAGCCCTACCGGGAGATTCTGTTCGACGGAATCCGGCAGGCCTATCCGGCGAGGTTCTATCCCCGAACGCTCAGTTGCTATTCGTTCTCGAAGTCGCTGTCCGTGCCCGGCGACCGGATCGGCTATCTGGCGGTGAACCCCGCCTGCGGCGAGTCCCGCGCGGCGGCCAGGATGGCCGCGCAGATCTCCCGCGGACTCGGCCACGACAGCGCCGCCGCCCTGATGCAGCGCGCCGCCGCCGACTGCTGCGATCTGACCGCCGACTTCAGCGTCTACGAGCGGAACATGAACCTGCTCTACGACGAGCTGACCGCGCTGGGCTTCTCCATCGTCCGCCCCGGCGGCACGTTCTACATGTTCCCCCGTTCACTGGAGCCGGACGCAGGCGAATTCTGCCGCAAGGCCATGAAGTACGACCTCGTGCTGGTGCCCAGCGACAGCTTCGGCGTGCCGGGCCACTTCCGCATCGCCTACTGCACCGAAACCGCAAAGGTGGAGCGGTCGCTGGACGCCTGGCGGCGCTTCGTGAAAACGGAATACTGACGACGAAATCCCGCGAAGGAGCGCTTCGCGGGATCTTCCGTCTGCGGCGATAGATTTTCATCCAAAAGCAGGCGCGCTTCCCCGCAGCAGAATCATTGACAGCCGACCGTTTCCGTCGTATACTAACATCAGAATTTGGCCGATATTCCAAATCGAGGAGGCAACGCCCATGAAAAAGGCACGAATGACACTGGATCAATCCTATCGGATCAGCAGAATCGACCCGCGCATCTACGGATCGTTCATCGAGCACCTGGGCCGCGCGGTGTACGGCGGCATCTACGAGCCCGGCCATCCCCAGGCGGACGAGCAGGGCTTCCGCAGGGACGTGCTGGACATGGTGCGCCGGGCCGGTGTGCCGGTGGTGCGCTATCCCGGCGGCAACTTCGTCTCCGGCTTCAACTGGGAGGACTCCGTGGGCCCGAACCGCCCCAACCGGCTGGATCTGGCCTGGTTCACCACCGAGACCAACGAGGTAGGGCTCCACGAGTTCTGCGACTGGTGCGACAAGGCCGGTACGTCGCCGATGTACTCCATCAACCTGGGCACCCGGGGCCCGGAGCAGGCCCGGGACGTGGTGGAATACGCCAACCATCCCGGCGGGAGCAAATTTTCCGACATGCGCATCGCCAACGGCAAAAAGGATCCGCTGAACATCAAGCTCTGGTGCCTGGGCAACGAGATGGACGGCCCCTGGCAGATGGGCCACAAGACCGCCTCGGAGTACGGCCGCACAGCCAACGAGTCCGCGAAGCTGATGAAGTGGGTGGATCCGTCCATCGAGCTGGTGGCCTGCGGCTCCTCCAGCTCCGAGATGCCCACCTTCGGCGACTGGGAGCTGACCATGCTGGACGAGTGCTATGAGAACATCGACTACGTGTCCCTCCACCGCTACTACGGCAACCCCACCGGCGACACCCCCGGCTTCCTGGCCCGCGCCATGGACATGGACGATTTCATCCGCACCGTGGCCTCCATCTGCGACGCGGTGAAGGGCAAGAAGCACTCGAAGAAGACCATCAACCTGTCCTTCGACGAGTGGAACGTCTGGTATCACTCCAACCAGCAGGATCAGGAGATCTGGAAGCGGGACAAGTGGGGCCGCGCGCTGCCGCTGCTGGAGGATATCTACAATTTCGAGGACGCGCTGCTGGTGGGCTCGATGCTCATCACGCTGCTGCGCAACGCCGACCGCGTGAAGATCGCGTGCCTGGCGCAGCTGGTGAACGTCATCGCGCCCATCATGACCCGCAACGGCGGCGGATGCTGGGCCCAGACCATCTACTGGCCGTTCATGCAGGCGTCGAAGTACGGCCGCGGCACGTCGCTGCGCGCCATCGTGGACAGCCCCGTGTACGACTGCCGCGACTACGAGAAGGTGCCGCTGATCGACGCCACCGCCACCCAGGGCGACGACGGCAGCGTGACCGTGTTCTGCGTCAACCGCGATCTGGCCGAGGACTTCGCGCTGGATCTGGACCTCCACGGCTTCGGCAAGCTGCGCCTGGCGGAGCACATCCTGCTGCACCACGACGACGTGAAGGCCGTGAACACCGAGGACGCGCCGAATACCGTCGCCCCCACGGCCGGCCCCGGCGGCGAGATCGACGGCGAGCGCGCCACGGTGAAGATCCCCGCGCTGAGCTGGAACGTGATCCGGTTCGAGAAGGCGGAATGAGACAGAGGTGCAGCCGATGAATCTGAAGGAACTCAGACAGGCCGTCTATGCGGCCAATATGGAATTGCCCCGCCGGAATCTGGTGACCTACACCTGGGGCAACGTCTCCGGCATCCTCCGGGAGGAGGGGCTGGTGGTGATCAAGCCCTCCGGCGTGGAATACGAGGATCTGACCCCCGACCTGCTGGCCGTGGTGGATCTGGAGGGCAACACGGTGGAGGGCACGCTGAACCCCTCCTCCGACACCCGCACCCATCTGGAGCTGTACCGGGCGTTTCCGGCGCTGGGCGGCATCGTGCACACCCACAGTCCCTATGCGGTGGCCTGGGCCCAGGCGGGCGAGGACATCCCCGCCTACGGCACCACCCACGCGGACTACTTCTACGGCCCCGTGCCCTGCGCCCGCACGCTCACGCCGGAGGAGATCGACGAGGACTACGAGCGCAACACCGGCCGGGTGATCGTGGAGACGTTTCAGACGCGGAACATCGATCCCGTGCACGTACCGGGCGTGATCTGCTTCAGCCACGGCCCCTTCACCTGGGGCAAGGATCCCGCGCAGGCCGTGTACCACGCGGTGGTGCTGGAGGAGGTGGCGCGCATGGCGCTGCTCACCCGGATGGTGAATCCCGCCGCCGCGCCCGCGCCCGACCACATTCTGAACAAGCACTTCATGCGCAAGCACGGCCCCAACGCCTACTATGGGCAGAAGAAGTGACCCGCTATCGCATGAAAGCAAATTCCCCTGCCGCAGCGGCAGGGGAATTTTGTCTGCAGGGAGGAATCGGTTCCGTAGATCGCGCCGGAGAGCACGGGATCGGCGAGCACGGGATCGGCGAGCGCGGCGGCAGTGGACGCCGCAGACCGATGAACCAGCAGAAGGGATGCTCAGGCCTCGTCCGGAGCGATCATCTCCGCCAGCGCGTCGGGATCGGTACCGTAGATTGCGCCGGAGAGCGCGGGGTCGGCGAGCGCGGCGGCAATGGAAGCCGCAGACCGATGAACCGGCGGAAGGGATGCTCAGGCCTCGTCCGGAGCGATCATCTCCGCCAGCGCGTCGGGATCGGTTCCGTAGATTGCGCCGGAGAGCGCGGGATCGGCGAGCGCGGCGCGCACGGACGCACGGCGGTAGTCGCAGCCGATCAGCGCCTGCTGGAGCGCCTCGACGTTGGCGGCGAAGAAGTCGCCGGAGAACTCGATGGCCTGAATTCGGCCGCGCTTCACGTCCAGACTCGCCGCCACGCGCCCGCCGGGGAAGCGTCCCTCCCGGCGGATGGAAAAGCGGGGCGACGCGCCGTAGATCTGCTGCCAGGCGCGGAACCGCTCGTCGGCGATGGCGCGGATGCGGGGCTCGTCCTCCGGGGCGATGTCGTGGCGGGAGCCGCCGTCCAGAATGGCCGCGACCATGCGCGCCTTGAAGTCCTCCGCGCTCATGGGGGATTTCAGGTGCTCGGAGAGGTTGGTGACCCGCTCGCGCACCGATTTGATGCTCTTGGAAAGAATTTTGTAGGGATCCACGTTGGTGCTCTCCACCATCTGGCGGATGTCCGTGTCGAACAGCAGCGAGCCGTGGTGCACGGTCACGCCGCCCAGCTTGTACTGGGCGTTTCCGGAGAACTTCCGCCCGCCGATCAGCAGGTCGTTGCGGCCGTTGAACTCCGCGTCCAGCCCCAGCGCCCGCAGCGCGCCCAGCACCGGCTGGAGGTATTTGTGAAAGTGGATTTCGTCCGCGTCGCCGGGGCTGATGAACGAAAACTGCCAGCCGCCCAGGTCGGTGTAGATGGTGCCGCCGCCGGACAGCCGCCGCACCAGATGGATGCCGTGCTCGCGGGCGTAGTCGACGTTGATCTCCTCCAGCGGATTCTGATATTTGCCGATCATCAGCGTGGGCGTGGTGCGCCAGAACAGGAACACCGGCTCGTCCAGCACCCTTTCCGAGGCGAAATAGGTCTCCACGCCGAAGTTGTAGTACACGTCCGTGCTGCCGGTTTCGATGTAAATCATGCCTCAAGCGCCTCCGCCGCGCGATAGGAGCTGCGCACCAGCGGCGCGCTGGCCACGTATTTGAAGCCCTTGGACAGCGCCAGCTCCTTGTAGCGGGCGAACTCCTCCGGGGTGACGTACCGCGCCAGCGGATAGTGCTGGGGGCTCGGCTGCAGATACTGGCCGATGGTCAGGATATCGCATCCCGTGGCCAGCACGTCGTCCATCAGCCGGGCGATCTGATCCTCGGTTTCGCCCAGACCCACCATGAAGCCGGTCTTGGTGCGGGCCTCGGGGCGAACCTGCTTGCAGTAGCGCAGCACCTCCAGCGACCGCTCGTACACGGCCTGGGGGCGCACGGCGGCGTACAGCTCGGGCACGGTCTCCACGTTGTGGTTGAGCACGTCCGGGCCGGCGGCCATCACCGTGTCCAGACAGGCGCGGTCGCCCTTCATGTCGGAGATCAGCACCTCCACCGTCGCGCCGGGGCAGACCTCGTGCAGCCGGTTCAGGCACGCGGCGAACTGGCCCGCGCCGCCGTCGGGCAGATCATCCCGGGTCACCTGGGTGATGACCACGTGGCGCAGTCCCAGCCGCTTCGCGGCGGCAGCCAGATTTTCCGGCTCGTCGGGATCCACCGGCTCGGGATGGAAGTGGGTCACGTTGCAGAAGCGGCAGTTGCGGGTGCAGCGGCTGCCCAGGATCATGAACGTGGCGGTGTGCTTCTGATAGCATTCGCCCAGGTTGGGGCAGTTGGCCGAATTGCACACGGTGTTCAGCTTCAGCGACCGCATCATCTCGGCCACCTCGTTCACCGCGTCGCGGTTGTAGGGCACCTTCAGCCAGTCGGGCTTGCGGGCGGCGCTCATTCCTCCACCTCGGCCACCGCGGCCTCCGCGGGCACCTCGTCGCCTTCCTCCACGAGCTGGCGCAGCATCACGCCGTCCGCCGCGGCTTCCACCTGATTGACCACCTTGTCGGTCTCGATTTCGAAGATCGGCTCGCCCTTCTGATAGGCTTCGCCCTCCTCCTTGAGCCAGGCGCACAGCACGCCGCTGCGCATCTCCTCGCGAAGGCGGGGCATTACGATGTTCTTTTTCAAATTTAACCCTCCAAACGTCCGGTTCCGGAGAAGAATTCTTTCATGATTATACCACAGGATTGATTTCCTGTAAAGCCGATCGCCGGAAAGGGACGCGCGCGGTCGGGCAGCGGCGGCTGTGCACGGATCCCCGGGGGAGTTTTTCCGGCGGGCAGACGCCTTAATATTGGGTTCATGTTCGAGGTGTAGAATAAAGTTGGAATAGAGTTGAGCGCGTTCGGAGGTCGGAAGCATGCTCGGAAAATATAGCGTAAAGAAACCGTACACGGTGATTGTAGGCGTCATCCTGGTGATTGTGCTGGGCGTGATCTCGTTTACAAATATGACGACGGATCTGCTGCCCAGCATGAATTTCCCGTATGTCATCGTGTACACCACGTATGTGGGCGCCACGCCGGAACAGGTGGAGACGGAGGTCACGCGGCCGCTGGAATCGTCGTTCGCCACGCTGACCGACATCAAGAACATCTCCTCGAAGTCCAGCGACAACCTGTCGCTGGTGGTGCTGGAGTTCAACGACACCGCAGATCTGAACACTGCGATGATCGAAATCAACTCCGAAATCTCCATGCTCTCCGCGGGGTGGAGCGACTCGGTCGGCGCGCCGGCGATCATGAAGATCAATCCGGACATGCTGCCGGTGTCCATCGTCTCCGTGGCCCGGGACGGCATGGATGTATACGAGCTTTCGAAGTATGTGGAGGAGACGCTGATCCCGGCGTATGAGGGCATCAACGGCGTGGCCTCGGTCACCGCGTCCGGCCTGATCACCCGGGAGGTGGACGTGACCATCGAGCAGGATCGCATCGACGTGCTGAACAACGCCATCCTGCGGGACATCGACGCGGAGCTGGCCGACGTGGAGGAGCAGCTCGACGAGGCGCAGGCGCAGATCTCCGACGGCAAAAGCCAGCTCGCCCGGAAGAAGAGCAGCGTGCTCGCCCAGCTGGACGGCGCGCTGGGCCAGCTGGACGGCAGCGAGGGCCAGATGGACGCCGCCATCGCCCAGCTGCGGGAGCAGCGGGACGCGCTGCAGGCGCAGCTGGATCAGGTGAACGAGGGCATCGCCCGCATGGAGCCGCTGCTGAATCTGACCGACGAGCAGCGCGCCGCCCTCGCCCGGCTGGAGGAGCAGCTGGGCAAGCTCAAGGGCCAGAAGGAATTTCTGGAGCAGCAGCTGGATGCGCTGGAGAACGGACAGGGCAACGCCGCGCTGAGCGAGGCGCGCGCCGACGCCGTTCGCAGGCAGGAGGAGCTGCAGGCTCAGCGCGATGCGCTGAGCCGCTATATCGAGGATCTCAGCCAGGCCGACGCGGAATCCCTGCAGAGCGACCTGGACGCGCTGAACGCGCAGCTGATCGACCGGCAGTCCGCGCTGAGCGCCGCCCAGAGCGATCTGAACGAAAAAACCGCCGCCCGGAACGCCACGCAGGCCCGGATCGACGCGCTGGAGCAGGCCATCGCCGAACTCGAAGCGCCCGAAGGCACAGCCGGAGTCCCCGGCACGGAGATCCCTGCCGATACGGAGATCCCCGCCGATACGGAAGCGCCCGCCGAATCCGCCGCGCCCGAGGCGCTGACCGACGTGCCGGAGGAATCGCGGACGCCGGAGGCGTCCGCCGGAACGCTGCGCGGCCTGTTCAGCGCCAGCGCGGAGGGAAAGACGCTGGAGGAGCTTCAGGCGGAGCTGGCGGCGGAAAGGGAGACGCTGGCGGCGCAGAGCGCAGAGGTGGAGGCGGCTCAGGCGGAGGTCGACCGGCTCAGCGGCGAAATCGCCGGAATACAGGCGCAGATCGCCGACAAGCAGGCCGCGCTGGACGACGTGCAGAGCGGCAGTCTGTCCACCCGCATCGAGGCGGCGCAGCGCGAGCTGGCCCGGCTGGACGCGCGCATCGAGCTGACCGGCGCCGAGATCGCCGCCATCGACGAGCTGCTCTCCGGCGAGAGCACGGCCATCGGCGCGGCGCGCAAGGCGCTGGACGAGCTGGACGCCGCCATCGAGGAGATCGAGCAGTCCGAGGAATACCAGCTGCTCAAGCTGATCACCGACGAGGACGCGCTCAACGCCCAGTACGCCGCCGCGCTGGAGGCCAGGGCCCAGCTGGAGGCCGGCATCGCGCAGATCGACGATTATCTGGGCAAGCTGGAGCAGGGGATCATCCCGGGCGGCCTGATCGACGGCATCGACGAGGATACCTCGCTGTCCGACGCCCGATCGCAGCTGGAGAGCGCGCGCAGCCAGGCGCTGAGCGCCTTTGCCGAGGCCGAGGCCCAGCTGGCCGAGGCCGCGGATCAGCTGGCGGAAGCGCGCAAGGAATTTGAGGACAAGCGCGACGAGGCGCTGGCCAACGCCGGTCTGGACGGGATCATCACCGTGGACACCGTGGCCGGACTGCTGGGCGCGCAGAACCTGTCCATGCCCGCCGGCTATGTCTACGACGTGAACAACGACGAATATCTGGTGCGCGTGGGCGACAAGTTCGAATCCGTCGACGAACTGAAGCGGCTGAAGCTGTTTTCCATCGGCATGGATTCCGTGGACGAGGTGCGCCTGACCGACGTGGCCCGCGTGGAGATCACCGACAATGCCGACGAAACCTTCACCAAGGTCGACGGCCAGGACGGCATTCTGCTGTCCATCGAGAAGCAGTCCACCTTCTCCACCACCGACGTCTCCGACCGCGTGGCTGAGAAGAGCGCCGAGCTGATGGCGAAGGAGAGCGGACTGTCGGTGGTCGACCTGTTCAATCAGGGCGATTACATCAACATCATCGTCGATTCCGTGCTGAACAATCTGATTTCGGGCGGCATTCTGGCGGTGCTGGTGCTGCTGCTGTTCCTGATGGACTGGCGGCCGACGGTCATCGTGGCCATCTCGATTCCGCTGAGCGTGGTGGCGGCGTTCGTGTGCATGTATTTCTCGGGCATTACGCTCAACGTGCTGTCGCTTTCGGGACTGGCGCTGGGCATCGGCATGCTGGTGGACAACTCCATCGTCGCCATTGAAAACATCTATCGATTGCGCAACGAGGAGCACATGCCCATTCTGCACGCCTGCGTCAACGGCGTGGGCCAGGTGTCCGGCTCGCTGTTCGCCTCCACGCTGACCACCATCTGCGTGTTCCTGCCCGTGGTGTTCGTCACCGGACTGGCCCACGATCTGTTTGTGGATCTGGGCCTGACCATCGCGTTTTCGCTGCTGGCCAGCCTGATCATGGCGATGACCGTGGTGCCCGCCATGTCCGCGAGCCTGCTGAAAAAGCAGAGGCAGTCCCGGCGCAAGGGCGTGTTCGCCCGCATCCAGGGCGGCTACACCCGGCTGCTGCGCGGCGCGCTGCGGATCAAGCCGCTGGTGCTGCTGGCGGCGGTGGCGCTGCTGGCCTTCACCGTGATGCAGGTGCCGAAGATGGGCACGTCCTTCATGCCCGAGGTAAATTCCACCCAGATGACCGCGAAGCTGGAGCTGGATCCCGAGGCCGAGCTGGAGCCCCAGCAGGATCAGGCGCTGTCGCTGATGAACCGCATGATGGAGATCGACGGCGTGAAGTCCATCGGTCTGAGCGGCGGCAGCGGCATGATGAGCATGATGGGCGGCTCCAGCAGCCTGACCTATTACATCATCGTGGACGAGAGCGCGGGCCGTGCCAATGTGGAGATCGCCCGGGACATCCGCGCCGCGTCCGAGAGCATGGGCGTCGAGCTGTCGATTTCCACCAGCACCATGGATATCTCCATGCTGACCGGCTCCGGCATCTCCATCGATATCACCGGCCCGGAGATCGACGGCCTGCAGGCCGTGGCGAAGGACGTGGCCGAAATCGTGCGCAGCCTGGAGGGCGCGACGGAGATCGACGACGGTCTGGAAGCCTCCGTGCCCGAGCTCCGCATCACCGTGGACAAGGAGCTGGCGACCGACCACAATCTGACCGTGGGCCAGGTGTACCAGTTCATCGCGAAGAAGATCTACGGCAAGATGGAGATCACCGAGGCGACGCTGGACGGCGAAACGCTGTCGATCTATCTGATCGACGGCCGCAACGCCTCCATCACCCCCGATGCGCTGGAGGATCTGGAGATCGAGGTCACCTCCGGCGACAAGTCCGAGATGGTGCGCATCGGCGATATCGCCGCCGTCGAAGAGGCGCAGAGCTTCACCGCCATCTCCCGCGCCAATCAGCAGCGCACGCTGGCCGTCTCCTTCCAGATTGCCGAGGGATACAGCGCCAACCACGTCAGCGCCGCGCTGGAGGAAAAGCTGGCCGGGTATCAGCCCCCCGAGGGCTACACCGTCGCCCTGTCCGGCGAAAACGAAACCGTCAGCAGCATCATGGAGGATCTGGTGTTCATGGTGGCCGTGGCGGTGCTGATGATCTTCCTGATCATGGTGGCGCAGTTCCAGTCGTTCAAATCGCCGGTCATCGTGCTGTTCACGATTCCGCTGGCGTTCACGGGCGGTCTGCTGGCGCTGCTGATCACGAAGATGGATCTGTCCATCGTGGCCATGGTCGGCTTCCTGGTGCTGTCCGGCGTGGTGGTGAACAACGGCATCGTGTTCGTGGATACCGTCAACCAGCTGCGCATCGGCGGCATGAGCAAGAAGGAGGCGCTGGTGGAAACCGGCCGCCTGCGCCTGCGCCCCATCCTGATGACCGCAGCAACGACCATCCTGGGCATGTCCACCATGGCCCTGGGCGCGGGCCTGGGCGCGGAGATGATGCAGCCCATGGCGGTCGTCACCATCGGCGGCCTGAGCTATGCCACGCTGATGACGCTGTTCATCGTGCCGGTGATGTACGATCTGATCAATGGCGAGAAGATGTCCGCCCGGGAGATCCAGATGGCGAAGGAGGCCGCCGGCATGGCGAACGGCGAGGAGATCTTTGACGAGCCCTCCGCGCCGGAATCCGGCAGCCTGCCCGCGCCGGAGTCTGGGGAGGGCGCCGCCAACCTGCCGGAGAGCGGCAAGCCCGACCCCGACCCCGATAAGCCCGACCCCGATAAGCCCAGTCCGCCTTCGGGCGGAATCCCCGCAGAAGCGGCCGACTGCGAAGCGGAGGAAGATCTATGGCGCGAAGCTGGGGAAGCTCCGCAGCGCGAAGTGAAGGAACATTCGCAGCGCGAAGCGAAGGAAGATCCATGGCGCGAAGCGGAGGAACGTCCGCGGCGTGAAGCGGAGGAGAACCCGCAGCGCGAAGCGAAAGAAGATCCATGGCGCGAAGCGGAGCAAGACCCATGGCGCGGAGCAGAGGTGCATGCCGCGCCGATCGGCGGCGTACCGACGGATCGTCCGACAGTGCCCGGCCCGGCCCCGCTCGTGCCGATGATGCGCGCGACCCGCGCGGCTCAGGTTGAACCGCCCGCCTATGGGGATCGCCGGAGCAGCGGAAGCAAAGCGAGGGTTCCCGGCGACGGATTCCTGCGGCAAAATGAAACCGCGCAGGCCGACGGTGAGTATATCCCCTGGTATACCGACATGCCGGAGGCATACAGCGCACCGGAGCGGTCGGTCCATGCCGCTTCCGATGAATACGGCGCACCGCGCCTGTTCGGCGGATCGGCTGTCGGGGAGGACGGATTCGGATTCCAGAGCCGCACCGGCGGTCTGCAGAAAGACAGAACGCAGGCGGCGAGACCGGTCAGCGAGGCGTATCCCGCCCGCCCGGCCGAACGCACCGCATCCAGCCGCCGCGCCGAGCACCGCCTGAAAATACGCAGAAAACTGAATAACCGCTGATCCCACGGAAATGGAAGCCGAAAGCGGGAAGCCGGAAATGTTTTCTCCGGCTTCCCGCTCAGCGTGTCAGAGGAGTCCTCCTGACAGGTTCAATGAAAATCCCACGATCATCCGGACGATTTCCTGACGGAAGGTGAAATACGAGCCCGGCGTGCAAGCCGCCGCGACGAAATCTGCGCGAGGTTTTTGACAGCCTGATCGGGAAGCCGGAAACGTTTTCTCCGGCTTCTCGCTGCTGTTGTCCGAACGGGCGGCAGATGGCCCCGATCCAACCGGGGGTTGAGAGAGGAGGCTTTGGCCGCATACTGTGAGCCCTTGCCGAGTCTGGCCATATCCGTCCAGCGGACGGCTGTGACCGCCGCCCTTTTGTCGGCACTTTGCCAAACCTCATCGTGCCGCACCCGCGCCCGGCCGTCCTTTGCCGCTGCGCCGACGCACCCGCGCCCGGCTATCCTGCGCCGCCGAGTCGGCGCACCTGCGCAAGGCCGTCCTCCGCCGCTATGTCGACGCACCCATGCCCGGCCATCCTCCGTAGCCGAGTCGGCATATACACGCCCGGCCGTCCCGCGCCGACTCGTCGGCGCACCCGCGCTCGACCGTCCTGCGCCGCTACGTCGACGTTCTCGCGCGCGGACGAAAACAACCATGCCCTGGAATCAGGCATCACAATACTGGAAGCCTGTGGCGATGGGGACGGCTTCAGAGAGCAGGGGACGTCCTTCACCTCTCCAAAAGAGGAAGAACGCCGATGTTTGGTCGGCGTTCTTTCTCTTTTGATTTTTCGGATGAATTTACTTGATGGAATTTACCAGCTCGACGGCGGCGGCGTGTACGGCGGCGGCAGCGTCGGCGCTGATCTGCGTGGCGGCCTGCGCGGCGGCCTCGTCGGATTCAGCGGCGCTCACGGCGGCCTGCAGCTCGTCGTAGGCGGCGTAGCACTGCGCCTGGAGCTCGTCCAGCTTGGCGGTCACGGCGGCGATCTGATCGTCGGTCAGGCTGCCGGATTCGACCAGGTTGGACAGCGCGTCCATGGTCCAGTAGAAGGAATCGGCCCAGTCGGCGGGCAGGGCGCGGAAGCCCTCCACCGCCACGCGGCTGCCGTCCTCGGCGCGCTTGTACTTGGTGGTGGCGTAGCAGATCTCCGCGTCCGCGGGCTCCTCCTCGGTGAACTCGGCGGGCAGGGTGCTGACCTTGTACGCGCCGTAGGTGTCGGTGGTCAGCATGGGATAGTAGGGCACGAAGGCGTTCCAGGCCGCGTCGTCCATGGCGACCCATTCCACGGTGTCGGTCAGGCTGTCCTCGGCGGAGACCTGGAAGATGTGGGTTTCGAGGTTGCGGTTGGAGCCGATGCCGGCGATGTGGTAGTAGCCGATCACATCCTCGATGGAGTAGGCGTGATCCAGCGCAATGCTGTTGTACAGGGGCACGATGCTGCCATCCGCGGCCACATTGGACAGCGTGAAGTCGGCGTTCTCGGGCTCCTCCTTGGCAGTGGCGGCGTTGAAGTACTTCAGCGCGTCCACCATGCGGGAGCTGACCGACTGGTCGCCGTTGTAGGAGGCCACGTAGTCGATGGTGTTGGCGGCCTCGTCGCCGACGTAGGTGCCGGCCTGCTGGGCCACGGCGATCAGACCCTCGGAGGCGATGACGTTTTCAGCGTCGTCCAGATCGATCAGGCCGATGATGGACATGTTGGGCTGGGCGAAGGCCAGATCGGCGGGGAGCTTCAGCGCCACATACTGATGGCCGGTGACGTTCTCGATGTACCAGGTCTCGGTGTTGTCGGCGATGAAGATGCCGGAGCCGCCTGCGCAGCCGGCCGTGTCGTAGATGCTCAGCAGCAGATCGACGGCTTCCTTCGCGGTGGCGGATTCGCTGAGCAGCACGGTGGTGATTTCGGCCTCCTCGATGCCCGCGTCCTCATAGGGATCGGCCTCGTAGACCGCGTCGGAGCAGCCGATGGTCTCGGTGGCGCTCACGGTCACGCCCATGTCGTTGGTGCCGCCGGCCTCATAGGGCGTGTGCTTGTGCTCGCCGCCGCAGTCGGGGCAGACGCCGTTCACGGCGGAGCCGTTGTCGTCTCTGAAGGCGGTGTAGCCGTAGCTGTCCTTGGTGAAGGTGTAGGTGAAGCCGTAGCAGCCGACGTATTCCTCACCGGCGGTGTGGTTTCCGGCGGGACTGACGTAGAACAGCTTGTTGTAGCTGTTGGAGATATCCTCGGACCGGGCGAAGATGGTCGTGCCGTCCGCGGTCAGGCCGGAGCCCACGTAGATCGCCGTGCACGCCATCGCGCCGACGGAGGACAGACACAGTACAAGAGCGACCATCATAGATACAGCTGTTTTGAATTTGGAAAGTTTCATATGCGCACCATCCTTGATTTGATGGTCCCTATTATAGCGCATACTTATGCAGATGTCAAGCATGAATATACATTTATTTTCCGTAAATTTCCGCCGGATCCGACGGCTGTCCGTCCAGCAGCGCGGCCTGAACGGCGTCGAAGCCCAGCCGGGCGATGGTGTCGGAGAAGCGCTCGCCGTCGGCGCCGTGATCGCGGAAGAACAGGATGGCGCGCCCGATGAGGCCGAGGAGCTCGGCCGGATCGGTGAAGAGCCTGTCCAGCGGCCGTCCGCAGACGAGCTCCCTGCCGCTGCGCCCGCCGATGTAGACGCGGAATCCGGAGACGGACGCGCCGACGGCATGGAAGGGACAGCACCCAACGCAGCGCCCGCAGCGGATGCATTGGGCGGGATCGATGCATATTCTGCCATCGGCCAGACTGGCGTGCCGGATGGGGCAGCCGGCCTCGACCAGACATTTTCTGCAGCCGCGGCACTTTTCGGGATCGACGGCCGGTACGCGCTGGCCGACGACGCCCAGGTCGTTCAGCGCGGGCTTGACGCAGTTGTTGGGACAGCCGCCCACGGCGATCTTGAACTTGTGGGGCAGCCGCACGCCGCGAAAGCCCTTGTAGAAGCGCTCCTGAATCTCGGCGGCCAGGCCGCAGGTATCGATCAGGCCGAAGCGGCAGGTCGTGCCCTTGCAGGAGACCACCGGGCGCACCCGGGGGCCGGTGCCGCCGGTCTCCAGACCGGCCTCGTCCAGCCAGGCGCGCAGCTCGTCGATGCGTTCGAAGGGCACGCCCTGGATTTCCGCGGTCTGGCGGACGGTCACCGCCACCTCGCCGGAGCCGAACCGCTCCGCAGCCTCGGCGATGGCGCGCATTTCTGCGGCGCTGAGTCTGCCGCTGCGCGTCAGTACGCGGGCGTTGAAGGTGTTGCCCGTGCGCTTGTCCACCAGAAAGCCCAGCGCTTTGACGCGGGCAATCTCTCCGGCAGGGATCCTGGTTTCGTTCATAGCGGTTCATCCTTCCTCAATATGCCCTCTGATGCCCGGAACGGCGGCGGAAGAGTGCCGTTCGTCGCGAGCCGTCGCGCCCGTCTGCAGCGAGAAGCCGCGAGTGCCGCGCCCACTTGCAGCGAGCAGCCGCGAGTGCCGCTCTCGTCCGCAGCATGTAGCCGCGCCCGTTCGCCGCGAGCCGCCGCGATAGCTGCGTGCCGTCCGCCGCGATAGCCGCGCCCGTCCGCCGCGATAGCCGCGCCCATCCGCCGCGATAGCCGGGTGCCGTCCGTCGCGAGCCGCCGCGATAGCCGGGTGTCGTCCGTCGTGAGCCGCCGCGATAGCCGGGTGTCGTCCGTCGCGAGCCGCCGCGATAGCCGGGCGCCGTCCGTCGCGAACCGCCGCGATAGCCGGGTGCCGTCCGCCGCGAACCGCCGCGATATCCGCGAGCGTCCGCCGCGAACCGCCGCGATATCCGCGCCCGTCCGCCGCGAACCGCCGCGATATCCGCGCCCGTCCGCGGCATGTCGTCCGCGATAACCGCGCACCGCGGCGCGGAAAGATTCCGGCTGTCATGCGTCGTGCGTTCATCATTCTTCCAGATTTTCCGGAAGAATTCCGCGGTAATATCCACCAAAGTCTTTGCGCCGCTGGACAAAACATGCTATAATATGAAAAGATGACGATTTCAAAGGAGGGATGAATCATGAAGAAGGCGCTGATGCTTGCGCTGATTCTGGCGCTTGCGCTGGTGTGTGCCGCGCAGGCGGAGACGATTGTGGACGCGACGGGCCGCGAGGTGACCGTTGAGGGCACGCCGGAGCACGTGGTTGCGCTGCTGGGCTCCTACGGCGAGGTCTGGCTGGACGCGGGCGGACGGCTCGCGGCCACCACGGAGGACGCCGTCGACACCCCCGCCGCGCTGGCGCAGGGCGATATCGCCAACCTGGGCAGCCATTCCGAGCCCAACATGGAGCTGCTGCTGAGCCTGGAGCCCGACTTTGTCATTCTGTCCGCAGACACCGCTGCGCATCCGGCCATCGCCGAGGTGCTGGAGGATGCGGGCATTCCCTACGGCTTCTTCTCCATGCAGACCTGGGACGGCTACATGGAGCTGCTGAAGAGCTTCACCCGGCTGACCGGCCGCGAGGACATCTACGAGGACCGCGTCGAGACCGTGCAGAAGCCCATCGAGGCCATGATCGAGGCTGCAAAGGCGCAGCCCGAGTACGGCGCCAAGACCGCGCTGCTGCTGCGCACCTATTCCACCAGCGTGAAGGCCAAGGGCAATTCGGACACCGTCGCCGGCCCGATCCTGACGGACATGGGCCTGATCAACCTGGCCGAGACCGACTCCGCGCTGACCGAAAACCTGACCATGGAGACCATCCTCGTGGATGACCCGGACTACATCTTCGTGGTGGCCATGGGCTCCGACAGGGAGGCGGCCATGAACACCCTGGATGAGACGCTGCTGAGCAATCCCGCCTGGAACACCCTGACCGCCGTGCAGGAGGGCCGCTACTACGTGCTGGACAGCGACCTGTTCCACTACCGGCCCAACGCCCGCTGGGCCGAATCCTATGCGATCATCGACGAGCTGCTCTATGGCGCGGACTGATCGCGTGCTGCTGATCGCCCTGGCGGTCCTGCTGCTCTCCCTGCTGGCCAACTTCTGTCTGGGCGCCAGCGGGGTGACGGTGGGCCAGATCGCCGGGGCGATCTTTCGCGGCGACCGGCAGAGCGTCGCCGCGCGCATCTTCCTGTATGTGCGCCTGCCGCGGGCGCTGGCGGCCATGCTGGCGGGCAGCGCGCTGGCCGTGGCGGGACTGCTGCTGCAGAAGGTGCTGCGCAACCCGCTGGCCGCGCCCAGCATCATCGGCATCAACTCCGGCGCGGGGCTGTGCGCGCTGATCGTGATGGCGCTGCTGCCGTCGCTGACCGCGCTGGCCCCCTTCGCCGCCTTCGCCGGCGCGCTCCTCGCCGCCTTCGCGGTGTATCTGCTGGCGCGGCTCACCGGCGCGTCGAAGTCCACCATCGTGCTGGCCGGCGTGGCGGTGAACAGCCTGCTGGGCGCGGCGATGGACGCCATCGTCACCATCGTGCCCGACGCCGCCGTCAGCCGCTCGGCGTTCTCCATCGGCGGCTTTGCCAACGTCACCATGCGCCAGCTGGGCTTCGCCCTGCCGTTCTGGATTGCGGGGCTGCTGATCGCGCTGATCTTCCAGAGGGAGCTGCAGCTGATGTCCCTGGGCGACGACGTGGCCCAGAGCCTCGGCCTCCACGCGGAGCGCTTCCGCGCGGTCTTCCTGATCGCCGCGGCCATGCTCGCGGGCGCAGCGGTGAGCTTCGCCGGACTGGTGGGCTTCGTCGGCCTCATCACGCCCCACATGACCGGACTGCTGTGCAAAAACGACACGCGGCTGCAAACGCCCATCGCGGCGGTCTTCGGCGCGGCGCTGTGCCTGGTCTGCGACCTGATCGCCCGCACCGCCTTCGCGCCCTACGAGCTGCCGGTGGGCATCGTGCTGTCGTTCCTCGGCGCGCCGTTCTTCCTCTATCTGCTGATCCAGCGCAAAAGGAGCAACCGCCATGAATCGGCCTGAGCTGCGAAGCACCCCGGAACCGCCGGAGACCAACGAAAAGGAGACCGCCGCCATGATCCGGTTTGAAAACCTGCGCGCGGGCTACGACCGCGTGGAGCGGCTGCACGGCCTGAGCAGCGCGGCGCTGATGGGCCGCCTGACTGCGCTGATCGGCCCCAACGGCTGCGGCAAGTCCACCTTGCTGAAGTGCGCCGCGGGCCTGCTGAAGCCCGATGGCGGCGAAATCCTCCTGAACGGACAGCCCTATGCCCGGATGCCGCGCAAGGAGCTGGCCCGGCAGGTGGCCTATATGCCCCAGGCAAGGCTGACGCCGGAGCTGCCGGTGGAGCAGCTGGTGGCCCATGGCCGCTATCCCCACCTGAAGTGGGGCCGCCGGCTGTCGCCCGACGACCGCGACATCATCCGCCAGGCCATGGAGCGCACCGACACGCTGAAGTACGCCGGGCGCAGCGTCGCAGCTCTCTCCGGCGGCGAGCGGCAAAGGGTCTATCTGGCCATGATGCTGGCGCAGCAGACCCCCGTGATGCTGCTGGACGAGCCCACCACCTATCTGGACCCCGGCGCGCAGTTCCGGCTGATGGACATGCTGCGCGCGCTCAGCGGGGAAAACCGCGCCGTGATCGTGGTGCTGCACGACCTTGCGCTGGCGCTGGAGTACGCCGACGAGGTGCTGCTGATGCAGGACGGCCGACTGGTGCGCAGCGGCGCGCCGGAGGCCGTCTATCAGTCCGGCGACATCGCCCGAGTGTTCGACATCGACGTGTCCCGCACCCCCGAAGGCAGGTACGTGTTCTCCGGCAAAAAATAACCCATAACCTGACGGGAACCCCTCCGCTGAAATGCGGAGGGGTTCCCGTCTTTTACCATGCGCCTCGCCCGGAATCCACCGTGCACGCTCCCAAAAAAGGAAGACCTTGACCGCTTGAATCAGTGGCGGTCAAGGTCGGGGTTACGAAACGAGCCAGCATCAGAAACGCAGCCCAGGATTCAAGCCGTTACCACAACGGCGCAGAATCCGATGAACAAACGCGGCAGCAAGTGGCTGTCGGCACTGCCGACTAGCGGCCGAACTGGACGTCGTTGTTGCCGGAGTTGGTCTCCCACATCTCGAGCATGTTGATGGGATCGTTGAAGTCGGCGACCCAGCCGTTGCGGGCGACGTCGTAGTTGCCGGCCTTGCGGTCGTTCAGGAAGACGTTCCAGTCGCAGGTGCGGATGGTCATGTCGATGCCGACCATGGCCAGATCCTGCTGGATGCACTCGGCGATGGCCACGTGACCGGAGGTCTCGTTGGTCAGGTACTCGAAGGAGATGGGGGTGTCGGCGGACAGCATGCCGCTGTCGTCGAACTCGTAGCCGGCGGACTTCAGCAGCTCGATGGCAGCCTCGGTGTCCACGTCGACGCCGTAGTAGCCATCCTCAACAGGATAGGTGTAGTCGTCGTCGTTGACCTTGAACATGCCGCCCTGGCCGTCCATCATGCCCAGCGGGATGTAGGAGGTGGCGACCTTCTGACCGGTCTGGCCGACGGTATCGGCGATGTACTGGCGGTCGATCAGCAGGGAGAAGGCCTGGCGCATCGCGGCGGCCTGCTCGACGGTCTTGCCGGCGAAGAGGTCGGACTTGACGTTGAAGCAGACATAGTAGGTGCCCAGCTCGTCGACGATGTGGAACTCGGGGTTCTCCTCGGCCAGCAGGGTTGCGATCTCGTCGGTGGGAACGGTGTCGGCGAAGTCGAGGTCGCCGGCCTGATACGCGGCGTAGATGGCGGTATCATCGGCGGAGAGCATGAACTGCAGGGTCTCGATCTTCACGTTCTCGGCATCCCAGTAGTAGGGGTTCTTGGTGTAGGTCATGGACTCGTTGTG
>SFJH01000025.1 GCA_004555155.1 Clostridiales bacterium
GTTGTCCTCGGGGGCGGGACTCGGCGTCTCAGGGACGGGGGTCGGCGTCTCGGGGGCGGGACCCGGCGTCTCAGGGACGGGGGTCGGCGTCTCGGGGACGGGACTCGGCGTCTCGGGCGCGATCACGCGGAAGGGCTGCGCCCGTTCAGAGGTGGATCCGGCTTCGCCGGTCGCCGTGACGGTGAGCAGATAGTCGCCGGAGGGCAGTGCACCGGCAGGCACGGGATAGGCCGTCGCACTGGTGGACGCAACCTCGAGATACACGTATCCGTTCGCGTCCTCCAGCTTCAGTCCATAGGAGACGGCGTTCTCCGCGCTCCATTCGAAGGTGAAATCCTCGTAGCCCGGCGCTGCCGGAACATCGTCCGCAGACAGGTTCGGCGTGAACGCCACGCGCACCTCGCCCACCTGCGCAGGCTCGGGCGTGGAGGTGATTTCCGGGGTGGGCGTGACCTCCGGGGTCGGGGTCGGCGTGATTTCCGGGGTCGGGGTGACCTCCGGGGTCGGCGTGATTTCCGGGGTGGGCGTGACCTCCGGGGTCGGGGTGATTTCCGGGGTCGGGGTCGGGGTGATTTCCGGGGTCGGGGTCGGGGTGACCTCCGGGAGCTCCGCTTCCACGCGGAAGGGCTGCGCGGTCTGTTCGGAGGAGCCGTCTGCGCCCCAGGCCGTGATGGTCAGCACGTACTCGCCTTCGGGCAGCGCGCCGCCGGGCACGGGATAATAGGTCGCGCCGGTATTGTCCGCGGCGAGATAGACGTAGCCGCTCGCATCGGACAGCTCGATGCCGTAGGCCACGGCGTTCTCCGCGCCCCACTCAAAGGCATAGTCCGACTCCTGCGCCACTACGGGCATACCGTCGTTGTACTTCTCCGGGCTGATGCGGACGTAGGGCTGGCCCACCTGCGCGGTCTGCTCAGGCGCTTCGGGCTCCGCCCCCTGCGGTTCGGGTTCATCGTTTCCGGTTTCTCCGGAATCGTCCGCGCCGTTATTGTCCGCACTGGTATTGTCCGCGCCGGTATCGTCCGTGCCGGAATCGTCCGCGCCGGAATCATCCGCGCTGGAATTGTCCGCGCCGGATTCCACGCGGAAGGGCTGCGCGGTCTGTTCGGAGGAGCCGTCCTCGCCCCAGGCCGTGATGGTCAGCACGTACTCGCCCTCGGGCAGCGCGCCGCCGGGCACGGGATAGTAGGTCGCGCCGGTATTGTCCGCGGCGAGATAGACGTAGCCGCTCGCATCGGACAGCTCGATGCCGTAGGCCGCGGCGTTCTCCGCGCCCCACTCAAAGGCATAGTCCGACTCCTGCGCCACCACGGGCATGCCGTCGTTGTACTTCTCCGGGCTGATGCGGACGTAGGGCTGGCCCACCTGCGCGGTCTGCTCGGGCGCTTCGGGCTCGGCTCCCTGCGGTTCGGGTTCATCGGTTCCGGTTTCTCCGGAATCCGCCGCGCCGGATGGATCGGCGTCGGTTTCTCCGGAATCCGCTGTGCCGGATGGATCGGCCTGCGCCTCGATGCGGAAGTTCAGCGCGTCGGCGGAGGAGGATCCGTCCGCGCCCCAGGCCGTGACGTACAGCACATATTCGCCCTCGGGCAGCGCGTCCCCGGGAATGGGATAGACGGTCTCCGCCACCTGGCCGGACTGGAGATAGACGTTGCCGGAGGCGTCCGCCAGCGCGATCTCATAGCACACCGCGCTGTCCGCGCCCCAGCTCAGGGTGAAGCCGGTTTCCTTCGCCACCACGGGCATGCCGTCGTTGTACTTCTCCGGCGCGGCGGTGATGTTCACCGCGCCCACCGGCGCGCCGGTGTCCGCGGATCCGCCGTCCTCGGGGCTCCCGTTCGAGGCTTCGTCGGGGAGATCGTCCGCAGAGGACTCGGAGCCGCTGTCTGCGGGCGTTTCGGACTCGTCGTTCGCGGGGGGCTCGGGCTCGCTGCCGACGCGGAAGGTCAGCTCGGCGGGCTCGGAGGCGGTTCCGTCGGAGGCATAGGCCCACACGCGCACGGTGTACATGCCCGCAGGCAGCGCACCGGCGGTGATGAACTGGCCGCTGTCGCCCACGCGATCGTAGCTCACCAGCGCCGCGCCGCTCGCATCGCAGATCCGCACGTCATAGGCGGCGGCGTTCTCCGCGCTCCAGTCGATTTCAAAGGAATTGGCCGCGTCCACCACCGGCATGCCGTCGTAGCCGGACTGCGGCTCCACGCGCAGCTCGGGCGCGCCCACATACTGGGGCTGCGGCTCCTGCACGCTGAGCAGGATGCTGCTGTACACCGCGTCGGAATCGCTGCCGTTCACGGGCACCGCGCCCACGCTGATCTCATAGGAGCTGCCTGCGAGGAAGTATCCGGCGGGCACGACAAAGCGGGTATCCAGGCCGCAGGAACCGCCGACAATCTGCTCGCCGGTCGCCGCGTCATAGGCATAGAGCACGTAGTACTGCACGTCGCCGTCGGCATACCAGCGGATCTCCACATCCACGGTCTCGATGGTGCAGCGGCTGCCGTCGGAATCGATGCAGGGGCTGATCTCCACCGTGGGCGCGGACACCCAGCCCACCTGGGGCGCGTTTGACGACGGCTGATCCGAATTGCCGTCGCCGGAATCGTCCGGATCGACGCCGTCGGCGCCGTACTCCTCGTAATAGTCGTTGTAGCCCTCGCCCCCGGTGACGTCCAGCTGGGCGATGTAGAACACTTCGCCCGCGCCGTCCAGGAATCGCATGACATAGCGGCCGGGATCATAGCCGTACAGATACAGCGGTTCGCCCAGCGTGCAGAATTCGGTAAAGCGGTTGCCGTCACTGCATTCGAGTTCCACTTCCACGTCGCCGGAATAGCCCAGGTCGCTCAGATCGAAGATCAGCGCCTCGCTCCTGTCCTGGTTATAGGAAATGATCGGCCAGTCGCAGTCGTCCTCGAGCCACATCTCAACCTCTGCCTTGCCGCCCTGGAAATCCTGGACGTACACCCGCTCGGCCAGCGCCGCGCTGTTCAGCAGCATGACCAGCGCCAGAAGAATGGCCGGAATCGCTCTCCACTTTCTCACAATCGCACCCCCTGATGTGCCCGGATGCCTCCCGCAGGAGTCCGTCTGATGCAGTCGCAGCCCCTGCGGCGCGCGGAAAAGCACGCCGCAGGAGCTGGCGGATTAGAAGTTGTCGTCGCCGTCGTTGAAGGACAGGTCGATCCGGCGGTCGTCGCTGAGCTCGATGGTCTGGCTCTCCATGGAGCGCAGGGACATCTCGCGCTTGCCGACGCCCTTGATATTGTAGCTGACCGTCACGCCGCCTCTCTTGCGGGGCGTGATGATGATCTTGTCCAGCATGCCGCGCATGGCGAACATGTCGATGTGGTTGCTGGCGCACACGGCGGACAGCTTCACCGGCTTGCGCCCATACCGCGCCAGCTTGGCCACGCCGTCGCTGTGATCGTCGTCACAGTAGAGCTCCACCACCAGCATGCCCTCGCGGCTGAACTGGGGCTTGCTCTTCTCGTGAACGACCTTGATGATGAGGATGATCAGGATCAGCGCGATCAGCGCGCCGCCGGCGATCATCAGATAGAAGCTGAGCATGTTGGTCACGGTCAGCGTCAGGTTCAGGCTGGCGGTGCTGCCGTCATAGCCGGTGGCGGTCAGGCGCACCACGTAGTCGCCCTCCTGAACGCCCTTCAGCGTCAGCTGGCCGTTGGCGTCCAGCGCGGCCTCCGCGCCGGAGGCGGCGTTCATGCCCGCGTCCAGCACGGACACGCTGACGGTGAAGCCCTCGCCGTCGGCGGCGTTGGGCTCGGTGAACAGGCTGTTCACGTTGGTCAGCGCCGTGGCGGGCTGGCCGTTGGTGCTCACGGTGCAGGCGGTCTTCGCGTCGGTAGGCAGCAGGCCCTTCACTTCCTCCAGCTGCGTCGGCAGCGCCGCGCCGGCGGCGCTGAGCGCCACGGGGGCCTGGGCGTCCTGAACGGTGATCTCGCCGGTCACGGCGCCGGACGTCGCGCCCTCGAACTCCGCCCAGACGGTGAGCGTGGCGGTGGCATTGCCGCCGTCGCGGGGCGCGATGGTGATGGTGCGGGCGTCGGGGTCGTTGGTGACCTGCACGGCGTTGGCGGGATCGTCCACGGAGCAGCTGAACCGGTCGATCACGCGGTTGTCCACGTTTTCGAAGTTCCGGGCCAGCAGATCGTCATAGGAGATGACCACGGGCGCATAGCCCGCGGAGGGCGCGCCGGCGGAATCGTAGCGGGTGACGGCGTGGCCGGTGAAGCTGACGGGATCCAGATTGGCCCGGGGGCGCACCGGCGCGGGCGTGACGCTGAAGCCCTCCACGTTGGCCACGTTGGTCAGGCCGTCCTTCACCAGCTTGGCGGTGACGCTGTAGCTGCCCACGCGGCTGGGCGTGAAGACATAGGTATAGCGGGCCGCGTCGGGATTCCAGGACATCCGATCGTCGGTGACCAGCACCGCGCCCTCGCTGTTGGAGATGGTGACCACGGGCAGATTGCCGTTCTCGTCGTAATACAGATTGCCGTCCTTGGTGACCTCCAGGCAGATCTCCACGAGATCGCCGTTGGCGGAATCGTTGATCTTGTCAATCACCATCTTCAGATCGCGGATGCTGAAGATGTCCAGGTTGAACTGGTGGTCGTTGCCGTCGTTGATGGCGATGGTATAGTCGCCGGCCTCGGGCGAGGGCATGCTGATGATGGTGTAGCTGTCGCCGGTGCCGGTGCTCTGCTCGATGTTGCTGCTGCTCAGCGGATAGGACTTGGCGACGCCGCTGAGATCGACGTAGTTGATCTCGCAGCTCTCCGCGCCGGAGAAGCTGGGGCGCACCTGAATGTTCACCTGAACGATGCCCACCTCCACGCGGAACCGGCCCTTCTCGCCGGAATTGATGACCAGCTGCTGGCGCTCCGCATGGGCGTTGATGCGGGTGTAGATGTCGTTCATCAGGTCGTAGACTTCGTTGATGTCGTTGGTGATCTTGTAGTCGCCGCCGGGCGTGGACAGCGCCCAGTTCTCCATGTCCTTGCCCAGGGAATCCTTGCTGTCGGAATAGATGCCGATGCAGTACAGCGGGATGGCGTCGCCCGCCAGGCTCTGGGCGGCGGCGCTGCCGCGGGACACGCTGGCGGCGGTCTCCTGCTCGCGCAGCTGCTGCCACTGGGCGGTCTTGTTCTTCCGGTCGGCGTCGCTCAGGCCGTTGGCGGACAGGAAGCCCTTGGAATCGCCCACGTCCACCTTGCCGTCGGACAGCAGCACCACGGCGAAGGTGTGGCTGGGATGGTTGGCGCGGCGGGCCTCGATCATGGCGTAGGCCGTCTCCAGCGCCAGGCCGGTGTTGGTGTCCTCCAGCGTGTCCACCTTTTCATTGGTGTCGATCAGCTCCTCCAGGCGGCGCAGCTGATCCGAATCGGACACGTCCACAAAGCCGTCCGGCAGGCCGGGCAGCTCCCGGGTGGTGGAGAGGACGTCGTAGCCGTAGGCGATCACGGCCATGTTCACGCCGCCGGACAGGCCGATGTCGTCCACAGCGGACACGCTGGCCAGCGCCTTGGTGGCGGCAAGCGCGATGTTCTTGGGATCGTTGCCGTTGGAGCCGCCCATGGAGCCGCTGCGGTCGATCACCACCACGATGTCAATGCCGGTGTCAGTGTTCGCGCTGACCACGCCGGGCGCGGGATTCAGCCCGGGCAGCGATTCCGCCGAGGCCGTCAGCATCAGCGCCGCAATCAGCAAAAGCGCCGTCAGGATGCAGGTTATCTTCTTCATGCTCGTACCATCCTCTCTCAATCAGACCTTCGTGCACATTTGCCGATCACAATCACAATCGCCGCCGTCAGCGCGATCAGGCAGACCGCCGCACCGGCGATGCAGAGCCACAGCATCGCATTGGCGGTCAGCGCATTCACCCTGACCGTCATGGAGACTGCGGCGGGATTGTCCACGCCCTTTTCCGTCAGGGTGACCCGGGCCGCGCCCGCGCCCACGGGCACGAGGTACATGCCCGCGCCGTCGGTGAAGGCGTAGACCTCCAGCACCCCGGCGGGCTCCACGGCGATTTCATAGTCCGCCAGATTCGCGGGCGCGCCGCCGGAAGTCAGCATCACGCGCTGTCCGTCCTGCTGGCGGAAGTAGGGCCAGGTCAGCGACGCTTCGTCCATGGGATCCGCGGGGCGGTGCACCGAGAAGGCGCGCGTCTCGCAGTTCAGCTCGGTTCCGCCGTCGCACACCCGCACGGTGACTTCATACGTGCCGATGGCGTCGGCCGTGAAGGAGACCGTCCGCTGCGCGCCGTCCCCGGTCAGCTCGGCCCGCATGCCGTCCGCAGGAGCGGATTCGGCTGCGTTCGCATCGGCTTCGGCAGAGACGGCTCCGGATTCGTTCGCATCGGCTTCATCAGAGACCGCTCCGGCTGCATCCTCATCGGCTTCATCGGAGACCGCTCCGGCTGCGTCCTCATCGTCTTCGGCGATCGTGCTGCCGCTGACGACATGACCGCTGCCGTCGGCGATGGTCCAGCAGAGATCGCCGCTGGCGGAGACGCTCAGCGACACGGGCGCGCCGTTCTCCAGCAGCTGCCCCGACGCGGCGGTCAGCGACGCGCCGTCCTCAAAGCTCCACACCATCCGGGAATCCACCACGCAGACCGCCGCTTCGATGGGTGCTTCCGCGCCCTCCACGGTGAACTGCACCGCGGCCTCGCCTGCGGAGACGGGACGCAGCGTCAGAACGCCGTCCGCCGCCGCCGCGCCGAGCACGGCG
This sequence comes from Clostridiales bacterium, assembly GCA_004555155.1. Lineage (GTDB taxonomy): Bacteria > Bacillota > Clostridia > Christensenellales > Aristaeellaceae > Faecivicinus. The sequence goes on from SFJH01000025.1 coordinate 6,757, forward strand.
GGATTGGTGGAGCTCACCGACGCCTTCTGCGCGTCGTAGCCAGCGGGAAGGTCGAAGCGCTGCTCGCCGTCGGCGACGTCCATGCGCGGCGCGAGGGCCTCGGACAGCTCGCCGCTCAGCGCGGTCAGATCGCCGATCAGCTGCTCGCGGGCCTTCTGCTCCGCGGCCAGCTTTGTCTTGTTGGGCTGATAAACGCCCTTCAGCACCACGAAGGTGCAGTCGTTGTACATGGAAAACACATCGTGCCGGTCGAGATAGCTCTGCAGCTCCTCGTTGTTCCAGAGCACCCAGCGGTTGCCCTTGGCATTTTCCCAGTAGAACGCCAGCACGGCGTCGTCGGCGCTTCCGCCCTGCAGCAGCGCCATCGCGCTCTCCCGCGAGCCGGGCGTTCCGGCGACGACCTGCGTGCCCGCGCTCTGCGCCAGCATCTGCGCCAGATCGGCCATCATCGCGGTGCGGGCGGCGCTGTAGCCGTCGTCCATCTCCGTGGGCACGATCTGCTCGGCGGTGTATTCGCCGGGATTGAAGAAGGCGGACAGGTTGTACTCGATGGTCGCGCCCGCCAGTCCGAAGGCGCGGATGGTCGCGCCCGCCGCGCGGACGTCGCTCAGCGCCTGCATCAGCCGGGCGGAATCCGGCTCGCCCTTGTAGTAATTCACGCAGCCACCGGTCACCAGCACCAGCGTGCAGTCGTACTCCGCGGCGAAGCCGGCGATCTCCGCCGACAGCGCCTCCAGCACCGCGTCCAGCATGGAGCTCTTGTTGTCGCTGCTGTGCGCCCCCTGCAGCGCGGCGAACCGCGCCTGCACGGCGGCCTCGTCGGAGACGGGCGCGGGCTGTGCGCTGCCCACCGCCTCGGAATGATAGCCCCGCAGGACGAGCATCGCGTTTTCCGGCGCCAGCCGGGTGAAGCACTGCTCCAGCATCTTCAGCAGCGCGCCGTCCGGATCGCCGGGCTGCGCAGCGACGCTGCGGTCGAAGAACTCGTCGCTGCCGTAGAACGCATAGCCGCAGTCCATCAGCACGTAGTAAAGCGGCGCCCGCTCCGCCGGGTCTGCGGCGGGCGGAAGGGTCGTCTCCGGCGCGGACTGCGCCGCGTCCCCGGAAGCCTCCGCCGCGGGCGTGGGCGTGACGATCTGCCCCAGCTCCTCCGCCCATCCGGCCATGCCGGACAGCAGCGCCAGAATCAGCAGCATCGCCGGAATAATCTGCCATTTCATCGCGATTCCTCCTATTTATATAGCCGCATTACTGCTTGAATGAAAAGCTGTACATCCGCGCCCAGGACTGCTCCAGAAGATTGCCGGTCCAGATGGTGCGCTGATACCGGTTGGCCAGCTGCCTGGCCACGTCGTCGGACTGAAGCCCGCCCTCGAGGATCAGCAGCGCCTCGCCGGTCTGATCGATCTGCATCGAGGCGGCGCTGACCGCCGCGTCCAGATCCCACAGCACCGGCACACCGGCGTAGTACCAGTTCGCATCCAGCGACTGGGCGTACACGCCGCCGGGCAGGGTTCTCGGATCCCAGGTGCGCAGGCCGTCGAAGTACCGGTGGGGGATGTTCAGATAGGTGTGGGCCTCATGGCCGCCGCCGATGGGATCGTCCCAGGTCACGTCCACGGCGTACCACATGCCGTCCAGCCGCACGAGATTCCAGCTATGGGCCTCGCCGTCCTCCAGCACGAATCCGCTGATGCCGGTCACCTCCAGCCCCGCCATCCGTCCCAGCAGAAAGAACGTGTCCACATAGCCCGAGCACTGAATCCAGCCCCGTTCGAAGAAGCCGTAGACCGAATCGGTGTCCTGGCTCTCATCGCGGAGATAGTCCGCGTGATAGATGATGTAATCGTGCAGCGCGGTCTCCTTCTGCAGGTCGGTCATCCCGGGCGCGATCACCGAATCCACCACGGCCTGCGCCCTGCGGGCGATCTCCTGATCCCGCGCGCTCAGGCTGTCCATCGCGCCGCTGCGCATGGCGAACCAGATGCGGTGGCCCGGATACCATTCGATCTCCATCCACGCGTCGCCCAGCCGGTACCGGTACTGCGCCACGCCCACATAATCGAAGATGACCTCCTGAATCTGCTCCGCGGTCAGGCTCAGCTCCGAGAGATGCATCTCGGAAAGGCCCTCCTCGCGCATGACGTTGATCACGCTGTAGAGATCCTCCGGGGTGCGCACGCGCATCCCGGGCGCCTCCGTCGGCACGGCGGTGGGGACGGCGGTCGGCACAGCTGTCGGTACGGCAGTCGGTACAGCGGTGGGCACGGCCGTCGGCACAGCCGTGGGCACGGCGGTCGGCACAGCGGTGGGCGCGGGCGTATCCGCGAGCACCAGCGCGGGCGCAGCCGTGGGCGCGGGCGGGCCGCCGCGGCTCTGCAGCAGCCGGGGCGCGAGCAGCGCCGACGCGCCCGCAATGACCGCCACCGCCGCCAGCACGGCGATCCACTTCTTCGATCCCGGCCGCTGCTTCTGCGACGCGGTCCATTCCTCCTGCGACAGCTCATAGCCGCAGACGGAACAGTATCGATGTCCCTGCAAGATTTTACTTCCGCATTCGGGGCAATTCATGTTCGGCGTTTCCTCCTGACGCGCTAATGCGCGCGAATGTTTTCGACGAGCTGCTTGAGTTCCTCATTGAAGATACGCGTTCCACCGATGCGCTTGAGCGCATCCTGAAGCCGGGGCGGGATATCCCGGGCGGCCGGCGGCACATAGCGGCGATCCGCGCGGAGTCTTACGCCTGCGTAGAAGTAAGACAGCGACGCGATCTGCAGCAGCTCCTCCCGCCGCGCGCCCCGCGCTTCCATCGCCACCTGGATCGCGAGCTGCTCCAGCTCCTGCTGGAACTTCTGAAGGCTGGGCTCGCCATAATCCTCCAGCAGGCTGAACAGCGCGTTCACGCCATCGGTCAGGTGCTGTCTGTGGCACTCGCCGCAGAGAATGGAGATCTTCACATCCCACTTCAGCCAGCCCGCGGTGTTCACCATGTTCATCGCCGGACTGCCGCTGCGGGCGGCGGCATTGCACACGCTGCTCAGCGCGCTCACGCACTCGCGGGCCTGTCCGTCGTCGGCAAAGCGGAAGAGGATGCTCTGCAGGCCGTCCGCCGCGGCGAACGCGCAGCGCACCAGCACATAGAATTCCTCGTCCGACATCTCCTCGTCCCGGAGCACACCGGCAATGGCCTTCAGAAGCTCCGCGCCGCAGTCCAGCATGCTCTGCTCGGAGCTGCCCAGCACCCGCGCCTTCTCCACCAGATACGACCGGACGCGGCCGTCCAGCGCCGCCGGCTGCTCCCGCAGCACGCGCGCCGGGCGCACCGCCGACCAGAACTCGTCCACCACCGCCAGATTCCGCTGAGCGCCCTTCGAACGGAACTGGGCGACGCGCGGCGGCGCGAAGCCCGGAGCCGTTCCGGCCCGCCCGACGGATCCGAGACTGCGCGCGGCTTCCCGCTGACGCTCCGCATCGCGGCTGAGCTGATCGCTCATGGTTCGGGCGCGATCCGATCCGCGGCGGCCCGACTCCGCAGCCCGGGAAGCGGCTTCCTGACGATCTCGCTCCTCCTGCGCCTCCCGGGCCTTGCGAGCCCTGTCCTGACGCTCCCGCTCGCGCTGCTCCTCCTCCGCCTTGCGGAGCGCTTCCAGACGCTCCTGCTCCTTGCGGGCCTCCTCGGCGCGGCGGATCAGCTCCTGCTGCTGTCTGCGGGCGGCGGCGCGGCGCTCCTCGTCGGCCTTGCGCTCGGCCTCCTGGCGCTCCCGCTCCCGGCGGACGGCCTCCTGACGCGCCTGCTCACGGCGCTCCTCCTCCGCGCGGCGGGCGGCCTCCTGACGATCCCGCTCCTCCTGCGCCTCCCGGGCCTTGCGAACCTTCTCCTGCCACTCCCGCTCGCGCCGTTCCTCGTCGGCCTTGCGGAGGGCTTCCTGACGCTCCTGCTCCTTGCGGGCTTCTTCGGCGCGGCGCAGGGACTCCTGACGCTCCTGCTCCTTGCGGGCCTCTTCGGCGCGGCGAAGGGACTCCTGACGTTCCTGCTCCTTGCGGGCCTCCTCGGCGCGGCGCAGGGACTCCTGACGCTCCTGCTCCTTGCGCGCTTCTTCGGCGCGGCGCAGGGACTCCTGACGCTCCTGCTCCTTGCGGGCTTCTTCGGCGCGGCGCAGGGACTCCTGACGCTCCTGCTCCTTGCGGGCCTCCTCGGCGGCGATACGCTGGCGCTTTCTTTCGCGGCGTTCCTCCTCGATGCGAAGCAGCTCCTGCTGCTGCCTTTCGATGCGTTCCTGTTCTCTGCGCTCCTCCTCGGCGCGGCGCGCGGCTTCCTGACGCTCCTGCTCCTTGCGTGCTTCCTCGGCGCGGCGCGCGGCTTCCTGACGCTCGCGTTCCTTACGCTCCTCCTCGGCGCGGCGCGCGGCCTCCTGACGCTCCTGCTCCTTGCGCGCTTCCTCGGCGCGGCGGAGGGCTTCCTGACGCTCGCGTTCCTTGCGCTCCTCCTCGGCGCGGCGGAGGGCTTCCTGACGCTCGCGTTCCTTGCGCTCTTCCTCGGCGCGGCGCGCGGCTTCCTGGCGTTCCCGTTCCTTGCGCGCTTCCTCGGCGCGGCGGAGGGCTTCCTGACGCTCGCGTTCCTTGCGCGCTTCCTCGGCGCGGCGCGCGGCTTCCTGACGTTCCCGCTCCTTGCGTTCTTCCTCGGCGCGGCGCTTGTGCGCGGCGTTTATCGCGTTCGCGGCGGCGACCACGCTGCTGACATCGCCGCTGAGCAGCGCCTGCGCCATCGCGCGATCCTCGTCGCCCGGCTGCAGCTCCACGCGCTTGGGCAGCTGCACGCCGCCGCCCGTCAGGTCGATCAGCACGTACCTCAGCCGGTTCAGCGGCTCGACGGAGGGCATGTGCCCGGGCGAGGTGAAGAAGATCGGATACTGCACGTTGTTCTCCGGCGCGGTCCACACCGTGCGATAGCCGACGCTCATCGCGCCCGCACCGGCATGGATGCGCAGCAGTCCCTCCATCAGCAGATACGCCGCCCGGGACTGCGCCTCCTCCAGCGCGCCGAGGCGCACGCACACCCCGCTGAAGCCCCGCTTCTCGCCGGGCATCGCGCACAGCGGCACGGCGGCGATCAGCGCGGCCAGCGGCTCCGCGTCGGCAAACAGCGCCCTCGCTGCGGCCTGCAGCGCATCGGGCGTGAGATGGACATAGACCTCCGCCGGATCCAGCTCGGGCAGCGAGCTTCCCTGCTCGGTCTCCTGATAGTCCCGCAGGAACGTCTCCGGCGCGATATACCTGAACTTCGCCTGCGCCGGGCAGTCCTCGCGCGGCACATACAGGAAGTTCGACAGACTGCGGTTGCGATTGTCACGGAGGTCCTTCACCGTCAGACCCAGCGCGACGCCGTCGCCCAGCGCGCACCGGCTGTAGATCGGACAGGCGCTGCCCCCGCGCATCCAGGACGTGCCCGGCGCGCGGCAGAGCATCTCCACGCGGCGCATCAGGCTCTGGCTGCCCAGACCCCTGCTGACCGCCACGGTCTTATAGCCGCTGGCAGTGCCCTTGTAGATCATCTGCTGGATCACAATTCCACCTCCGATTGTCGTTTACATCAGGCCCACGTTCACCAGAAAGCCCACCACGCTGGCGGCCAGTCCGGCGCAGGACGCCGCCGCGACCGCGATGGCCGCGGGCATGGGCACACCGGCGAACATTCCTCTGGATCTGCGCCGCGGCGACGCATAGCCGGGATACTCCGCCCATTCCACCTTCTCGCGCTCCGCGCCGAAGGCGTACACCTGCTGCGCCACGTACTCCGCGCCGCGCACCGCGTCCGCCCGACGGAGCTTTTTGCACGCCGCCAGCGCCTTTTCCCGGGGCACGCCCAGCGTCTCAAAGCCCTTCAGCACCACGGCCGGACTGAACCGGCCCGCGCCGCCGCACAGCGCCAGCGCCATCAGCAGCCGGCGGCTGTCCCGGCGCTTCCCGTCGAAGCTGCGCTCCACATTCTGCCACAGGATGCGGCGCACCGCGTCGTCCAGCGCGGGATCGTCGCCGCCGAAGCCGCGCTCCATCAGCGCGTCGAAGTCATCGTCCTCCAGCGCCGCCAGGTCGAGCCCGTGGGCCTTCTCCAGCACCTTCAGCCGTCCGCTCCAGTCCGTGCCGGTTCTGCGGTCCAGTAGCTCCGCCACGTCCCGCGCCAGCGCGGGATGCTGCGGAAACCACGGGTACACGCCCTCGCTGCGGGTCAGCGCCGCGATGCAGTTTTCGATGGCCTCCCGGGCGTCCCGGCGGGGAATCAGCGTTCTGCACACGCCGACGATATGGTTCTCCTGCTCCGCGGCCTTCAGCTCCGCGAACAGGCGGGGCAGATCGGCGCTCTGCGCGCGCCGCAGCGCGGTGCTCAGCCGCTCGTCCACGATGGCCTCGAAGCTGTTCAGCAGCCGCTCGTTCTTCTTCACCAGCTCGCGATAGCGGGCAAATCCGCCCACGACCGCGCCGTCCAGCGCCGGGGCTTCTCCCGGTCGGGACGGCCCGTCGGCGCTGCCGGGCAGGGCGAACAGGTTCTTGCCGCCCAGCTCCTGGCGCATGCGCTCCTCCACCGTCTCCGGCCTGCGCTCGGCCAGGCGGTCGAACGCCGTGCGGCCGAACGCGGAGCCGGTGACGGACAGCAGCGGCTTGCCGCTGCGGGCGCAGGCCTCGGCGAAGGCGTCCACATAGGCCTCGCCGTGCCGGGGATCCAGATCGTACAGGCGGCGCACCGCCTCGCAGGCGGCGTTGTCCTGAAACAGCTCGCCGGCGTTCCACGTCTGGCGCATCCAGCGCTCGATGGCGTTCCAATACAGAATCCGCTCCGCAAAGCGATTGTCCTTCGACCGCTGCAGCTCCTTGAGCACGCAGTCGATCAGCTGTCTGCGCACCTTGCCCTCGCTGGCCGCGTCCAGCATCGGCGCGGCGCCCAGCCGGGCGGAAAAGGCGCGGAAATACCGCTCCGCCTCGGGTCGGCCCAGCAAAAACAGCCGCTGGCCGTCGCGGTAGAGCTCGTCGATGCGTTTGGCGGCGTCCTTCCAGGCCCGGGGATCGGCGTACAGTCCGGGCAGCGCGCTCTCCGCGGCCCAGCGTTCGACCACCGCCCAGAATTTCGACCGGTCCAGCGCGCCCGGGGTCTTCTCCGCATCCAGGATCACCCGGTGCCGCCAGTCCAGCAGCGTCTCGCGGTCCGCTGCAGCGAGGCGGTCGGGGCCGCTGTAAAAGCGATAGCGCATCGCCAGCTGCGCGGGCACGTCCTTTTCGTGATACAGGCCCTCGTCGTCCAGCATCTTCTTCATCTGCCGCACACGGGACAGCGACAGCTCGTCGCCCCGGAGCATCAGCTGCGCCAGCTCGCGGGCGTACTCCGCGGCGGCGTGGTTCGCGCCGTTGGGCTGCCTGAGCTCGCCGGTGGTCAGGTCGATCACATAGGCGTAGCCCCGCAGCGCGCTGCTGATCGTGCGGCGGCGGGAATAGCGCACGCCGAACAGCGCGTTGTCGCTGTCGGTCAGGCCGGGGCTGAGGTAGCCCAGATGGCGGATCAGCACGTTGGGCAGCGGCGCGAGCAGCGCCTCGATGACGCTGCGGCCGGTCTCCGCCAGCTGCTGCGTCGGCTCGTCCGGGCCGAACAGCACCACCGCCCGGGGATTGTCCGAGGCCGCGTCCAGCAGCGCCTCGAACGCCGCCGCCAGCGCCTCGGGCTCCGGGAAGCGCTCCCGGAGCGTCTGCGCCGCCACGGGCAGTCCGCCGGGCGCGTCCAGATAGGTCTGCAGCGGGATCTCCATCTCGCCGGGCGCGGCGTGGAACTGGTCGTCCCGGGCGAAGGCCTCGCGGAAGCGGGAGAAATAGCCGCTGTTGGCGGGATAGCTGTCCAGCAGCGCACCGGCCTCCGGGCCGTCGGCGTACAGCAGATGGCACAGAAGCGTATTGCGGTCGGCGGCGCTGTAGGGATCGGCATAGCCCGCGCTGAGCACGATGGCCCCGTCCTCCAGCCGGAACTGCCTGTAGCAGAACGTCTCCCGGTCCTTGTCGTTCAGGCCCTTGTTCGCGTTGAGCGGGCCGTTGACGCGGCTGGCGGCGGATAGTCCCTCCGCGCAGCGGTCGATTTCATAGCCCGCAGAACCGCGCCGATAGATCAGCTCTTTCATTGAAAACCCCTCATTTGCGTTTCAAAGTAGCCGCCGGGCGGACCGGTCAGTCCATCGCCCGGGCGGGGTAGAGATCGCAGCAGTACAACAGCCACAGCAGCGGATCCACGTTCATCATGCCGCTGGGCGCGACGGCCATCTGGTTGCAGTCGTCGTTGACGAACTGGGCGTCGCGGCCCAGGGGGCTGGCGGCGAACAGCATCACGGACTGCCGCGCGCTCACCTTTTCCTCCGGCTCGCTCTTTGCGCCGAACAGGCGGCCGAACAGGCCGCGGCGCGCCTCGGGCTTCTGCTGCTGGGCGGCGGCCCGGCGCTGGCTGTCGTAGAACGTGATGATGCGCTGGTCGCGGGTATTTTCCATCTGATAGAACTTGTACAGCTGCTGGTTGAGGATCATCGCCCGATTCACGTCGAAGCCCCTGCCGTGCAGCGTCAGCGGGTTGTCGGCCAGCATGTCGCTCAGCTTCTCGAGCTCCGGCAGCCCGCCGTAGAGCGACAGCACCTTGTCGAACTTGGTGATGGTGATGGCGATGCGGGCGCGCTCGGCGCCCTCGGGGCGCATGGTGATGGCGTCGATCAGCGCGGGCAGATAGGCGTGCTCCATCAGTGCGTCGGACTCCAGCTTCATGCCGGGATAGTAGTCCGGGTTCTTCAGATAGATCACACCGGCCACGTTCTCCAGATACACGGCCTGCTTGGCCATATAGCTGGTGCTCTTCATGCCCTCACCGGCCATATCGAACACGGTGATGGAGAATTCCCGGGTGCGTCCGCCGCGGCTGTACTGGCAGTCCAGCACCAGCGGCGACAGCAGATCCAGCGGGTTCGTGGCCGAGGGCAGCACGTAGCCGCCTGCGCTGGTGTACATGGCGCTGTACAGCGACTCGTAATCGGTGTCCATCTCGGAATAGAACACCGGGTCGGGCGTGACCGACATGTTGGGCACCCGGCGCAGGTCGTGAATCAGCGACAGCATGTACACCGTCTTGCCCGCCGCGGAATTGCCGCACAGGCCGATGGTGATGTTCGGGTGCTTGCCGAAGCTGGCGGGCAGCCGATGGTGGCAGAACCGGCACAGGCGCAGCCGGCTCTTGACCTCCCAGCCGTCGCGCCGCTCGTTCCAGGCCACGGGGATGCCCGTGTCGGGATCCAGATCGAAGTCCGGATCGCCCTCCACGTAGTTGCGGATGGGCTGGCGGGACCAGCAGCGCACGTCGTTTTCGTCCACCGTCGCGTCGAAGCGCCGCTCGTAGGCCAGCTTGACCGGATCGGGCGTCATATCCACCGTGTCGTCCACGGTTTCAAAGCAAATATCCGTCCGCTGCAGCGTTTTGAAGCAGAAAATGCACTTGTTCTGATCGTACTGGTGCGCCATATCCAAGCTCCTCCTTATTCACAGCCCACATTGGAAAGCAACCGGAAAGCGGCGGCGCGTCGCCGGACAGCCGCCCGCCGGATGCGAGATTTCATTCAAGCATGATCCGTCACGAATCGCTGAGCGCATGGAACTCCGCCGGACAGCCGCCCTCCATGCGGCACAGCTTCACGGCGTCGTCCGCGCCCACGTCGAACTGGGGCAGCGTTCTGCGCTTGCCCTTCTCCAGCGCCACGGGGATGCCGTACACCCGGCCGTTGACGCTGTAGCCGATCCCGTTGGCCTCGATGTCGAACTTCGATTTGTTCATCACGGTGATCTGCACGGCCTGGCGGCCGCCGCCGATGGGCAGCATGTCGATCCGCCCGCCGATTCTGCACATGCCGTTGAAGAACGTGCCGGCGCGCTCGTGGCGCACGGGCGACCAGTCCTCGTCGTAATCACAGAAGCAGACGTCCACCCACTTCGCCTGCAGCTCCCGCCGGGCGGGCGCATAGTTCACCGAGGCCGTGCCGCTTCCGTAGGAGAAGCCGTTGAACGCGGGCAGTCCGCCGGTGCGGGCGGCGCTCATCAGCGCGTCCGCATCGGCCAGCGGCTCGCCCTGGGCCACGCAGTAGATCACCGTGCCCCGCACCCCCGCCGTCCACTTCAGCCGGATCCGGAATCCTTCCTGATAGGTAATCGATTCAATCGCCATTGGGCATCTCCCCGTTCGTCATTCCTTCGTGCGCACCATCTGGCACATCATCAGCACCCAGTACAGGCCGGGCGCGGCGATCCTCGCCGCCAGCTTCAGCCCGCCGGACAGCGCGGCGCTCAGCTGATAGCCGAACTCCACCGCCGCCGCTCCCGCCAGCGCGATCACAAACGCCAGCAGCAGATGGCTTCCGAAGCTGCGGAAATTGCTGCCCATGCAGATGCTGACGATCAGCTTGAACGCAAAGCCCACGATGAACAGCAGGACGATGCGCAGAATCATCGGGTTGATGATGGCCGTCGTGCGGGCATAGCGGGGCGAAAGCAGCGTATCCCGCTTCGCCGACGCGGCAGGATCGCCGCCCACGGCGCTGACGGTGGCCTCGGTCAGCGCGGCGGAGAAGCTCTCCGCGGTCACGCCTCCCTCGGAATACGCGCCGCCGGTCTCCGCGGCGATGTCCTTCAGCGTTTGGGGATACGCGTCGCCCACGCCCACGGTGTACACCGGCACCTGCCGGGCGATCAGCTCCGGCGCGCAGGACTGCACGCTGACGAAGTCCCCGTCCTGTCCGTCGCTGATCATGATCACGGAGACGCTGCGGCCCTCCGACGCGGCCTGCACCGCCAGCTGCTCCGCCGCCGCGAGCGCCTGGTTGAAATCGGTGCCGCCGCTGGGCCCGGCGTCGTTCACCAGCCCGATGACCTCGGCGCGGGTCGCGGCGTCCAGCGCGTGCCAGTCGTAGCCCACGCTGGCGTCGCTTTCATAGAACACCACGCTGATGCGGCGGCCGTCGTCCACGGTGGTCACCGCGTCCTGAAACGCCCTGTGCAGGCTCGAGATGCCGCTGCCCATCATGGAGGAGGAGCAGTCCAGCAGATAGCACACGTCCGCGCCGGACGCGGGCGCGGCCTCCGTCCTCGGGCCGCTGCCGAAGGAAATCCGCTCCAGATGATACACGGCCTCCGCGCCGGAGCCCAGCGCGAAGATCAGCACCACCGACGCCAGCATCAGCGCCAGCGCGCGGCCCAGATGATCCCGCACGAAGTCGGCGGCCCGGCGGGTGATCCCCGCGCCGCCCACGATCAGAATCAGCACAAACGACAGCAGCATGCCCAGCGCAAACGTGCCGCCGCTGATCAGCCACAGGGGCAGATTCCCGAACACCCCCGCGAACGCCTGCAGAAGCACGCAGACGCCGGTCTGAACGCCCGCAAAGAACAGCGACAGCAAAAAGACTCCGATACTCATGTTTCTCCGCTCCTTCTGTTTCCCCGGCGGTCACGCCTGCGCAGGCGCGTTGCCGCGAACCACCAGCACATCGTCCAGCGCGTTTCCGGCGTACTTCACCACCAGCTGCACGCCCTTTTCATAGGGATCGTTCACGACCTCCACCCCCGCGCGCTGCGCCAGCGACACGAACTCGCCGGCGTTGGCCACGTGGAAGATCAGCGCCCGCGCCTGGATGCTGATGATGCTGCCAGCCTTATCCTGATACAACAGCGGCGAATGGGTGGTCTGGCCGCTGAGGTACGCCAGCAGCGACGCATACAGATCCGTGTGGCAGCCCTGTCCGGCCAGCAGTCCCGCCCGGAACGCCAGCTCCGGGAAGAAGCTGTCGATGTTCACGCGAATGGAATCCACCGCCGCGCGGGTGCGCTGGTGCAGCTGCTCCACCAGCCCCTCGCACACCTTCCGCGCGCCCTCCTCGGGCTGCATCCGGAACACGTCCTCGGTGAACAGCTCGTAAAGCTCCCGGGCCGTCACCGGCTCCACCGCGGGCTCATGGCTGCACCAGTATTCGTAGGCGGCGTTCAGGTCGGTATCGTAGCAGTTCGTCTCCACCTGACGGTTGAGATAGATGGAGCACCGGCGCTGGTATTCGGCGTCCAGGCGGAACATGCAGTTCTTGATGAACTGCCGCGCCTGGTTCACCGCGTCCTGCATCACCTGGGCGCGCAGCTCCTGGCGGCGGTTGGCCAGCCGCTGCGTGGCGGCGCGGTGCACGGTGGTGAGATAGAAATGGCGCATGCGGGCCATGGAGACGGCCTCCCTGCGCTCCCGGGACAGCAGCAGTCCCCGGTCGTAGGTCAGCGGCTCCGATTCCTCCGCCTGGGGCCGCTCCCTTTTGCGGGTCAGGTTTTCGCCGATCTGCGAAACCAGGTGGGGGAGCGTGGCGAATTCCTGGCCGCTGCTGCGGGCCAGCTGGAACACCTGCCGCAGCAGCTCCGCCGCCAGCGACGCGCCGAACGCCCGGTACTGGCTCTCCAGCTCCTCCAGGCTCGGGTTCAGCCGCTTCTGCAGCTCCGCGCCGCGCTCGTGGCCGTAGAGGCTGTAGATGGCGTCCCACGCCCGATCCACGGAGATGTGGTCGTCCGGCTTCGCGCCCGCAGGCGGGTTCTTCAGCGGCATGATGCACATCAGATCCTCCACCGTCGGCAGCAGCGTGGCCCGCTCGATCTCGCTGACGAAGCCCTCCAGCCTGCGCACGCAGTCCCGGGCCTCCTTGGGCGGAATGGCCGCGGCGCTGGGCTGATCCACGGCGGGGGAGAGCACGCTTTCGTCAAACTTCCGGCTGAGATACCGGAACACCACGTTGGTGATCCGCTCCACCGGCGATTCCAGCCGCCGGATGGCGGCGGTCTCGACCCAGCGGGGCTGGCCCACGCCCTTGAGCATCATGGGATCGGCCTTGGCCATCATCATGGTCTTCACCAGCGCGGCCACGGTCTGGCGGCTGCAGGCCCGCGCGCCGTCGGTATCCTCCCAGGGCAGCAGATACTGCGCGGTATAGAAGATCGGCCGCACGGCGTTGCTCATGCCGATCTGGCGCATCAATCGCGCCACGGCGGGATCGTGGTGCACAAACTGATCCTGCAGCAGGAAGATGTGCACGCGCACGGGATACAGATTGCACAGCCGCATGCTGACGATGAGGCTCAGCTGCACGGCGGCGGTGCCCGCCGGGGCCGTGCCGTTGCTGACGAAGATGGCCGCGCACCCCGAATCGTCGTTCTTCACGATTCTGCCATATAAATAGGTAGACAGCTGCTGGGCATAGTCCATGTGGGTCTGCACGCTGGCGATCTCGCCCATCGCGCCGGTGCGCACGCACCAGACCGTCTCCGGCCCCAGCGAGAGCGAATCCTCCGCCGCGCCGATGCGCACGCAGATGTTTTCGATATGGTACGCCGCGCGATGGTTCTCCTGGTCGCGGGCGAGCAGCGCGCGGAGCTCCTCGTCAAACGGCTGACCGGCGCTTTCCACGCGAAAGAACAGCAAACCCCTCATGGGCAAAATTCCCCTTTTCCTCGTTCAGGCTTGACCCCGCGCCGCCCGGCCGAAAACATGCGTTCCAGCCCGCAGGAATCATTCCTTCGGGCCGGACGCAGATTCTGGTTTTCACTCGGGGGCGATTGGTCTTTTTTACATGATGGCGTCGGCCAGGAAATTCTTGAAGATCTTGCGCATCTCCACATAGAATTCCCGGATCTCCTTGTGCTCGAAGGTGACGTCCATATCGATCTGCTGCAGGCGGGCGGCCATGCTGGCGTCGATGCCCTTCACCATCTTCAGATACTGGTTGTAGCGGGCGGTGTTGCCCACGTTCATCTCGGCGTTCATCCTGTTCTCGCGCACCTGGCAGATCTTCTTCATGTTCTCCTTGAGCGTATCGTCATAGGTGACGTACTTGCGGAACAGCGCGTAGAAGGGATCCTCCACCGGCGCGATGCGATAGTCGGTGATGGTCATCAGCAGCGTGGTGGGCAGGCCCACGTCGCTGCCGTCCAGCTGGAACACGCGGGGCGCGGCGGCGCGGTACACGCCGTACATCAGCGCGTTGGCGAAGTTCTCCCGCTCGATCTTCTCCACGTCGCCCAGCTCCAGATAGACCTTGTTGGCCTCGATGACCTTGCGCAGCTCCTTCTTCAGTTTCACCTGCTCGGCCAGCTTCATGGCCATGTCGGGCGTCCACAGCAGGTTTTCGCACAGGATCTGCGTGGTGCGCTGCTCGCCCTCGTTGCGGTTCACCAGCACGCCGCCGCGCAGCTTGCTGAACACGTCGTTCTTGAATTTCACGCGCTCGTCGGGCGTCCAGCCCTCGCGGTCGAAGGCCTCGGCCTCGGCCACGTACTGCTTCACTTTGTCGGCGGACAGCTTCAGGCTGGCCGCGGCGGCCGCGCCGCCGGCGGCGACCTTCTCCCGGTCTTCGGCGGTCATGGGCGATCTTTCGATCATCTCACGGAACGCCTCGGAATCCACCACGCCCAGCACGCGCACGGTGCTGCCGGGCTCCAGCTCGGGGATCAGGCCCAGCTTCCAGCCCTCGTGGAACAGCGCGCGGGTGGCCGCGTTGCGCTTCTCCCACTTGGGATTCTTGTACTTGGCGTAGTCCCAGGCGGCCTCGGGCAGCAGCGGAGGCAGCAGCTCCAGCCAGTTCTCCTCTGCGCTCATCTTCAGATAGCGGCCGCGATGGTTGTCCACGGTGCCGTAGACGTCGTGGGAGGTCTGATAGGTGCGCAGCGCGTCGTGGGCGTACATCGGCAGGCCGCTGCTGGCCTGGAACCAGAACAGCGAGCCCTGGCGGGTGCTCTCCACCACGTCGCAGGGGATGTTGTTGGCGGTGACGAAGTTGCGCACGGCGGCCACGATGTTGGTAGCCGTGCTGGGCACGGCGATCATGGCGCGCTCGGGGGAGTTGCTCAGCGGGCTGAGCACGTTGTCCGGCGTGTACAGCACCTTCGCGCCGCTGCGCAGCTTGGGCAGCACCACGGACTGCATGTGCTGCTGCAGCTGGGCCTCGCCGGCCAGGTTGTACATCTCCATGTACGTCTCCTCCAGCGTCTGGTTCATCAGATCGTGGAACTTCTGGGAGACGAACCGGGAGAAGCTCTCGCCCAGTCCGCCCTCGTCGCCCACCCAGGCGCGGCGGTCGGCCAGCATGGTCTGCAGGAATTCGGAGACCAGCGCCTCCTCCTTGCCGGCGTTCTTCAGGTTCACCAGCGCGGCGTCCACGGTGGCGCGGATCTTGTCGAAGTTGCCCACGTTCCAGGTGTGCATGCTGCCGTCGTGGGAGACGTTGGTGATGATCTCGGAGTTGCTCCTGAACACCTGGGTCAGGTGCTCCAGCAGCTGGGCGAAGCGCTCGACGATGCGGTTGTTGTAGTCGGTGACTTCGCTGAGCATGCGGGTATAGAACTGATAGGCGATGTCCGCGAACTTCATGTAGCGCTTGTGATCGTAATAGCGGAACACGGCCTCCACGTAATCGTTGTAGCGGGCGTTGCTGATCAGGGGCACGAACTTGTTGCGGCGGGCGGCGTCCAGCGCCTCGTCGGCCAGCTGCTTGAGCTTGTCCTCGCGGTCGTCGGCGGTGGCGCGGAAGGCGGCGATGGCGTTGCGCTCCTCGTCCAGGCGCTTGAGCACGTCGGGCTTGCCCACGTCCACATTGTGCAGCAGGCGGTGCACGAAGTAGGGGCCGAACTGGGTGTCGACGAACTTCGCCTCCAGCATGCCCTTCATGGCGTTCATGCACTCCTCCAGAATGGAGCGCTGGTTCTGGTTGTACGTCGCCTCGCAGGAGGCCAGCCAGGTGCCCAGCTCGCTCTCCAGGATGCCGTTGTCCAGCACGGTGGCGTGCTTGTAGCCCTCCACGGCGCGCTTGAAGTCGTCCAGATTGCGCACCACCTCGTTGAACGGGCGGGCGGGAATGGCCTTGTCGAACAGCCGCTGCAGGCCGCGCTTCGCGTCGAGGTGCAGGTCCTTGGTGAAGAAGCTCTCCACCTGCTCCTTGATGGGCTCGCGGTCGAACAGGGCGTTGACGCGCAGCAGCAGATAGTAGGCCAGATAGTTGGCCATGGAATCCAGCTGCAGGCGCTGCTCGTCCATGCCCATGGAGGTATAGACGTAGTTGGCGGAATAGGTGGTCTTCAGCGCGGCGGTATTGAGCATCTGGCCCAGGTTGGTGATATAGGAATCGAAGTTCATGGCCTGGGCGTTTTCCGGCGCGGTCATGATGTTCATCAGCGCCTCGCCGGTGGTCTGCATGCAGTTGTCGTAATCGGTGTCCAGCGCGCCGTTGGGGGAGACCAGGCAGCACAGGTCGAAGGGCTTGGCGGAGGTGTTCACCGTGACCACCGGCGTGTACTGCTGCACGAAATTGCGGCCGCGCTCGGCGTTCATCCAGAAGTCCAGCTCCCGCAGCGCCGCATAGCCGTTGACGGGGATATAGGCGCGGGTGGCGGCGTCCTGAACCTTGCAGAGGTTGACGTCGGGCATGAAGATGAAGCCGCGGATCTCCACATCCTTGTGCACCTGATTGGTGATGATCTCGCGCACCAGATAGGCCACGTCCAGGAACGTGCCGGAGCCGGTGCCGCCGCTGATGCCGGTGAGGATGTAGACGGTATAGCCGGTGTCGGGGGTGAAGCCCGCGCCGTTCTCCTTGCCCGCGCCCCAGGTTTCCGCGGCGGCCTGGGAGACGCGCTGGATCAGATTCTGGGCCTTGTTGATGAGCATGAAGCGGCCGCACTGGCGGATGCCGCCCGCGCCGTAGGTGATGGCGTCGGCGTTGATGCCGCGGCAGAGCCACTCGCGCAGATAATCCTGGGGAATCAGCTCGGGGTTCTTCATGAAGGTGGCGATCTTCGGCTCGTCGATGAGCACCTGCTCGTTCGCATCGACGCGCACGTCGCCCACGCGCTTCTGCTTGAAGGCGTTTTCATCGGTATCAATCGCAATGAACGCCAGGCGGCCCGGCTTTTTCTTGCCGTCGGGCGCCTTGATCTTGCGCTGAATGACATATTTCGCGTGCAGCATGGCGTCGATACCGGTTCCGCCCAGACCAATGATGATCGTGGGCTTGTCCAGCATCGGCGAACGGTCCAGCTCGCAGACCAGACCGCCCTCGCCCTTGGAATCCACCAGGTATTGATAGGCCCGCTCTTCCATCATCGACATACTTGTTCCTCCATTTCTGTCCGGCGCCGCGCGATCCCCCAAAAGAGCGCCGACCCCGATCCTTCGCATCCCTGATTGCCCGAATCCGCCCCGCAGGGGCGAGGACTGTGACAATATACTAGGTTATATTATAATACGTTTCCTGAATACTGTCCAGTGGAATTTCGCCCAATTAACGTCAAATTCACCCCATTTTCGCCGCTTTTCTGGCGAAAGTTTTCCTTCTTACCACACTTTCGGCCCGGTCTGCGCGCCTTTTGACGCGCAAAGGAGCGGCCTGCAGACAGGCCGCTCCCTTGCGGAAGGAAAGCGCAGCGCTTTCTCACTTTGCATTTTTATAAATGACTTCCAGCACGCGGTCGACGCCGTTGGTGTTGGAGGCGTCGGCGGACATGGCTTCGTAGAGGGAGCCGCGCTCGTGATAGAGGTGGATGGCGGCCTCGACGAGGCGCTCGGGGGTCATGTCCTCCTGCATGAGCACGTGGCTGAAGCCGCGCTGGCGGAAGGATTCGGCGTTTAAGATCTGGTCGCCGCGGCTGGCTCCCTTGGGATAGGGGATGAGCAGCGCGGGCTTCTTCAGGGCGAGGATCTCGCACAGGGCGTTGGACCCGGCGCGGGAGATCAGGATGTCCGCGCAGGCATAGGCGTCGGCCATCTCCTCGTTGAGATACTCGCACTGGACGTAGTGGGGCGTGCCCTCCAGCGCGGCGGACAGGTTGCCCTTGCCGCAGAGGTGCAGCACCTGGAAGTTGGCGGTCAGCTGGGGCAGCGCGGCGAGCACGGCCTCGTTGATGGCCCGCGCGCCGGAGGAGCCGCCCACGACCATGATCACGGGCATGGTCTCGTCCAGCCCGAAGAACCTGCGGCCGCGGTCGCGCTCGCCCTGGAGGATCTCCGGGCGGATGGGCGTGCCGGTATAGATGCCCTTGCCGTGGGCGTACCTGACGGCCTCGGGGAAGGTGCAGCACTGGGCGCAGGAAAAGGGAAGGCTGAGCTTGTTGGCCAGGCCGGGGGTCATATCCGATTCGTGGGTGACCACGGGCACGCCGTTGAGCTTTGCGCCGTACACCACGGGCACCGACACAAAGCCGCCCTTGGAAAACACCACGTTGGGCTTCAGCTTGTGAATGATCGAGCGCGCCTGAAACACGCCCTTCACCACGCGAAAGGGATCGGAGAAGTTCTTCACATCAAAGTAGCGGCGCAGCTTGCCCACCGCCACGGTATGGAAGGTCACCTGCGGGAACTGGCCGATCAGATTCTGTTCGACGCTGTCCGCCGCGCCGATGTAGTGAACGTCCCAGCCGTCCTCGAGCAGGCGGGGGATCAGCGCCATGTTGGGCGTGACGTGACCTGCGGTGCCGCCGCCGGTCAAAACAATGCGCTTCATCAGCATCCTCTTTCCTGAATAGATTGATTATCGCTATTATAGCACGAAAGCTTGGAAAAGTTTTTAGCTTGTTGTAAAAACTTCTTTCGTTTTTCCGCGAAATGAGATACAATAATCCCGTAGGAAGCAATGGAGGAACCAATATGAGCTATCAGGTGCTGTACCGGGCGTGGCGT
The DNA here is from genome assembly GCA_004555155.1 of Clostridiales bacterium. Classification (GTDB taxonomy): domain Bacteria; phylum Bacillota; class Clostridia; order Christensenellales; family Aristaeellaceae; genus Faecivicinus. The sequence continues at coordinate 25,508 of SFJH01000025.1, forward strand.
CCGGGCACTTTTTCGGAGATCGTGGGCCAGGACGCGGTGGTGAAGACCCTGCGGCGGCAGGTGGTGACCGACCGCATCGCCCACGCCTATCTGTTCTGCGGCACGCGCGGCACCGGCAAGACCACCGCGTCCAAGGTGCTGGCGAAGGCCATCAACTGTCTGCATCCCAACAACGGCGATCCCTGCGGCGAGTGCGAGATCTGCCGCGCACTGCAGGCGGAGAGCTGCATGGACGTGGTGGAGATCGACGCGGCGTCCAATAACGGCGTGGACGAGATCCGCGACCTGCGGGAGAAGATCAAGTTCCCGCCGTCGGTGACGAAATACAAGGTCTACATCGTCGACGAGGTGCACATGCTGTCGCCGGGCGCGTTCAATGCGCTTCTGAAGACGCTGGAGGAGCCGCCGAGGCACGCGGTGTTCATTCTGGCCACCACGGAGCCGCAGAAGCTGCCCGCCACGATCCTGTCGCGGTGCCAGCGGTTCGACTTCCACCGTATCGGCGTGGACACCATTGTGGAGCGGATGATGGTGGTGCTGGGCGGCATCGGCCGGTCGGCGGACGACGACGCGCTGTACGAGATCGCCCGCGCCGCCGACGGCGCGATGCGCGACGCGCTGAGTCTGCTGGACTGCTGTCTGTCCTACACCGACGGCGCGGTGACGCTGGAGCTGGCGCAGGACGTGCTGGGCACGACGGGCCGGGCGTTCATGTTCGACTTCGCGGACGCGCTGATCGACTTCGACGCCGGTCGGGCGCTGAACATGATCAACGACGCCATGAACCGCGGCCGCGATCCGCAGGTATTCATGCGCGATGTGACGGCGCATCTGCGGGGACTGCTGCTGGCCGGCGCGGTGGGGGACGTGACCGAGCTTCTGGAGATCACGCCGGAGGACGGCGCGCGGTTTGCGGAGCAGTGCAGGCGGATCGATCCGGTGCGGCTGGCGCGGCTGATGGAGCTGTTCATGCGCGCGGAGCCGGACATGAAGTGGGCCACGCGGCCGAGGACGGTGCTGGAGCTGGCGGCGGTGCGCGCGTGCCATCCCGAGCAGGAGCAGGACGCGGCCCTGAGCGAGCGCATGGCGCGCGTGGAGAAGCTGGTGGAGGACGGCGTGCGGGTGGTTCCCGCGGCGGAGGAGAAAGCGAAGCGGGTCGAGGAGAAGAGGGCGGAGGAGAAGCCGAAGCCGGAGCCGGTGAAGGCCGGGCCGGCGGTTCAGCCGCCGAAGGAGTATCTCGACGCGCTGGAGAGGGTCGCCGGGGAGACGCCGTCGATCAAGGCGACGCTGCCGTCGATGCGGTTTGTGGCGTTTGACGGAAGCGTGGTCACGGTGGAGTTTTCGAGGAAGCAGATGATGCATATGAAGATGCTGGAGCGGAAGAAGGCGCTGTTTGACAGCGCATTGTCGGATGCGTTCGGACAGCCGGTGAGCATTCATATGCAGCTGGAGGGGGAGAGGAGCGCCAGGCCCGCCGCCACCGGCAGCGTAGCCAGAAGGGTCATCGAGGAATCCTATGACGTCTTCGGCCGCGATAAGATCGATTTGCAGGATTGAGGAAAAAAGTTTGAATTAAAGCGCGGCAGCAGGAGAAGGGTCCAGGGGGATCATCCCCCTGGCGGGGTGCAGGGGCAGCGCCCCGCCCGCCGGAGGCACCCCTCCAGCGCAGAGAATAGCAGTAATAGAAAGCGCGGCAGCAACCGAGGGGTCCAGGGGGGATCATCCCCCCTGGCGGGGTGCAGGGGCAGCGCCCCTGCCCGCCGGAGGCACTCCTCCAGCGCTGATGAAAGGTCCCGACGTCACCCGCGCGCCCGCAGCAAAATTCCTGCGTGGAAGGGGCCAGAGGATTTGAAATACCTCCCCTGCGTGCAAAATGAGGGCGCGCAGCTAACTCAGGCGCGTCCCCGGGAAAAAGTCGAATTCATCGCGAAGCGATATTCGACTTTTTCCGGCAGCGCCCAGCTCATTCCAGCGCTGATCCAACACATCAAAATCCGTGCTGCACTTATTAAAAATACCCGCGTTGAATGCAAACATTATTTTTCCGTTTTTCTTTCGGAATATAGATTCGACACTGCCTTCGGTAACTTTTTTCTTGGGGGAACATCTCTCTCCCAAGTTGCGGCTGCTTGAAAAATATTCATCTGCTTCCGCGATTGAATATTTTTCAAGGACGCTCGCGAGTTAGCCAGCCCGTCTGACCCCACGTTCGCGAGTTTGCTCTGACTTAAAGCGCCCGTCTCGCACGATTCTTTGGTGTCAGACGGGCGGGTTTCTATTTTGGCTTTCATCAACGCTCCATGAGCGCCTCCGGCGGGCAGGGGCGCTGCCCCTGCACCCCGCAAGGGGGATGATCCCCCTTGACCCTTCTCTTGCTGCCGCGCTTTCTATTACTGCTTTTCTCTGCGTTCTTCGAGCGCCTCCGGCGGCCAGGGCTCCGCGCCCTGGACTGCGCCAAAGGGCTTCGCCCTCTGGACTCCCTCCTGCTGCCGCGCTTTTGGATTGGGGCGTTATTACAAAAGGGGCTTTCCCGCTTGCGGGAAAGCCCCTTTTTCCTGATCTTAGTACATGCCGCCCATGCCCGGGTTCGCGGCGGGAGCCGCCGGTTCCGGAGCGGGAATATCGGTCACGATGGACTCGGTGGTCAGCACCATGGCCGCAACGCTCGCGGCGTTCTGCAGCGCGGAACGCGTAACCTTCGTCGGGTCGATAATGCCGCGCTCGATCATATCCGTATACTCATCCTTCGCAGCATCATAGCCGTAGGACACGGACTTCTTGGACTTGATCTTCTCCACAATCACGCTGCCCTCAACGCCCGCGTTCGTGGCGATCTGGCGGATGGGCTCCTCCAGCGCGCGCAGCACGATGTTCACACCGGTCTTCACGTCGCCGCTGACCTCGGGCACAACCTTCGCAACCGCCTTCGCCGCGTTGATCAGCGCGGTGCCGCCGCCGGGAACAATGCCTTCCTCAACCGCAGCGCGGGTCGCAGCCAGCGCGTCCTCAATGCGCAGCTTGCGCTCCTTCATCTCCACCTCGGTCGCAGCGCCAACGTTGATCACCGCCACGCCGCCGGCCAGCTTCGCCAGGCGCTCCTGCAGCTTCTCGCGGTCGTAATCGGAGGAGGTGTCCTCGATCTGCGCGCGGATGCTCGCAATGCGGGCCTTGATCTCGTCGGGATTGCCGGCGCCTTCCACGATCACGGTGTTCTCCTTGTCGATCTTCACCTGACGCGCGGTGCCCAGCATGTCGATGGTGGCTTCCTTCAGATCCAGACCCAGCTCCTCGGTGATGACCTGGCCGCCGGTCAGAATCGCGATGTCCTGCAGCATGGCCTTGCGGCGATCGCCGAAGCCCGGCGCCTTCACCGCCACGCAGGTGAACGTGCCGCGCAGCTTGTTCAGCACCAGCGTCGCCAGCGCCTCGCCCTCAACGTCCTCGGCGATGATCAGCAGCTTCTTGCCCTGCTGCACAACCGCCTCCAGCAGGCTGATGATCTCCTGAATGTTGGAAATTTTCTTGTCGGTGATCAGGATGTAGGGGTTGTCCAGAACCGCCTCCATCTTCTCCATGTCGGTGCACATATAGGAGGACGCATAGCCGCGGTCGAACTGCATGCCCTCGACCACGCTCAGCTCGGTCTTCATGGTCTTGGATTCCTCAACCGTGATGACGCCGTCCTTGCCGACCTTCTCCATCGCGTCCGCGATCAGCTGGCCGATGACCTCGTCGCCGGAGGAAATCGCCGCAACCTGCGCGATCTCGTTCTTCGTCTCGATGGACTTGGAGATGTTCACCAGGCTCTGAACGGCGGTGTCGGTCGCCATCTGGATGCCCTTCTTCAGCACCATCGGGTTTGCGCCCGCGGCCACGTTCTTCAGACCCTCGCGGATCAGCGCCTGCGCCAGCAGCGTCGCGGTGGTGGTGCCGTCGCCCGCCACGTCGTTCGTCTTCACGGACACCTCGCGCACCAGCTGCGCGCCCATGTTCTCAAAGGGATCCTCCAGCTCGATCTCCTTCGCGATGGTCACGCCATCGTTCGTGATCAGCGGCGCGCCGAACTTCTTGTCCAGCACAACGTTGCGGCCCTTCGGGCCCAGCGTAATTTTTACAGTATCCGCAAGCGTATTGATACCGGCTTCCAGCGCGCGGCGCGCTTCCTCGCCATACTTGATCTGCTTCGCCATAATAATATCCTCCCATAGATTGTCAACACTTTTTCAAACCGGATTTTTCCCGGCCGGGAACAAATCGCTTTATTCCCCCCGAACAGAAGCTCAAACCCATCTCCCCGCACTACCCCCGCGGCGCAAAGCGCCGCCAGTCGGGATTCTCAAGGGATAGTTCCCTTGAGCGGGGGATGCAAGGGGGCAGAGCCCCCTTGCCCCCCTTACTCCACGATGGCGAGAATGTCGCTCTGGCGGACGATGATGAATTCCTCGCCGTCCAGCTTGACCTCGGTGCCTGCGTACTTGGAGTAGATCACCTTCTGGCCAACGGTCACATACATGGACACTTCCTTGCCGTCCACGTTTCCGCCGGGGCCCACTGCGATGACTTCCGCCATCACGGGCTTTTCCTTTGCAGAGTTCGTCAGGATGATGCCACCCTTCGTGGTCTCCTCCGCCTCAAGATTCTTGATCACGACGCGATCGCCGAGCGGTTTCATAGTCATATGTTTCAAACCTCCTCAGACTGGTTTTGCTTTGGCGTTGTTAGCACTCGCGTTTTCCGAGTGCTAACCGCTTACAATGGATAGTTTATCCATTTTGAGGCAGAAAATCAACCCCCCGAAGCCGAAATTTTATGTTAAATATTTGATTTTTGGCACAAAAACCATTATAATGGAAGAAAACGCGAAGAAGGCGGTGGTACACTGTGACGGATAAATGGGACGCGCGGTTCATGGAGCTGGCGTGGGTGATTTCAAACTGGGCCAGCTGTTATCAGCCCAACCGCAAGATCGGCTGCGTGATCGTGAAGAACAAGCGCATCGTGACCACGGGCTACAACGGCGCGCCCGCGGGCATCAAAACCTGCGTGGAGCGCGGCGAATGCCTGCGCAAAAAGCTGGCCGTGGAGTCCGGCACCCGCGCCGAGCTCTGCTACGCCATCCACGCCGAGCAGAACGCCATCATCCAGGCCGCCAAGCTCGGCTCCTCCATCGACGGCGCGACCCTCTACTGCACCCACCAGCCCTGCGTCATCTGCGCCAAAATGATCGTCAACGCCGGCATCACCCGCGTGGTCTACGAGGAGGGCTACCCCGACGACTTCGCCCGCGAGATGCTCGCCGAAGGCGGCGTCGAGCTCATCCACTTTCGGGGGACGCAGTCCCCCGATACCCCCTGCTCAAGGGAACTATCCCTTGAGAATCCCGACTAGCGGCGCTTTGCGCCGCGGGGGTGGTGCGGGGAGATAGGTTTTGTTCCTGTTCGGGGGGAAATCGTGCCGCCGTGGTGGCGGCGCGATTTCCCGCTTGGGATGGAGCGGTTTTTGGAACGACGCTGACTTCCCATGAACATCCCGTTTTACGCCGCGAGGATGGTGCGGAGAGATGGGTTTACGTTCCTGTTCGGGGGGAAATCGTGCCGCCGTGGTGGCGGCGCGATTTCCCGCTTGGGATGGAGCGGTTTGGGAACGACGCTGATATCCCCCTGAGCATCCCGTTTTGCGCCGCGAGGATGGTGCGGGGAGATGGGTTTGCGTTCCTGTTCGGGGGAAATCGTGCCGCCGTGGTGGCGGCGCGATTTCCCGCCTGGGTTGGAGCGGTTTTTGGAACGACGCTGACTTCCCCTGAGCATCCCGTTTTGCGCCGCGAGGATGGTGCGGGGAGATGGGTTTCATTTCCCGCTCGGGATGGAGCGGGTTTTCTCCGGATGCGTCCCGGTATTGAGCCATGAAGCGCGATCTGCACAGCTTCCGCCCGCGATCCGCTTTTCCGGATCAAAGTTCTACTTTATATATTCCCAAAGGAGGAGCACTATGATTTGCCGCCGCTGTGGAAATCGGATTCCCGAATCACTGGCTGCGCTGGAGTCTTTTCAGTGTCCGAACTGCGGCCGGCAGTTCGGACGCCCCGAAGAATACGACGCCCCGCGAACCCGCCCCGCAGCCCATGATTATTCTTACGATGACGAACCCGTCTACGATGATCGCTACGCCGATGATCCCCTCTACGACGATCATTACGACGACCGCTACGCCGACGATCCCGCCTACGACGATCATTACGACGACCGCTACGCCGACGATCCCGCCTACGACGATCGTTACGACGACCGCTACGCCGACGATCCCGCCTACGACGACCGTTACGACGACCGCTACGCCGACAATCCCGCCTATGACGATTGTTACGACGACCGCTACGCCGACGATCCCGCCTACGATGACCGTTACGACGACCGCTACGCCGACGATCCCGCCTATGACGATCATTACGACGATCGCTTCCCCGACGGCGAACCCGATCCCTCCGGCGATTTTCTCCCGGACGGCGGGCAGCGGCGAGCGGCGGGCATGCCTCTGGCCGTCGTGCTGTATGCCGTGACGGCGGCACTGCTGGTGCTGGCGGTGGTGCTGTGCATCTCGGTGGCGCGCAGCAGACTGGGCGCGCCGTCGCAGGCTCCGGCTGCAGCCACGGCACAGCCGTCGGCCGCGCCCGCTGCGGACGATCCGGCCGCTCCGGACGCCGCGGCGGATTCGCTCCCCGCTCCGGACGCCACTGCCGCGCCCGCCTCGGGCGATGATCCCACGGTCTGATCCCACATGCTTGATAAAGGAGGCATCTGCCATGACCATGAATTTCAATATGTGCGAAGTGGTTCGCGACTATCTCGACCGGCACGAGTGGAAGTACAGCTATATATCGGAAAAGAACATCATCAAATGCGGCGTGAACATCAAGAGCAAGCTGAAGTCCGTTCAGATATTCATCGACTTCAAGGCGCGGGGCTTCGTGGTGATCGCGGTTCCGACGCTGTCGGCGGGACAGGACACCATGGATGAAGTGATGCGCTATCTCACCCGCGCCAACTACGGCCTGTTGGACGGCAACTTCGAGCTGGATCTGAACGACGGCGAGATCCGCTACAAGGCCTATGTGCCCTGCGCCGGACTGAACATGCTGCCGGACAGCATCATCGAAGAGGCGCTGGCCGTGCCGCCGCTGATGTTCCAGAAGTTCGGCGACGGTCTGGCCGCCGTCGCGCTGGGCTTCTCCGACGGGGAGACGGCATATCGGAAAACCCAGGCTTGATGCCAGGATATCGAAAGGTCGGATATTGATGAATCAGAGCAGAATCAACCGTGTGATCGAAAACATGCGCCAGGACGGGCTGTCCCAGATTCTGGTGACTGCGCCTGCGTCCGTGTTCTATCTCACGGGCGCCTGGATCGCGCCCGGCGAGCGCATGCTGGCCCTGCTGGTGAAGGACGACGGAAGCGCCGTGCTCTACGCCAACCGCCTTTTCGCGCTCAACGGCAATGTGGAGGCGCCGCTGGTGGAATTCGACGACACCGACGACTCCGTCGCCATTCTCGCAAAGGCCGTCGCGCCCGGCAAAATCGGCGTCGACAAGTTCTGGCCCAGCCAGTTCACCATCCGCCTGATGGAGGCCCGGCCCGACGTGCGCCCCGTGCTGGGCAGCGCTCCCGTCGACCGCGCCCGCATGCAGAAGGACGCCGGGGAGCTGGCGCTGATGCGCGAAGCCTCCCGACTCAACGACGAGGCCATCCGCCGCACCATCGCAGGCCTGCGCGAGGGCATGACCGAGCTCGAAGCCAGCGCCCTCTATCTCGCCAACGCCAGGGCCGTGGGCGGCTCCGGCTGCAGCTTCGAGCCGCTGATCTGCTTCGGCGCGGGCTGCGCCGAGCCTCACCACGCCTCCGACGACACCCGCCTGAAAAAGGGCGACGCTGTCATCATCGACGTCGGCCTTGTCTACAACAGCTACTGCAGCGATATGACCCGCACCGTCTTCTTCGGCGAGCCTTCCCCCGAACAGCAGAAGGTCTACGACGTCGTCCGGCGCGCCAATGAAGCAGGCCGCGCCGCCGTCCGCCCCGGCCTGCCCATGAAGCTCTTCGACCGCGCCGCCCGCCAGGTCATCGAGGACGCAGGCTACGGCCCCTTCTTCACCCACCGCACCGGCCACGGCATCGGCCTCGAAGTCCACGAGTTCCCCGATAACTCCGCCACGTCCGAAATCATCGCCCAGCCCGGCATGGTCTTCTCCGTCGAGCCCGGCGTCTACCTCCCCGGCCAATTCGGCGTGCGCATCGAGGACCTGGTAACCGTCACCGACACCGCCTCCGAAACCCTGAACGCCGAACCCCGCGAGCTGAGGGTTGTGTAGGGGGAACGGGGGAACGGGAGAAGATGCGGGGGAGGGGTTCTTTTTAGAGAAAAAGAACCCCTCCCCCGCGCCCCCTCCCAGAAAAACCGCTTGAGAGGAGAAAATTGCGGGGAGGACTTCTTTTTAGAGAAGGCTCTGTCACAACAAATGGTTGATTTTTGACGAGAAATAGCGTATAATAATAGTAAGAAACAGTACCACCGAAGGAGGTAATTGGATATGCCTACTA
>SFJH01000055.1 GCA_004555155.1 Clostridiales bacterium
TCTCCTTGCGTCCTGTCAAAATCGCTTCCGCTCTTTGACTGGACGCAAGATTGACGCTTGATTAGCGGCCCGCCCGACCCCACGCACGAAGCTTGCTTCGATATTCAATCGGCCCGTCACGCATCGATCTTTTGCAGTCGGGCGGGCTGGTTTCTGTCCCGGCTTTCTTCAGCGTTACACGAGCCGCAGGGGCGCTGCCCCTGCACCCCGCCAGAGGGGATGATCCCCTCTGGACTCCTTCTCTCGCTGCCGCCTTTCCTACTCCATCTTTCTTCAGCGTTCCACGAGCGCCTCCGGCGGGCGGGGCGCTGCCCCTGCACCCCGCCAGAGGGGATGATCCCCTCTGGACTCCTTCTCTCGCTGCCGCGGTTTCTACTCCATCTTTCTTCAGCGTTACACGAGCCGCAGGGGCGCTGCCCCTGCACCCCGCCAGAGGGGATGATCCCCTCTGGACTCCTTCTCCTGCTGCCGCGTTTCTATCCCATCTTTTCTCAGCGCTGTCCCCTCGGACTCCTTCTCCCGCTTCTGCCGTTCCTATCCCAACTTCCCTACAAAAAACGGACTCGTCGGTTTTCCGACGAGTCCGTTTCCTCACAGCAGTTTACTCAAAAATCCCTGCGTTCTTTCATTCTGCGGATGATTGAATATCTGATCCGGCGTGCCTTCCTCGATGATCTGACCGCCATCCATGAAAATCACGCGGTCACCCACCTCTCTCGCAAAACCCATCTCATGCGTGACGACCACCATCGTCATGCCCTCCTTGGCCAGCGACTTCATCACGTCCAGCACCTCGCCCACCATCTCGGGATCCAATGCCGACGTCGGCTCGTCAAACAGCATCACGTCCGGCTCCATGCACAGCGCGCGCACAATCGCAATTCTCTGCTTCTGTCCGCCGCTGAGCTGGCTCGGAAACGCGCCCGCGCGATCCGCCAGTCCCACGCGCTCCAGCAGCTTCATCGCCATCGCTTCCGCTTCCTGACGGCTCTTCTTCCGCAGCTCCATCGGCGCAACCGTCATGTTCCGCAGCACCGTCATGTTCGGAAACAGATTGAAGTGCTGAAACACCATGCCCATCTTCTGACGATGCACATTGATGTTCACCTTGGGATCCGTGATATCCGTGCCCTCAAACGTGATCGTGCCGCCGGTGGGCAGCTCCAGAAGGTTCAGGCACCGCAGGAACGTGGACTTGCCCGATCCCGACGGGCCGATCACCACCACCACCTCGCCGCGGTGGATGTCCGCGCTCACGCCGTTCAGCGCCCTGATCCTGTTGCCCGTGGTGAATACCTTTTCAAGATTCCGAACCTGAATGAGCGTCTCAGTGGTCACTGTTCCTCAGCCTCCTTTCCAGCTTGCCGACCAGCCATGAGAAAAACATGACCATCGCCAGATAGATCAGCGCCACCGCTATCAGCGGCATGAACGCCGAATACGTGCGGCTGCGGATGATGTCGCCGCCCTTGGTCAGATCCTTTACCGCCACGTAGCCCGCGACGGAGGTCTCCTTCAGCAGCGCGATGAACTCGTTCGCCAGCGCGGGCAGCACGTTCTTGATGACCTGCGGGATCACGATGAACCGCATCGTCTGCACATAGTTGAAGCCCAGACTGCGGCCCGCCTCGAACTGGCCGTTGTCGATGGACATGATGCCGCCGCGGACGATCTCCGCCACGTACGCGCCGGAGTTCAGGCCGAACGCCAGCGCCGCGACCATCGTGCCGTTGTCCGACCAGGCGAAGATCACGAAATAGATGATCATCAGCTGTACGACCACCGGCGTGCCGCGCAGCACGGTCAGGTACACGCGGCAGATCCAGTCGACCACGCCGAACAGACGGCGGCCCAGGGTCTTGCGCGCGCCCTCGGCGGTCTTGTCGTAGGTGGAGCGCACCATGGCGATCACAATGCCGATGACAATGCCCAGGATGCCCGCCAGCAGCGTGATGACCAGCGTCGTTCCCAGACCATCCACCAGATATTTCCAGCGGTTGCCCTGTATGAAGTTCAGGTCAAAGTCCGCTTTGAAGCTCTCAAACCACGCCTGCATGGCGAATCCCTCCAGAATTTTTGGTCATACAATCAAACAGGGGAGCGTTTTGCGCTCCCCATAGCCGTTGGGGGTAGGATTATTCCGCCACGATGTACTTGTCGATGATGGACTGCACGGTGCCGTCGGCGATCAGCTCCTCCAGAGCGGCGTTGATCTTCTCGGTCAGCTCGCTGCCCTTGGCCAGCGCGATGGCGTAGTCCTCGGTGATGTACTCGGTCTCGAGGATCTTCAGGCCCTCGTTGGCGGCGACGAAGTTCTTGGCGGGCTCGTTGTCGATGACCACGCAGTCCACCTTGCCGGAGGTCAGCGCCAGCACGGCGTCGGTGCCGCTCTTGAAGGGCTCGACAGAGCCCAGTCCCGCGTCGGCGATGTCCCCGGTGCAGTACAGGTCGCCGGTGGTGCCCTGCTGCACGCCGATCTTGTGGTTCGCGCCCTCGGCGAAGAGGTCGTCCACGCTGGTGATGTCGCTGTCTTCCTTCACGATGACCACCTGCACGCCGGTGGCATAGGAGATGGTGAAGTCAACGGACTGCTTGCGCTCGTCGGTGACGGTCAGACCGGCCAGAACCATGTCGATCTTGCCGTTGGCCACGGCGGGGATCAGCGCGTCGAAGTCCATGTCCACGATCTCGACGTCGTAGCCCAGCTTTTCGCAGATCGCAGCGGCCACTTCCGCGTCGATGCCGACGATCTCGCCGGATTCGTCGTCGTAGTACTCATAGGGGGGGAACACGGCGTTGGTGCCCATCTTGAGGGTTTCCGCAAAGGCCGCGCCGGTGAAGGTCAGCAGGCAGATCAGAGCGATGGCAAGAATCTTCTTCATTGAATTGTCCTCCAAATTGATGATGCAAAGAGTATACAACTTTCCCCGCCCGAATTCAAGAGATTCCCTCAACAATTAACACAATATGCGATATCAGTGAATATTCATGCATAATTTGGCATTTATGCAGCCCCGCCGGGCGATTCCATCACGCCCAGAAGCATCCCGGCCAGCGCGCGGTCGCCAAGCCTCAGCCGACGGCCCAGGATCACGGCCATGTTGAAATCAAACGCGGAATGATCGATCAGTCGGAAGGCAGCGGACGCGACGTTCACCAGCTCCGCGGTTTCGGGGTGCTCAGCGCCCCATACGGCCGTCAGAAAGGCGAAGTAGGCATAAACCCCCGCCAGCGACAGAAACTCGTCCCAGGGGCCTTCCAGGCGGTCTGAGAAGGGGAAGCTCTCGTAGAACACATGGTTCACCAGTGCCTGCTCGAACAGGATCTCCCAATCGGGCCGGTTTTCCCGGAAGCGACGCCTGACCTCGCGGAACGCCCGCAGCGAGGATTCGCCGGGCTCGTCCTCCGTCAGGCCAAGGCGGTCGACCGCATAGCGGGCGTAATCGCAGACGCTGGCGCTATTCAGTCCGAACGAGCGGTTGATGTGGGACAGGAACGACAGCGCAGAGGCGTCGTCCGGCGCGGGCAGCTCCCGCATCCCGGCGTGCGCCTCGTCCAGCGCCGCGCCCAGGCGGATCAGGCGCACCGGCAACGGCAGCGCGCGGTCCTGCAGCATCTCCATGCACATCCGGCGCACCTGCGGATAGCGTTGCTTCAAATCAGCGGGCGCGTCCGGCGGGTCGGGGAGATCGAATTCCAGCGGCGTCTTCACGAAACGCAGCGGCTGCGTCCGCCCGAACAGGAGCTCCATCGTGCGCTCGCAGCTGTTGGAGCACGCGCACTCGTTCCCAAACGCCGTCCGGGGGCTGCGCGGGTACAGCCGGCAGATCGTGCTCAGCGCCGCCGGGCCGCACTCGCACTGCAGCTGACAATAGCCGTTCTCCAGATGCAGCGGGCAGTCGCCGCGCCAGTTGGGCGAAATCTGCGCATACCGCTCCGGCGTGGGCACGTCCGCCAGATGAAACGCGCCGTCCAGCTTTCTGCGCAGCTCCGGCGAGCAGTCCATGCCCAGCAGCCTGAAGTACTCGCCCATCGACAGCGAGATCGGCCAGCCCTGACAGCACGTCCGCCGACAGGCTCCGCCCTTGCACTCGAATTCCCCGTAATAATCCGGCACCACGTACTCCCGCATTCCGCCCATTCGCATGCTCCTCTCCCGGCATCCATATCTACCTTCTATCCTACTCTGAAACAGAATTATTTTAGCTTCAGAAAATTACGATTTCCACCTTTTTTTGAAAAAAACTCGATTTCCCGCCGCCCAAAACAAACGCAGACCTTGTCGGCTGGCGTCTATGGCCGACAAGTTCGTCAAGTCTGAGGATTGTTCTGCAAGAAACGCAACGAAGGATTCAAGGCGCTACCACAGCGCCGAAGAATCCGTCACCCAAACGCGACAGCAAGTGGCCGCGGGCACTGCCCGCCCGACAAGGTCGTCAAGTCTGAAGTTTGTCTGCATAGGCACTGCCATCGCCGCGCGGGCCCAAAACAAACGCAGACCTTGTCGGCTGGCGCATATGGCCGACAAGGTCGTCAAATCTGAAGATTGTTTTGCAAGAAACGCAACGAAGAATCCGAGCGGCGACCACCGCCGCGTGGGATTCGTCACCCAAACGCGGCAGCAAGTGCGCGCAGCCTCAGGCTGCTATTTGCCGACGCAGAAACGGGAGAAGATTTCGGTGAGGAGGGACTCGGTCGGGTTTTGGGCGGTGATTTCGGAGAGGGCGGAGAGCGCTTCGCGAAGATCAATGGATACGACGTCGAGGGGATAGCGCGCGGCGAGCGCCGAAAGGGCCGCGCGAAGTGCATCCGACGCCCTCTGCGCAAGGGCAATGTGCCGCTCGACCGTGAGCGCGTCTTCGCTAACGTCCCGGGTCAGGCGCGACTCCAGCGCCGCGAGCAGCTGCGGCATGCCCGCGCCCGTCGCGGCCGACAGCTCCAGAATCTCGCAGGCCGTGTGCGCGGCGAGCGCGTCGCGGGTGACCGCCGGGGGCAGATCCGTCTTGTTCAGGCAGACCAGCCCGCGCCCGTCTGCGGTGCGCAGCAGCTCAGCGTCGGCAGGATCCAGGGGCTCGGAGGCGTCTATGACATAGAGAATCACGTCCGCGGACTCCATGGCGGTGCGCGCACGATCCACGCCGATCTTCTCCACGGGATCCGCCGTCTCGCGCTGGCCTGCGGTGTCGGACAGCTCCGCCAGCACGCCGCCGATGGAGATGCGCTCGGTGAGCACGTCGCGGGTCGTGCCGGGCACGGCGGTCACGATGGCGCGCTCCTGGTTCAGCAGCGCGTTCATCAGCGAGGACTTGCCCACGTTGGGCCGTCCCGCCAGAACGATGCTCGCGCCCTCGCGGAGCAGCCGCGCCGAGCGCGGATCACAGCGGCGGTCGAGCTCGGCGAGAATCCCGTGAACGCCGTCGGCCACCTGATCGGATGCGGTCTGTTCCTCGACTTCGTCGGGGAAATCGGTGCTGGCTTCGATGAGCGCGAGGAGGTCGAGAATGCGGGCGGAAACGTCGCGGACAAAGCCGGACACGCCGCCCTCCAGCTGGCGGACGGACGCGCGGGCAGCGGCCTCGGAGTTCGCGCCGATGAGCTGCATGACGGCTTCCGCGTGGGAGAGATCGATGCGGCCGTTGAGAAAGGCGCGCTGGGTGAATTCGCCGGGCCCGGCGGGGACTGCGCCCAGAGCGAGAACGCGGGCGAGGACGCGGCGCGCGGCGATATCGCCGCCATGACAGTGGATTTCGGCGACGTCTTCGCGGGTGTAGGAATGGGGGCCGGGCATGAAGACGGCGAGGGCTTCGTCGAGAACGTCGCCGGTGGCGGAGAGTACGTGACCGTACATCATGCGCTGGGGGATGAAGGCGTGGGCTGCGTGGAGGGGATGGAAGGCGGATTGGAGAATGGGCAGTGCGCGATCACCGCTGACGCGGATGATCGCGATGCCGCCCAACCCGCGGGCCGTGGCGATGGCAGCAATGGTTGACATAGTGACCTCCGGGGAGATGAAAGATGGAGTAGGAACGGCGATAGCAGGAGAAGGAGTCCAGAGGGGATCATCCCCTCTGGCGGGGTGCAGGGGCGGAGTCCCTGCGGCTCGTGTAACGCTGAAGAACGCCCGAATAGAAAGGCGGCAGCAGGAGAAGGAGTCCAGAGGGGATCATCCCCTCTGGCGGGGTGCAGGGGCAGCGCCCCTGCGGCTCGTGGAACGCTGATGAAAGATGGAGTAGGAACGGCGGCAGCAAGAGAAGGAGTCCAGAGGGGATCATCCCCTCTGGCGGGGTGCAGGGGCAGCGCCCCTGCGGCTCGTGTAACGCTGATGAAAGACGGGACAGGAACCGCGGCAGCAAGAGAAGGAGTCCAGAGGGGATCATCCCCTCTGGCGGGGTGCAGGGGCGGAGTCCCTGCGGCTCGTGGAACGCTGAAGAACGCCCGAATAGAAAGGCGGCAGCGAGAGAAGGAGTCCAGAGGGGATCATCCCCTCTGGCGGGGTGCAGGGGCAGCGCCCCTGCGGCTCGTGACAGCGCTGATGAAAGCTGGGACAGAAACCAGCCCGCCCGACTGCAAAACCCGATGCGTGACGGGCCGATTGAATATCGAAGCAAGCTCCCTGCGTGGGGTCGGGCGGGCCGCTAATCAAGCGTCAATCTTGCGTCCAGTCAAAGAGCGGAAGCGATTTTGACAGGACACAAGGAGACGCCTCGTCCGGGACACTCGTAAACGAAAAAAAGATGATTTGCGGTCTGAAAACTCGTTTCGCTTAGCGGGTATTGAAAGATGCTCTGTGGTGGGAAAACTTGTGAAAATAGCGGATGGAGGAGAAACAACCTTCCCCTTGATCGGAGCGACGGTTTGCAGATTTGAGATCGTGGTACAGCGCTACAGGAGTTGGGCGCTGCCGGAGGAAAATCCAAAATCGCTTACGCTCTTTGGATTTTCCTCCGGGGACGCGCCTAAGTTAGCTGCGCGCCCGACTTTGCACGCAGGGGAC
>SFJH01000026.1 GCA_004555155.1 Clostridiales bacterium
TCCAGCGCGTCCATCCGCGTGGCCAAGGGCACGCAGGTCAATCTGCTGGCCGTCAAGGGCAGCTGGGCGCTGGTGGAGAACGGCGGCGTGTACGCCTATGTCAAGGCCAGCCAGGTATCCGCCGCCTCCGCCCCGGATTACAGCGAGCTGATGAAAAACGCCCAGGCCGCGGTGATCACCGCCGACACCCGGGTCTACAAGTCCGCCTCCGCCTCCAGCGCGTCCCTCCGCGTGGCCAAGGGCACGCAGGTCAATCTGCTGGCCGTCAAGGGCAGCTGGGCGCTGGTGGAGAACGGCGGCGTGTACGCCTACATGAAGGCCTCCGAGGTGACGGTCGCCGACGACGCTCCGTCCGCGCCCGAGGCCGAGCCGGATTACAGCAGCCTCCTCCCCTCCGCCAAGCCCGCCGTGATGACCGCCGACGCGAAGGTCTACAAGACTGCGGATACCTCCAGCGACAGCCGCACCCTCGCCAAGGGAACCAGCGTCAATCTCCTCGCCGTCAACGGCGACTGGGCGCTGATCGAGCGCAGCGGCTCCTACGGCTTCACCGCCGCCGGCAGCGTGGCCCTCGCCCCTGCCGCCACGCCCACGCCCACGCCCGCGCCCACGCCCACGCCCGTCCCCGACGACTATCTCCATTCCGACAAATATTCCAACGAGCAGAAGTGCTATCTGTTCCTCACCCGGGAGATGAAGCTGAACACCGCCGCCGCCTGCGGCATCCTCGCCAACCTCCGCCGGGAATCCAATTTTAATCCCACCTCCGGCAGCAGCTATTACGGCATCGTCCAGTGGGGCGGCGGCCGCAAATCCAACCTGATCTCCTTCTGCTCCCAGAACGGCTACAGCTATTCCTCCCTCGAGGGTCAGCTCCACTTCCTCGCCTACGAGCTCAAGCAGAATTCCTCCGTCCTCGAATACCTCCAGTCCGTGCCGGATTCCGCCAAGGGCGCCTACGACGCGGCCTACCACTTCTGCTACTACTACGAGCGCCCCGCCAACAAGGCCGCCTCCTCCGCCTCCCGCGGCGAGCTGGCCCGCGACACGTACTACCCGAAGTACGCATAGCCCAGCGGCAGCGCCCCTCCGGCAGCGCCGGACGGGTTCGCCGCTCCCCCGCCGGATGGAGAGGCTTTCGCCGAAGCCTCTCCATTCTTTGCGCTTCGCCGACCGCAAGGCCTTTCCGAAGCAGAGATCAAAAGGCCGCGAACGGCTTCGCAGATTGCGCGCCGTTCACGGCCTTTTCCAGTTCCCGCCGACGGTTCAGACGCTGCGGATCGGAATCGCGCGCCATCCGCGATCCGGATCGCCTGGTCTGACCGTTCGCCGTTTCAGGCTCCGTTCCACAGCCCTTCGGCAGTTATCCAGCTCCGGCGGCCCGGGAGATCGCCGCTATCCCGCCTTTTTCGTGCGGTTGAAGATGTCTCTGCTGCGGTTTTTGTCGAAGCCCTCGGTGCTTTCGGGCGTGAACATGGTTTTGATGGTCAGAAGAATGAGCTTGAAGTCGAGCAGGAAGGACTGGTTTTCCGTAGCCGGTAAGCCCGCCCTTGACGCGATGGCGATAGCGGAACTCGGGCACCTCCTTTTCATAGAGCTGCACGAGCATGCTGCTCTCGGGGCGGGGGCCGACCAGGGACATCTGGCCCAGAAGCACATTGAGCACCTGCGGCGTTTCGTCGATGCGGGTTTTGCGAATGACGCGGCCGACGCGGGTGATGCGCGGATCATCGGCCGTGGCGGGCCGCGCGCCGTACTTCTCCGCGTCCACGACCATGCTGCGGAACTTGAAGATGCTGAACCGCCGCCCGTTCTGGGTGACGCGCTCCTGCTTGTAGAAGACGGGGCCGCCGTCCTCGGCCTTGATGCAGACCGCCACCACGAGCATTACTGGCGCAAACACGACCAGAAACAGCATGGACAGCACGACGTCAAACGCGCGCTTGAGCACATAGTTGCGGTTGCGCTTGTAGCTGTAATCATAGCGCATCAGCGGGGTATCCAGGAAATTCTTGACCGTGCAGCTGCGGCAGATGATGTCCTCGAACTCGGGCACGAAGAAGAAGACCTTGCCCTCGTCCAGACAGCGCTCCATGCAGAGCGCGCGCTTCTCGGAGCTCACGCCGAAGAAGATGACCCGCTCGCACTGCGCGATGCCCTCGAACAGCTCGCGGGCGGTCCGGTCCTCCGGTTCCACGCGGCAGACGTCGAACAGGTGGCCGTACTTGCTCTGAAGCCGGTCGGCAAAGCGCCGGGCCGAGTCCTCCGTCTCCTTGCCGCCATAAATCAGAAGCGTTCTGTCCGGCTCGATGTGGGACAGCAGATAGCGCTTCGCGATCCAGACGATCAGCGTCGTGCCCACCAGCTGCGCCAGCACCACGCCCGCGCCGGGCAGGACGCTGACATAGTTGCGCCTCAGCAGACAGCAGGCGACGTACAGCGCCAGATCCGAGATGCCGAAACTGATGAACTGCGAAAGCACCGTCTCGTCGATGCCGGACGAGGCGATGGCATATCCCCGGTACAGCTTGCTCAGCCATCGGTAAATCACATAGTACGCCGCAATCGCGCCCACCGCGCCCTCCGGACGGTGGGAACGGAAGGCAAAGGCATTGTAATAATCCAGCCAGATCATGGCGAACAGGCCGACATTGCACAGGATCAGCGCGATGGTCGCCACATGGGTGATTCTCTTGTTTTTCATGAATCCCTCTCTGCTCGTTTTTCGGGAATCGGTTCCCGCCGCGGCAGAGAACCTCTGTTTCCTATTTCATTATACCGGAATCGCCGCAAATGTCAACGGCGACGCAAAACTGCCGCTGATTGTGCGCAATCAGCGGCAGTTTGACGCCGGTCAGCCCAGCTTTGCCAGCTCCGCGGCGGTCTGCGCCGCCAGGGCGGCGTTGTTGTAGACCAGGCGGATGTTGGAATCCAGACTGTCGCCGCCGGTGATATCCTTGATTCTGGCCAGCAGATAGGGCGTGGTCTGCTTGCCGTGGATGCCCAGCTTCCGGGAATCCTCAATGGCCTCGTCGATGGCGCGGTTGATCACGTCGGGATCCATGGAATACGCCTCGGGGATGGGGTTGGTCACCAGCATGCCGCCCTTGAGGCCCATCCCGAGCTTGGCGTGGAAGGCCGCGGCCAGCTCGGCCGGGGTGTCCAGGCGATAGTCCACGCCGAAGCCGGACTTGCGGGTATAGAACGCGGGCAGCTCGTCGGTGCCGTAGCCGATCACCGGCACGCCCTTGGTCTCCAGATATTCCAGCGTCAGCCCCAGATCCAGAATGGACTTCGCGCCCGCGCAGACCACCATCACGCCGGTCATGCCCAGCTCCTCCAGGTCGGCGGAGATGTCCATGGTGGTCTCCGCGCCGCGGTGCACGCCGCCGATGCCGCCGGTGGCGAACACGCGGATGCCCGCCATCTCCGCAATGATCATCGTGGTGGCCACGGTGCACGCGCCGTCCATGCCCCTGGAGACGATCACCGGCAGATCCCGGCGGGACGCCTTGGTCACCGCGGAGCCGGACTTGCCCAGATACTCGATCTCCTCGCGGGACAGTCCCGCCTTCAGCCGCCCGCCGATGACGGCGATGGTCGCCGGCGTCGCGCCGTTTTCGCGGACGATCCGCTCCACGTTCAGCGCCGTTTCCACATTCTGCGGATAGGGCATGCCGTGGGAGATGATGGTGGATTCCAGCGCCACGACGGGCTTGCCCTGCGCCAGCGCCTCGCGCACCTCCGGCGCGATATCCAGATATTGGTTCATATTCATTGCCTTACAGCCTCCTCATTGCTCGTTTGATTTCGTCCATGCGCCGCTGCAGGAGCGGCTCGGACATCCCGGGACTGACCGTCTCCAGCGATTCCACGGCGATGGACGCCGCCGCCATGCCGGCCAGCGCGGTCTCCTCCAGCGCCAGCCCCCGCCGCATCGCCCAGGCCAGCGCGGCGGTGAACGCGTCGCCCGCGCCGGTAGCGTTGCGCATCCGCACCGGCACGCCGGGCAGCAGCAGCGTCCGCGCGCCGTCGGCGCAGCACACGCCGTGCGCGCCCAGCGTCAGAAACACCCGCCGCGCACCCATGCCGATCAGCGCCTCAGCCGCGCGCCGGGCGGATGCGCCGTCCGTCACATCGACGCCCGTGAGCAGTCCGGCCTCGATGCGGTTGGGCTTCACCGCGTCCAGATGGGGCATCGCGGCGCGCAGCCGGCCCGCCTTAGCCGCGGACACGCAGTCGGCAATCACCGGAATCTCCAGCGTCTGCGCCAGATGCGCAATCGTCTCCTCCGGCAGATTCGCCTCCACCACCGCCATCGACGCGCCGCGCAGCGCAGGCATCAGCGGCTCCAGCCTCGAAACGGTCATGCGGTCGTGGATGTCCATGTCGTTCACGGCCAGGGACATGTCGCCGTCGGCATCGGCGATGAACAGGTAGACGGACGTGGCCGCATCGTCAAACTGCAGCGCGTAGTCCAGGCCCACGCCCGAGCGCGCGCAGTCCGCGCGGATCAGCTCCGCGTGCAGATCGCCGCCCAGCGCCGTGAACAGCTGCGCCTCCAGCCCCAGCTGCGCCGCGTTGCAGGCGATGTTCCGCCCCACGCCGCCCATGGACAAGCGCACCTTTCCCGGCGTGGAGTCCCCCGGAACCGCCCGCCCCAGGGGAAATCCGCCGATGTCCACGTTCGCCGCGCCCACTACCGCCACATACGCCATGTCCGTCCCTCCGCCGCCGTTTTTCCAGTCGCCCCATCATTATAGCATGCTTCCCCCCGACCGTGCAACCCATGCGATGGGTTGATTGCAGGTTTATGCCGAAAATGCGACAAAGCATGTTGGTTTATTGCTTTTGTTCTGTGAAAATTTTCCGGTTTTATTCAAAAACTATTGCATTTGACACATTTTTGCAATATAATGGATTCGAATAGTTTATGAGGAGTGAAACCGTCATGAACACGACCCTGCGGCGGCTTGTCCGCGTTCTGGTGATTTCTGCGGCGCTGATGGTCTGCCTGTGCGTCACGGCGTTTGCGGCGTCCATATCCTGCCGCGTGAATACCACCACGAAGGTCTACAAGAGCCCCTCGACCTCGTCCGCATCGATCAAGGTCGCCAAGAACACCCGCGTCACCATGACCGCCTACAACGGCAGCTGGGCGCTGGTCACCCGGGACGGCGTGAAGGCCTACATCCCGATCAAGTATCTGACGCTGACCAACCGCCTGACCGCCTATACCTCCACCTCCACGGCGATGTACAAAAGCGCGTCCTCGTCCTCGTCGAAGCTGGGCACGCTGGCCAAGGGCACGAAGATTTACATCAACGGCCGCGACGGCAGCTACTTCCGCGTGCAGAACTCGTCCGGCTCCATCACCGGCTATGTGAAGATCTCCAACGTGACCTCCAAGAAGCCGTCGGGCTCCAGCTCCGGCAGCTCGTCCGACAGCTCCTCCAGCAGTTCGTCCGGCAGCTCGTCCTCGGGGAAGTACTCCCCCAGCATGTCCAATTCCCAGAAGATCGAATACGTCATCTCCGTGGCGGAATCGCTGAAGGGAAAGCCCTATTCGTCCAGCGCGAACCCGCCGAGCTCCTTTGACTGCTCCCGCTATGTGAAGTACTGCTTCGGCCAGGCGGACGTCAAGCTGTCCGGCACCGCGAAGACGCAGGGCTACGACACCAGCCACGAGCGCATCACCAGCATCAGCTCGCTCAAGCGCGGCGACGTGGTGGTGTTCAACACCAACGCCTCCGACGACGATCTCTCCGACCACACCGGCATCTATCTGGGCAGCGGATACTTCATCCACGCCTCCTCCTCCGCCGGCAAGGTCATCGTCAGCTCCCTGTCGTCGGGCTACTACAAGCGCGTGTTCTCCTGGGGCCTGCGCATCTTCGGCTGATCAGACCGTGCATAAGGAGCTGTGAAAGAACGGTAAAGCGTTCTTTCACAGCTCCTTTGTTTCTTTTTCCTCAGCCCAGTCATTCAGCCGCCTGAAAAACTCTGTTCCAATGCCTATGCCGCGATAGTCCTTCAGGATGCCAACAACAATATATGCGGAATGAGCGATGCGGTTCAATCTGCCCTTTTGCGCGGATATGTACCCTGCAAGTTTCGGATTTTCCTCAGCAACGAGAAGGAAATCCTCTCCCCCTCGGAATCCCGTATGAGAGACTCAACTTGAGGAAGATTCCGGGTTCGTTCGCCTGGTTCATACAGCATATACTTTGTTTCATAATCCAACTGATTCATCAGATTCCAGAATTTCTCAGCCTCATCCACGGGCAGTTTTCTGTACTCCATTTTCATATCCTCTGCAAATTCCGACCTATAGGCCGGTTCGCTTCCATATTATCACATAACCGGCTTAAACACAAGAACCGCCGCGGCCGTGCGCCGTCTTCCGGAGGCCGCGCCTCCGGCGGAGTTTTTGGTTGCCGTGCAGGAAATATTGTGTTAAAATAGAAGCGATTGGAGGAATGCCGTATGATTGCCGTCGTTGCCGGAATTGTCATCAGGGACGGCCTCGTCATGCTCTGCCAGCGGAAGGACGCCGGGCCGGAGGCGCTGAAGTGGGAGTTCCCCGGCGGCAAGCTGGAGCCCGGCGAGTCGCCCGAGCAGGCGCTGGTGCGGGAGCTGCGCGAGGAGCTGGACGTCGAAACCCGCGTCGGCCGGGTCTACGACGTGCGCCTGCGCCGGTATCCCGACCGGGATATTCTGCTGCTGTTCTACCGCTGCGCGCTGGTCTCCGGAACGCCCCGCTGCGTGGACTGCGCCGCGATCGAATGGGTGGAGCCGTCCCGCCTCGCGGCCTACGATCTCGCGCCCGCCGACGCCGCCGTCGCCGCGCGCCTGGCCGAGGAGGGGCTCTGACCGCCCTGTGGAAATCAGGAGCGACATTTCAGACGCGGAATTGTATCTTTCAGCGCGGAACCCTTCCACTTCGCCCCCGCCTGTGATATACTTGTAGCATGAGAAATAAGCAAGGAGGGAGAACTATGATGGAACTGGGCGCGCTGGTACAGGCGCACATTCCGGCGCTGATCATGATGATCGCCGGCTTCGCGCTGCTGGTGGTGGAGATGTACATTCCCGGCTTCGGACTGGCCGGCTTCTCCGGCACCGCGCTGATGGTGGGCGGCATCGTGCTGATGGGGCCGACGCCGCTGCAGGCGCTGCTGCTGGTGCTGATCAGCGTGGTACTGCTGGGCATTGCGTTTTCGCTGGCCATGCACTCGATCTCGAAGGGACGGCTGTCCCGGTCGAAGCTGGTGCTCAACGCGGCGCTCAACCAGAAGGACGCCTCCGGCGACGAGGATCTGAGCTACTTCGTCGGCCGCACGGGCAAAACCCACACCGCGCTGCGCCCTGCGGGCATCGCGGAATTCGACGGCGTGAAGCTGAACGTGGTCTCCGACGGGGACTTCGTGGGCGCACAGCGCTCCGTGCGCGTGGAGCGCGTGGAGGGAAACCGCATCGTGGTCCGCGAGTGCGCCGCGGACGAACAACCATAACCATTCGACCATTCTGCGGAGGGAGTTGACAACATGGAACCCATCGTGTATCTCTTTATCGGTCTTGCCATTCTGATCTTCATCATCCTGTTCTTTACGCTGTTCCCCATCGGCCTGTGGATCGAGGCCATCGCCTCGGGCGTGCACGTCAGCCTGTTCAGCATGCTGGGCATGCGCCTGCGCCGCATCAATCCCTCGAAGATCGTGCGCGCGCTGATCAAGGCCCAGAAGGCCGGCATCACCATCGACCGCAACAAGCTGGAAGCCCACTTCCTGGCCGGCGGCAACGTGGATCGCGTGATCAACGCGCTGATCTCCGCCCAGTCCGCCGAGATCCCGCTGGAGTTTGAAAAGAGCCTGGCCATCGACCTGGCCGGCCGTAACGTCGAGGAAGCCGTGAAGATGAGCGTCAACCCGAAGGTCATCGAGACACCCGTGGTGGCCGCCATCGCCAAGGACGGCATCGAGCTGCGCGCCAAGGCCCGCGTGACCGTGCGCGCCAACATCTCCCGCCTGGTGGGCGGCGCCGGCGAGGAAACCATCATCGCCCGCGTCGGCGAGGGCATCGTCACCACCGTCGGCTCCTCCGAAACCCACAAGGCCGTGCTGGAAAACCCCGACCTGATCAGCCGCACCGTGCTGAACAAGGGCCTCGACGCCGGCACCGCCTATGAGATCCTGTCCATCGACATCGCGGATGTGGACGTCGGCCGCAACGTCGGCGCGCAGCTGCAGATGGATCAGGCCGAAGCCGATCGCCGCATCGCCCAGGCCAAGGCCGAGGAGCGCCGCGCGATGGCCGTCGCTCAGGAGCAGGAAAACATCGCCCGCGTGCAGGAGATGCGCGCGAAGGTGGTCGCCGCCGAGGCCGAGGTGCCCAAGGCCATGGCCGAGGCCCTCAGAAGCGGCAAGCTGGGCGTGATGGACTACTATCAGATGCAGAACGTGATCTCCGACACCCGCATGCGCCAGGCCATCGCCGGTGACGGCGCGGCTCCGGACGCCGCCGGAGAGTCCGCCAAGAAGTAACATGAACCGACAGGAAGGGAGGTCTGCCGCATGGATGGATTCGCCGGAATCGTCGTGCTGCTGATCATCTTTGGTCTGGTGCAGAAGTTCTCGAGGAAGGCGCAGGCGAACCGCAACACCCCCGAGGCGCCGCAGCCCCGGCAGGCGCCGTCCAAGCCCGCGAAGCCCGTTCCCGGGCACGCGTCCCAGTCCGTCGAGGAGATGGTGGCGGCGTTCTCCGAGGCCTTTCTGAAAGACAATCCGCCCAGGACGGCGGTTGCGGCGCAGCCGCTGCCCCAGGGCGCGAGCTTCGCCGACGGGCACGGCTGCGTGGGCGGTTCGATGGAGGTTCACACCGCCGAGGGCGAGGATCCCCGGGAGCACGCCGCGCATCTGCGCAGGGCCGAAGGGGAGAAAGCGCCCTCCGCGCGTCCGCACCTGAGCGCCGCCGCGAAGGCCCGCGAGCTTGAGGCCCGCCGAGCCGCCCGCCCGGCCGCCGACGCGCCCGACGTCCGCCGCGCGCCGTCCAGCGCGTCCGCGCTGCGAAGCGCCGGCGTCGCCGATCTGCGCCGCGCCGTGATCATGTCCGAGGTTCTGGACAAGCCCAAGGCGCTGCGCCGTCCGTATCGCTGACCCATCGCCCGGAACCGCAGGGAAGCGTCCGCTCTCCCTGCGGTTTCCGGGATCATCATTTTACAAGGAGCAAGTCATGGATCCCATTCGCATTCTCATCGCCGACGACGAGCCCGGCATGCGCACCGTGATGCGCAAGCTGGTGGAAAGGGCCGAGGGCTACGCGCTGGCGGGCGAGGCCGAAAACGGCGCGCAGCTGCTGGAGCTGTACGATCAGACCCGCCCCGACGTGGTGCTCATGGACGTGGAGATGCCCGAGATGACCGGTATCGAGTGCGCCCGGATCATCCAGGACCGCAACCCGCGCACGGTGCTGGTGTTCGCCACTGCCCACGAGCAGTACATGCGCAGCGCCTTCGAGGTGTACGCCTTCGACTATCTGGTGAAGCCGTTCAAACTGGAGCGCGCGCTGAACACCCTCGCCCTGATCCGCGAGCGACTGACCGCCCAGTCCCCGAAGCCCGAGCCGGTGCGCCCGCTCCAGACCGCCGCGTCCGGGCGGCTGATGCTCAAGCACCGGGACGGCCTGAGCTTCATCGACATTCCGTCGATCCTGCTCATCCAGCGGGAGGAGCGCTCCAGCGTGCTGTATCTGGCCGACGGCGGGCGGTACGTCACCTCCGATTCCCTCAGCGAGCTGGAGCAGCGCCTGCCCGAGAGCATGTTCTTCCGCTCCCACAAGAGCTATATCATCAATCTGAGCCACATCGATTCCATTTCGCCCTACGGGCGGTGGACCTATATCGTCAAGCTGCGCGGCACCGACCGCGACGCGCTCATCACCCATGAGCGATTTGAAGACCTGCAAAACCTGTTTGCATAGGAGGACAACCGCATGATTTCCCGTAAAATCGCGGAACAGACGCTGGCCGAAGCCCTGAAGACGGGCGGCGACTTCGCGGAGCTGTTCCTGCAGGACAAGCGCAGCAGCACCCTGGCGCTGCTGGACGGCCGGATCGAAAACGCCGTCACCGGCCGCGCCCACGGCGCGGGCATTCGCATCATCAAGGGGCTCAGCTCCGTCTACGTGCACACCAACGACACCTCTCTGACCGGCCTGACCGCCGCCGCCCGCCGGGCTGCGGACGCGGTGGGCGACGGCAGCGCCGCCGTGGACGTGCATCTCATCGGCTCCGTCGCCGCCAACCTTCACGCCTATCGCCAGCTGCCCATGGACGTGCCCGGCGCGCGCAAGGCGAAGCTGCTGAAGACCGCCAGCGCCGCCGCCCGCAGCGTCTCCGACGAGATCGTCCAGGTGCGCGTGGCCGTGTCCGACAGCGACAGCGACGTGCTCATCGCCAACTCCGAGGGCCTGTTCACCGCGGATCGCCGCGTGTATACCCGCTTTATGACGTCCGCCGTGGCCGCGGGCGGCGGCGAGAACCAGACCGGCGGCGGCAGTCCCGGCGCGCTGATGGGCTACGAGCTGTTCGAAACCCGTGTGGACGTGGAGCAGGTCGCCCGCGAGGCCGCGCAGCAGGCCGTGACCATGCTGCACGCCGATCCCTGTCCCGCCGGGCGGATGCCGGTGGTGATCGACGGCGGCTTCGGCGGCGTGATCTTCCACGAGGCCTGCGGTCATTCCCTGGAGGCGGCCGCGGTGGCCTTCGGCAATTCCGAGTTCTGCGGCAAGCTGGGCATGCAGGTCGCCACGCCCATCGTGACCGCCATCGACGACGGCACCCTGCCCAACGAGTGGGGCTCCACCAACATCGACGACGAGGGCACGCCCACCACAAGGCTGGTGCTGATCGAAAACGGCGTTCTGAAGAACTACATGGTGGACCGCCTGAACGGTCAGCGCATGGGCATGGCCCCCACCGGCAGCTCCCGCCGCCAGGACTACACCTTCGCCCCCACCTCCCGCATGCGCAACACCTACATCGCGCCCGGCAGCGACGACGAGGGCGAGATCATCGCCTCCTGCGGCGACGGTCTGTACGCGAAGAAGATGGGCGGCGGCTCGGTCAATCCGGTGACCGGCGAATTCAACTTCGCCGTCAGCGAGGGCTACCTCATCCGAGACGGCAAGATCGATCGCCCGGTGCGCGGCGCGATGCTCATCGGCCGCGGCGCGGAGGTGCTTCAGAAGATCGACCGCGTGGGCAAGAAGATGTGGATGGCGCAGGGCATGTGCGGCGCCAGCAGCGGCTCCGTGCCGACCAACGTCGGCCAGCCGATGATCCGCGTGACCGACATCACGGTGGGAGGCCGATAAATCATGGAAAGAAAGCAATTCATCGACGCGCTGTTCGCCCGCGCGAAGGAAGCCGGCTTCGAGGCCTGCGAGGTCTATTTCGTCACGGCCGACAGCTTTGACACCGATGTGTTCAAGGGCGAAATCGTGAAGTACTCCGACGCGGGCACGCTGGGGCTGGGCTTCCGCGGCCTGATCGACGGCAGGATGGGCTACGCGTCCACGCAGATTCTGGACGCCGACGCCATCGATCTGCTGGTGGACGGCGCGCTGACCAACGCCCGCCTGATCGAAAGCGACGACCCCGAATTCCTCCATCCCGGCGACGAGCGCTACGCCGTTCTGCCCGGCCCCGACCCCGCGCTGGAGCACATCTCCAACGCCGACAAGATCGCCATGGCCCGCGAGCTGGAGCGGCTGACGCTGTCGCTGGATCCCCGGATCCAGAACGTGGACGGCTGCCAGATCATCAGCGAGAACGCCGAGGTGTCCATCGTGAACACGCTGGGGCTGAACGTGACCGCCCGCACCAGCATGATCGGCGGCTATGTGGCGCCCACCGCGCGGGACGGCGAGAAGGTCAGCTCCGGCTTCGCCTACTTCTTCACCATGGATCCCAAGACCATCGACCTGGAGGCCACGGCCAGAGAGGCCGTCGCCCGCGCGCTGAACGCGCTGGACGCGGAGAGCATCGAGTCCGGCAGCATGCGGGTGCTGCTGACGGCGGAGCCCGCCGCCGATCTGCTGGACACCTTCGCCGGC
Source organism: Clostridiales bacterium (assembly GCA_004555155.1). Classification (GTDB taxonomy): domain Bacteria; phylum Bacillota; class Clostridia; order Christensenellales; family Aristaeellaceae; genus Faecivicinus. Next base: position 12,115 of record SFJH01000026.1, read on the forward strand.
GTGTTCTCCGCCGACGCGGCGCAGAAGGGGCTTTCGCTGCTGAAGGGCCGCGAGGGCGAGACCATCGCCGCGCCCTGCGTGACGCTGCTGGACGATCCCCATCGCGCGGGCAGCCCCGCGTCCATGCCGTTCGACGGCGAGGGCGTGGCCACCCGCGTCAAGCGCGTGATCGACGGCGGCACGCTGACCACGCTGCTGCACAACCTCAAGACCGCCCGCAAGCAGGGCGTCGAAACCACGGCCAACGCCGCGCGCGGCTATTCCTCCCCCATGAGCGTCGCGCCGACCAACTTCTACTTCGCCCCCTCCGACGTGCCCTTCGAGGGCATGCTGGAAAAGCTGGGCGACGGCCTGGCGATCACCGAAATCAGCGGTCTGCACGCCGGCGCGAACGCCATCAGCGGCGATTTCTCGCTGTCCGCCAAGGGCTTCCGCGTGAAAAACGGCGCGCGGGCCGAGTCCGTCAAGCAGATCACCGTGGCGGGCAACTTCTATCAGCTGCTCAAGGACGTGGAAGCCGTGGGCGGCGACCTGAAGTTCGGCCTGCCCTCCTCCAGCCTGTTCGGCAGCCCGTCGCTGCTGATCTCCAGCCTGTCCATCGCGGGCAAATGAGGTTCTCTCATCGCGCCGCCGCTGCAAAGCGGCGGCTTTTTTCGCTTCTTCGCGGCATGTGTTCCAAAAGTGTCACAGGAATTTTACCGAATTTCTTGACCGTCGCCACATCCAAACTTGCACAATTTTATATTTCCATGTATAATGAATATTGATATCGTTTTTTACAATCCGAGGGAAATTCGTTTCCCCCAATCTTACTCTGAAAATCTGAAGGGATGTACATCATGGGCACACGCTTCACATCGGACCGCTCCAATCCGGGTCCTTCCAGGCAAAATTCTGAGGAGCGCGCCGGGGCTCGCCGCGCAAGCTCGCGCTTCGGCGACGTGGCTCCGGAGCAGCCGCCCCTTCGCCGGCCGGCGGCCAGCCGTCCCCGCACCAGCTCCTCCGGCTCCCGCCCGCCCCGCAGGCGCAAGCCGCAAAAGCGCTTCTACGTGCTGATTGCCGCCATTGTGATTCTCCTTCTCGCCATCGCCATCGGCGCATTTCTGCTGATGAAGCCGGGCAGGGAATCCGGCGATCCCCTGGCTGCGCCGACGGCTGTAGCCTCGGTCGCGCCGACCGATCCCGCCGCCACCCCGGACGCCGGGCAGACGACGACCGCCAGCGCAAACCACGCCGAATCCCTGGCCGCGCTGCTGGGCGACGCGGACTCCGATCTGTCGGGTCTGGGCGAGGATCTGATGGCCAAGGTCGACGATCTGTGCATCAATGAAAATCTGTCGGAGGAGTGGCTGAACGTGCTGCTGCTGGGCTCCGACGAGCGCACGCTGACCGAGAGCGCCCGCACCGACAGCATGATCATCTGCTCCATCAACCTGACCACCGGCCAGGTGAAGCTGTCGTCCATCATGCGCGATCTGGCCGTGGAGTACGACGAGATCGGCGAGTACAACGGCACCTACCGCATCAACGCCGCCAACTTCTTCGGCGGCGAGGAGCTGGCCATGCGCATCGTGAACAAGTGCTTCGATTTGAACATCGAATACTACGTGCACGTCAACTTCTACGGCTTCCAGCAGGTGGCCCAGCAGCTGGGCGGCATCGACATGGACATCACCAAAGAGGAGATGGATGAGATCAACTACCGCATCGTCCAGCAGGCCAAGTCCGCCTATCTGGCTGGTATTGACGAATCCGCGCTGCCCAACGAGTATCTGACCACCTACGGCGAAAACACCCATCTGGACGGCCGTCAGACGCTGGCCTACGCCCGCATCCGCAAGCTGGACGGCGGCGACTACGCCCGCGCCGAGCGCCAGCGCAAGGTGCTGGTGGCGCTGATGGACAAGCTGCGCGGCTCCAGCGCCGCCGAGCTGCTGAACGTGGCCAACGCTGCGCTGCCCCACATCAAGACCAACCTCACGCCGGACACCATCCTCTCCATCGCCCTGAAGGTGCTGCAGAGCGGTCTGACCGACGTGGATTCCCTCCGCCTCCCCATCAACAACACCTACGTTCAGGAGACCCGCAACGGCCAGGACATGCTCTACGACTGCGACTGGGCCAAAAACGCCTCCGAGCTGTACTATTTCATCTACAACTGAGTTCCAAACGCAAAGCGCGCGGCATGTGCCGCGCGCTCAAATCGTTGACAAAGTCAACGATTTGCCAGACGCTGAAAAAGCCTGCAAGACAAGGAAGCAAGGCTGCAAATCAGGGAGCTTACACGGACGTAAGTGCGCATCCATCCCCCGCATGAAGCCGCCGGAGTCCTGCGCCTCCGGCTTTACCGGCGGAAGAGGGAGAAGCCCTTCCGTTCATACGGCTCCGCGCTCACGGACACGACCGCATATCCCGTCGCGCCGATGACCTCGCGCAGCTGCCGCTCGTCCAGCGGCCCTTCCGAGAGAATCTCCGCTTCGCCCTTCCGATGGGACGCCGAAACCTTCTTCACCGGAAGCGCCCGGCGCACCGCGTCGCTGACGTGCGCTTCGCACATTCCGCAGGCCATGCCGTCCACCCTGACAACCGTTCTGACCACATTCCACACTCCCTTCGCCCGCGGCAGCGCTATGTCCATAAGTTATCCTATACTAACTCTCAAGTCCTCAAAAGCGCCCCTTCGGGCGCTCGGTTCGGCGCGGCCGCGCAATTTCATTCTTCATTATAGAAACTCCGCCGGGAATTGTCAAGTGATTTCATAGGAAATAACTGCCCGCCGCCTGCGGGAAGCGTCTCTCGGGCCAGGCGGGCGGGCGGTTGCGGGCGCGCAGAAGGGAATCAGAAGAATTCCATTCCCCGCACCTGGGTCAGCTTTTCCTCGAGGAAGCGCCGGTCCGCGTCGTTCAGCGGATGCTTCAGGCACTCGTCGATGTGATCCACCGCGAAGGAGAAGCTGGCGTAGTTTCCGGGCGGGATGAGCGTGTCCACGCCCAGCGACAGCGCATACTTCATGGCCGCCTCGCCAAAGCGCACGTCCGCCACGTCGATGGGCTTGCACCAGGATTTGGGGAACGCGGACGCTTTGCGCTCCTCGTCGTTCTCCCATTTGCGCTCAATGAACGCCTTCATGCACAGCACGCCCATGTTCCGCGCCTTGGCCGCCTGAATCAGCCGCGAGCCCATGCCGTGCTCCATATTCATGAACCAGTTGAACGGAAACAGCACCGTGTCGAAATCATACAGCTCCAGCGCCCTGAGCGCGGCATCCTCGCTGTGGGCGGTGATGCCGATGTTGGCGGCGACGCCCTTCTCCTTCAGCTCGCGCATCAGCTCCATCACGCCGCCGGGGCCGAAGGCCGTCTCTACCTCCTGCATGGAGGCAATGCCGTGCAGCTGATACACGTCGAAGTGATCCGTATGCAGCAGCTTCAGCGAGCCCTCCAGCTCCTTTTCCGCCTCCGCGCGCATGCGCTGACCGGTCTTGCAGGCCAGATGCACGCGGCTGCGATAGGGCTTCAGCGAATTGCCCAGCTTCTCCTGGGCGTCGCCGTAGGACGGCGCGACGTCGAAATAGTTGACGCCCCGGTCGATCGCCCAGCTGACATAGCGGTCGGACGCGCTCTGCCCGTCGTCCATGGATACGATTCCGCCATAGGAAACCGCGGAAATCTCAAAGCCCGTTCTGCCGAATTTGCGCCTGTTCATGCTTCGATTCCCCCTTCTGCGGCCCGGATCGCCGTCCGGCCGCCCTTGTCGTCGCTTCATCATACTACAATCCGCCGCGCATTTCAACCCCTGAGCCTCGCTTTTTCCCCGGGATGCAGATTTTTCTTCGGCGCTCCCGGGCCGCCCGCACCCGTCACAAAAAAGTCCCGCACAAATTGGAGAATTCGATCTTCATGCCAAAATAACGCTTTACAAAAGAAAAGGGAGATGGTATAATTATTTCACGCAATATTTTCGCAGAACATCCATATTGTTGCGTCTGCACACTCAAAATGGAACCGACGAGACGAGGAGTGATGAACCGTGTCCGAAATGTCGACCCGGCAGGACCTGCTCAAGGGCAGCGCCGCCGTTCGAAAGGAAATGCCGTTTCGAACCTACTTCAAGCTCAACTGGGTTCTGTACCTGATGCTGGTGCCGGGCCTGCTCAATCTGCTGCTGTTCAAGTATCTGCCGATGTACGGCATCGTGGTGGCGTTTCAGAACTACACGCCCAAGGGCGGCTTTCTGGGCAGCCAGTGGGTGGGCCTGAAGCACTTTCAGGCGTTCTTCCGCGACCCGTACTGCGGCCGCGTGATCGCCAACACGTTCATCCTGGGCATCGAGAGTCTGATCATCTCCTTCCCCGCCCCGATTCTGCTGGCGCTGCTGCTCAACGAGCTGCGCTATCCCCGGTTCAAGAAGGTGGTGCAGACCATCTCCTACATGCCCTACTTCCTGTCCGTGGTCATCGTGGTGGGCATGATGCGCGAGCTGTTCAGCATGACCGACGGCCCCATCAACGCCCTGCGCGAGATGATCGGGCTGGAACGGCAGAACTACTTCATGATGCCCTCGGCGTTCCGGCCGCTGTACATCGGCTCGGGCATCTGGCAGGGCATCGGATACAGCTCCATCATCTATCTGGCCGCCATCGCGGGCATCAACCCGGAGATCTACGAATCCTCCGTGCTGGACGGCGCGAACCGCGCGCAGCAGATGTGGTACATCACGCTGCCCTGCATCCTGCCGACGATCAGCATCCTGTTCATCATGGCCGTGGGCGGCCTGCTGGGCAACGACTACCAGAAGATCCTGCTGATGTACAGCCCGCGCACCTATTCCACGGCGGACGTGGTCAATACCTACGTCTACCGCTACGGCATCGAAACCGCCGGCAACAACTTAAGCTACTCCTCGGCGGTTGGACTGCTGCTCAACGTCGTCTCCCTGGTGTTCCTGGTGGTCGCCAACTTCGTGACCGGCAAGCTCAGCGAGACCTCGCTGTTCTAAGGAAGGGGGCGAATGTATGAATCAGGTTCGCAAAAAGGTCACGCCGTTCGACGCCTTTCTGGTGGCGCTGATGGTCGTCCTGTCCTGCATCTTCATCTATCCGCTGCTGAACATGCTGGCGCTGTCGTTCTCAAACTCCCAGGATCTGAAATCGCTGCCGGTCTACCTGTGGCCCATCGGCTTTTCGCTGGAGTCCTACAAGGCGCTGCTGTCGGACAACCGCATTCTGCTGTACTATTGGAACACGATCCAGTACGCCGCGGTGGGCACGGTGATCATGCTGCTGTGCACGTCGCTGATGGCCTATCCGCTGTCCATCCGGGCGCTGCGGGGCCGCCGGACGATCTCCATCCTGCTGACGATCACCATGTTCTTCGGCGGCGGACTGATCCCCTACTATGTGACGATCATGCGCCTGAAGCTGATCGACACCTTCTGGGTCATGGTGCTGCCGGGCGCGATTTCCGCCTACAACGTCATCGTGTTCAAGACGTTCTTCATGTCCATCCCGGAGGCGCTGAGCGAATCGGCGTTCCTGGACGGCGCGGGGCACTTCCGCGTGCTGTTCCAGATCGTGCTGCCGCTGTCGAAGGCGGTGCTGGCCACGTTCGCGCTGTTCAGCATCGTGGGCTACTGGAACGACTACATGACCGCGCTTTTGTACCTGCGCGACGACAGCAAGTACCCCATTCAGCTGCTGATGCGCCGGCTGCTGGTGCTGATGGACTACAAGGACGCCACCACCGCCCAGCTGCTGAAGGACTACCGCCAGATCTCCAGCCGCACCACCAAGGCGGCCGCGACGATCATCACCGTGGTGCCGATTCTGTGCATCTACCCCTTCATGCAGAAGCACTTCGCGAAGGGCGTGCTGGTCGGCTCCGTCAAGGCCTGAGAAATTCAGAGCGGCGCGGCCGCTCAGAATAATAAAGAGGAGGCAAAATTCATGAAGAAACTTTGCGCATTGTTCCTTGCCCTGCTGCTGACGCTGTCCTGCTTCGCGGCATTCGCGGAGCCGCTGACGCCCTATGACGGCGAAGCCGTGGTCTATGAGGGCTATACGGCCGACCTGGGCATCACGGAGGATCGCGAATCGCCGGTCTATCAGGCCTACAAGGCGCTCACCGGCAACGTCACCATCGAATGGTCCACCGGCCCCTGGGCGGACTTCGACACCAAAACCTCCATGTTCCTGAACACCGGCGACCTGCCCGACATCGTGTGGCTGCGCAATTCCTCGAACGTCGTGTCCAACTATGGCGACATGGGCTACTTCCTCAACTTCATGGACTACCTCGATTACATGCCGAACCTGAAGGCGTACCTCGAGGAGTATCCGCAGCTGAGCAACCTGAAGGCCCCCGACGGCGCGCTGTACTGCATCAACGACGTCGAGCCCACCGACTACATCGACGAGGGCTTCTTCGTCAACAAGACCGAGCTGGACAAGCTGGGCCTGGAGGTCCCCAAGACCTGGAGCGAGATGCTGGAGGCCATGCGCGCCTACAAGGCCGCCAATCCTGAAGGCACGCCCTTCATCACCTACGGCTGGGGCCAGAGCTACTATGAGTACTGCCTGAGCAGCATCAACGGCGCGCACACCGCCTTCGGCTCCGCGCAGTTCTACTATGACGGCGAGAAGTGGACCCACCCGCTGCTGGAGAAGGACTCCGGCTATCGCGAGCTGGTGGAGATGATGTCCACCATGTACGCCGAGGGCCTGCTGCATCCCGAGTACTCCACCATGTCCGACGATCAGGCCTATCAGATCGTGCTGGACGGCTCCTGGCTGTTCTCCTTCTGGTATCTGAACACCATCTGGGGCGAGATCTTCCTCCGCGACGAGGTGCCCTATGAGTACGAGGCCATGCTGGCTCCCGCCTACGAAGAGGGCGACCCGGTCTATCAGGTTCTGACCGTTCCCTACGACAACACCCCCGGCTGGGGCTACTTCGTCAACGCCGACGTCAAGAACCCCGAGCTGATCTGCTCCCTGCTGGATACCATCATCTCCAAGGAAGCCTCCGAGCTGTACAACTGGGGCGTCAAGGGCGAGACCTTCGACGTGGACGAGAACGGCAACCGCTACTTCCTGGAGGGCTACACCGACAACGCTGCCCGCAAGGCCGCCGGCGTCGAGAACTTCATGGACGTGCGCTACATCCAGTACAAGATGCGCGACGTGACCTACGCCGGCAACGGCCCGGTGGCCCGTGCCGCGTATGATCTGATCGTCGGCGCGCTGGCCAGCGGCGACGCCATCGGCATCCGCGCGCTCCGCGCCAAGCCCGCCTTCACCGCCGAGCAGAACGAGATCGTCGCCTCCAACACCACGCCCATGCAGACCTACATCGACGAGAACATCATGTACTTCATCGACGGCACCCGTTCCATGGACGAGTGGGACGCCTTCGTGGAGGAGACCCTGCAGTACTGCGATATGGAGACCGTCCTCAAGACCTATGAGGAGGCCGAGCAGATCGAGTACTCCACCGAGCGCAAGTACGTGACCTACAACTGATTTTCCCGATCTTTCAGGGCGGCGGTCTTTCCGCCGCCCTTTTTTAACGCTTCCAGCATGCCGACACAGGAGGACTTCCCATGCGTATTTACGAGCACTATCATGATCCGGAGAAATACCCCGAGTTTGCCCTGCGCCCCATCCGCGCGACCACCCGCGCCGCGCTGGAGAACGAGATCCAGTTCATGTCCCTGCGCGACCTGCCCCACGACGAGGACAACGCACTCCATGAGATCGAGGAAGCGCTCGACCTCTATACGAAGCGCTTCGACCTGGGCAAGGTCTTCTGGATGCGCAGCAATATCGTCAACGCGCCGAACCTGGACGTATTCGTGGACGCAGTCGCCCGGCGCGGAGGCTACGTATTCGACCTGTGGGGCTTTGTGCCCGGCTCCTATAAAAAGAATCTGGACTGGGGCGAATACACCGTGCTCCCCGAGGTGCACCGGCTCTTCACCGAAAAGCTGGGCGACCACTTCATCGGCTACGACAACGGCGAGCAGGATGGCCGCTACATCGGCTCCTACACCCGCACCCAGTGCCCCGCCCGCCAGTCCGACGCCTTCCAGCAGCGCCGGTTCTATGAGTTCTTCGACAAGATGGGCAGCCAGCTGCAGCACGCCACCACCGCGCTGTGCTCGCTGAACTACTGCCACTTCTTCGCCCGGGAAAACAACTGCTACATGCTGGGCGCGGAGACCGCCCAGGCGCTGCCCAACGCCAACCTGTGGTACGCCTATCTGCGCGGCGCGGGCAAGCAGTACGGCCTGCTGTGGTTCGGCAACGCCTCGGTCTACAACCGCTTCAGCTGGAAGACCTACGATGTGGAGAGCACCATCCCCCGGGACGGCTACAGCTACGGCCCCCTCGTGGGCACCAGCCTCTCGCTGCTGAGAAGGCTGATCTACGTGGAATACCTCTACAACAGCGACATGCTGGGCTATGAGTCCGGCCTGATCACCACCAGGGGCTGCATGGAGCGCGTGGAGGCGGGCGAACCGCTGGACGTCAATCCCTCCTCCTCCGACAAGAGCCTGTTCACCGGCGACGACGCAGTGCTCTCCCCCATCGGGCGGCTTCAGGCGGACTGCAAGTCGTTCATCGCCAGGCGCGGCCGGGCGGGCGCGATGTACACGCCCATCGCCATCGTGCTCTCCGCCTCCAACGGCTGGACGATGCCGCGCCACCTCTACGCGCCGGAGGTCTATCGTGTCTGGGGCGAGATTCCCTATCGCGAGCAGGATCACCAGCTCCACGCGCTGTTCACCATGCTCTATCCCGGCTATGAGGACTCCGGCTTCTTCCTCAACGAGCGCGGCTTCCTCACGCCCACGCCCTATGGCGAGCACATGGACGTGCTGATGAGCGACATGCGCCCGGAGACGCTGGGTCAGTACAACGTGGCGCTGCTGGCCGGCGGGCAGTCCATCGACGCCGAGCAGCTCGACAAGCTGCGCGCCTTCGCCGAAAGCGGCGGCACCGTGGCGGCCTTCGCGGGACAGATGTCGGAGCAGGCGCTCGCGCTGTTCGGCGTGCGCGCGCTGGGCGCGGTCGTCCGGCGCGAGGATGCGCTGACGGTCTATCGCGGAAGAAAACAGCGCGAGGAGGCCTTCGACCTGGTGGAAGCCGAACTGGCGGACGCGGAGGTCGTCGCGCAGCTGGAGGACGGCGCGCCGCTGATCGTGGAGCGTCGCCTGGGACGCGGCCGGTGTGCGCTGGTGCTGTCGCCCTACGGCATGCGCGCGGTTCGAAGCGCCGAACCCATGCACAACGAGGAAAACCGCTCGATCCCCCTGCTGTACGACCTGATGCCCACGGTCAAGGCCTATCTGGCGGATCTGTTCGATGAACAGCGGCTGGTGGACGTGGACAATCCGTCGCTGGAGGTCATCGTCAACCTGCGCGGCGAGCACACGCTGACGGTCACGGTGGTCAACAACTCCTTCACCTGCGAAACCTACGCGCTGAAGCTGCGCTGCGGACGCGAGCGCTCGCGCCAGCAGATCGAGCTGCCGGACGTGGAGATGCGCACGCCGGGCTATTTCCCGCCCTTCACCGCCCCCCACCGCCCCTTCGCGCCGGCCGGCGGGCGCGAGGTGCTGGGCCCCGGCCAGATGGCCATGTGGGATATCGAATACGACAGCGATGAAATCGAGCGCCTGCCCGAGGTGGAGATGCGGGATCTGCGCGGCAACCTGTACGTCTCGCTGCGCCCCGAGGGCGCGCTGATCGACGCGCTGATCGCCATGCCGTCGCTGGACAAGTACTTCGCGGGCGTGCGCCTGGATGCGGCCTATGTGGACGACCTGAGCCTTCGCCAGGCGCGACAGGCGGGCAGCTGGCTGAAGCGCCGGGGACTGGGCGTGATGGTGGATTTTGCGTCGCTGATGGATCACTATCCCCACATGTCGCTGATCCGGAACATGCCCTGGAAGCTGGAGGAAAACCTGCGCTGGATGGAGGAGCTGATGGACAAGGCCGCCGCGCTGGGCGCGAGCCGGGTGCTGCTGACCACCCACCGCAACGCTGAAAACCATCTGACTCCGGAACAGGCTGCTCAGGACATGCGCGAGACGCTGACCGCACTGTGCGAAATGGCGGAACAGCGGAAGATGCAGCCCGTGATGGTCAACGGCGTGGCGCGGGCGGAACGCGCCCGACCGGAGGAACTCGCATCGCTGATGCCGGAGCTTCCGCTGGCCGTGAACCTGAGCCACTGCCTCCTGCGCGGAGAGCAGCCCGCGCCCGACACGCTGAAGCGCGCCGAGGGTCTGCTGCTGAGCATGCCGCTGCGCGATGAGCTGGGTCAGCTCTGCGACGCCCACCTCCCGCTGAAGGACGGCGCGTTCGCTGCGGAGCTCGCCCGGGTTCTGGCGGGATGCGATCCCGATGCGCATGCCTTCGTCTGTCTCGACGGCGTCTACGGCTGCTTCGACGAGATGTATCAGGATCGCCGCGCCTATCTGGCCATGAAAAACGGCCTTTGAACGCCCCACTCTGCCTGCCGTCGGCGATTTGAACGGCGCTGAAGCTGCGCAGGATCGGCGGGATTCTCCGCAGCTGCCCTGATCATTTTCCCGCCCGACGGCTTCCAAAGCGACCCGGGCCAGACGTCGGATCTGTAGAACAGACCCGGCGTCCGGCCCGGTTTTTTTCGCCGCCGGGGGCGCAGGGACTTGACATTGACGCAGCGTCAGCCCTTATCCTGTCTTCGAAGGGAGGAGATCGCATGGAATACAGCGTCTGCGAGCTGGCCCGGCTGTCGGGCGTAACCGCGCGCACGCTGCGCTGGTATGACCGCATCGGACTGCTGAAGCCCAGCCGGGTGGGCGGGAATGGATACCGGTATTACTCCGAATCGGAGGTGAACCGGCTGCAGCACATCCTCTACTATCGGGCGTTGGGGCTGGAGCTCAGGCGGATCGCCGAGCTGCTGGACGATCCCGCCTTCGACCGGCTGTCCGCGCTGCGCGGGCATCTGGAAATGCTGGAGCAGGAGCGCAGGCGCGTCGACGCGCTGATCGCCTCCGTCCGGCGCTGCATACAGGCTGAAGAAAGGAATGAAACCATGTCAGATCACGAGAAATTCGAAGCGTTCAAGCGCGAAGCCGTGGCGCAGAACGAGCGGCATTACGGTGCGGAGATCCGCGAAAAGTACACGGATGCGGAGATCGACCGCGCCAACCGCCGCATGATGGACATGAAGCCCGCGCAATACGACGAATGGAAGGCGCTGGAAGCGGAGATCCTGCGCCGCCTGGAATCGGCGGTGCGCAGCGGTGCGGATCCCGCCGGCGCGGAGGGCCGCGCCATCGCCGCGCTGCACCTGCGGTGGGTGCGCTTTTCCTGGGCCGGATGCACGCCGCAGCATCAGATCGGCCTGGCGTCCATGTACGTGCAGGACGAACGCTTCCTCGCCTACTACGACCGCGAAACGTCTGGCTGCGCCGACTTCCTCCTGCGCGCTGTTCTCGCGGCCAACGGGCGGGCGTGAGCGCTTCTGCCGGTTCATCCGCTGTGCGCCGTTCTGTCCATGCGCTCTGCCGGTTGGAGGGCCGGGCCGTCCGCCGGAGGTTCCGTAATGACGCGCCGCCCCTGAACCCGTACGGGTTCAGGGGCGGCGCGTTTTGCACAAGTCTGATCCGGAATCATTCAGCCGGTCGTCTGCCGCAGGGCGATGCACGCCCAGCTTCACCAGCGCAGCCTGGCGATGCACACGCCGGTATAGTATTCCACAATGAACATCCCCGCGAAGGCCAGCACCAGCGCCAGAAACACCGTGCCCACCGCCAGTCCCGCCAGCGCGAAGCCCGCGCCGCGGTCGCCCCGGCGCAGACACAGTCCGATGGCCACGGCGCTGTGCGCCGCGCCGCAGGCCGCCGCCGCGCCTGCCAGCACGCCGAATGCCAGCGCCGACAGCGGCCCCAGCATCACGCCCAGCTGGCACAGCAGCGCCGCTGCGAACAGCGCGCCCGCGCTCAGCGAAATCACAAAGCCGGAAATCGCCAGCCCGTTGATCCCTTTCCTCTCCACCATCGCCGCCTCCAGAAATCTCTCTTCCATGTCTGCCATCGCACTCCGCCTCCCGATCCTCATCACAGCATCAGCGGCACCCAGGCGTGGGTCTCCTCCGCCCTCTCCAGCACGCGCCTTTCCAGCTCCGCGTCGGTCATGACCTCGAAGGGATCGATCTCCTCGCTCTCCGCCATGACCTCCAGGCACCGGATCAGCACGTCGTGATATCCGCCCTCGGCGCGCACCTTCCGGGCCAGCCGCGGCAGCACCTCCTCGTTGAGGGCGCGCAGGGTGTCCGGCGCGTCGTGATAGAGCTGAAAGCGGCGCACCAGATCGATCAGCCGGGCATACGCCTCGTCCTCGCTCCAGGTGGGATCGACGTAGTATTTCTGTCCGGCCAGGCCGTACAGCGCGCGCTTGCCGTCGAAGTACCCCAGCCGGTACTGCTCGCGGCTGAGCTCCGTGTCAAAGTTCATCACCGGGCCCAGCTTCTGATTCGGCGCGATGGTCACGATGTTCACGTCCTCCGGAATCTCCACCCGCCGCTCCACGCCGAACCCGAACACCCGGATCGCCAGGATGTCCTTGCAGCCGTGCTCGATCAGCGGGGTCAGCGGCAGCACGTCCTGCACGCCGCCGTCGATGTAGCGCTTCCCGCCCAGCGGCTCGTTGCGGAAGGCGGGATAGTAGGCGCTGGCCAGCAGCATGTCCTGAATCGCGCCGGGCTCGATGTCCTTCGCGCGCAGGTACAGCTCCCTGCGGTCGGTGATCGAGAAGGTGGCGATGAAGAATTCCACGTCGGAATTGCGGATGGCGTCCTCGTCTACCACCTCGCCCAGCAGCTCGCGCAGCGGCGCGATGTCGAACCCGCCGCCCTTGAGGATGTTCAGCGCGCCGCGCGCCAGCTCGCGGAGGTTGATCTCCCCGAGCTTCAGTTCGAAGAGCTTCTTCATCATGTCGTCGTCCACGTTCATCACCTGGGAAAACCGGATGTTCTTCCACAGCTCTTCGGCCTGCTCCAGACGGCGCATGGCCATCATCGCGCCGTTCAGCGCGCCCACGGAGCTGCCCGCCACGGCGTTCCAGCGCACGCCCGCCTCCTCCAGCGCGCGCCACACGCCCACCTGGTACGCTCCCCGCGCCCCGCCGCCCTCCAGCACGACGGCGTAGGTCTTCGTGTTGTCCAGTTTCAGTTTCATAAAAAACCTCCGGATCGTTCTGATTTCACTCGCTCCAGGGATAGTAGAGCTCCTCGTAGCGCAGCGGCTCCAGAGAGCCCTCCGACATGTTCGTCAGGCGGCGCAGAAAGCCCTCCTCGTCTTCGGTCTTCATCAGCATGGTGTAGGTGATCACGTCGGTGAACGCCTTGTCCTCCACGATCACCGGCTCGTCCTTCAGAAAGTAGTCCATGCGGTTGAGCAGGGGATATCCCACCTCGATCAGATACCGGGCGGTGGGATAGATCGTGCCCACGCCGCAGGCGTTCAGCGCGACCGCCGCGCCCTGGGAGTACGCCCGCACCAGTCCGCCCGCGCCCAGCAGGATGCCGCCGAAGTACCGCGTGACCACCACGGCGCAGTTCGTCACGCCCCGCGCCTTCATCACTTCGATGATGGGCATGCCCGCCGTACCGCCGGGCTCGCCGTCGTCGGAATAGCGCATCACGCCCATATTGGGGCCGATGATGTAGGCATAGCAGTTGTGCGTGGCGTCCTTGTGCTTCGTGCGGATGTCTGAAAGGAACTGAAGCGCCGCCTCCTCCGTCTCGCAGGGGCAGCCGTAGCCGATGAACCGCGATTTGTTGACGATGAACTCGTCCGAGGCCGGCTTCAGCAGCGTCTTGTAGGGTCTGAGATTCATGGGATTCCCTCCCGTCCTTCGGTGCGGCTTCGTCCCGCGCGGCGAAGCTCTTTCTATCATTATACTTCAAAACACGCCGCCCTTGCAAGAGGCGCGCAAAACTCGCCGCAGCTACCGGCAAATGATTTGGGTTTTATCATGTCTTCGCGAATTCCGTGTTGAATTTGCCGATTTTTTTGGTATAATGAAGAATGAATAGGGTTTTACGTGGGGAGGAATATCTGTGCAGAAGGCCCAGAGCTACGACCTGAGCTATACGCAGAACCGGGAGCTGAGCTGGCTGAAGTTCAACGAGCGCGTGCTGGCCGAGGCGGCGGATCAATCGGTGCCGCTGATCGAGCGGCTGCGGTTCGTGTCGATCTTCACCAGCAACCTGGACGAGTTCTTCATGGTGCGCGTAGGCAGCCTGTTCGACCTGAACATGATCGCGCCCGACGACGCCGAGAACAAGAGCGGCATGACCCCGTCCGAGCAGCTGGACGTGATCTTTCACGCGGTGCGCCCGCTGATCGCCCGGCGCGACGAGATCTACCGCGAGCTGACCGGCGAGCTGGCGGACGCCGGCGTGTTCGAGGTGCCCTATGAGGCCCTGAGCGACAGCCAGCGCGCCTATGTGCACGACTATTACAAGGAGAACATCCGGCCGCTGCTGTCGCCCCAGATCATCGACCGCAGCCATCCCTTCCCGCATCTGAAGAACAAGGCGCTTTACGCCGCCGCGCTGCTGTCCGCCCGGGGCAAGCTGGTGCTGGGCCTGGTGGACATCCCGAAGTCCGTGCCGCCGATATTGATGCTGCCCGGCGGGCAGGTGAAATACGTGCGCACCGAGGCCGTGGTGGCGGCGCACCTGAAGAAGACCTTCAAGATCTACGAGGTGGCGGAGCAGGCGGTGATCTCGGTCACCCGCAACGCCGACATCAGCATGGACGAGGAGAAGTTCGACGAGGACAACCCCGATTTCTTAAACTACATGGCCAAGCTGCTGCGCAAGCGCGAGAAGCTCGCGCCGGTGCGGCTGGAGCTGCAGGGCCACGCGCCCCGGCTGGCCAAGATGCTGGGAGGCAACCTGAAGCTGGACGCGCGGCAGGTCTATTCCTGCGAATGCCCGCTGAAGCTGAGCTACGCCTATCTGCTGGACAAGTGCCCGGCGAACATGTATTATCCGCCCTACGCGCCGGTGTATCCCGAATATCTGAACCGGGACCAGCCCATCTTCGAGCAGGTGCGCCAGCGCGACGTGCTGCTGTTCTATCCTTATCAGTCCATGCAGCCGTTTCTGGATCTGCTCAAGCAGAGCGCGTCCGATCCGTCCGTGGTGTCCATCAAGATCACCATCTATCGCCTGGCCCGCAATTCCGCCATCGCCAAGGCCCTCTGCGAAGCCGCCGAGAATGGCAAGGAGGTCACGGTCATGATGGAGCTGCGCGCCCGGTTCGACGAGCAGAACAACATCGAATGGTCCCGGGAGATGGAGGAGGCCGGATGCCGCATCATCTACGGCCCCGAGGGCATGAAGTGCCACGCCAAGATCTGCCTGATCACCCGCCGCGAGCGCAGCGGCCTGTCCTACGTCACCCAGATCGGCACCGGCAACTACAACGAAAAGACCTCCACCCTGTACACCGATTTCTGCATGATGACCGCCGACGCCGCCGTGGCCCAGGATGCGATAGCGTTCTTCGAGAATATGCTCATCGGCTACCTGTTCGGCGACTACGACCGGATGCTGGTGGCGCCCAACGCCATGAAGGACCGGCTGATGGCGCTGATCGACGGCGAGATCGCCCGGGGCGAGCAGGGCCGCATCATCATCAAGGCCAACTCCGTCACCGAGCGCGACCTGATCGACAAGCTCAGCGAGGCCTCCTGCGCGGGCGTGAAGATCGACCTGATCATCCGCGGCATCTGCTGCATCCTGCCCGGCGTTCCGGGCAAGACCGAGAACATCACCGTCACCAGCATCGTCGGCCGCTTCCTGGAGCACTCCCGCATCTACTGCTTCGGCACCGGCGGCGAGCGCAGGCTGTATCTGTCCTCCGCGGACATCATGACCCGCAACCAGACCCGCCGCGTGGAGGTGGCCTGCCCGGTCAGCAGCCCGGAGCTGAAGGACATGCTCTCGGCGTATCTGGAGCGCATCCTCCAGGACAACACCAAGGCCTGGCGGCTGCAGTCCGACGGAAATTACCTGCGCGCCCAGCCCGGCGAGGCGGAGCCGCTGAGCGTGCAGAGCTACTACCTCGATCATCCGCTCCAGCTGCAGGCCTCTGCCGCCGTCCGCAAAACCTTCGGCCAGCGGATGCGCGGCTGGATTCACCCGAAAAAAAGCTGAAATCCGCGCCCTGTGCAGTCCACAGGGCGCGCTGCTTCGTTTGGAAAGGAGCTTTCATGGCAGAACCAAAGCGCAATGAGCGCGCGGATTCGATGGAAATCATCGCCCATATCCGCACCGATTTTCCCACCAAATTCGGCCTGCCCCGGCAGAGCGGACTGGTGGACGAGCTGCGCGGAACCATCGTGTTCGCGCCGAAGTACCGCGATCCCAACGCGCTGCGGGGCATCGAGGGCTTCTCCCACCTGTGGCTGATCTGGAAGTTTTCGGAAGCCGTCCGGGACGGCTGGTCGCCCACGGTGCGCCCGCCCCGGCTGGGCGGCAATGTTGCCATGGGCGTGTTCGCCACGCGCTCCCCGTTCCGGCCGAACCCCATTGGGCTGTCCTGCGTGCGGCTGGAGTCGGTGGAGAGCGATTCGCCCGACGGGCCGGTGCTCCATGTGGCCGGAATCGACCTGATGGACGGCACGCCGATCTACGATATCAAGCCCTATCTGACCCACGCGGACTGCCATCCCGAGGCCGCGGACGGCTTCGCCCGGGAGGTGCGCGACTACGCCCTGGAGGTCGTCTTCCCGGACGAGCTGCTGGCGCAGGTGCCCGCGCCCAAGCGGGCGGCGCTCATCGGCGCGCTGCGGCAGGATCCCCGCCCCGGCTACCGGCGGGACGACCCGCGCCCCTTCGGCGTGGCCTTCGCCGGCCTGGACGTGCGCTTCACCGTGGAGGGCGGCGTGCTGACGGTGCGGGAAATCGCGAAGGGGTGATGGGAAATCCTCCGATTTCTGTCCAAAAAAGAAAACCGCCTCATTGCGGCGGCGCGCGGAATCTGCTATGCTGTTGTCCGGAGGTGAAAACCATGGCCCATGAGGAGCGCAAGGACTTCAACGCCATGCTGCGCGACGGCAAGGACATGCCGAAGACGCAGCTCGTGACCGACCCGGCCGCCATCGCGAAGTACGGCGGCAGCCGGATGTACTTCGCCCCGCCCATCGACTATGACCGCGCCATGCGGCAGGCGCCGCCGGGCCGGCTGACCACGGTGGGCGAGATCCGCGCGCTGTTCGCCCGGCAGAACGGCGCGGACTTCACCGAGCCCATCACCGCCGGCGTGTTCGTGTCCATCGCGGCCTGGGCCTGCGCCCAGCGCGGCGACGACTCCACGCCCTGGTGGCGCACGCTGAAGGCGGGCGGCGAGCTGAATCCCAAATATCCCGGCGGCGTGGACGAGCAGCGAAGGCGGCTGGAGGCCGAGGGCCACGCCGTGATCGTCCGGGGCCGGAAGAATCTCAAGTACTATGTCAAGGACTTCGAACAGTCGCTGTTTCCCCTGGAATTTCTCTGAGAAAAAGCGAAGCGCCCTCTGTACAAAAGCAGAGGGCGCTCGTCTTTGCGCAGATTACCGCAGCCAGAAGAAGATCAGCACCAGCGCACCCAGCGCGATGCGGTACCAGCCGAAGACCTTGAAGTCGTGCTTCTTGATGTAGTCCATCAGGAACTTGATCACCACGATGGACACCACGAAGGCCACCGCCATGCTCAGCAGCAGGATGACCAGCTCCATGCCGGTAAACGCCAGGCCGTACTTCACCAGCTTCAGCAGGCTGGCGCCGAACATCACCGGGATGGCCAGGAAGAACGTGAACTCCGCCGCCACCTTTCGGGAGACGCCCAGCAGCAGCGCGCCGACGATGGTCGCGCCGGAGCGGGACGTGCCGGGGAAGATCGCCGCGATCACCTGGAACACGCCGATGAGCAGCGCGGTTGTGTAGTCCAGGCGGGAAAGCGAGCGGATGCGGGGCTTCTTGCCCTTGTGCAGCGTCTCGATGACGATGAACGCCACGCCGAACACGATCAGCGCGATGGCCACGCATACGTAATTATAGAACAGCCGCTCGAAGACCTCGTCGAACAGCAGGCCGATCACCGCTGCGGGCACGCAGGCGATCAGGATCTTGATCCACAGCGTGATGATGGGCATCTTCACGCAGGGCTTGCCGGTCTGGGCGTTCCGGCCGAAGGGCCAGATTTTGCCCCAGTAGAGCACCACCACCGCCAGGATCGCGCCCAGCTGGACGACCACCTCGAACATCGAATAGAAGTTTTCGGAAACGCCGGTGAAGGGGATGAGCTCGTTGAGCAGGATCATGTGGCCGGTGCTGCTGATGGGCAGCCATTCGGTCACGCCCTCCACGATGCCGAACAGCACTGCCTTGAGCAGCTCGAAAATCTGCATGGGTCTTTCCCCCTTTGGAAATCGGCTCGCTCCAGAGTATGAAGCCGCGCCGGATTGAAGAACAACACCATTATACCACAAATCCATTGACAAGCGCAATTCAGATGTGTTAAAATACATCATCACGGTTTGAAAGGAGATGGGTTTGATGACGGCTTGCAAGGTGATTGTGAGCTAAAATCAAATACGGCGAAGCGATCTGTTGACAGAAGGGGGCTTGCAGGCCCTTTGGTCGCCATGCCATCCATCCAACCTTTCGTGAAGACTGAACGGCGCGCGCCGCGCGAACCCAGCCGGATTGAACGGCTGTGTTTGCGCGGCGCTTTTTTGCGCCCGAATCGAAAGGAGTGCTGCAAAATGACGGACAGAATTTTGCTTCGGAGCTTTGAACCCAACGACTGCGCAATGAGGAGAAATGAAATTCATGAATATCGAAAACTATCGCATCCCGGACCTGAATGACCCCTGCTGCATCGCCGCCCGCGTCACCGCCGTGCACCGCGACCGGTTTGAGATCGTCACCCGCCGCGGCCCCGGCCACGCGCAGATGAAGCGCGGCCTGCGCGCGGACGAGATGCCCACCGTGGGCGACCTGATCCGCGTGGAGTACAATCCCGCCGGCGACAGTCAGGCCGTGGAGATCCTGCCCCGGCGCACGCTGTTCGCCCGGCAGGACACCTGGCACGGCGAGCGGCAGCTGGTGGCCGCGAACGTGGACCTGGCGTTCATCGTCACCTCGCTGAACGCCGACTTCAACCCCCGCCGCCTGGAGCGCTATCTGGCCCTGGCCCGGGAGAGCGGCGCGCAGCCGGCCTTCCTGCTGACCAAGCGGGATCTGGCGGATGACCTCGCCGCCGAGATCGCCGTCGCCCAGGTGCTGAATCTGGCGCCGGACTGCCCCGCGCTGGCCGTCAGCGTCCGCACCGGTCAGGGCATGGACGCGCTGCGGGCGCTGCTCACGCCGGGCACCATCGCCGTGCTGCTGGGCTCCTCCGGCGTGGGCAAGTCCAGCCTGGTCAACGCGCTGATGGGCGCGGAGGTCATGGACACCGGCGAGATTCGCGCCGACGACGACAAGGGCCGCCACACCACCGTCCACCGCCAGATGCTCGAGCTGGCCTGCGGCGCGCTGCTGATCGACACCCCCGGCATGCGGGAGCTGGCCATGTGGGATTCCGTGGACGGCGTGGAGGACGTGTTCGCCGAGGTGGCCGAGGCCGCGCAGCGCTGCCGCTTCCGCGACTGCACCCACACCCACGAGCCCGGCTGCGCTGTCCGCGCCGGACTGGAGAGCGGCGCGCTGGACCCCGGCCGCGTGGAGAACTATCTGAAGCTGCACGACGAGGCCGACCGAACCGCCGCCCTGGCCCGCAAGCGCGAGCGCAGCAAGGAGATCAGCAAATTCTCCCGCGAGATGAAGAAGTCGGGAAAGATCCGCAAATGAGCGCTGCGGCCCGCGCCTGCCCGCAGAGTCGATCTGCGCTCTGCACGCCGCGGCCACGCTTGCCCGCAGAACCGATCTGTGTCCTGCACGCAGCGGCCCACGCCTGTCCGCAGAACCGATCTGCGCCCTGTGCGCCACAGCCCGCGAACCGTCCTCAGAGCCTATCTGCGTCCTGCACGCAGCGGCCCACGCCTGTCCGCAGAACCGATCTGCGCCCTGTGCGCCACAGCCCGCGCTTACCCGCAGAGCCGATCTGCCCCCTATGCACAGCAGACCACGCCTGCCCGCAGAGCCGATCTACACCCTGCACGCCGCGGCCCGCGCCTGCCCGCAGAGCCGATCTGCGCCTGCGCGCAGCCGTTTGCGAACAGTTCGCAGAGCCGATCTGTGCCCTACACGCCGCGGCCCGCGCCTTCCGTCGGGCATCCGCGGCGAATCCCGGAGAACACAATCCTCGGAATCAAGGAGGTCATCATCATGAACGAGCGCATCTATCGCCTTGAAACGCCCGCCGACTACGCCGCCGCCGAGTTGCTGACCCGCGCGGCCTTCTGGAACGTGTACAAGCCCGGCTGCGACGAGCACTACATCCTGCACAGCCTGCGCGGCGACCCGGATGCGATGGAATCGCTGAACCTGGTCTGCGAGCAGGGCGGCCGGCTGATCGGCCACATCTTTTACACCCGCGCCCGGATTGTCGATGCATCCGGCGCGGCGCATTCCGTGCTGGCCTTCGGGCCGATCAGCGTCCGTCCGGACGCGCAGCGCACCGGCGTCGGCAGCGAACTGATCCGGCGGTCGCTGGCGCTGGCCGGGGCGACGGACTTCGGCGGCGTGGTCATCACGGGCAATCCGGCCTACTACGGCCGCTTCGGCTTCCGCCCCGCCTCGGACTTCGGCATCGTCATGCACGACGGCAGCTCCTTCCCCGAGCTGATGGCGCTGGAGCTGCGCCCCGACGGGCTGGCGTCCGGGCGGATGCACTTTTCGCCCCGGTTCTTCGACGTCCCCGCCGACGGGCTGGAGGCGTTCGACGCATCGTTTCGAAGCTGAACCTCCGGCGCGCAAGACCGGAGGCTGAATGCAGAGAGAAACACGCGAGAAATTTCAAAATCGCTCGCGTGTTTCTCTCTGACGATGGCAATCATTACATTTTCCGGCCGGGCATGCTCTTTGCCGCGCCGCCGGAGCGGCTGTCCCCTGTGGACTTGCCGCACGCAAACGGTTTGCCTGCCAGTCTGATCAAAGAAGAATGAATCGAGGAGATCATATGATGATCAACACAAGCAGATTGCACATTCGGCATTTATGTGCAGAGGATTGGATTGAGATAAAAGAGATTTTTTCCGACTTTCGCCAATCCAGCTATGCCATGTATGACGCGCCGCTGCCAACCGAAGAGGTTGAAATACAGGAACTTACAAGGAGATTTGCCGCCAGTAATCTGTTTTTTTCGGTAGATTTGAAGAATAAGATGATCGGTTATCTTTGTTTCCATGCGGAAAACGGCAGATATGATTTAGGGTATTGTTTCCATTCGGCTCATCACGGAAACGGATATGCTTATGAAAGCGCCCATGCGCTGATTCAGTATTTCGCCCAGGAATACAATGCAAGGGTTTTCACAGCCGGAACAGCCATTGACAACACTCCTTCCTGCAATCTGCTGAAGAAATTGGGCTTTATTTGCGTTTCGACGGAAACCGTATCTTTCAATGCAGATTTTTCATTCACAGGCGGCAACTTCGTTCTGGATTTGGAGCGACTGAATCCATGTGTAGGAGGTTAAGAGGCGTCCGCATCCATAAAAGATGCCGATGAATGGAGAATGCTCGCTTCGAAGCTGTGTCACAGCTCGATGGCCATGATGTACTCCTCGTCGTTTTCGCCGACGGTCTGAAAGCCGACCTTCCGGTACATCCTCAGCGCGCAGTTGTCCTTCTGCACGGCCAGCGACGCGCGCTTCCAGCCCCGGGCCCGCAGCGCCTTGAGCATCTCCTGCATCAGCCGCGTGCCGAAGCCGCGGCCGCGCCAGGGCTTCAGGATCGAGATGGCGAACTCCGGCGTGTCGTCGTCCAGATGCCCGTAGCCGGGGATGATGCGCACCCAGACCGCACCCGCCACCTCGCCGTTCGACTCGGCGCAGAGGCACAGGTCGCCGCGCTTCTTCCCGAAATCCTCGATGTAGACGCGCAGCTCGGGCCGGTTCACCACCTCCCGGGGCAGCGGCGGCTCGCCCTCCCGCTGAAAGATGGCCTCGTAGAGGAAGTCCCGCAGCAGCGGAACCTCCGGCGGCGTCAGCTCGCGAATCTGAAACGCCGGCGCATAGGTGTAGTCCAGCGGATTCACATGGGCGCCGCAGCCCCGCAGCGCGTCCAGCTCCCGCAGGCAGACCTCCGCGGCGCGGTCGATGTACTCCTCCGCCAGCGATTCGGTCAGGAAGAAGGGCTCGCCCCCGTCATACGGCGCGAACTGCTTCGCCATGTCTTCAAGAAACGCCGGCGCGTTCGCCGCCAGCAGCGGATGCCCCGCGAGATCGCCGGGCAGAGTCAAGGGCTTCAGGCCGTGCCTTCGGAGGAGGATCGGGTTCAGCAGCCGGTAGTCGTTGTACAGGCGCTCCACCTGCTCCGGCGAAGAGGGGCTCCAGCCGCGATCGTCGTAGACGAACTTCCGGTAGACCATGTCCTGCGCCAGGTGCAGATAGCAGCCCAGGCAGAAATCGTCCGAGCGCATCCGGCCGCCGTACGCCCGGCGGAAGCGCTCGAGGTCGTAGTACCGGCGGCCGTCCGGCGCTTTCGCGTGGAAGTGGCCCGCCCGACCGGCGGCGTCCACCAGCACGCAGCCCAGTCGCAGCAGATCGGGCCGGGCAATTCCATCCAGCAATCGCCCGGCGATGGCGAGGTGCATCATGCTGGAAGCCATAAAATCCCTCCTCTTTGAAAAAGCGGGTCTTCGCGGCGGCTGCGCCGCCTGCGGGAATCGATATCATTCAATCCAGCCTCCGTCCGGCACGCGGTCGCTGTCGCAGATCGCAGCGGCCCGGCGGTGGGATGCTTCGCGGCGGTTGCGCCGTCTGTGGGAATCGGCCTCAGTCAATCCAGCCGCCGCCCAGCACGCGGTCGCCGTCGTAGCACGCGGCGGCCCGGCGGTGCGATGCTTCGCGGCTGCCGCGCCGTCTGCGGGAACCGGCCTCAGTCAATCCAGCCGCCGCCCAGCACGCGGTCGCCGTCGCAGATCGCGGCGGTGGGATGCTTCGCGGCTGCCGCGCCGTCTGTGGGAATCGGCCTCAGTCAATCCAGCCGCCGCCCAGCACGCGGTCGCCGTCGTAGATCGCGGCGGTGGGATGCTTTGCGGCGGCTGCGCCGTCTGCGGGAACCGGCCTCATTCAATCCAGCCGTCCGGCACGCGGTCGCCGTTGTAAATCGCGGCGGCCCGGCGGTGGGATGCTTCGCGGCTGCCGCGCCGTCTGCGGGAACCGGCCTCATTCAATCCAGCCGTCCGGCACGCGGTCACCGTCGCAGAACGCAGCGGCTCGGCGGTGCGGGTTTTCGCGGCGGCCGCGCCGCCTTCGGGAACCGGCCTCATTCAATCCAGCCGCCGCCCAGCACGCGGTCGCCGTCGTAGATCGCGGCGGCCTGTCCCCGGGCGGGGGCGCGGACGGGGCTGTCGCAGCGGATGACCGCACCGCTGCCGTCGGGAATCACGGTGCAGTCGGGGTTCTCCCACTTGGTGTGGCGCACGCGCACCGAGCCGTGGATGGGCGCGCCCGGCGGGTCGATCAGCCAGTTCATGCCGCGCACGCGCACCTCGGTTTTGAACAGATCCTCCCACAGCGCCGCCACGATCTCGCCGCGCGCCGGGCGGATTTCCGAAACGTACAGCTTCCGCCCGTCGTACAGCCCCGGCAGGCGCTGGCCCACCGTCCAGCGGTGGAAGCCCTCGTGGCGGGCGACGATTTTGCCGTTGAAGACGACCGGCCCCGGCCCGGGCACCGCGCCGCGGCGGGAGAGCCAGCCGGCGTAGTCCTTGTCCGGGATGAAGCAGATCTCCATGCTGTCGGGCTTGCGGGCCACGGGGATGCCCAGCGCCTCTGCCAGCGCGCGCACCTGAACCTTCTCATATTCGCCCAGCGGCAGCTTCAGCCGGGCGACCTGAGCGCGGGTGAGCCGGCAGAGCATGTAGCTCTGATCGTTGGCGGGCATGCCCTTGAGCAGCATGCCGTCCCGGGCGCGGGCGTAGTGGCCCGTGGCGATCCAGCGCGCGCCCACCTCGTCCGCGTATTCGGCCAGGCTCCTGAACTTCACGCTGGGATTGCACAGAATGCAGGGGTTGGGGGTCTCGCCGCGCAGATAGGCCTCCGCGAACGGCCCGCAGACGCACTGCTCCAGCGGTTCGCGCACGTCCAGCACCTTCAGCGGAACGCCGAGGAACTCCGCCGTGGAGATGGCGTCCTCCCGGGCCTGCGCCGTGCCGATGTCCAGATACAGGCCGAAGACCTCATAGCCCTCCCGCTGCAGCAGCCGCGCGGCCACGGCGGAATCCACGCCGCCGGACAGCCCCAGCGCCACGCGATGGTCCTGATTGCAGTTCAAAGCGGTATTCCTCCTTTGGCGAATCGCCGGTATCCGGGCGCGGCCCGAGTTTGCGTTGTTTTGTCGTTTACCGTTCGAAGCGGTACTCCCACGCCAACACCGTCATGCAGGTGCGGCCCGAGTTTGCGGTGCTTTGGCTTCACAGTTCGAAGCGGTCATCCCACACGAGCGTCGTCGTGCAGGCACGGCCCGATTTCGCGGTGATTTCGGCGTTATAGTTCGAAGCGGTACGCCCGCGCCAGCGCGGTCGACCGGGCGCGACCCAAGTTTGCAGTGCTTTGGCGTTTCAGTTCGAATCAGCACTCCCATGCCAGCGCCGTTACGCAGACACGTCCCGTCCATCATGTGGCGCTTTGGCTTCACAGTTCGAATCAGCACTCCCGCGCCAGCGCGGTCATTCAGGCGTGTTCTGATTTTGCGGCGGCTCTGCTGTCACAGCTCGAAGCGGTACTCCTGCTCCAGCGCGGCCCAGCGCTCCAGAAAGGCCTCGCCCTCCGGCGTTTCGGCGATGATGCGCATCGCGCGCACCACGCCCCGGGCGAAGTCGGGATCCAGTCCCTTCACGCCGCTGCGAACCAGCGGGCACATCGCGCGGGCGCGGGCGTCCATGCGCACCGTCCACCGGCCCGAGGCAGCCTTCACCGGGGTCAGCGGGAAGATGCGGCAGGCCAGCGGCCGCCGATCGCGGTCGCAGGGGCCGTCGCACACCAGCATCGGCGCGAAGTCCGTCGGCTCCACATGGCCCCAGTCCGCGCCCCGGAGCCGCGCCTCCTCGCCGGGAAACAGGTATACGCCGCCCTGGCCGTCCTCGTCGGGCGCGCAGCAGGCGGCGGAGCACAGCGCGCCGCAGTCGGTCAGCATCGGCGTGTGCCCGCCGATGGCCGCACAGGCGCGCTCAATCGCATCGTTTTGCATGGGTTTCCTCCTCTTGCAGGAATTCGAGCACCGCGGCATTGAACCGCTCGGGGCGCTCGTGGGCCACGAAGTGATCGCCCGGAAGAATCGCCAGGCGGCTTCCGGAGATGGCGCGGTGGATCTCCCGGGTGTGGGATTCGCGGATCATGTCGTTCGTGCCTGCGACCACCAGCGTGGGCATGCGCAGTCCGGCCAGATCGGAAGGCCGCAGCTTCGGCTGTGTGACCATCAGGCCCAGCAGCTCCTTTTTGGGAAGGGCCCTTTTGTCGAACCGGGCGATGAGCGCGCACAGCCCGTAGCCCAGCACGATGGGCGCCTGCACGGCCGGCTTCACGCCGCCGGGCCGGAGGTTGCCGCCGTTCAGCACCAGCCGGCCGACCCGCTCCGGATGCTTCAGCGCGAAGGCCAGCGCGATGTTCGCGCCGTCGCTGAAGCCCAGGATGTGCGCCCGGGGGATGGACTGTTCGTCCATGAACGCGCGGAGATCCTCCGCAAACTGGGCGATGGTGAACGGCCGGTCGCCCCGCGGCGACTGCCCGTGCCCGCGGGTGTCCAGCGCAATCACGCGATAGCGCTGTGAGAAGGGCTCCATCTGATGCTCGAAGTAGCCCGAATCCTCGCCGTTCCCGTGCAGCAGGATCAGCGGAAAGCCGTCGCCCTGCTCGATAAAGTGCAGCCGAATATCCATTTGAACCTCTCTTCGGGGGCGGCATCCCCCTGACAGCGCGCGGGGAGGGCTCTCTCATGGAAGAGAAGGCCCTCCCCGAAGGATTATTTCACGGTGATGAGCTCGTAGTCGTCGCTGCCCAGACCCACGCGGACGCCCTGCTCGATGCCGGCCTCCCACTTGGTGTCGGGGTGCATGGTATGGAAGTGGTCGTCGCCGGCATGGGGATGCTTCTCGCCCAGGAAGGAGTCGGCGATGGCGTGCTCGCGGTTGGCGGCGTCGGCGCAGGCCTTGTCCAGCGCGACGGGGTCGAAGGAGGCGAACATGCCCACGTCGGGGATGACGGGCGCGTCGTTCAGGCCGTAGCAGTCGCAGAAGGGCGACACGTCGATCAGCAGGGAGATGTGGAAGCAGGGGCGATCCTTGCACACGGCCAGCGCGTACTCGGTGACCTTGCGGGACAGGATCTCGCAGCCGTTTTCCGCGCCGGGGCGCATGGCCTTGGTGGGGCAGACGCCGATGCAGCGGCCGCAGCCCTTGCACCTGTCGTAGTCCACGTGCGCGCGGCCGTCGGAGACGGAGATGGCGCTGTGGGCGCAGTTTTCGGCGCAGACGCCGCAGCCCACGCACACGTCGGCGTGCACGGCGGGCTTTTCGGTCTCGTGCATCTCGGCCTTGCCGCGGGTGGAGCCGCAGCCCATGCCGATGTTCTTCAGCGTGCCGCCGAAGCCGGTGCCCTCGTGGCCCTTGAAGTGGGTCAGGGAGATGAACACGTCGGCGTCCATGACGGCGCGGCCGATCTTGGCGTTCTTGACGTACTCGCCGTCGATGGGCACAAGCACGTCGTCGTCGCCCTTCAGGCCGTCGGCGATGATGGTCTGGCAGCCCAGGCAGAAGGGGTTGTAGCCGTGCTGATAGGCGATGTCCAGGTGATCCAGCGCGTTCTTGCGCGCGCCCACATACAGCGTGGAGCAGTCGGTCACGAAGGGCTTGCCGCCCAGCTCCTTGACCAGCGAGGCCACGGCGCGGGCGTAGTCCGGGCGCAGGAAGGCGAGATTGCCCGCCTCGCCGAAGTGCAGCTTGATGGCAGTGAATTTGTCCTTGAAGTCGATGGATTCGATGCCCGCGGTGCGGCAGAGCCGAACCAGCTTTTCACACAGGTTCTCGTCGCCCACGGTGCGCATGGTGGTGAAATAGACCTTGGATTTGGACATGACATTTTTCCTCCGATGTGGCAATACTTGTCCTACTATCATAGCATAAAAACAGGCCCGTTGCAAGGTGCAGAGGGCCGCCGCGCCGCTTTCCGAAAAAGCCATCTTTTTGCGCTTGATTCTTGCCCGCCGGGCAGGTATACTGTATGAATCGAGATTTGTCGGAGGTTGCCGGAATGAAGAAGCTGATCGTCGCGGAGAAGCCGTCGGTGGGGCGCGACATCGCCCGGGTGCTGGGGGTGAAGCAGCAGGGCGACGGATATCTGTACGGCGAGGAATACGTGGTCACCTGGGCCGTGGGCCATCTGGTGTCGCTGTGCGAGCCCGGCGAGTGCGAGGACCGCTGGAAGAAGTGGAGCATGCTCGACCTGCCCATGCTGCCCCAGCGGATTCCGCTGAAGGTGCTGCCCGCCACGCGAAGCCAGTTCGCCACCGTGAAAAAGCTGATGAACAGCGCGAAGATCGATTCCATCATCTGCGCCACGGACTCCGCCCGGGAGGGCGAGCTGATCTTCCGCTATATCTACCAGATGGCCGGATGCCAGAAGCCCGTGGAGCGGCTGTGGATCTCGTCCATGACCGACGCGGCCATCCGGCAGGGCTTCGAGGCGCTGAAGCCCGCCTCCGCCTACGACGCGCTGTACGAGTCCGCTCGCTGCCGCAGCGAGGCCGACTGGCTGGTGGGCATGAACGCCTCCCGGGCGTTCTCGCTGAAGTACGACGCGCACCTGTCCATCGGCCGGGTGCAGACGCCCACGCTCAACCTGATCGTCAGGCGCGACCGGGAGATCGAGAGCTTCGTGCCCCAGGACTACTGGGAGGTGCGCGCAAACTTCGGCGACTACGAGGGGCTGTGGATCAATCCCAGCCCGCGCCCCGCCGACGAGGGCGAGAAAAAGGACGACAAAAAGAGCCCCGAAACCCGCGTCTACGACAAGGAGACCGCCGAGCAGGTGAAGAACGCCGTCAAGGGCCGCCCCGCGCGGGTGGCCGAGAGCACCTGCGAGCGCAAGCGCTTCTCTCCGCCCCAGCTGTTCGACCTCACCAGCCTCCAGCGCGAGGCCAACCGCAAGTTCGGCTTCTCGGCGGACAAGACGCTGAAGCTGGCCCAGGCGCTGTACGAGACCCACAAGCTGGTCACCTATCCCCGCACCGACAGCCGCTATCTGCCCGACGACATGCGCCCGAAGGTGAAAAAGACGCTGGGCCTGCTGCCCGAGCCCTATGCCGCCATGGTGCGCGCGGAACAGGCGGATCTGGACGCGTATTCGAAGCGCTACTACGACAATTCCAAGATCAGCGACCATCACGCCATCGTGCCCACCGACAAGCGGGCGAATCTGAACGGCCTTCAACCCGACGAGAAGAAGCTCTACGATCTGATCGTCCGCCGCCTGATCGCCATCCACTACCCCGACTACGTCTGCGAAAACGCGAAGATCATCACCCAGGTGGACGAGCACCGCTTCAAGTCCCTGGGCACCATGCCCGTGGAGGAGGGCTGGCACGCGGTCTACGGCGCGGACAAGTCCGAATCCAGGGAGCCGCCGCTGCCCAAGCTGTCCGTGGGCGACGAGCGGAGGGTGGAGAAGGTCGCCGTGAAGGCCAGCAAGACCAAGGCCCCTCAGGCGCACACCGACGCGTCCATCCTCAACCTGATGGAGAACGCCGGCCGGGACATCGAGGACGAGGCGCTGCGCGAGCAGATGAAGTCCTCCGGTCTGGGCACGCCCGCCACCCGCGCGGCCATCATCGAGCGGCTGATCCAGGTGGGCTACGCGAAGCGCTCCGGCAAGCACATCGTGTCCACGCAGAAGGGCCGCCAGCTGATCGACGTGGTGCCCGCGCAGATCTCCTCCGCCGTCACCACCGGCAAGTGGGAGAAGGCGCTGGCGGAGATGGCGTCGTTTCACGAGGCATCTGCCCGCACGGCGAAGTCCCAGCGCTTCATGTCCGGCATCCGCCGCTTCTCCGAATTCCTGGTGGACGCCGCGCGGAACGCCCCCGTCACCGTGCAGTTCGAGAAGGAGGCATTCAGGCCGGCCCAAAAGCCCGCCTCCGGAGGTCGCAGAAAAACCGCCGCAAATCCGAAAAAATGACACGATTCTTTTTGTGAAGGAAGCAGGAAAAATAAGAAGTTGTGTAGAATAGAGTAAACAAGACGTTAAACAGCGTCATTCCATATAAAGGTAAAGGAGCGAAGATTATGAAGTACACCTATACCGGTAAGGGAATGGAAGTTTCCGAGAGCCTGAAGGCCCGCGTCGAAAAGAAGCTCGGCAAGCTCGAGCGCTACTTCCGCGACGAACCGGAAGCCACGGTTCGCTTCAAGCAGCAGAAGGGTGCGCGCAACATTATTGAGATCACCGTCAGCACCGGCGGCGTGATCCTGCGCGCGGAGGAATGCTCCAACGATATGTACCTTTCCATCGACCACGCGGTGGACAAGCTGGAGAGCCAGATCCGCCGCCATCGCACCAAGCTGGACAAGCGCCTGCGCACCACGGAGCTGGAGCCCGTCGTCGAGGCCGCGCCCGAGTACGAGGAGGCCACCTACAGCGTCGTCCGCACCAAGAAGTTCGCGGTCAAGCCCATGAGCGTCGAGGACGCCATCACCCAGATGGAACTGCTCGGCCACGACTTCTTCCTCTTCCTGAACGAGGAAACGGACACCATGTGCGTCCTCTATCGCCGCAACGACGGCACCTACGGCCTTCTCCAGCCGGAAATGTAAAAGCTATTCCGCCGGGGCAATATTGCCCCGGCCTATTTTTTTGCCAAAAATGCGAAACCGGGCCGCCGTCCGACCCGATTTCGCCTGCCATGGAAACAGAACCTTCCTCTCCTGCGGTTTCCCCCGCCGGGCCCCGCTTCTTCCCTATGCCAGCCGCTCGATCAGCGCCGTCAGCAGACCGTACATGCGGTTGAAGGAGGCGAGATCGAGGCTCTCGGCGGGAGAATGCGCGCCCCTGCCGTTGGGGCCGAGGGTCACGATGTCCAGATCGGGCACGCGGCGGGAGAAGTAGCCGATCTCCATGCCGCCGTGGGTGGCGGACTCCTCCGGCTCACGGCCGAGCTTCTCGCGAACCACCTCGCCGAAGAGGTGGCGCATTTCGGATTCGGGATTGTACTCCATGCCGGGATAGTCGCTGTCCACCGCCACATCCGCGCCAAAGGCCGCGGCCGTGGCCCGCAGCTGCTCGGAGAGCCAGTCGCGATACTCGGGATTCGCGCTTCTGAGCATGCACTGCGCCTGCAGCACGCCGCTTTCAAACGAGAGCACGCCCAGATTGCAGCTCAGCGCCAGCACGTCGGTGCGTCGGGGATCCATGGCGTACGCGCCGTTGAACAGCGCCACCGGCAGCGCCGCGCAGCCCATCGCATACGCCTGCGCGCCGTCCTCCGCCTCCTCCAGCTTCATGGAGAAATCCGGATCCGTGACGGCGTACAGCTTCGCGGCGCGGGCGGCGTGGGCGTCCACGATGGCGCGGGCCTCGCCGATCCGATCCTCCGGAATGCGCACCCGCGCGCTGGCAAAGCGGGGCACCGCGTTGTCCGCCTCGCCGCCGGAGGCTTCGATCAGCCCCGCGCCGAGACCGTTCAGCGCCAGCAGCGCATGGCAGAGCACCTTGATGGCGTTCGCGCCGCGCAGGCTCTCCAGTCCGCCGGAATGTCCGCCGCGCACGCCGGTCACCTCCAGCCGGAAGGCCTTTCCTTCGACGGGCGCCGGCGCGGCGTTCAGCGTCATGGTCATGCGGCAGCCGCCCGCCGTGGACACGGTGGTCACGTATTCGCCGCCACTGTCCATGGAAATCATGCGGCGGGAGCGGAGAATGGACGTGTCAAAATTCGCCGCGCCGATCAGACCGACCTCCTCCTGCACGGTGAACAGGCACTCCAGCTCCGGGTGCTGCACATTGTCGGTCAGCAGCAGCTCCAGCATGTAGGCGCAGCCGTAGCCGTCGTCCGAGCCGAGGGTCGTGCCCTGGGCGAACAGATTGCCCTCGTCGTCCACCCGCAGATCGAGGGGATCGCGGAGAAAATCGTGATTGCAGCCGGACTCCTTCGCGCAGACCATGTCCATGTGCGCCTGCAGAAGCACGGGGGCCTTGCCCTCGCAGCCCGGCGCGGCGGGCTTGCGCACCAGCACGTTGCCGAGGGAATCCTGGATCGCCTCCAGCCCTGCGGCGCGCGTCAGCGCGCAGATCGCGTCGCTGAGGGGCTTTTCGTGATAAGAACCGTGGGGTATCGCGCTCAGCCAGGCGAAGCGCTTTTCAATGCCGGTGGCGGGTATGAAGACCTTGCTCATATGGATGCTCCCCCTCTGTGATGTTTCTCAAATAGACTCCGTCATTCCTCCGCGGCGCGCTGCCGGTTCAGCACCAGCCGACAGACGCCGCCCTCGGTATGTTCCTCCCGAAAGCCGGCGGAGAGATACATCCGCACGGCCTGATCCCGATCCACCGGCAGCTCCGCCATCAGCCGATCCACCTCCGGATGGGCAAAGGCGTGCTCCGCCAGCAGCTTCAATCCCGCGGTGCCATAGCCCTTTCCGCGATGCCTGCCCTCGATCAGCACGCCGGTTCCGTGCGCGTCGGTCTCCATATCATAGTAATAGCACACTTCCCCGACGAACTCCCCGGTCTCCTCATCCAGCAGATACGCGCTGTACCGCGACGGCTCCCGCCACAGCCACACATCCCGCCAGTATCGCCAGTCCTGAATGGGAAAATCGATGCAGCCCGTGCGCACGTCGTAGCCCTCCGCGTCCACAGGCATGCCGGCGTTATAGGACATCGTCTCCGGCTGCGAGAGCATCCTCTGCCGGTATTCCATCTCCCGCAGCCCGGGCACATGCAGCGTCAGCTTCATTCCATCACCTGCAGAATCATGCACTTCAGATACTTCGTCTCAATGGACTGCGGCAGAATCGGATGATCCTTTGCCTGCGTGCGGTATTCCACCAGACGAATGCGCTTCTTCGCATCCCGCGCGGCCTGATTGACCATGTCCTGGAAGGTCTCGGTCAGCACGTGCTGCGAGCACGAGCAGGTGACCAGGAATCCGCCCGGACGAACCAGCTTCAGTCCGCGCAGATTGATCTCCTTGTAGCCCCTCAGCGCGCTCTCCAGCGCGGCCTTGTTCTTGGTGAACGCCGGCGGGTCGAGAATCACCACGTCGAACTGCTCGCCCGCGTCGGTCAGCTCGCGCAGGTGATCAAAGCAGTTGTGCGCCTCGAAGGTCACATTGTCCAGACCGTTGATGCGGGCGTTCTCCCGGGCCACCTCCAGCGCTTCCTCGGAGATGTCCACGCCCAGCACGCTCTTTGCGCCGAACTTCGCCGCGTGCAGCGAGAACGAACCGTTGTGGCAGAAGCAGTCCAGCACCTTCGCATCCCTGCAGATCGGCGCGATGGCGGCGCGGTTCTCCTTCTGGTCCAGGAAGAAGCCGGTCTTCTGGCCGTTCTTCACGTCCACCAGGAAGTGGATGCCGTTTTCCACCATGTCCACGCGGTCGGGCACCGTGCCGCGCAGCAGGCCGGTGGTCTGCTGCAGGCCCTCCAGGCGGCGCACCGGCACGTCGGAGCGCTCCCAGATGCCCTGGGGCCGGACGATCTCCATCAGCAGATCGCACAGCATGTCCTTGATGCGCTCAATGCCCAGCGACAGCGACTGCATCACCAGCACGTCGCCGAACTTGTCCACCACCAGTCCGGGCAGGAAGTCGGACTCCGAGTAGATCAGGCGGCAGGAGTTGGGATCGCACAGCAGCCTGCGATACTCCCAGGCGTCGCGGATGCGCTTTTCGAAGAACGCGCGGTCGCAGGGCTCGTCATTGCGGGTGAGGATGCGCAGGGAAATCTGGGACTGGGGGTTGTAGAAGCCGCGGCCGATGAACTTGCCGCGGAAGTCGGCCACGTCCACGATATCGCCGTTTTCAAATTCGCCGTCCACGCGCTCGATCTCGGAGGCGTAGATCCAGGGATGTCCGCCGCGCACGCGGGTTTCGCGGGTTTTGCGAAGGGTAATTTTCGCCATAGTCATTCTCCTTTGGGTCAGCTGAGGCGGCGCAGAAGCTCGTTCAGCTCGTCGTCGGTGAGTTCTCGCCACTGGCCGGGCCTGAGGCTGCCCAGCCGGAGGTTCATGATGCGCACGCGCTTGAGGGAGCGCACGTTGTAGCCGAAGTGTTCGCACATGCGGCGGATCTGGCGGTTCAGGCCCTGCACGATGACGATGGTGAAGGAGCGCTCGCCGGTGCGCCGGATTTTGCAGGGCAGGGTGACGGTGCCCAGGATGGGCACGCCGGCGGACATGCCGCGGATGAAATCGGGGGTGACGGGGCGGTCGACGGTCACTTCGTATTCCTTTTCGTGGCCGCCGGCGGCGCGGAGCAGGCGGTTGACGATCTCGCCGTCGGAGGTGAGGAGGAGGAGACCTTCGGAGTCCTTGTCCAGGCGGCCGACGGGGAAGATGCGGATGGGATAGGAAAGGTAGTCGACCACGTTCATGGGCTCGCGGGGGTCGGCGGTGCAGACGATGCCCACGGGCTTGTTGAGGAGGAGGTAGACCTTTTCGCCCTGACCGGACAGGGGGTGATGGTCGACGAGCACCTGCATGCCGGGGAGAACGCGGTCGCCGAGTACGCCGACGCGGCCGTCGATGAGAACGCGGCCTTCGGAGATGAGGCGATCGGCTTCGCGGCGGGAGCAGTAGCCGCTGTCCGCGATGAATTTGTTGAGACGTTTGTTTTCGCTTTCCAAGACGTTCCCTCCTGTTGAGATGATTGAGGAAAAGCAGAAGCCCCCGCACCAAGCGCGGCAGCGGGAGAAGGGTTCAGGGGGCGCAGCCCCCTGGCGGGGTGCAGGGGCGCTCCTGGAACGCCGAACCACGCCCTAACAGAAAGCGCGGCAGCAGGAGCAGGAGTCCAGAGGGGATCATCCCCTCTGGCGGGGTGCAGGGGCAGCGCCCCTGCGGCTCGTGTAACGCTAATGAAAGCCCTAACAGAAAGGCGGCAGCGAGAGAAGGAGTCCAGAGGGGATCATCCCCTCTGGCGGGGTGCAGGGGCAGCGCCCCTGCGGCTCGTGTAACGCTGAAGAACGCCCGAATAGAAACCAGCCCGCCCGACTGCAAAGACCGATGCGTGACGGGCCGATTGAATATTGAAGCAAGCTTCGTGCGTGGGGTCGGGCGGGCCGCTAATCAAGCGTCAATCTTGCGTCCAGTCAAAGAGCGG
>SFJH01000006.1 GCA_004555155.1 Clostridiales bacterium
GTACAGCGCTGTGATGAGCCCAAGGGGCGCTGCCCCTTGGATCCCCGCCAGAGGGGATGATCCCCTCTGGACTCCTTCTCCTGCTGCCGCCGTTCCTATTCCGGCTTTCCTCAGCGTTCCACGAGCGCCTCCGGCGGGCGGGGCTCCGCCCCTGCACCCCGCCAGGGGGATGATCCCCCTGGACCCTTCTCCTGCTGCCGCGGTTTCTATTCTGCCTTTTCTCTGCGTTCCACGAGCGCCTCCGGCGGGACCCCTCTCCTGCTATCGCCGTTTCTACTGTGGTCTGGTTCGCAGCCAGATCATCAACACGGAAACATCCCCCGGCGACACGCCCGGAATCCTCGAGGCCTGTCCGAGCGAATCCGGTCTCTGCTGATCCAATTTCTGCCGCGCCTCAATCCTCAATCCCGACATATTCAAATAATCCGCATCCTTCGGCAGCGGCGTACTCTCCAACCGTCTAAACTCCTTCTCCGCCGCCGCCTGCCGATCAATATACCCCTCGTACTTCACGCTGATCTCCACCTGCTCGCGCACCTCGTCGCTCAGCTCCGGCAGCTCCGGACGCTCGCTGCGCAGCCCTTCGTAGCTCTCCTCCGTCCGGCGCAGCCGCTCGGTCAGATGCAGCTTATCCAGCGTCCGCCTCGCCCCGAGCGTCTCCTCCCGCTTCCTCAGCATCCTCTCATACCGCTCCCGATCCGCCAATCCCGCGCGATACCCGCGCTCCGTCAATCGCAGATCCGCGTTATCCTGCCGCAGCAGCAGGCGATATTCCGCCCTCGAGGTCATCATGCGATAGGGCTCATCAGTGCCCTTGGTCACCAGATCGTCCACCAGCACGCCGATATACCCATCCGCGCGCGTGAGAATCATGGGCTCCTTCCCCTGCGCATACAATGCAGCGTTCATGCCCGCGTACAATCCCTGCGCAGCGGCCTCCTCATAGCCGGACGTGCCGTTGATCTGGCCCGCCAGATACAGTCCTTCAATATGCTTCGCGCCCAGCGCGCTGTTCAGCGCCAGCGGATCAATGCAATCGTACTCGATCGCATACGCCAGTCGCAGCACCTTCGCATGCTCCAGCCCCGGCACACTCTCATAAATCATCCGCTGCACGTCCTCGGGCATCGACGTGGACATCCCCTGCACATACCATTCGTTGGTGTTCAGCCCCTCCGGCTCCATGAAGATGGGATGGCGCTCCTTGTCCCGGAACCGGACGACCTTGTCCTCAATGGACGGGCAGTAGCGCGCGCCCGTCCCATGGATCGTTCCGGCGTACATGGGCGCGCGGTGCAGGTTGTCCAGGATGATCCGGTGCGTTTCGGGCGTGGTGTACGTCAGATAGCACAGCGCCCGGTTCTTCAATCCCTTCGGATCGGTCATGAACGAAAACGGCACCACCGGCTCGTCGCCGTACTGGGGCTCCATCTTCGAAAAGTCGATCGTCCGCCCGTCCAGCCGCGCGGGCGTGCCGGTCTTGAACCGGCGGATGGGAAAGCCCAGCTCGATCAGATTCTTCGTCAGCGCATTGGCGGCCATCAGCCCCTGGGGGCCGCCGTTCCACGAGCATTCACCGATGATGATCCGGCTGTTCAGATAGACGCCGCAGGCGATCACAACCGCCCGGCAGCCCACCGTCGCGCCCGTGGTGGTGCGCACGCCGGTCACCCGGCCGTTCTCCACCAGGATGCGCTCCGCCTCGGCCTGGCGCAGATCCAGCCCTTCGCAGTCGTCCACCGCCCGGCGCATCCGGCGCTGGTACTCCTTCTTGTCCGCCTGCGCCCGCAGCGAGTGCACCGCCGGGCCCTTTCCGGTGTTCAGCATCCGCGACTGGATGAACACGTCGTCGATGGCGCGGCCCATCTCGCCGCCCAGCGCGTCCACCTCCCGCACCAGATGTCCCTTGGCCGTGCCGCCGATGGACGGGTTGCAGGGCATCATCGCCAGCGAATCCAGATTCATGGTGGTCAGCAGCGTCCGGCAGCCCATCCGCGCGCAGGCCAGCGCCGCCTCGCACCCCGCGTGTCCCGCGCCGATGACCACAATGTCAAACATATCTTGCAAAGCAGGTCTCTCCTCGATCTGATGTCCATAGGATGAAGGGCGAAGACAGGCCGTCCTTCCCCCGCGTTTCATCATACCACACTCCTGTATCCACCAGTGGAGAATTCAGAAAATTTTACAGTGCTGTGCATTGAAATGGAGTTAGGATAGTGATACTATATTGCCGGAAGTTAGATAGCTCTAACATCAATTCTTGCAGAGGTGACTTTTCATGAAGCAGACTCCGGTCGCATTGAAATCACTGGCAAACGGACAGTCCGGCATCGTGGAGCGCATCGAGCTGACCGGCGCCACCAAGCGCCGCCTGATCGAGATGGGCATCACGCCCGGCACAAAGCTCACCGTGCTCAAGCGCGCGCCGCTGGGCGATCCCATCGAGATCCTGCTGCGCGGCTATTCCCTGACCCTTCGCGGCACGGACGCGGACCGGGTCTTCGTTTCGGAGGTGGGAAAATGAACATCACCATCGCCCTGGCCGGCAACCCCAACAGCGGCAAAACCACGCTGTTCAACGCGCTGACCGGCTCCAATCAGTACGTGGGCAACTGGCCCGGCGTCACCGTGGAGCGCAAGGAGGCCAAGTTCGAAATCGAAGACGATCTGGCGACGCTGGTGGATCTCCCCGGCGTGTACTCGCTCTCCCCCTATTCCATCGAGGAAAACATCACCCGCCACTTCATCGCCCAGCACCAGCCGGACGTGGTGCTCAACATCGTGGACGCCACGAATCTGGAGCGCAATCTGTATCTGACGCTGCAGCTGATGGAGCTGGAGCGCCCGGTGGTGGTGGCGCTGAACCTGATGGACGAGCTGCAGCGCCGGGGCGAGACCATCGACTGCGCCCGCCTGTCCAAAGAGCTGGGCGCGCCGGTGGTGCCCATCTCCGCCAAGAAGAAGCAGGGCTTCGACCAGCTGTTCCAGGCCGTGTACGATCAGGCCCACAACCCCACGCCGTCCCAGCCCGCCCGCGCCTATGAGCCCTCCACCCGGGACGCCGTGCGCGAGATCGTCGAGGCCCTCGGCGGCTTCACCGCCCACAGCGCCTTCGACGTGGACGAGCACTTCACCCACCGCGACGAAAACGAGCGCGACGACGACCACAACGCCCGCGCCAGCCACCGCCACATCGGCGGCTACGACGACGAGGGCGATCTGGACTACGCCCCGCCCACCACGTGGGTGGCGCTGAAGCTGCTGGAGGGCGACGAGCTGCTGAAGGAGTCCGCCCAGCTCTCCGACGCCCAACGCGCCCGCATCCGCAAATCCGTGAGCGACTACGTCGCCCGGGGCCAGGCCTCGCATCCCGGCATCGATTCGCTGACGCTGGTGGTGGACGCGCGCTACCGCCGCATCGACCAGGTGCTGAAGGCCGCGGGCTTCCACCGCAGGGAGCGCGAGATCTCCACCTCCGACAAAATCGACCGCATCGTCACCCACAGGTATCTGGCCTTCCCCATCTTCCTGGCGGTGATGGGCCTGATGTTCGCCATCACCTTCGGCTCCATCGGCACCTTCCTGACGGGCCTGACCGAGTCGCTGGTGGGCTGGATCGGCGATCTGGCCGGCGCGGGACTGGCCGCGGCCAGCGCGCCCGAATGGGTGACCTCGCTGGTGCTGGACGGCGTGATCGCCGGCGTGGGCGGCGTGCTGGTGTTCCTGCCCCAGATTCTGCTGATCTTCCTGTTCATGTCCGTTCTGGAGGACAGCGGCTACATGTCCCGCGCGGCGTTCATCACCGACCGCCTGCTGCGCAAGTTCGGCCTCTCGGGCCGGTCGTTCATCCCGATGCTGATGGGCTTCGGCTGCACCACCACGGCCATCGTGGCCGCCCGCGGCGTGGAGAACGAGCGCGACCGCCGCATGACCATTCTGCTCACGCCGTTCATGAGCTGCGGCGCGCGGCTGCCGGTGTACGGCCTGTTCACCGCGGCGTTCTTCCCGGGGAACAAGGCGCTGGTGGTGCTGAGCCTGTACGCGCTGGGCATGCTGATGATGATCGTCTGCGGCCTGATCCTGCGCAAGACCGCCTTCCGCGAGGGCGATTCCCCATTCCTGATGGAGCTGCCGCCCTACCGCCTGCCCCATCTGAAGAGCGTGCTGCGCCGGCTGTGGGACCGCGCGAAGGACTTCCTGACCCGCGCGGGCACGCTGATCTTCGCCATGAGCGTGCTGATCTGGTTCATGCAGAGCTTCTCGCCCACGCTGCAGTGGGTCACGGACTCGGCCCAGTCGATCTTCGGCCGCCTGGGCACGTTCATCGCGCCGGTCTTCGCGCCGCTGGGCTTCGGCCAGTGGGAGAAGGGCGTGGCGCTGCTGTCGGGCATGGTGGCCAAGGAGGCTGTGGTGTCCACGCTGCAGGTGCTCTACGCCGTGGGCAGCGCCAGCGAGCTGACCACCGCCATCGCCGCCCACTTCACGCCCCTGTCGGCCTACTCCTTCCTGGTGTTCATCCTGCTGTACACGCCCTGCGTGGCCGCGCTGGCCGCCGCCAGGCGGGAGCTGCACTCCGCGAAATACTTTGTCATGTCCATCTGCATCCAGCTGGGCACGGCCTATCTGATCTCCATGCTGGTCTATCAGATCGGCAGTCTGTTCATCCATTGACCGTCGCCGCCGCCCGGGCGCCTCGTCCGGGCGGCGCGGCCGAACGGAGGTGCACCGCATGCTCGCCACGTTCCTCGGCGTCGCCATTCTGGCCGCAGCCGCCGTCATCCTCATCCGCCGCGCCGGGCGCTTCATCCGGAGCAAGGGCCGTTCCGGCTGCGCAAGCTGCCCCTATTCCGGCTGCTGCCGCGGCTGCGCGCCAGATAAAACAAATTCCTAACACAATTCCGGAGAAAAACTATTGACAAATGCGCCCGTGTCTGCTATAATAACAACCGTCTCTTGAGGGCACGGGCCCATCGGGGTGTGGCGCAGTTTGGTAGCGCACGTGCTTTGGGAGCATGGGGCCGCAGGTTCGAATCCTGTCACCCCGACCATGGATGCGACCTCTTGGTCAAGCGGTTAAGACACCGCCCTTTCACGGCGGTAACACGGGTTCGAGTCCCGTAGAGGTCGCCATTTTTCTTTGATGTGCCGTTAGGCGCTCCGGGCCTTTAGCTCAGTTGGTTAGAGCAGTCGGCTCATAACCGATCGGTCCCGGGTTCAAGTCCCTGAAGGCCCACCATGGTGCGGTAGTTCAGTTGGTGCCATCTCCCTTCGATTGCATCGCAGTCGAAGGGATTTTTCATTCCTGAAAATTCGCCCGCAAGAAAACCGCCGGCCGGATGCCATTCATCCGTCCGGCGGTCTTTCGTTCGGTTATTCGGCGGAATCATCCTCGTCCGCCGAAGCTGTATGCTTCTTTTTCTTTCCCGCGCCTGCGCCGGCAATCACGCCGAAGCAGCCCAGCGCCGCAAAGAACGCGCCCACGCCGAAATCCTTGACAAATTCGCCCTGAATCTCGCCGTCGTCCATGATCACCTGGAAAAACTCGCCCTCGGTCATCGCGTAGGCCTTTTCCAGTTCGGACAACTCCTCGTACTGCTCGCGATAAACGTCGTAAACCTGGTACGCATAGGAGCCCGCATTGCCCGCCAGCACGGCCAGCAGCACGCACACGATCAGCACGGCAACCTTCGCCTTGCCCGGACGGCCCTTCAGCAGGTCATAGCCCTTGCCCGCCAGCAGCGCGATCACCAGACCCACGATGCTGGCCATGTAGCCCGCGATGCCAACCAGCGCCCAGAGCGCCGCGCCGATGGCCGCGCCAATCAGCGCGCCGATCAGGCCGGTCAGCACGCTTCCCCCTTATTCTTCCCTCATGTTGACTTCCCTCCTGTTATAAGTATACCTTCCTTTTATACCATAACCGGCGAGGTCTGTCAATACTCACTTCAGGAACATGCGGATGAGCCGATCCTTGCCCGCGCCGTAGGGCTGATAGCGCATGGGCAGGTCGAGCCAGGTCTTCTTGTCCACGATGCTCTTCCAGTGGGTGAAGGTGTCGAAGCCGGTCTTGCCGTGATAGCCGCCCATGCCGCTGCCGCCCACGCCGCCGAAGGGCATGTTCGACGTGGCCAGGTGGATGATGGTGTCGTTGACGCAGCCGCCGCCGAACCGCGCCGTATCCATCACCCGGCGCTGCGCGGCGCGATCCTCGCTGAAGAAGTACAGCGCCAGCGGATGGGGCCGCGCGTCGATCTCCCGGAGCGCGTCGTCCAGGCTCTCATAGGTCAGCACCGGAAGCACCGGGCCGAAGATCTCCTCGCCCATCACCGCGTCCTCAAAGGTCACATTGTCCATCACCGTGGGCGCGATGCGCAGCGACGCCGCATCCGAATCGCCGCCGCACACCACCTTCTCCGGGTCGATCAGGCCGAGGATGCGGTCGAAGTGCTTGCGGTTGACGATACGGCCGTAGTTCGGATTGTCCAGCGGACGCTCGCCGAACTGGGCGGCGATTTCCCGCCGGATCGCCTGAATCAGCGGCTCGCGGACGGCGGCGTCGCAGTACACGTAATCCGGCGCGACGCAGGTCTGGCCGCAGTTCAGATACTTGCCGAACACGATCCGCCGCGCGGCCAGCTTCAGGTTCGCCGTGCGGTCCACGATGCAGGGGCTCTTGCCGCCCAGCTCCAGCGTCACGGGGGTCAGATGGGCCGCGGCCTTCTGCATCACCAGTCGGCCCACGTTCACGCCGCCGGTGAAGAAGATGTAGTCAAATTCGCACTCCAGCAGCGCGGCGTTCTCCTCGCGCCCGCCGGTCACCACGAAGGCCCAGGACTCCGGCAGCGCGCTGCGGAACAGCTTTTCCAGCGCCGCGCTGGTGGCCGGAGCGTAGGCGCTGGGCTTGATCACCACGGTGTTGCCCGCGGCCAGCGCGTCGATGGCCGGCTCCAGCGCCAGCATCAGCGGATAGTTCCACGGGCTCATCACCAGCACCGTTCCGTAGGGACAGGGCAGCTGAAAGCTGCTGGCCGCGAACTGCGCCAGCGGCGTGCGCACGCGCCGGGGCTTCGCATAGCCGCCGAGACGGCGCAGCATGTGGTTCAGCTCGGACAGCGCCATGCCCGTCTCGCACATGTAGCTCTCCGACGGGCTCTTGCCCAGATCGGCCTTCAGCGCGTCGTTCAGCTCGCCCTCCATGGCAATCAGCGCCGCCCGCAGGCTGCGCAGCGCGGTCCTGCGCGCCTTGACCGGGCGGGTCAGGCCCTCGGCGAAGAACGCCCGCTGCGCCTGAAGCTTCTCCTGCAATTCACTTGCGTTCATGATCATTGCGCCGCGAGCAGCAGCTTCGCGACATCCTCCTTTGAAAGATAGGCGGGATTGACGATGATCGCGCCGTCATTGACCGCCTTTTCGCACACCTCGCCGATGCAGGCGGGATCGAACCGTCCGGTGTCCCGCAGCCGCAGCGGCAGACCACTCCTTTCGCCGATGCTGCGGATGAACCCGCGCACGGCCTCCACCGGATCGGTCTGTCCGGGGAAGTAGGGCAGCAGATCGCTGTACAGCGCGCCCACCCGGCCGCGGTTGAAGTCCATCACCCAGGGCAGCAGGATGGCCATGGCCTCGCCGTGGGGAATGTGGCACACGCCGCCCAGCGCGTGGCCGATGGCGTGCACCGCGCCC
Source organism: Clostridiales bacterium (assembly GCA_004555155.1). GTDB lineage: Bacteria > Bacillota > Clostridia > Christensenellales > Aristaeellaceae > Faecivicinus. The sequence continues at coordinate 7,684 of SFJH01000006.1, forward strand.
ACCATGCTGTTGCCGAAGGCCGCGCCCGCCATGCAGGCCGCCACCGCCACGTCAATGCGCGCGGGGCTGCTTCCGTGCTCCACCACCTCGGGCAGCTTCTTTGTCAGGATGCCGATGGCCGCCAGGGCATAGGCGTCGCTCATGGGATTCTTCTGATCGCAGGTATAGGCCTCGATGGCGTGGCACAGCGCGTCCAGGCCGGTGGCGGCGGTGATCCGGGGCGGCAGCGACTGGGTCATGCGCGCGTCCAGCACGGCCACGTCCGGCATCATGAACGGGTTGATGTACTCCAGCTTCACGCTCCTGTCCGGATGGCGGATGACCGCCACCGGCGTGCACTCGCTGCCGGTTCCGGCGGTGGTGGGCACGGCGATGTAGGGCACGCGCCCGCCCATGGGCAGATTCTCACAGCCCATCAGCCCCAGGATGTCGTCCTTGCCCTGGCTCAGCAGCAGCTTCACGCCCTTGGCGGTGTCCAGCACCGATCCGCCGCCCAGCGCGACGATGCCGTGACAGCCCTGCGCCCGGCAGAGCTTCGCGATGTCGTTGACGGTGTGCACGCTGGAATCGGCGGGCACCTGGTCGAACGTCACGCAGTCGGTCAGGCCCGTGATCTCCTGAAACCGCCTGACCACGCCCAGCTTCGTCAGCGTCTCGTCGGTCAGCAGCAGCGGCTTCTCCATGCCCAGCGCCTTTGCCTCGTACATCAGGTTGCCCAGCGCATCCTCTCCGGCGCAGATCTTCACCGGATTGTAGAATTCAAAATATCCCTTCATCTATATCAGCCCCTTCCGCACAGCGCCAGCGCATACACCGCGGCGGTGGGCAGCTGCTTCTTCACGCGCCGCTTGAGAATCCGACGGTTCCACACCCGCGGGAACAGATAGCCCTCGGCAGTCTCGATGGCGCGCACGAGGCACATGGTCTCGTTGATGTTGCCGGAGAGCACAAACCGATGCTCGCAGTAGGCCTGTCCGATGGATTCGAAGCCGGTGAACACCCGGAACGCGCCGGACAGGCTCTTGAAGGAGATCTCAATCTCCGCCGCCTGATCCGCCGCGCCCTTGTGCAGTCCGCCGCCCCGGCGCACCATGGTCAGCTGCGGCGCGTCCGCCGTCATGCCCGCGCGAATCCGCACGCACGCGCCCTCCGGCAGCTGCGCGAGCTCCGCCGCCACGCTCCCGTCGTACCGGTTCAGCACCCGCAGCGCCCGGTAGAGCACCTGCAGAATGATCGCAAGAATCGCTCTTTTCATTGCACAATTCCTCCCGCGCGCCTTGACAAATCCCGCAGGGCGCGATAAAATGGTTCTATATATGAACTTTCTCAGGATTATAGCACAGCCGATGCGCGCTTTCAATCCCCGAAAGGAACCGCGAATGGAAAATTTGAATGAAAAATTGCTGAATGCGTGGCTGACATTGTCCTCGGTCGTGAACAACGAGCGCATTGTCTCCTCCATTCCCTTCAACGAAGCCCACGTGTGCAACCTGCTGTACCGCCAGCGGATGGAGAATCCGGGCGTATTCCTGACCGCCACGGAGCTGTGCGCCCGCACGCGGATGCTGAAGTCCCAGATGAACAAGGTACTGGCCTCGCTGGAACGCCAGAACATGATCACCCGCTTCCGGGCCCCGGACGACCGCCGCAAGGCGTACATTCAGCTGGTGGAGGAGAATCTGCCCCGCTTCGAGGCCGTCCACGCCCGCTCCATCGCGCTGGTGGACTGCGCCATCCGGCAGCTGGGCGCAGGCTCTGCCCAGCAGCTGGCGGAGCTTCTGCTGCGCGTGGCCAACTATGTGGACGAGACGCTGCAGACCTCCGGCGAGCACGGCCACAACGTCTGACGGCCGCGCCTCCCGCAGCGGCATTATTATATGGAAAGAATTATTTCACAGAGCCTTGACTTTTCCCAGATCCGATTGACGTTGACGGACGCGCCGCCGCATGCTACAGTAGTATTGCAGACATGCGGCGGCGCCGTTTCGCGCAAAACGTTCAGACTTTCTGTCCGGGCTCCCGCCTTTTGTCCGGATAAAAAAAACTTTACAAAGGCTTGATGAATTACATTGACAAACGCTTATAAGTCTGTTAGAATAAATAACGTGATTGGTGCGTGTGTAAAGTGAACAACAATTTCACACGCATTAACCAAATATAAAAAGGAGTGACCCAATACTATGAAGAAGTTCCTTTCTCTCGCACTGGTACTGGTCCTCGCTCTTGGCTTCGCCACCATGGCGAGCGCTGAGACCGAGAAGCGCACCGTGACCTTCTGGCACTGCTCCGGCGGTACCATCGGCGAGGCCATTCAGGCCAATGTCGACGCTTTCAATGCTTCGCAGGACGAAATCTTCGTCGACGCCATCTATCAGGGCGGCTATGACGACTCCCTGATCAAGATCAAGGCTGCCGTCCCCGCCGGCGAAGGCCCCGACGTGTTCCACATCTTCGAGATGGCGACCGCTTACCTGGCCAACGTTGACTGGGTGGTGCCCTTCTCCGACATGCTCGAGAAGGATCCCTTCATGAGCCTGGACGACATCAACGGCGCAATGCGTAACTACTACACCGTTGACGGCAAGTTCCTGTGCCTGCCCTTCAACCCCTCCTCCCCCATCATGTACTACAACAAGACCGCCTTCGAGGCTGCCGGCATCACCGAGGTTCCCACCACCTTCGCTGAGATCGAAGCCATCGCGCAGCAGCTGGTCGACGGTTCCGATTGCCAGTACGCCATGGGCCTGTCCATCTACGGCTGGTTCTTCGAGGCTCTGCTGGTCGGCTCCGGCCACTACTATGTGGACAACGAGAACGGCCGCGTAGCGCCCGCTACCAAGATCGAGTACGACACCAACGGCGGCGGCCAGATGGTCATGGAAGCCTGGAAGCGCCTCGTGGACGAGGGCGTCTGCTTCAACTACGGCGTTGACAACGACTCCTCCAAGGCTGCCTTCATGGCTGGCGACACCGCCATCACCTTCGAGTCCACCGCACAGCTGACCACCATCACCAACGGCTCCTCCTTCGAGGTCGGCGCCGCGATGCTGCCCTCCGTGCTGGACGAGCGCGTTGACCGCGCCATCATCGGCGGCGGCAACCTCTGGCTGGTCAACACCGGCGACGAGCAGCGCATGGCTGACACCTGGGAGTTCATGAAGTTCATGGCTTCTCCGGAACCCGCCGCTGCCTTCTCCATGGCCACCGGTTACTATGCTGCCAACGCCCGCGCCTATGAGGTTGAGGAGTATGTGCAGTATCTGGACGAGCATCCCAACGCCAAGGTCGCTCTGGACCAGCTGAACGCTTCCGAGCTGAGCAACCTGACCGGTTCTCTGTTCACCGGCGTCTCCCCCGAGCTGCGTCAGATCTGGCAGGAGGAAATGGATCTCTACCTGCAGGATGCTTACTCCATCGAGGACGCTCTGGCCGAGTGCGCTGAGCGCTCCAACGCCGCTCTGGCTGCCTACAACGCCAACACTGCCGCGTAATTCTCCCGCCCTGACCGACAATAAGGCTTAGGGTCTGAGACTGGAAGGAAGCAAAGGCCCTCTTTGCTTCCTTCCATGAATATTCTCTACAAGGAAGGGATTGTTCCATGACCACGAAATTGCCGCAGCAAACGGTGCAGAAGAAGGGGTTCACCTTCCGGGACCTCACGCCTTATCTGTACATCGTTCCCTCTCTCGCACTGTTTATCCTGTTCGTCTTCTATCCGTTCGTGAAGACGATCTACCTCAGCCTGTCCTCCACGGACCTCAACGGCAACGCCACCGGCTTCGTCGGCTTTGCCAACTACATCACCGCCTTCCAGGACAAGACCATGTGGACCGCCCTCTGGGTGACCATCAAGTACGCGCTGATGGTCGTGGCTGGTTCCATCGTGATGGGCACCATCTGCGCCATCCTGGCCAACGAGTCCTTCAAGGGCCGCGGCCTCGTCCGCACCGTTTACGCAATGCCCATGGCGATCTCCTCCGCCTGCATCGCGGTTATCGCCACCTTCATCCTCAACCCCACCATGGGCATCCTCAACCAGATTCTGGGCACCCAGATCAAGTGGCTCAAGGGCATCAACACCGCCCTTCCCTCCGTCGCCGTTGTCACCATCTGGATGAACATCGGCATGAACTATCTGTTCGTCATCGCCGCGCTGCAGAGCGTGGACATCTCCCTGTATGAGGCGGGCAGCATCGAGGGCGTCAACTTCTTCCAGAAGCACTGGTACATCACCATCCCCAGCATTTCCCCGACATTGTTCTTCCTGCTGATCATCAACGTCATCAACTCCTTCCAGGCTTACGCCCAGATTCGACTGATGACTCAGGGCGGTCCGGGTAAGTTCACAACAACGTTGGTTTACATGATTTATCGCGAGACGTTTGAGAACATGCGCTACGCCTCCGGTGCGACCATGTCCGTCATTCTGTTCGTGATCCTGTTCATCCTCACCGCGATCCAGTTCAAGGTAGAAAAGAAGGTGACGTACTAATGGCAAAGACGAATATGAAGATCACCGCATCCAAGGTGAAGCAGAATAATCCCGTCGCCGGTATCGTCGCCATCATTCTGGCCCTGCTCGTCATTTCGCCGCTGCTGTACTGTCTGATGGCCAGCTTCCTGACGGAGAAGCAGATCTTCGCCAAGCAGCTGTTCCCCTCCAGCTTCTACACCGGCAACTACGTCGCAGCGCTGCAGCAGGCTCCGCTGTTCACCTTCATCCGCAACTCGGTGATCGTGGCCGGCACCTGTACCTTCCTGCAGCTGTTCACCGGCTCCCTGGCCGGCTACGCCTTTGGCTGCCTGAAGTTCAAGGGCCAGAACGGCATCTTCCGCGTGTTCCTGGCCACCATGATGATCCCCGGCAACGCCATCATCATCTCCAACTATCTGACCGTGTCCAGTTGGGGCCTCATCAAGGCCAACACCCTGTGGGTTCTGATCGTGCCCTACATGACCAGCGCCTTCTGCGTGTTCAACATGCGTCAGGCCTACAAGTCCCTGCCCACCGAGCTGCTGGAGGCGGCGGACATTGACGGCTGCAACTCCTTCCAGACCTTCTATCGCGTCGCGATGCCGCTGACCCTGCCCGCGCTGGGCGCCGCCGGCATTCAGACCTTCCTGTCCGTCTGGAACCAGTACCTCTGGCCTCTGCTCACCACCAACACCGTGGAGTGCCGCACCGTTCAGCTCGGTATCGGTATGCTACAGAACGCCGACGGTCAGGCTTTCGGCACGATCATGGCCGGTACCACCGTTGTCATGATCCCGTCCCTGCTCGTCTTCGTTCTCGGCCAGAAGACGCTCATCTCCGGCCTCACCGCCGGTGCCGTCAAGGGCTAGTCGGCGCGGCCGACAGCGACTTGCTGCCGCGTTTGGGTGACGGATTCTTCGGCGCTATGGTAGCGCCTCGAATCCTGAGCGGGCAGGGCCCGCAGCCACTTGCTGCCGCGTTTAGGTGACGGATTCTTCGGCGCTATGGTAGCGCCTTGAATCCTGCGTTCCGTTTCTGGCAATCCTTTGGTACTCACATCGACCCTGTCCGCCACTGATTCAAGCGGACAGGGTCTTCCTTTGCGGGCAGGGCCTGCGGCCACTTGCTGCCACGTTTGGATGACGGATTCTTCGGCGCTATGGTAGCGCCTCGAATCCTGAGCGGGCAGGGCCCGCGGCCACCTGCTGCCGCGTTTAGGTGACGGATTCTTCGGCGCTATGGTAGCGCCTCGAATCCTGCGTTCCGTTTCTGGCAATCCTTTGGTATTCACATCGACCCTGTCCGCCACTGATTCAAGCGGACAGGGTCTTCCTTTGCGGGCAGGGCCTGCGGCCACTTGCTGCCGCGTTTGGGTGATGGATTCTTCGGCGCTATGGCAGCGCCTCGAATCCTGAGCGGACAGCGCCCGCAGCCACCTGCTGCCGCGTTTGGGTGACGGATTCTTCGGCGCTATGGTAGCGCCTTGAATCCTGCGTTCCATTTCTGGCAATTCTTCGGTACTCACATCGACCCTGTCCGCCACTGATTCAAGCGGACAGGGTCTTCCTTTTTGTTGCGGCGGGGGTGGGGAGATTGGCGGTTGGGCTTGACATTGATGTGTTTTTCTGATATATTCGCTCAGGTGGAAAGTTATACGGCAGAGAATTTGATCGAATGAGGAGTCGTTGATATGCAGATGGAAGAGATCTATCAATCCCTGGGCGTCAGCCCTCGGGTTTACGAATATGGCGAGGAGGTGCTGGCCGGGCTGAAGGAGCGCTTTGAGGCGATCGACCGCGTGGCGGAGTACAATCAGGCGAAGGTGATCGGCGCGATGCAGAAGAACCGCGTCAGCGCGCAGTGCTTCGCCGCGACGACGGGCTACGGCTACGATGACGTGGGCCGCGACAATCTGGAGCGCGTCTATGCGGACGTCTTTCACACCGAGGCCGCGCTGGTTCGGCCGCAGATCACCTGCGGCACGCATGCGCTGACGGTTGCGCTGAGCGCGAATCTGCTGCCCGGCGACGAGCTGCTTTCGCCGGTGGGCCGACCCTACGACACGCTGGAGGAGGTCATCGGCATTCGTCCGTCCACCTGCTCTCTGAAGGAGTACGGCGTGAGCTATCGCCAGGTGGATCTGCTGCCCGACAACGGCTTCGACTGGGACGGCATTCGCGCGGCGATCAACGAGAGGACCAAGGTGGTGACGATTCAGCGCTCGAAGGGCTATCAGACCCGTCCGACCTTTTCGGTCGGGCAGATCGGGGAGCTGATCGCCTTTGTGAAGTCGATCAAGCCGGATCTGGTCTGCATGGTGGACAACTGCTACGGCGAATTTGTGGAGACGATCGAGCCCTCGGACGTGGGGGCGGACATGACGGTCGGATCGCTGATCAAGAACCCGGGCGGCGGGCTGGCGCCCATCGGCGGCTACATCGTGGGCACGAAGCGCTGTGTGGAGCGCTGCGCCTATCGGCTGAGCGCGCCCGGTCTGGGACAGGAGGTCGGCGCGAATCTGGGCATCATGCCGGCGTTTTATCAGGGCTTCTTCATGGCCCCCACGGTGGTGGCCGGAGCGCTGAAGGGTGCGATTTTCGCGGCGAACATCTATGAAAAGCTGGGCTTCCGCGTGGTGCCGAACTCCACGGAATCCCGCCACGACATCATTCAGGCGGTGGAGCTGGGCTCGCCGGAGCGCATGCTGGCGTTCTGCGAGGGCATTCAGGCGGCCGCGCCGGTGGACAGCTACGTGCGCCCGGAGCCCTGGCCGATGCCCGGCTATGATTCCGACGTGATCATGGCGGCGGGCGCCTTCGTGCAGGGTTCGAGCATCGAGCTCAGCGCCGACGGGCCGATCCGCGAGCCCTACGCGGTTTACTTCCAGGGCGGTCTGACCTGGTATCACGCGAAGCTGGGCATTCTGATGAGCCTGCAGAAGCTGTATGAAGCGGGCCTGGTAGAGCTGGGATAAGGCAATCGTCATGCTGCGGGGGAGAGATTTCTGAAGAAATCTCTCCCCCGCGCTTCTTTGGGAGGAACGGTTGGCAGGGATTGCGGAGCGCATTCGCGTTGGATCACAAAAGCATCCCGCCATCGGAGGGTTCTCCTTGGCGGGATGCTTGTCAGACGCCGTATTTCTCTTTCCAGTACGCGCCGACGTCGGTGCTGATGCGCACCAGATCCTGCGCGAGCGGGCTCTGCGGGGCATTGAGAAGGCCTTGCGCGGTATTCTCCTCGATGATCCGGCCCTGATCCATCACCAGAATCCGGTCGCAGAGCTGCGCGGCCAGCTGCACGTCATGCGTGACCATCAGCAGAGAGGCGGGCTGTGCGCGCCCGTCCAGGGCGAAGCCGCTGGCGCGAACCTCGCGGATGACGCTGGCGATCTCCTCCTTGACCTCCTGATCCAGCATGGAGGTCGGCTCGTCCATCAGCAGGATGCGCGGACGGACGATCAGCGCGCGCGCGATGCCCACGCGCTGGCGCTCGCCGCCGCTGAGCTGGGCGGGCAGCCGCCGGGCAAAGGTCTCGTAGGGCAGCCGCACGGCCTTCATGGCCTGTCGAACCTGGGGAAGGCAGTCGGCGAAGCTGCGCCTGCGATGCAGGAAGATCAGCGGCTCGGCGACGATCCGCTCCACCGTCATGGCCGGGCACAGCGACGCATAGGGATCCTGACCCACCACGCCCACAGGCCCCTGCCTGTCCACCGTGCCGGAATCCGGGGCGATCAGCCCCAGGATGATGTTCAGCAGTGTGGTCTTGCCGCAGCCGCTGGTTCCGATAATGCCCAGCGTCTCTCCCGCACCCAGCTGCAGAGACACGTCGTCCACGGCGCGGATGATCTCCGTCCTGCCGCCTGTCCGGCGCTCGAACGTCTTTAAAAGGCGCTCCACGCGCAGGCAGCTCTCGCCGTCCGACGATGGTCTCAGAGGGGCTTCTCCCCGATGTCTTCCCTCTCCGCCCTGCGCGAAGGCGGCGGATTTTTGTTTCTCGCGGTCACTCATCGCATTTCCACCCGCCTGTCGCTGATGTGATCGCCCAAGCGGGCGTCGTGGCTGATGAACAGCAGGGTCATGTTGGTTCGCTTCTTGATCTGGAGGATGGCGCCCAGCACGTCGGCCTCCACCTTGATGTCCAGGCCGGTGGTGGCCTCGTCCAGAATCAGCAGCTTCGGCGTGTACACCAGCGCCAGCGCGATGGCGGCGCGCTGCTTCATGCCGCCGCTCATCTCATGGGCGTAGCAGTTCAGCACGCTCCTGTCCAGGTGCACCGCGTCCATCAGCGCCTCCTCGCGCCGGGTCATTTCGGCCGCGGTGACGCGCCGGTTCTCCAGCTTCATCATCTCCCGGAGCGTTTTGCGGATGGTATAGGCCGGGTTGAAGGCGTTCATGGAGCTTTGGGGCACCAGCGCGATCTCGTGCCAGCGGACGTCCCGGAGGGTGCGCTCGTCGCTGTGGATCAGGCTGCGGCCGCGGTAGTCCAGCTCGCCCTCGGCGACGGCGTTGCAGGTGGACAGCATGCCCATCATGGCGGCGGTCACGGTGCTCTTGCCCACGCCGGAGCGTCCGCGCAGACAGAGAATCTCGCCCTCGTGAAGCTCGAAGGAGAAGTCGCGCACCACCCATTCGCGGCTGTCCAGATATCGGATGGACAGGTTCTTCGCCTGAAGCAGGACGTCGCTCATGCCTTCTCCGCCTCCCTTCTGCGATCGGAGGGCGATTCGATGCTGTACCCGATGAGCATCAGGCTCAGGCTGACCAGGCAGATGCACAGCCCCGGCGGCACGATCCACCACACCCACGCGCCGGTCAGCAGCGCGTTTTTCGCCTGGGCATAGTAGATGATGGAGCCCCAGCTCTTGGCCACGGGGTTGCCCAGGCCCAGGAAGCTCATGGTGGATTCGGACAGGATGCCCGACTTCACCCGCGTGACCACGCGATAGGCGATCAGCGGCAGCAGCTCCCGCAGCACATGGTGCGTCAGGATGTAGCCGTCCGACGCGCCCATGCCCTTGATGATGCGCACATAGGCGCTGCTGCGAATCTGCATCGTCGCGCTGCGCAGCACGCGCGCCACGCCCGTCCAGGACAGCGCGCCCAGGATGATCGACATGCTCAGCACGCTGCTGTCCGAAAACGTGGAGAGAATGATCACGCTGGGCAGGAAGGGCACGGTCATGAAGAACGAGGTCACCTTGCTCAGCAGCCGGTCCACGCGCCCGCCGTACCAGCCGGACAGCACGCCCACCAGCACGCCGATGGTCATGGCCACCGCTGCGGAGGTGAAGCCCACCAGCAGCGAGTTTCGCGTGCCGTAGATGAGCTCGCTGAGGATGTCCTGGCCGACGTCGTTGGCGCCCAGCAGATGCGCGCGGCTGGGCGCTTCGAAGGGCGCTCCGGTCTGGGCGTAGGGCGAATAGGGCGCGATCTGCGGCGCGAACACGGCCGTGAGCATCAGAACCGCCAGCAGCGCCAGTCCGATGCCGCCCACCACTCTGTTATTCATGGCCGTCCTCCATCATGGGATCGATTTTCGCATACAGCACGTCGGCCGCGAACAGCGCCGCCACCGTGAGCGCCGAGGAGATCAGGAACGTATACTGGATCAGCGGGTAGTCCCTCGCAGAGACCGCGTCGCGCATCAGCACGCCCAGCCCCGGATAGGAGAACACCGTCTCCACCAGCACCGAACCGCTGAGCAGATAGCCCACGTCCATCATCAGCAGCGTGAACACCGGCACCATGGCGTTGCGCATGATGTAGCCCACGCTGATCTTCCGCTCCGGCACGCCGCGAAAGCGCGCCATGCGGACATAGTCCTGCGCGAGGGTCTTCAGCACGCTGAATCGGGCGGTGGAGAAATAGGGCATCAGCGACGTGATCACCAGCGCCAGCACCGGCAGCGCCATGTGCCACAGCACGTCCGCCAGCCACCGCAGTCCCGTGTAGTTTTTCCACATCGAAACCGCGCCGTAGGTGGGAAACCAGCCCAGCTTCCCGCCAAACACGCACAGCAGCAGGATCGCGATCCAGAACGACGGGATGGAATCCAGCACCGTCGCGCTGAGCACCAGCCCCAGATCCCTGCCCTTCCGCCTGCGCACCGCGGAGAGCGCGCCCAGCAGACTTCCGATGACCACCGAGAACAGCATCGTCACCCCGGACAGCAGCAGCGTCCATCCGGCGGCGCTCGTCAAAAGCTGCGCAATGGGAAGCCTCTTGGAAAAAGAGACTCCCCAGTTGCCCGTGAACAGGTCGCGGAGATAGTATGCAAATTGAACGATCATCGGTTCGGTCAGATGGTAGGTCTCCAGGACGCCCATCTTCTGCTCGGCGGTCATGGAGCCCGCTTCCTCGCCCACCAGCGTCTTCAGCGGCGAGCCGGGCAGCAGACGGGGGATGAAAAAGTTCACGACGATCACCACCGCCAGTATGATTCCATAGTGCAGGATGCGCTTGCGCATTTCCTCATCCCCCGATGAAATTTAGTCCAGGAAGCTGTACACGTTGATCACGTTGGTTCCCTTGCCGGATTTGAAGCCGGCGTACTGGCCGACGTTGCAGGCCTGCAGCGAATCGGCGTAGCCGAAGCAGATCAGACCGGGATCCTCGGCGATGCGGTTCTGGATCTCCATCAGCGCGGCGTTCAGCTCCCCGTCGGTGGCGGCGGCGGCGTACTGCTCCGCAATCACCGCGTCCACGTCGGCGTTGACATAGCCGCAGACGTTGAAGGTGCCCACGCTGAAGTCGCTGGAATACAGATTCACCAGAAACTCCGGCGAGATGCTGGAGCCCCAGCCCCACATGGCGAAATCGTAGTCGCGGCCCTTCGAGACCTCGAAGTCCGGCCAGACGTAGGCGTCGACGGTGTCCATCTCCATGACCTTCACCGTCAGCGCAATCCCCGCAAGCTCCAGCTGGTGCGCCGTCAGCTCCGCGGCGCGGATGCGGATGGTGCTGCCGGAGTAGACCAGAATCTCAAAGGAACAGGGCTCGCCTTCCGGCGTGAGCCGCACGCCGTCGGCATTGCGCTGGCCGTATCCGGCCTCGTCCAGAATGCTGTTGGCGCGGTCGACGTCGTAGACGTACTCCAGCCCCGCCACGGAATAGGGCAGATCGGGGCGGATAGTGCCCTTCGTGCCCACGGTGGCGTACTCGCCGTAGAGCGTGTTCATGATGCCGTTCACGTCGACGGCATAGGTGAGCGCAGTGCGGAAGGCGGGATCGTTCAGCGGCGCGACACCGTTGTTGATGTTCATGATCATGGGCGCATAGCCTGCGCTGGCGAACACCTCGATATCAGGATTGCTCCTGAACACGTCCAGCATCTCCACGCCAATGCTGGATGTGGCCGCGGCCAGCTCGCCGGAGAGCAGTCCGGTCTGCACGGCGGTGGCGTCCTCCATGATGGGCATGTTGAGGGTCTTCACCCTGGGCGCGCCCTTGAAGTAATCCTCGACCGCCTCCAGGATGTAGTACTGCCCCACCTTGTACTCCTTCAGCCGGTACATGCCGCTGCCGAGGGTTTCATGGACGGTGGTCGCGTCCTCCACGCTCTCGTACTGCGCCTTGGAGATGATGCGCATGGTCGCCAGACCGTCGCGCAGGAAGTTGATGTCCGGCGCGGAAAGGTTGATGGTCATGGTGCGGTCGTCCGCAATGTCGATGCGCTCGATCTTGGCGCAGATCTTGCGCTGGCTGGACACGTTCTGCGCGCCCGGATAGGTGAAGGAGAAGGCCACGTCCGCCGTGGTCAGCGGCGTGCCGTCGTGGAACTTCTGACCCTCGAGGAGCGTGAAGGTGTAGCGGGTGTAGCCGTCAGCGACCTCGTAGTCGTCCTCCACCATCCAGGGCACGATGTTGTTGTCCAGATCGGCGATGAACAGCGTGTCGTAGATCAGCCGGTTCACGACGGTGCCCGTGGAGCTGACGTAGGTGAACGGCGTCAGACTGTTCTCGTCCTTGGTGACGGCGATGGTCAGCGCGTCGACGGAGCTCTCCGCAAGGCATGCGGCGCTCAGCGCCAGCATCAGCGCGACCAGCAGGCTCAGAATCTTCTTCATTACAACTCACTCCTTCACTTCAGCAGTTCGTTCAGCACGAAATATCCGTCGCGGCGATAGGGCTCGGCGTAGACCGCGCGGCAGTGACCGGTGGAATAGGGATAGCCGTAGAAGGCGCTGTCCATCGCGCGCTTCATGCGCGTGCCGCGCTCCAGATCGCTGTCCAGCCCATCCCACTCCGGCACCATCGCGCGGCAGCCCGCCAGCGCTTCCGCCGACTCGCCGCCCATTCTGCCAAAGTGCTCCAGCTGGGCGTGCAGCGCGTCCATGGCGGCGCACTTCTGCGGCCAAACGTCGAGGATGTCCACCACGCAGTTGGGGTGTTCGGGGGTCATGTAGTAGATCGTCGCGCCGCCCCAGGGCTCCAGCCCCGGCGTCTCGTCCAGCGCGTAGGCGCGCCCGGCCAGCGCGATGGCCTCCAGCACCAGCGTCATGAAGGGTCTGCGGCCCGGATCCAGGTCGCTGACACAGTGCTCGGTGTCCTGGGTCAGGATGACGTCCGGGCGGAATCTGCGGATCACCCGGATGATCGCCAGCTTCTCCTCCCAGGACGCGGAGATTCTGCCCATGTCCATGTCCAGATATTCCACGGAGGTATGCAGAATCTCCGCCGACTTCGCCAGATCCCTTCGCATCTGTTCGCCCGCAAAGGCGATGCACGCATGGGAGACGCCGCCGTTCAACGCGTTCTTCAGCAGCGCTCCGCCGCACTCCACAACCTCCATGCTGTACGCTCCGATGAGCAGCATCCGCTTTCCATTCTGCATGTTTCATTCCCCCTGTTCTTTATCATGCTACGATTATAGCGCGGCCCTGTGTCCGGTACAAGCCGGTGCGGGGGATATTTCGGCCATACTTTAATCTACATTTTACATATCAGCAGGATGGCCATCTTCCCTGCGGCGCTCTCTTCAAAACGAGCCCGACCCGCCGTGTTCTGTCGGCGGGTCGGGCTCGTTTGGGGAGGTCTATTCCTCCGTGCGGATCAGCGTGTAATCGCCGGAGGTCAGGCAGTCGGCCAGGTCGCGGGAAGTGCGCACATCGCGGTCGGTGACGATTCCTCCGCGAGCCAGATCCTCGGGACGGTGGAAATCGCTGCCGGAGGTGAGGATCAATCTCGGCGTCCGCTTGGCCTGGGAGAGGGTCAGATCGTTGTGACTGTCGTGGCGGGGGTTGCCGTTGAAGACCTCCACGCCGTCCAGATGCTCGTGGGGCGCGGGGGTGCACATGGAGCGGTTCGGATGCGCCTGCACCAGCAGCGCGCCATAGCGGCGGCACAGCGCATGCAGCCCCGGCAGATCCAGCTCGTGCAGCTGCGGGTTCTCCAGCACGAATTCCGGCTCCGCGCCGAAGATCAGATAGTCGTTTTCCGAGCCGGGCAGCCGTGCCTCCAGACCGAACAGCACGCGCAGTCCCAGCGTTTCTCCGGCGGTCTTCGCCTGCTGATAGCCGCCGAGCCACGCCCGCGTCTGCTCCAGCGGCGCGCCCGGGAAGCGGTCGAGGTTGTGGGTGTTGTAATGATCGGTGATCACCACGGCGTCGTAGCCCGCGTCGCGGTACATGGCCATTCCCTGCGCCGCCTCCACCCGACCGCAGGCGCTGCTGTGGGCGGTGTGCGCATGAAGTTCGATTTTCATTGTTCTCATCCTCTGTCGTGACAAAATTGAAGCCCCCTGCGGGGCATAAATTCACGCTGTCATGATACTGTGATTGTCGCTCCCGCCGGTGCGTGAGCGACCCGGCCAAGCCTTCGGCTTGCCTCATCATTATACCATGATTGTCGCTCCCGCCATTGCGTGAGCGACCCGGCCAAGCCTTCGGCTTGCCTAATCATTATATCAGAGCGCGCAGACGCTGTCAACCTGCGTCAGATCAGCTGCTGCTCGTTGATGATGAGCTTGAATTGCAGATGGAGCTTCTCCGCGGCCTTGCGGCAGAGCATCATGCGGCTCATGAAAATCTCGAAGTAGTCCATCACCGAGCCGTAGTGGGTGTCGACGGTCAGCTTCAGCTTGATGATGGTGCGGTCCTCGTTGATCTTCAGCGCGGACTTCTTCACGGAATAGTTCACGCGGTCGTGGATATCGAAGGTCGCCTTGTCGTCGTTGCGCACGCGGCTGCGGCGCACGTCGGACTTGTCCGCCAGGATCAGCGCCGCGGCGATGGGATTCACCGGCACGCCGGTGCCCTCGTCGTGGTTGCCGATGGCGGTGGCGACGGTGGCCACGTCGGCGGGATCCATGCCCATGTCGGTCAGCAGCTTGAAGGCCATGATCGCGCCGCTCTGGGAGTGGGCGATGCGGTTGATCAGGTTGCCGATGTCGTGCAGATATCCGGCGATCTTCGCCAGCTCCACGTCGTGCGCGGGATAGCCCAGCGTCTGCAGGATGTACGCGGCCATCTCGGCCACGTGACACACGTGGGCGAAGGAGTGTTCCGTGTACCCCAGCGCCTGCAGCGATTCGTCCGCCTTGGCGATATAGGCGCGGATGGCCTGGTCTTCCTTCAGCTGTTCAAATGTAATCGTATCCATCATCTCTTTTCATTGGATTTTTCAATCAGATGCTTGCATTGCCGTCCGCAATCCTGTACAATGATAAAACCATACCGCGACTGGAGGGAGACGCTTGCAAGCACTTTCGAGTTTTGAGGGCAAACTTCTGCTGTTCATTCAGGAGCACATCCGCTGCGCCGCGCTGGACGGCCCGATGACCTTCGTCACCCATCTGGGCGACAGCGGCTTGTTCTGGATCGCGCTGACGCTGGCGCTGCTGCTGTTCCGGCGCACGCGGCGCGTGGGCCTGTTCTGCGCCGCCGCGATGGTGCTGAATCTGCTGGTCACCAACGTCGCCCTCAAGAATATAATACAGCGAATTCGTCCCTATGACGTCATGGATTCGTTAAAAATTCTGGTTGCGCCGGAGCATGACTTTTCGTTCCCGTCGGGACACACCGCCTGCTCCTTTGCCGCCGCATGGACGATCTTCCGCACCGCGCCGCGCCGGTACGGAACGACTGCGCTGGTTCTGGCCGCGCTGATCGCGCTGTCCCGGCTGTATGTGGGCGTGCACTACCCCACCGACGTGCTCGGCGGACTGATCGTGGGCGTCGCCGCGGCGGAGCTGGCCGTGCGCGCGCTGATGCGCTTCGCGCCGAAGACCGCGGCGTAATCATTGCTCAGGAGGATACAGAGGTTGTCGAAGAAGAACATCTACCGCGGACTTCTGGAAGGAGAGCAGGTGCTCTGGACCGGAACGCCCGACGAGGCCAAGGATTACGGAAAAATCGATCGCGTGCTGCTGCCGCTGTTCGCGCTGGCGCTGGCCTGCAGCACGTTTTATGCGATGACGCTGGGCTTTTCCGTGGCGCGGAACGGCTTTCAGCTCTGCCATCTGCTGGCGGCGGCGCTGCTGATTCTGGCCGGCGGGCTGAGCGTCTACGGCTACTTCCTGCGCTTCATCTCCAAGCGCCGCGCCAAGGCCGACCTGACCTACGGCGTGACCAGCCTGGGGCGCGTGATGATCTGCGATCATCAGCTGCAGAAGACCTACGTCTACGCTCCCCGGGAGCTGAAGCAGGCGCGCATCACCGAGCAGAACGCCCGCGGCGTGGGCACGATCTACCTGAAGCCCAGGCGCCTGCGCAATCTGCTGGACAACAGCGGGCTCGACCTGCTGATTTCCTCCGACGGCCGCCGCATCGCGCTGTTCGACGTGCCGGACTGCGAGAAGGTCTTCCGGATGATCCGTCCCAAGCGCTCCGCTGCGCGCGCGTGAACGCCTGCAGCCCTTGCCCATCCATGAACAAGCGCCCGCATGCGGGCGCTTCTCTTTTTCCTCCGGATGCGTGTGCAAGCGCCGCGCTCCGGCCCTGTTTCCCACAAAAAGGATCGCCCGCGCCTTTGCGGACGATCCTTCATTTTTGGATTCAATTACTTCGCGTACGCGGCAACCATCACGCGGGTCAGGCGGACGGCGGCGTCGATGCCGAAGCCCTCGGGGATCGCCTCGGGGGACTTGGCCTGTGCCCACTGCTCCAGCGGGGACGGCAGGCGCTCCGGCAGCTTCTCCACGGTCTGCCACTGGTTGCCCGTCTCGGGGCAGCACCAGCGCACCTCGCTGTCGTGGAACATCAGCGTGCCCTCGGTGCCGCCGACCTCCAGCGTCAGCGGATAGCCGGTGGACACAAAGCTGGTCTCCGACACGCCCACCGCGCCGTTGGCGAAGGTGAGCAGGCTGACGGCGTTGTCCTCCACGCCGCGCCCGGTCATCTCGGTGAACGCGGACTGCACCTTCACCGGCTCCGCACCCATGATCTCGCAGATCATGTACATCGGGTGCGCGCCCAGATCGATCATCGCGCCGCCGCCGCAGGCGATGGGATCATAGAAATGGGGCGGCAGCCAGTTGGCGGTGGAGCCGTTGTGGGCCTTGCGGAAGCGCACGTAGTTGATCTCGCCCAGCTTGCCGGAGCGCACCACGTCCAGCGCGAACAGCACCGGCGATTCGCTCAGGTGCGGAAACGAGATGCCGAAGCGGGTGTGATTGCGCTTCACGGCCTCGCGCATGGCCTCCGCATCCTCGTTGCGCAGCGCCAGCACCTTCTCGGTGAACACCGCCTTGCCGGCGTCGCAGCAGCGGATGATCAGCTCGGGATGCTCGTTGGTCGCGGTGCAGACCACCACGCCCTCGATCTCCTTGTCGCTCAGAATGTCCTCCACGGTGGCGGAAACACAGCCGTTGCCCAGCTTCTCCGCCCAGGCCTTCGCAGTGGCCTCGTCGGGATCCCACACCTTCGCGATGCGGCATCCGCTCTGCCCGTTGATCTCATTGGCATACTGCTCGGCGTGGACGTGCCACTTGCCCAGCATTGCGTAATTTCTCATGGCGGCTTCCTCCCCTTAGCGGTTGAAGTACACGGGCTCGCCGGTCTTTGCGGAGGTGTAGATGGCCTCGAGGATCTCGCTGACCACGCAGGCCTGTTCGGGCAGCACCACGGGATCGGTGTCGTTCTCGATGGCGTCCAGCCAGCGGCGCTGCTCGGTGATCGGCGGGGTCTCCTTCACGCCGTCGTAGAACGCGACGCCGCCGGCCTCCATGTTGGGAACGACCACTTCCTGGCGGCCGAACTCCACCTTGTTGACCACGACCTTGTTGGGGCGGATGGTCGCGCCGGCCTTGCTGCCGCACAGGTTGCAGGAGCCCTCCGGGATGGGCTCGTCGGTGTTCAGCGCCCAGGTGGCGTCCAAGGTGATGGTCGCGCCGTTTTCCATGACGATGAAGCCGAAGGCCGCGTCCTCCAGCGTGGTGTTCTCGTCCGGGCCCCAGCCGCCCCAGGGATTGCCCTGATCGGCGTTTTCAACCTTCTTGTACTTGGTGCCCACCACCATGCGGGGCTTGTAGTTGTTCATCAGATAGAGGGTCAGGTCCAGGCTGTGGGTGCCGATGTCGATCAGCGGACCGCCGCCCTGCTCGTACTCGTTGAGGAACACGCCCCAGTTGGGGGTGCCGCGGCGGCGGATGGCCAGCGCCTTGGCGTAGTAGATCTCGCCCAGGTCGCCGCGCTCGATCAGCGCCTTGACGTACTGGCTCTCGGCCTTGTGGCGATGCTGATAGCCGATGGTCAGCTTCTTGCCGGTCTCCTTCGCGGCCTCCACCATGCGGCGGGCGTCGGCGGCGGACTTGGCCATGGGCTTTTCGCACATCACGTGCTTGCCGGCGTGCAGCGCGTCGATGGAGATCTCCGCGTGGCTGCGGTTGGGGGTGCACACGTGCACCACGTCGATCGTCTCGTCCTTGAGCAGCTCCTTGTAGTCGGTATACACCTTGGCGCCGGGGATGCCGTATTCCTTCGCGGCCTTCTCCGCGCGCTCGGGGATCAGGTCGCAGAACGCGACCATGTCCGCGCGGTCGACCGCCTTCAGCGAAGGCATGTGCTTGCCGTTGGCGATGCCGCCGCAGCCGATGATACCGATTCTCAGTCTTGCCATGGGAAATTCCTCCTCAATCCTGTCCGCGCCGGGGCGCGGAAGTTATTTCCATAGTGTCAGTATAGCATAACGGCGCGCGAAATGCCATCGTCCCGGGGAAAAAAGGCGATTTTCATGAAAACCGTCGAAAGGAAGGCGATGAAATTTGAGCGCACAGTTATTCGTCGATCTCCACCGTAACCTCGTGATCCATGAACCGGTAGCGGAAGCGGACGACGGCGTTGTCCCTCTTCGTGGTGAAGTAGGCCTTGGGGCCGGAGCCGCTGCGGGGGAAGCGATCCTTGTTGTAGACCGCGGAGAGGGTGCCGTAGGTGGAGATGCTGTAATCGTAGTCGCCGGCGAAGGGCAGCACCACGGTGAGGGTGTAGGTGTTGTCGCCGATGTAGTACATGCGGGTGATTTCGCTGTTGGAATCGTTGGCCACAGCGCCCACAAAGGGCTGGAAGCTGCCGTAGACGACCACCTTTTCCGGCAGCTTCAGGCCGGTTTCGGGATCGTACACGTCCCGCGCGCCGTAGCGGATCAGGTGCTCGGGGTTGGCGTAGCGCCTGCGCAGGCGGTCGCCGTCGTCCCAGCAGGCCTTCATCATGTCCTCCTGATTGAAGCCCATGGGGCATGCGGCGGAGCGGTTGTTGATCTGATAGAATTCATTGCGATCCATCTCACCGCTGTCAGCGCGCACCATGGTGACAGCCGCGTCGCTGAGCATGCGGCGGAAGGGCATCTCGAAGTAGGCATTGACGTTGTTGACCTGCGTCCAGCGGTAGGTGTACTCCAGGAAGCGGTTGCGGTCCTCCTCGGACTGGTTCGCGAACCAGCCGATCTGATCGTAGCCCCACCAGTCCTTGGTCGCCAGCTCGCGGTGGGTGTACTTCGAAGGATCGTCCACCACCCTGCCGCCCCAGTTGTCGTACTCCATCAGGAAGGGCATGGCCTCGCCGAACCAGCCGTTGGGGTTCTCGCCGCCCTCGGTGAAGCCCTCGCGCACCAGCACCAGCTTCTCGCCCTCCAGATCGGGCAGCGCGGCGCGGGTGAAGGGCATGGCGTGGTAGTCGAACAGCAGCTTGCCGTTGACGCTGACGCCGTGGGTGTGGGCGTCCAGCAGCACCTTGTGGCGGCGGGCGTGCTTCGCGGCGTAATCGCGGATCATGCCGAACAGCCGGTAGGTCTTCTTCATGCCGCGGTCGTTGGCGGCGTACAGGTGCACCTGGCCCATGTGCAGCGCCTCGTAGCCGCAGTCGATATAGCGGGTGGCGCGATAGTAGAACCACAGCTGCGTCTCCAGGCGGTTCAGATCCGGCACCACGCCGATCTTGCCCGGCGCGCGGCCGGGAGCGTACTCCGGCTCGCCGTGGGCCTTCTCGGGGAAGTGGCAGTCGTCAAACCGGAAGCAGCGATCCTCCGCCGGCAGGCCGAAGGCCTCGAACACATAGGCGGGGATGCGCACCTCCTCCATGCGCTTGACCACCCACTCGAACACGCAGGACTGCAGAATGATTTCGGGGTCCTGGGCGTGCACGCGGTCGGCCAGCGCCTTCGACTTGCGGAAGTGCTCCTCATCGTCGTCGATCATGTACCAGATGCCGGAGGCGCGCCCGATCATCTTCACGCCCAGGCGCTGAATGGCGCGCAGATCGTCGTCCAGGGTTTCGCTGTCGATCAGTCCGCTGGCCGTCACGCAGCGGGAGAGGTAGTTTTCCAGCACATCGCGGGTCAGGTTTCCATCAAAAGTGAAATTCATTGATTGTCCTCCAGAAATTTTTTATGCCTGCACCAGGCCGACGAGCGTGCTCAGGCCGAAGCCCCGCGCGCCCTTGCACTCCGCATCGCAGCCGCCGCGGCGGGTGGCCGGGCCCACGATATCCAGGTGCAGCCAGCGCGTGCCCGGCTCGATGAACTCCTCCAGGAAGCAGGCCGCGGTGCTGGCCGCCGCGCCATAGCCGGGCGCGTAGTTGCCCAGGTCGGCCACCTCCGACCACTTGAGCGCGCGATGATACCGCTCGTGCAGCGGCAGCCGCCAGAAGGGCTCGCCGGTCTTCCCGATCAGGCGCTCGAAGCTGCGGGACACGGCCTCGTCGTTGCAGAACCAGCCGCCGGTCTCGTCGCCCAGCGCGCTCTGGCAGCCGTAGGTCAGCGTGGCGATGTCCGCCACGTCCTTCGCGCCCATCCGCTGGGCGTAGGTCAGCGCGTCGCAGAGGATCAGCCGGCCCTCCGCGTCGGTGTTGTACACCTCCACGGTCCTGCCGGACAGGGTGGTGATCACGTCGCCCATCTTGACCGACTTCGCGGAGATCACATTCTCCACCAGCGGCAGCACGGCGATCACCGGCCGGGATGCGCCGGTTCGGGCGATATACTCCATGGTCTCCGTCACAGTGGCCGCGCCGCACATGTCGGACTGCATGCCGTTCATGCCGTCCAGGTTCTTCAGATGATATCCGCCGGCGTCGAACATCACGCCCTTGCCCACCAGCGCCACGGGCGCGCCGTCGCTGGGCCGCCACTCCAGCACCGCCAGCGCGGCCGGGGCGTCGCTGCCCTGGTTCACCGCCAGAATGCCGCCGCAGCCCAGCATCTTCAGCTCGCCGTCGCCCAGCACCCGGCAGGTCAGGCCGCAGTCCGCCGCCATGTGCCGAATGTAGTCCGCCATCTGGCGCACGTGCAGGAAGTTGTTGGGCAGCGTGCCCAGCATGCGGGCGTAGCCCTCGCAGCGCGCCAGCGTCAGTCCGGCGCGGATTCCTTCGGCAACGTCGCTGTCGCAGTCGATGCACAGCGCGCCGGGGCCGTAGTCGCACAGCGCGTCTCTCTGCGCGTACACGTCCTTCAGCCCCCGGATCGCGTCCTTTGAGATGCGGAACGCGCCATGAAAGTAGCCCCGCACCGCCTGCGCGGCCAGATCATTGGCATTCTCGCCCTCCAGCCGCACGACGCTCGCGCCCTCCCGGCGCATGCCCAGCCGGGCGGCAGCTTCGATATTCCGCTCCGCGCCGACCTCCGCACTAAGGGTCAGGACGGCTTCGCCCTGACCCTCGCTCGCGGAGAACGCGCCCGTCAGAATCGAGTTCGCGTTCAGTTCAAATCTCATGCCTTGCCTCCCAGAATCTTCTCGCCATAGGCCTCGTTGTAGTCGGCAATCAGCTTCTTCGCCAGCGACCAGGAGTTCACCAGCGGATGCAGCATCAGCGCCTCCACGGCCTTGTCCTCGCTGTGGTCGCGCACGGCTTCCACGGTCAGCCGCTCGTAGCGCTTGATCAGCCGGATGTACAGCTCGCACATCTCGGGCACCGTCTCCTGCTTCACCGGCGCGATGCCGTTTTTGGACACGTTGCAGGTGACCTCCACCACATCCTCGTCGCTCAGGAACGGGATGCAGCCCTGGTTGAGCACGCTCAGCACCAGCGTGCGGCCGGCCTCGCTCTGCATGCCCTCGATGCAGTCCAGCATCACGCCGGCGTAGCCCATGCCCTCCGGCACCGGCAGCGAGCCCTTCTCCAGCATCGGCCGGTTCGCGGAGCCGGACTCGATGGACATATAGGAGTTCTCGCGCAGCTGCATGTAGTACAAAAACACCTGCAGCGCGCCCTCGGGATCGGCGTCGATGTCCATCTCCCGCAGCTCCTTCATCATCTGGATGTTGACCTTTTCAATGGTCTGGCCGCGGGTCATCTCGGACTTGTTGATATTGGCGAGCGCCTTTTCGCGGTGATAGTAATAGTACAGATACTCGTTGGGCAGCATGCCGGTCTTGCGGATCACGTCGCGGTCGAAGATCTCCAGCTCCTGAATGCTGGAGAGGAACGCTTCGTCGGCGATCAGCTTCGGCATGATCTCCTCGCCGTTCACCTGCACGCTCCTGATCCAGGACAGGTGGTTCAGGCCGAAGAACTCCACATAGAGCTCCTCCTCCGTCACGCCCAGGTTCTGGGCCATGCGGTACTTCATGCTGCTGGGCGCGTCGCAGATGCCGATGATGCGGTGATGGCCCGCGCTGTGCAGCGCCTGGGTGACCAGTCCGGAGGGATTGGTGAAATTGAAGATCCAGGCGTCGGGGGCGTACTTTTCGATCAGATCGCAGTACTCCATCAGCACCGGAATGGTGCGCACGGCCATGGAGAAGCCGCCCACACCGGTGGTCTCCTGGCCGATGACGCCGTTCTTCAGCGCCACGGACTCGTCCACCACGCGGGAGTGATCGCCGCCCACGCGCAGCGTGGTGACGATGTAGTCCATGCCCCGGATGGCATCCACGGGATCGAACACGGCGCGCACCGACAGGTCCTTGCCCTCGCGGTTCACCACATGGCGGCACAGCTTTTCGATGATCTCCAGCTTTTCTCGGTTGATATCGTAGAGCACCACCTCGTCAATATTCAGCTTCTTGTAACGCTTGAGCAGTCCGTTGATAAAGATGACCGTGCGCACGCCCGCGCCGCCAATCACACCGATTTTCATCGCACATTCCTCCTCATTCGTGATCCCGAATCCACTTTTCCAGCTCCGCCCGGAAGGGGAAGCCGGTGTTGCCGCCCAGCGCCGTGACCGACAGCGCGCCGCAGCCGTTGCCGCACTTCAGGCACTCCTCCATGGGCAGGCCCTGCAAAAATCCATAGACGAAGCCCGCGTTGAAGGAATCGCCCGCGCCGGTGGTGTCCACGGCCTTCACCGTGTACGCCGGGGCGAAGAACCTCTCGCCGTTCCGGATGGCCATCGCGCCCTTGCGGCCCAGCTTGATCACCGCCATGCCGGCCCGCTCCGCCAGCTTCCGCGCGCCGACCTCCACGTCCTCGCAGCGGGTGTAGTGCTGGCACTCGGTTTCGTTCATGAACAGCACGTCGATCATGGGCAGCAGGTCGAAGATGCCCTCGTGCCACACGCCGGTCATGTCCCAGCCCACGTCGAAGGAGACGGTCACGTCGCCCAGGGCGTGGATCTTCGTCAGCATGTCCAGATACTCGGCGTGGTTGCTGATGCCCTCATAGCCGGTCACATGGATATGCCGGGCAGCGGGCAGCTGGTCCAGGCGCAGATGCTTCAGCGACAGCCCCTCGTTGGTGCCGCGATAGGTCAGGAAGCAGCGGTCCCTCTCGGTGGTAAAGCTGATGGAGATGCCGGTCTTCTTGTCGTCGCTGTCCAGCAGCAGCGCGTCGTCCACGCCCAGCCGCCGGAAGGTGTCGCGGATGCTCGCGCCGTACATGTCCCGGCCCACGCTGCCCTGGAACACCGGTCGCAGGCCCAGCTTGGCCACGCCCAGCGTGAAAAGCGCCGCACCGCCGCCCACGAAGGTCTCCATCACGGGCACCTCCTGCTCCACGCCGGGCTCGGGCAGCCGCTCCACCCCGGGCACCACCAGGTCGATGTTCACATCGCCGTATACATACACATCCCATTTTTTCTGCATGATTCGGTCTCCTCTCCGCAAAAAAAGCTCCAACTGCCTATCCTGTGACGGGTAACAGCCGGAGCCCTTCGATTTCTGTTTATCCCTTGATTGCGCCGATCAGGGTGCCCTTGGCAAAGTACTTCTGCACGAAGGGGTACACGCACAGAATCGGCACAGTGGTGATGACCACGGCGGCCATCTTCAGCGAGTCGGTGGTCACGGCGCTCTTGCTGGCCGCGATGGCCGCAGACACGTTGTCGATCTGCTGGGTGGACGCGGACATCGCGCGGGACAGCATCTGCTGCAGCACGGTCTGCACCGGCCAGAGCTTGTCGCTGGTCATGTAGAACGCGCCGGCGAACCAGTCGTTCCAGTGGTTGACCGCAGTGTAAAGGCCCACAACCGCCAGCACCGGCTTGCTCAGCGGCAGCATGATGCGGAAGAAGATGCCGAAGTAGCCGCAGCCGTCCAGCTTTGCCGCCTCCTGCAGCGCGTAGGGCAGTCCGTCAAAGAACGAGCGCATCATGATCAGATACGTGACGCTCACCAGGCTGGGAATGACGTAGACCCAGAAGGTGTCCAGCAGGCCCAGCTCGTTGTACTGGATGTAGGTGGGGATCGTGCCGCCGCCAAAGAGCATCGTGAAGGTGATCAGGAAGGTGATGATCTTTCGCCCGGGCAGCTCCGTCTGATTGAGCGCGAAGGCGGCAAAGGAGGTCACGATCAGGCTCATCAGCGTGCCGATGACGGTGCGGGCAATGGTGATCTTGTAGGCGTTGACCAAGGAGCCGTCCTGGAACACCTCGCGGTAGTTCTGCAGCGTCCAGATGCGGGGCCAGAAGTACACGCCGCCGCGGGCCGCGTCCTTACCGTCGTTGAAGGACAAAGCCAGAACGTTCAGGCAGGGCAGCAGAATCAGCAGGCACAGCGCGATGACCACCACATAGGTGACGATGCTGACCGTCTTGTCCGCGGCGCTCGATTTGATTTTTCCGTTCTCATTCGTCTTAGCCATAATCTATCCCTTCCCAAACGTTCTGTCTCTGAAAAGCATCGGTGGAGTCCCGCCCGGCCGCGAGGCCGGGCAGGAGCGAGGAATCGGGGAATTATTCGACCTCGATCACCTGAACGGCGTCCGGATTCTCGGCGCGCACGTTCTCGACGTACTCGTACAGGCGGTCGATGCCGGCGGCCTTCAGCTGGGCGCGGAAGGACTCGACAATCGCGGTGACCTCATCGTCGGAGCCGGCGAACATGGCCTGAACCAGCATCTCATCGTAGTTCAGCAGATCCATGTTGGCCTTCACGTCGGCCAGCTCATCCACGGACAGATAGGTGTCGATGCCCAGGCCGGGAACCAGAACCTTCTCAACCGGGTAGTCCTCTGCCAGCTGGATGGAGCGGCCATAGGTGGTGCCAGCGCCAGCGCCGGGACGGCTCTCGCCGAAGTTCACTTCGTTATCGCGGTCGGTGAGCATGAACTCGAAGAAGTAGTTGCCGCTGCCGCCGAAGCCGGCGCCGACGTTGTTGATCAGCCAGTCGGTGTCGCCCTCGTCCAGCTTGGCCTGCACTTCATCGGTCAGAACGGGATAGCCGTCGACCATGTTGTAGGAGACGCCTTCAACGCCGTACACAGCCAGCAGCTGGCCCTCGTAGGTGGACAGCCAGTCGAAGAACGCGAAGATTTCCTCGGGGTTCTCCGCCTCGGAGGAGATGGCCCAGCAGCCGTAGCCGCCCTTGCCGGAGACGTACTCGGCGTTGCTGCCGGTGCGGTCATACAGCGGTCCAAGCGGTACCCAATCCTCGGACTCGTAGATGATGTCGATATAGTTGTGGATATCGCCGATGATGGCGGAGTTCTTGGTCTCGCAGGCTTCCTGAGCACGGGTGGAGTCCATGGTGAAGAACTCGGGGTTCATCAGGCCCTCGGCGATCAGCTTGCGGACGAAGTTGATCTTCTCATACACGAACTCGGTCTCGGCCTCGTGCAGAATGTGACCCTCGGCGTCCACGCCGTAGTCGGCCTTCAGGGGGCTGAAGAAGTAGCCGGCGGTGATGTAGTCCAGCGCGTCGGTGGAGCCGCCCCAGTACTTCGGGCCCAGCGGATAGACGGGGTTGCCGTTGTCGTCGGTGTAACCGGCTTCCTTGATCTTCACCAGCAGGTCATAGAACTGCTCCTGGGTGTTGATCGCGGTGGGGTCGATGCCCAGATCGTCGGCGATGCGCTTCTGGATGTACAGGCCGCCAACGTACTCGTCGGCAGGATTGTACTCGGTGGAGCGGTCGACGGCATCGATGGCCAGCTGCATCAGATACACACCGTTCAGATCGTCGCGGAAGGTGATGTTGTCATGAGCGTCGGCGGGCAGATAGCCTTCCTCCATGTACTTGCTGTACACCTTGGAGCTGGCCATGTACTCGGACACGTCGGCGAACATCTCTTCACGGGCCGCCTTGAGCAGGATCGGGAACTCGGGGCGGGTGGAGTTGTTCAGATAGGCGCAGATGACGTCGGGGATGTTGCCGGCCGCCAGCTGGGAAGCCATGACGGTGGCGTCGCTGTCGCCGGGGGTGTAGCGGACCTCGAGCTTGATGCCGGTCAGCTCGGTGATCTTCTGCATCACGGGCGTGGCGTTGAAGTCGTCGGGCATGTTGTAGCCGATGTCGTCGACATAGGCCTGCACAACGATGGTGCGGTCCGCAATCCAGGTGTCGGGGTGCTCTTCCGCCATCGCGGGCACGCACGCCAGAACCATCATTGCAGCAACGACCACTGCGAGAAGACGCTTGATCTTGTTCATACTTGGTTCCTCCATTCTTTTTATGAAGCTATGCCTCACCAGAGGCCGACTTCCGTGAACTTTTTGCTGACCGCGTTCGTGGTCACCACCAGGAACAGACCGACCAGACCCTGAATCAGACCGATGGCGGACGCGTAGCCGAACTGGCCGTTCTGCAGACCGATGCGCACCACGTACACGTCCAGCGTGTCCGCGACGGCCATGTTGCCCGGCGTGCGCAGCAGCCACATCTGCTCAAAGCCCGAGGAGAGCAGGCCGCCGACGCCCATGATGAACAGAAGGCCGATGGTGCCGCGGATGCCCGGCAGCGTCACGTGCCAGATCTGGCCCAGGCGGTTGCAGCCGTCCATGCTGGCCGCCTCGTACAGCTCCTGGTCCACGCTGCTGATCGCAGCCAGATAGATGATGGAATCCCAGCCGATGTTGCGCCACAGGTCCATGCCGAACAGGATTCCGTGGAAGTACTCGGCCTTCATCAGGAAGAACGTGCTTCCGTCGCCGCCCAGCCGGGCGATGAGCTGGTTGAGCACGCCGGTGTTGGGCGCCAGAATGCGCTGCAGCATGGTGACGATGATGACGCTGGACAGGAAGTGCGGCAGGTAGGTGATCGTCTGGGTGATCTTCTTGAACCGCGGCGCATGAATCTCGTTGAGCAGCAGCGCCAGGATGATCGCAAAGGGGAACTCCAGGATGCACTTGATGAAGCCGATGTGCAGCGTGTTCTTGATCAGACGCCAGCAATCGTAGGAGTTGAAGAACATCTGGAAGTACTTCCAGCCCACCCAGGGACTGCCCCAGATGCCCTTGCGGAAGGAGTAGTCCTTGAACGCCAGCACGTTGCCGGCGATCGGCACATAGCAAATCAGATAGTAATAGACGATCGCGGGCACCAGCATCAGATAGAGCGGCCAGCACTTGAGCATCCGCTTCCACAGCGGCACGGTTGCGATCTGAATTCCCGTCTTCGAAACCTGATTCCTCTTCATACGCCTTACCCCACTCATCCTTCGTCTCGTTTTAATATGGGATGCTGGATCCACGGATCGTCCACGACGATGTCGTGCTCCAGTCTCACATACGTGTCAAAATGCTCCGTGTCGCCCTCCCGGAACGTGAACATCCGGCAGCCGCGGGGGAAATCCTGCGCGCCGTAGGTATCGAAGCCGGTGCAGCGGCCGTAGCCCAGGGCGATGCCGTACAGCCAGCCCCAGTAGTCGTTCACGTGGTCGTGGCCCACGAACACGCCCTTGGTATGCCCGGCCTCCAGCATGGCGCTGAAGAAGCCGGAGTTGATGCGCGAATGGCCGCTGCCGTCGCGCTTGGTGCCATAGCAGATTTCGTACTTCCAGACCTCGGCGTGCTCGTGCAGCGCCATGTGCATGAACACCATCGCCGAGAAGGGATCGCCCGATTGCTCATAGGCGGCGATGGTATCGCGGTACCACTGGATCTGCCGGCGCGTCACATATCCGTAGCCGCCCACCTGCTTGTTGGGCAGATAGTCGCCGGAATCGACGCCGAACAGCAGCCACTGCGGCCGACCGTCCTTTCCGCACACCTCCAGCACGCAGTTGCCCACGCCGTCGCCGGAGGCGGGATCGTGGTACGACCGGCAGCCCGGCAGCTCCAGCACCCGCCCGAACAGCTCGCGGCGGTTGTCGTCGTACTCCGAATCGTGGTTGCCGAAGGCGAAGCCCCAGGGGATCCCGGATTCGATCACCGGCTCCAGCGCCGGTTCCAGCAGCTCCGCGGCCCGGGGGCCGTACACCGTATCGCCGGTGGTCATGATGAAGTCCGGCTTTTCCGCGCGGATCATCTCGCGCATCAGCGCAACGGTGCGCCGGTCGGCGGCGGGATCCTCCTGCGAATAGTGGATATCCGTCAGCTGCATCAGCCGAAACGTGCCATCTTCACGAAAATAAAGCTTTCTGTCCATTCAATTCCCTTGTTGCAGCACACATGTGCAGATTGTATAACTCGTCCCTTTTATATTAACAATTTTTCCACGTCCTTTGCAATGGAATAAAGTGCAATTCATCGTGGACTTTTTTTCGTTCGGTGGAAACCTTTTCACAGATCCCTTATACTTTCATTGGACAGTCGGGGCGCGCGCCCCGCGGAAAGCGAGGAATATCCATGAAAGAGCTCTATCGGGTCGAAGGCACGCTCAACCGCGGCTTTGTCGGCCAGATCACCTACATGGTCTGCCTGGAGCAGCCCTGCGAAAGGCTGGACGTCGAGTTCGGCTTTGACGCCGACAAGCAGCGCTACCGCCCGGAGGAGGTCACGCCGGAGCTGATCGCCGACACGATGCGCATCTGCCGCGAGAAGTACGGCCTCACTGGCACGGAGGAGGACGCCCGCCGCGTGATCCTGAACGACATGAAGACCGAGATCCACACGCTGGCCACCCTCAACGACGCGTTCATCGGCTGCGTGCACAAGCAGCTGACCCGCCGCCACATGTCCTACGACGGCGTGACCGCCTCCGAGGGCTGCATCCCCCAGCCGCGCTTTGAGGGCGTGCTGAAGGTCACGGTGCTGGTCTTCAACGTGCTCAAGGACGGCACCCATTACGACCTGACCGTGCGCGGAGAGTGAGGAGGATCGCCATGTTCAAGCGCTATGAGCTGCACAACCACACCACCCAGTCCGACGCGGGCATCACCTGCCGGGAGTTGATCGACCTGATGGTGAAGGATCGCGCCGACGCCTTCGCCATCACCGACCACAACACCATCTCCGGCCATCCCATCATCCGCAGGCTGCTGGCCGAATCCGGCGCGCCCATCCAGTGCGTCTACGGCATGGAGTACACCACCTACTACGGCCACATCCTCTGCCTGAACCTGAGCGAATACGTGCCCTGGGATTCCATCAACCGCCATCATCCCGAGCTGCTGTTCGAGGCCTGCAAGCGCGCCGGCGCGCTGACCGGCGTGGCCCACCCCTTCTCCTACGGCGATCCCTTCGCCCGGGGCTGCCGCTTCGAGATGGACATCACCGACTTCTCCCACGTGGACTTCATCGAGGTGTTCAACAACCCCGAGCCGCTGCACGAGGTGAACGAAAAGGGCCTCGCCTGGTGGGAATCGCTGACGCTGAAGGGCGAGCGGCTGGCCGTGACCGCCGGCATGGACCTGCACGGCGCGTGGGACATGTCCATGCACTTCGCCACCTACGCCGAGGGCGAGCCCGGCGGCGACGCGGCTCGGGAGCTGGCGCGGGCCATCGGGGGAAGGCGCACCTGGATCTCCAAGGGCATGCTGCTGAACTGGACGATCGGGGAGGATTCCGTCCGCTTCGAGCGCGTCGACGTGCGCAAGCCCGGCTTCATCCCGTCGGAGAAATACCTCATGACCCTGACCGGCGCGGACGGCGTCCGCACCTTCGACATCACCTCCGGCGCGCTGGAGCTGCCGCTGTCCGACCTCGGTGAGATCGAAATTCCCAAGCTCTACGGCGGCGAAACCGCGATTGAAAATCTGATCTGCGTCGCCCCGGTCATCCGCAGATAGCTCCAAAAAACCGCCTGCAAAGCGCTGCTCTGCAGGCGGTTTTTCAGTTTTTCTTCGGCCCCTGGCGGTACTGCAGCGGGGTCATGCCGGTGGTCTTTTTGAAGACGCGGAAGAAATACTGGCTGTCCTCGTAGCCCACGTTCTTGGCGATCACGGCCACGCTCAGGTCGGTGGAATCCAGATACTCCCGCGCCCGCTCCATGCGCAGGCCGGTGATGTACTGCATGGTGGACTGGCCGACCTCCTTCTTGAAGGTGGAGGAGAAATAGCTGGGGCTCATGTCCAGCCGGGCGGCCAGGTCGTTGATGACGATTTCCTCGTTGAAGTGCTCGCGGATGTAGTCCAGCGCATAGCCGATCTTTCCGGCGGCGCTCATCTCCCGCCCGGACTCCCGGCGCAGGCAGAAGTCCGCCAGGTCGGACAGCGTGTGCACGATCTCCTCCCGGTCCACCACGCTCTCCGCCCGGGAGATCTGGGTCAGCAGGCGGTTGACGGCGGCGGCGTCCATGCTGTTGAACACGCTCATCATCAGCCCGATCACGCGCACCCACAGCACGTGCAGGTACACGGCCTTGCGCCCCTCCAGCTGGCGCTCGGAGAACAGGCTCTCCAGCTGATGCCGCACGCCGGCGCGGTCGCCGCGCACCATGTGCTTGCGCAGCAGCTCCAGATCCGCCTCGGGGAAGGGCTGGGTCTCGTAGGCGGCGATGTCCTCGTAGAAATAGATGTTGGAGCGGCCGTGCACGCGCCGCTGCCGCAGCGCCACGCGGGCCTCGCCGACGCACTCCGCGTTCAGCGTCGAGGACAGCCGGCTGATGCCGACGGTCACGCGGGCGTTGAACCTCGTCTCAAACTGCTGGCGCACCGCGAAAAACATCTGCTCCACCTGGTGCTTGAGTCCGCCTTCGCCGCCGGTCCAGAACAGCGCGTACAGGCGCTGAGGATTCTGATAGCTGTTCACGATCAGCCGCTCGCAGTCGCAGGGCGCGTCCGCGAACAGCCCCTGCACCACCGGGCGGATGGCGCTGAGCTGCGCGCCGGTCAGCCGCACCTCCCCGCTGTCCCGACGGCTGATGTGCAGAATGGCCAGATAGAACCGGCCCGTGCCGTCGAACAGCGCCGGACAGCGCGCGTACAGGCCGGGATAGGCGGTTTCCGGCCGCGCGTCCCGCTGCTCGCCCGAGCAGAGGATGTTGAGCTCCTTTTCAGGATCGGCCGCAGTCCGATCCTGCCGCCCGAGCTCGGGCGGAGCGTCGGCGCGCAGCTCCCTGAGCACGCTTTCGATGTTCTCCTTCAGCACCTCGTTGGACACGGGCTTGTTCAGATACGCCCGCACGCCCAGCCGGATCGCCTGCTGGGCATAGGAAAACTCCGCAAAGCCCGACAGCAGCAGAAACTGCGTTCGCGGACGGATGGCCTTGGCCTGCTCGATCATCTCCAGGCCGTTCACGTCCGGCATGCAGATGTCCACCAGCGCCATCGCGAACTCCTCCTGACGGAACAGCTCCAGCGCCTCCCGGCTGGAGCCCGCCTCGGCAATCTCCAGATCGGGGAACTGAAAGTATTCAATTCTCGCGCGCAGTCCCTTCCGGATCAGCGCCTCGTCGTCCACGATCAGCAGCCTGTATTTCGTCATTCGCGATCATTCCCTTCGTGATCATCGGGAGCAGCAGCGTAAACGTGCTGCCCTGACCGGGCCGGCTCTGCACCTCCACGCCGTAGGGCTCGCCATAGGACAGCCGGATTCGCTGGCTGATGTTCCACACGCCGATGTTGGCGTTGTTCTCCCGCTGGTCGGTGTCCTCGCGCAGCCTTCTGCGCAGCGTCTCCAGCTGCTCGGGCGGCATGCCCGCGCCGTCGTCGCTGATGCGGATCTCCAGATCGCCGCCCCGTCGGCCCACGTAGACCTCCAGCGTGCCGGGCCCGTCCTTCTTCGCCAGGCCGTGCAGCACGGCGTTTTCCACGATGGGCTGCAGCAGAAAGCGCAGCATGTACACCTCGTCCGCGTTCACGTCGACGGAATAGAACACCTCAAAGCGGTACCGCACCTGCTGGATGAAGATGTAGTTCCGGGTCTGGCGCAGCTCGTTGGCCACGGCGGTATACTTGCCCTCGTTCTTGCCCAGGCTGTAGCGGAAGATGTCGCCCAGCTTTTCGCACAGATCGCACACCTGAAACGCGCCGTGCATCGCGCCGATGGCGCTGATGGTCTCCAGCGTATTGTAGAGAAAGTGGGGGTTGATCTGCAGCTGGAGGTTTCGATACTTGGCCTCGCGGATGGCGGTCTGCTGGGCGTAGCTCTTTCGGTTGAGCGCGTCCATCTCCTGAAGCATCTGGCCGAAGCGGCGGTCCAGCAGCGCGATCTCGTCCTCGCCGCCGACGGGCGCGGTGGGCGACAGGTCGCCGGTTCCGGCAATGCGGAACTTCTCCAGCAGCGCGTCCACCCGCCGGGAAAAGCGCCGGAAGAACCAGTACGCCCCCAGCACGATCAGCAGCGCGATGGCCATCGCCGCGGGGTAGATCACCTGCTTGAGCGCCTTCTTCTGAACGGCCAGCTCGTTGGTGTTGAACAGATACAGAAGCGGCAGCCCGTAGCCGTCCAGCTTCTCCCGCAGCACGGTAAAGCTGTCCAGCGTCTGCGGCGGCTCCGCCGCCGCCATCCAGTCCTCCAGCGCCGGGATCAGCGCCGGATCGGAGGCGTAGAGCGCGCTGCCCTCCCCGTCGAACAGCGCCACCTGATACTCCCGGTCTCCGCCGGGCGCGGGGGCGAACAGCTCGTCCAGATAGAGATCCAGCCGGATCAGCCCCACGCGCCGGCTGGTGAACGCGTTCACATCCACCACCTGCATGGGCATCACGATCGCCAGCGTGCTGCGGCCGTCCCAGGTTGCGTCCACAAACCAGTCCTCGCCGCCGTTCCAGCCGCGCGCGCGCCACTCCCGCTCCACGATTTCGGTGAACGCGGTCACGCAGGTGCCGTAGGCCCGCACGCCGCCGTCGGTGTAGACGATGCAGCCGCGCACCTCCCGGTGGTTCTCCATGGGCATGGTCTTGAACACCTCGCTGCTGACGGTTCCGCCCAGCAGATAGGCGTTGCCCCCGCCATCGGACAGCGCGTCCAGGATGGTGGTGTTGCGGGCGGCGTAGCGCAGGCTGGACACATACTGCCCCAGCCGGTCCTCCACGTTTCCCTTGTGCTCGCTGACCAGCCATTGAAAGGACTGGTTCAGCTCCCGCTCCGTCATCCTCTCCATGCGCCACAGCAGCAGCGAGCTGATCAGAAAGATGGGAAAGATGCTGATCGTCAGCGCAAAGGCCGTCAGCCGGATGAAGATCGACTTCGTCAGGCGCACCTCCGACGCACCCGCCTTCCCCGCGCCGCTCATGCCGCTCCTCTCCTTCCGCCGAAAGCTACGCCCATTCCAGCGACGCGCAGACCGGATAGTGATCCGACAGATACACGCCGTTCTCCGCGTCCGTCCACTTCTCCACGCCCCCGCACTTCACGCCGCCGCGCAGATAGATGTAGTCGATGCACTCGGGATGCGCCGCCTTCATGTAGCCGTGGAAGGTGATGCCCACGCCCTCGGCGGCGTTGACATAGCCGGGGAAATCATCGAACACCTTCAGCTCCTCGCCGTCCGGCTCGGCGTTGAAATCGCCGCAGAGGATCACCGGCGCGCCGGGGAACAGCTCCGCCGCGTCGATGTGCCGAAGGATCTGGGTCAGCCCCAGCTTCCGCGCGCCCACGCCCACGTGGTCGAGATGGGTGTTCAGCACCCGGAAGACCCTGCCCGTGGAGAACTCCTGAAGCAACGCCTCGGTGGTGGCCCGGGGGCAGATGCTCTGCTCGGCGTAGCGCGACGCCGGCACGAAGGGCGTCTCCGACAGCCAGAACGTGCGCATCTCAATCAGGTTGTAGCGATCCCTGCGGAAGGCCACGGTCATCTGCTCGTCGTCCAGCCTTTCGCCGCGGCCGCAGCCGATCACGCAGTAGTCCGCCAGATTTTCCCGCAGCCACTGCGCCACGTGGGGCAGCACCTCCTGGAAGCAGAGGATGTCCGGCTGCTCCCGGGCAATCTTCTTCAGAATCAGCGGCTTGCGGTTTTCAAAGCAGTTTTCGCCGTCCTGACCGTAGTCGCAGCGAATATTGAAGGTGACGAATTTCATGGCTTGACCGTCCTTTCGCTTTCCGATCCTTCGTTTTTCAGCCGCAGCGCCAGCCTCGGCCTGCGGGTGGTGATGTTCTTCACGCCGGCGGCGAGGAAGCGGCGCAGGTCGTTTTCCTCGTTCACCGTCCACACCGACAGCCGGTCGGCCTGGTCGAGCATCGCCGCGTCCACGTCCCGGAAGCAGACGTTCAGCACCCGCCAGCCCACCGCCGTCACGCCCTCCAGAAGATCTGCGCCCCCGGGCAGGCAGGAGTCGTTGAGCCAGATCTCCAGCCCCCGCTCCTTCGCGCAGGCCATGTCGTCGGCGTTCACATCTCCGGTGAACAGCAGCCGCTCCTCCGCGCCCAGCGTCCGGGCCAGCGCGGCGATCTCCCGCACCATGCCGGGCTGCTTGAGGTCGATGTTGACCCGAAGCCCCTCCTGCGCGACCACGATGCGCAGGCAGTCCTCCAGCGAATCGCAGTCCCCGGCGGAGCCGGGCGCGTCGTGGCTCAGCACCAGTCGCCCGTCCGCGCGGCGCACGTCCACCTCGACCGCGTCCGCGCCCAGCGCCGCCAGCGCCCGGAGACTCTCGAGCGTATTGTCCTGCGTGTCCTCCGCGCCGGAATGGGCGGTGATCATCGTTCTTGTATTCATTTGCAGAATCCTCCGGAAAATTCGTTGGTTTAAGTGTAATCCATTCCAGATCATCTGTCAAGGCGGCAAAACGGCGCGCGGGACTGTCTGCCCCGCGCGCCGCTGCGCATGGATTGGAACCTGGGCCGCTATTGCAGCGCGCCGTTGATCCGGTCGACGAGCCGCTGGCTGAGGATGGCGCACGATTCGATGTGCACCTTGTCCCCGCGCACGAGCAGCGTCATGGAATCCGAGCCCTGCTTCACGCCCTCGATCTCGTCGAAGCGGTAGGTACGGCTGTTGCCCAGGAAGGTGCGGTACTCAAACGTCTCCTCGGAGCGGATGAAGATCTTCTGGTTGCGCCAGCACAGCGCGGCCGCCGCGCCCAGAACCAGCGCCGCGACGGCGATTGCCGCCGTGCCGACCGGGCCGATCTTAAAAACATTGAACAGCCCCAGCGCCGCGTCGATCGCCAGCAGCGCCGCCGCCGCGATCAGCACAGCGCCCAATCCGAGAATCCATTCGGGCAGGCGCATGTCCGCCGGTTCCTCTTTGCTGAACCGCTTCGCAAGCGCGTCGCCTGCGGCGGACATGCCCGCCTTCCGCATCTGTTTTTTCATCGATGATTTTCCCTTTCGTCCGCGTTACTTCGCCAGAACGAACTTCTGGAAGGTCTTCTTGCCCTTCTTGACCACCACGCCGTCGGCCAGCATTTCGGCGGTGAACTTGAAATCCGGGTCGGAGATCTTCTGATCGCCCACGGACACGCCGCCCTGCTGCACGGCCTTGCGGGCCTCGCCGTTGGACTTGGTCATGCCGGCCTTCGCCATCCAGGCGATCAGGCGCGCTTCCTCGTTCAGCTCGGCTTCAGTGATGGCGGTGGTGGGCATGCTCTCGCTGTTCGCGCCGCCGCCGAAGAGCGCTTCGGCGGCCTGCCGGGCCTTGGTGGCCTCCTCCTCGCCGTGGATCAGCTTGGTGACCTCGAAGGCCAGCACGCGCTTGGCCTCGTTGATCTCGCTGCCCTGGAGCGCGCCCAGACGGCGCACCTCGTCCATGGGCAGGAAGGTCAGCAGGCCCAGGCACTTCTCCACATCCGCGTCGTCCACATTGCGCCAGTACTGGTAGAAATCGTAGGGCGAGCACTTGTTCGCGTCCAGCCACAGCGCGCCCTTTTCCGTCTTGCCCATCTTGCGGCCGTCGTGGGTCAGCAGCAGCTTGAAGGTCAGCGCGAAGGCGGGCTTGCCGTCCTTGCGGCGGATCAGGTCCGCGCCGGAGAGCATGTTGGACCACTGGTCGTCGCCACCGGTCTGCAGGATGCAGTTGTAGCGATGGTTCAGCTCCAGGAAGTCATAGGACTGCATGAGCATGTAGTTGAACTCCAGGAAGGTCAGGCCGCGCTCCAGGCGCTGCTTGTAGCACTCGGCGGTGAGCATGCGGTTGACGGAGAACAGCGCGCCCACGTCCCGCAGGAAGTCGATGTACTTCAGCGATCTCAGCCAGTCCGCGTTGTTGGCGATCACGGCGCAGTTGGGCTTGGACTCGTCGAAGTCCAGGAAGTTGCTCATCTGCTTTTTGAAGCACTCCACGTTGTGGTCGATGTCCTCCACGGTGAGCACCTTGCGCAGGTCGCTCTTGCCGGAGGGGTCGCCGATCATGCCGGTGCCGCCGCCCATCAGCGCGATGGGCTTGTGGCCGGCGCGCTGCAGGTGCGCCATGGCCATGATCGGAATGTAGTGGCCGATGTGCAGGCTGTCCGCCGTGGGATCGAAGCCGGTGTAGAACGTGACCATGCCGTCGTCAAACGCCTTGCGAAGGTCGTCCTCGTAGGTCACCTGCGCGATAAAGCCGCGCTCCTTCAGAATGTCGTATGCGTTCATGGGAATCACTCCTGTTTCTTATTTTCTCTCAAATCTCCGCGACCATGCCGTCATAGGCGACAGTGAAGCCCTTTTCGGCCATCATCGGCGCGTACTGATCGTAGGGCGGCGTCCAGTGGGGCGCCATGTGGGTCAGGAACACCGGCGTCTCCTCCCCGATGCAGCCGTGCTCCAACAGAAGGCTGCGGAAGGCGATGTTGCGGGCGGTGTTCATGTGGCCGCAGTTTTCGGACGTGCCCAGGCCGAAGGTGCCCTCGGTCACCACCGCGTCATAGCGCTTGGAGAGCACGATCTCAAGCATATCCGGGTCGAATCCATAGGTATCCAGCGCGTAGAGCAGCGTCCTGCCGCCGCGCTCGAGGATATAGCTGTGGGCAAAGCCCGGCTCCGGGCCGTGCTGGGAGCGCACAGGTGTGAAGGCCAGGTCGCCGCAGTCAGTGCGCTCGCCCTCACAGATCTCCTGGAAGCGCATGAACGTGCCCTCGGCAAACAGATCCGATTCCGCGCCCATCAGCTTCTCCTTCACCCAGCGGTTGCCGAACACGGTCATCATCGGCAGCGGCGTGAACCGGGGCGAGATGATCTTCAATCGATCCTCTCCCTTCGCCTCCACCGCGCCGGGCGCGGCGCGCCGCCAGTCCAGCGGCTCCAGCGTCAGATGGTCGGGATGGGGATGGGTGGCCAGCAGATACCGGATCCCCGACAGGCTCACGCCCAGCCGGGCCGCGGTGTAGAAGCCGCAGGAGTTCATGTCCAGCAGGATATCGGAATCGATCATCGTGCCGGTGTTCATGCGGATATTCCGCCCGCCGTGCTCGCGGGCATAGGTGCAGTTTTCGCAGTCGCACCACACGGCGGGATAGCTCTCGCCCGCCGAGGTGCCCAGAAATGTAATCTTCATCTCGCCAGCTCCTTCGCGATCACGCCGCCCAGGCGCTCCATGCCGGTCTGGATGGTGGGAATGTCGGACATGGAGAAGTTCAGGCGCATGGTGTTCAGATGTCCGCCATCCGGATAGAAGTGGGTTCCCGGCACGAAGGCCACGCCGGCCTCCACCGCCGCGTTGAACACCCGCATGCCGTCCGCGCCCTCGGGCAGCTCAGCCCAGACAAACAGTCCGCCCTCGGGAACGGTGTGCTTCGTGCCCTCGGGGAACCACTTGAAGCCGTCCAGCATGGCGTCCAGCTGCAGCTTGTAGTCGCCGCAGATGCGCTTGAGATGGCCGGGCATCAGACCCTTGCGCAGATAGGCGTCCACGATGGCCTGCACCAGCAGCGGCGAATGCACGTCTGCGGACTGCTTGCCGATGACCATCTTGCGCAGCAGCGTCGGATTGTTCACCGCCGCCGCCCCCAGACGCAGGCCGGGCGCCACGTACTTCGAGAAGCTGGACATGTACACCACCCAGCCCTCGGTATCAAAGCTCTGAATGGGCGGCAGCGCTTCGCCGGAATAGCGCAGGTCGCGATAGGGATCGTCCTCGGCGATCACCACGCCGTACTTCTCCGCCAGCGCGGCCAGCGCCTTTCTGCGCTCCAGGCTCAGCGTAATGCCGGTGGGATTCTGGAACGTGGGGATCACGTACATCATCTTGGGATGATGCCGCTTGATCAGCTCCTCCGCCGCCTCGACGATCACGCCCTGATCGTCGGTGGGCATGGCGACCAGCTTCGCGTTGTACTCGCGCATGGCCTGGATCGCGCCCAGGAACGTGGGGCTTTCGCACAGAATCACGTCGCCGGGATTGATCAGCGCCTTCAGAAGCAGGTCGAACGCCTGGGAGCCGCCCTGCACCGGCAGCAGCGTCTCTGCCGTGCAGTTCACCTGCGCGGTGCGCAGGAACTCCGCCGCGCTCTCCCGGAACGGGCCGAAGCCGTCCGTCGCGCCGTACTGCAAAAGGGTTGCTCCGTACTTCGCCAGCACCTCTGCCGAAATTTCGGAGATGACCTCCGGCTCCAGCGCGCTGGTGGACGGGTTGCCGCCGGCAAACGAAATCATGCCCGGCCGGCCCAGCAGCTTGAAGATCTCGCGGATGGCGCTGCCCGTGATCGACCGCATGTGCGTCGCAAACATTTCCTCTGTAAACTTCATGATTGACCCTCCCCTGTATAAAAAAACGCCTTCCCCAGACGGGAAGGCGACCCTCGGACGCTGTACCACTTCCATTCGCCGCGCCTGAACGCACGGCCTTGAACGCGCGCTCACGGGCGCACCCGGGTCGGGCTACTCCGTTCCCCCGACCGGCTCCGGGCTGTAATTCGCGCGGCGGCCCTTCCATTCCCTCGCACCCACCGGGAACTCTCTGACTTCAGGCGCATCCGGCTACTTCTTCCCATCATCGTCATTTTCACCATCATACCACAGCCTTCGCCCGCTGTCAAGCGGGAATCAAGCGCGCGAGGGTCGGCAAGGGCATGATGCTTTGGGATATGAGCCGATTCTTGATTGTCCGGTGCTCTCCCCCATGCTATAATGAGCACAGCACAACCGGGGAGGACGTCGATTATGAACAGAAACCGGGCCATCGACTATGAAAAGGGAATCATCGTGGCCGCGATGGTGCTGTGCCACGTGATGCAGTTTTACGGAAACACCGGCTCCTATCCGGAGCAGCGCTGGATCATTCTGGTGATCTGCGCCATGGCGTTTCCCACGTTCCTGTTCGCCTACGGGCGCAGCGTCTATCTGGCGTACTACCGCCGGGACTTCCGGTCGGCCGCGCCGCGGATGCTGGGCTCCGCCGCGCGCAGCTACGGCGCGTTCTGCCTTTCAGGCGTCGCCTACAACCTGATCTGCGCCGGCAAAACCTTCTCCGCCACGACGGTCAAGAAGGTTTTTCTGCTCAAGGACATTCCCGGCATGTCGGAATTCCTGGCGGCGTTCGCGGTGCTGGGACTGGTGGCGCTGGCGCTGTTTCCGGCGCTGAAATGGCTGCTGGAGCGCCCTGCGGCGTACTGGGCCGTGACGCTGGCCTGCTTCGCCAGCGCGTTCATCCCCTATGAGGCCGTGGGCGACGTGCGGCTGGGACTGCTGATCGGCTCCACGAAATTCTATCTGTTTCCGGTGCTTCAGTATCTGCCCTTCTTCCTGGCGGGACTGTACGCGGGCCGTCACGGCATGAAGCGCCCGGTGGTCTGGCTGGCGGTCTGCGCCGTGCTCACGGGGGGCGGCGTCGTCCGCTTCATCCTCCGGGGCGAGCCCGGCCGGTTCCCTCCGGAGCTGGGGTGGCTGGTGCTGCCCTGCCTGGGCATCGCGCTGCTGGATCTGCTGGCCTGCGCGCTGGACCGCTGGACCCAGCAGCACGCCTGGGCGGCGCGCGCGCTTGCGCCGGTGGAATCGCTGGGGCGCAACTCGCTGTATTATCTGGTTTCGAGCAATCTGGTGCTGTTTTCCGCCGGAAAGCTGGGGCTCATCCCCGTCTACCGCAAGCGCAGCTTTCCCTTCAGTCTCGCCATGAATTCCACGCCCTGGGCGCTGTTCTGGACGCTGATTCTCCTGCTGGGCATCGCGTTCACCGCGGGGCTGGTTCGCCACGCGAGCCGTCGCTGAACGCGCGCCGGTGACAGACTTCGCCCGCAGGGCGCTGCGATACGCAGTATCCTGCGGGCGTTTGATTTGCGTTCTACTATCTCGCCGCGTCGTAGAGCTGCCTGTAGAAGCCGTTTTGGGCGAGCAGCGCTTCGTGACTGCCCTGCTCGACGATGTGTCCGTCCCGCATGACCAGGATCACGTCGGCATTGCGGATGGTGGACAGCCGGTGGGCGACGATGAAGCTGGTGCGGCCCTGCATCATCCGCGCGAAGGCGGACTGGATGCGCAGCTCGGTGCGGGTGTCGATGGAGGAGGTGGCCTCGTCCAGGATCAGCATCGGCGGCAGGCAGAGCATCACGCGGGTGATGCACAGCAGCTGCTTCTGGCCCTGGGAGAGCATGCCGCCGTCCTCGCCGATGACGGTGTCGTAGCCGTCGGGCAGGCGGCGGATGAAGGAGTGGGCGTGAGAGGCCTTCGCTGCGGCGATCACTTCCTCGTCGGTGGCGTCGGGTTTTCCCATGACGATGTTTTCGCGGATGGTGCCGGCCTTCAGCCAGGTCTCCTGCAGCACCATGCCGTAGGAGGCGCGCAGGCTGCGGCGGGTGACGCGGCGCACGTCCTCGCCCTCCACGCGGATCGCGCCGGAGTCCACGTCGTAGAAGCGCATCAGCAGGTTGATGAGGGTGGTCTTGCCGCAGCCCGTGGGGCCGACGATGGCCACGCGCTGGCCCGGCCGGACGGAGAGGTTGAAGTGCTCGATCAGCGGCCTGTCCTTCGAATAGGAGAAGGCCACGTCCTCGCACTCCACCGCGCCCTGCACGCCGCTGAGCACTGCGGCGTCCGCGGGATCGGGCGACTGGGCGGGCTCGTGGATCAGCTCCAGCAGCCGCGCTGCGCAGGCGATGGCGTTCTGAAGCTCGGTGACCACGCCGGAGATCTCGTTGAAGGGCTTGGTGTACTGGTTGGCGTAGCTCAGGAAGCTGGTGAGCAGGCCGACGGTCATGCCTCCGCCGATCGCCGCCAGGCCGCCGGTGAGCGCCACGCCCGCGTAGACCACGGAGTTGACGAAGCGGGTGCAGGGGTTCGTCAGCGACGAGAAGAAGATCGCGCGCAGCGAGCACTTCTCCAGCCGGGCGTTGATGCCATCGAACTCCTTCAGCGACCGCTCCTCGCGGCCGTAGGCCTTGACCACCCGGGCGTTGCCGATCATCTCGTCGATGTAGGCGGTCATCTCGCCGCGGGTTTCGGACTGCTTGACGAACATGTCGTGGGTGCGCTGGGCGATGAACTTCGCCACGAACAGCGACAGCGGCGTGACCACCACGACCACCACGGCGATGGCCGCCTGCCGGGCGAACATCACGCCCAGCGTGCCCAGAATGGTCAGCACGCCGGTGAACAGCTGGGTGAAGCCCATCAGCAGGCCGTCGGCGAAGGCGTCGGCGTCGGCGATCACGCGGCTGACGATCTCGCCGTGGGGATGGGAATCGATGTAGGCCAGCGGCAGCTCGCTGATCTTCTTCAGCGCGGCCTCGCGCAGGTCGCGCACCACGTTGAAGGTCACGCGGTTGTTGACGACGTTCATCACCCACTGGATCAGCGCGGTCAGCGCCACGCAGGCGGCGATCTTCACCAGAACCGGCACGATCCGCCCGAAGTTCACGCCCTCCAGGGTGATCTGATCGATGGCCAGACCGGCCAGATAGGGCGCGTACAGCGTCAGCGCCACGGTCACGCCCGCCATCACAAAGGACAGAAACGCCAGCCACTTGTAGCGGCCGATGTACTTCAATACGCTCTTGAGCGTTCCTCGGGTGTTCTTCATGCGCTCGCCTCCCCGCCGTACTGGGATTCATAGATCTCGCGATAGACCGGGCAGGACTCGATCAGCCCGTCGTGGGTGCCCAGCCCGACCACGCGGCCGTCGTCCAGCACCAGAATCTGGTCCGCATTGCGAATGGACGCGGTGCGCTGGGACACGATAAACACCGTGGGGTGATAGTCCAGCCCGCGGATGGCCCTGCGGAGGTTCAGGTCGGTGGCCTGATCCAGCGCGGAGGCGCTGTCGTCCAGCACCAGGATCTCCGGGCGGCGGACCAGCGCGCGGGCGATGGTCAGGCGCTGGCGCTGACCGCCGGAGAGGTTGCGGCCGTTCTGCTCGATCTCGGCGTCCAGCCCGCCCTTGGCGGCCACCACGTCCCCGGCCTGGGCGATGCGGATGGCGTCCTCCAGCTCGGCGTCGGTGGCGTCGGGCTTGCCCCAGCGCAGGTTGTCGCGGATGGTGCCCTTGAACAGCACCGCCTTCTGCAGCACGAAGCCGATGCGGCCGCGCAGCTCGTCCTCGGGCCAGTCGCGCACGTCCGCGCCGCCGACGCTGACCGTTCCGGAGGTGGCGTCGTAGAACCGGGGAATCAGGCCCACCACGCTGGTCTTGCCGGAGCCGGTGCCGCCGATGACGCCGATGGTCTGGCCCTTCAGGGCGGTGAAGCTCACGTCGGTCAGGGACTCGCCGCCGGCGTTCTTGTAGTGGAGGGAGACGTGGTCGAACCGCACGGCCTCGTCGCACGCGATGGCGGGCGCGGGCGCGTCGGGGCTGACCATGTCCGGCTGGATGGCCAGCACGTCGGCGATGCGGTTCCAGCCTGCGGCGGCCTTGTTCATGGTGACGATCAGGTTGGCCAGCTTGATCAGCTCCACGAGGATCTGGGACATGTAGTTGTACAGCGCCACCACCTCGCCGGGGGTCAGCGCGCCCATGCTGACCTGCACCGCGCCGGTATAGATCAGCCAGGCGATGGCGAAATTGATCAGCAGATAGGTGAGCGGATTCATCAGGCCGGAGACCCATCCGGCGCGCTTCTGGCGGGCGGTGAGCTCGCGGTTCTTCTGCACGAACTCGGCGAACTGCGCGTCCTCCTTGCAGAAGGCGCGGATGACGCGGGCGCCGGTCAGGTTTTCGCGGGTCGCGCCCAGCACGCCCTCCAGCGCCCTCTGCACGCCCTTCATCATGGGGATGTTCACCGCCATGATGCCGAACACCACTGCGGACAGCGCGGCGATGACCGCCGCGAAGATCAGCGCGCAGCGCAAATCGATGGTGAACGCCATGATCATCGCGCCGAACACCACGAACGGCGAGCGCAGGAACAGCCGCAGCGTCATGTTCACGCCGGTCTGGGTCAGGTTGACGTCGCTGGTCATGCGGGTGATCATGGTGGACGTGCCCAGCGCGTCCATGTTGGAGAAGGACAGCTTCTGCAGGTGTTCAAACAGCGCGTGGCGCACGCCGGTGGCGAAGCCCGTGGCGGCCCTGGCGGAGAAATACTGGGCCGTGACGGAGCTGGCCAGGCCGATCAGGCCCAGCGCCACCATCACCAGCACCATGCGCACCACCATGCCGCGGTCGCCGCCGCCGATGCCCTGGTCGATGATCACCTTCATCACCAGCGGCACCATCAGCTCGAAGGACGCCTCCAGCATCTTGAACAGCGGCGCGAGCACGCACTCCTTTCGGTATTTTTTCAGGTATTTGAGCATTCCGTTCATTTCATGGCCCCCCAATTGTCTGCTGCGTATCAGTATAGCAGGAAATGAGAAATTTTCAATCCCGGCCGGGTAAAACCGGCCTTGAGACCGTGTTGATTCATTGACACCGCGCCGGGAATGTGCTATAATCGCTCAAATTCCGTTGAACAAGGAGGCCGCCATGCTTCAGATTCATCCCGCAGTCCTCGAGACGTCCCGGCTCGTCCTGCGCCCCTTCCGCGAGGAGGACGCGCCCATGATGTACCGCAGCTGGGCCTCCGAC
Organism: Clostridiales bacterium; assembly: GCA_004555155.1. GTDB lineage: Bacteria > Bacillota > Clostridia > Christensenellales > Aristaeellaceae > Faecivicinus. Next base: position 51,914 of record SFJH01000006.1, read on the forward strand.
CCGGAGGTCACCCGCTTTCTGACCTGGCCCACCCACGATTCTGAGGACGCGACCCGCGCCGTGCTGCGCCACTGGATCTCCACCGGCGCGGCGGAGTGGTGCATCGCGCTGCGCCAGACCGACGCGCCCATCGGCAGCATGGGCGTGGTGGATATCGACGAAGGCTCCGGCACGGTGGAGGTCGGCTACTGCCTCAGCCGCGCCTGCTGGGGCCAGGGCTACGCCGCCGAAGCGCTGCGGGCGGTCATCGGCCATCTCTTTGCGCTGCCCGGCGTGCGCCGCGTCACCGCCAAGCACGATCTGAACAACCCCAACTCCGGCCGCGTGATGCAGAAGGCCGGGATGGTCTGGCTGGAAAACCGCAGCGGATTTGTGAACAACACCGGCGTCTGCGACGTGGCGGTGTACGGCGTCGACCGCCCCCTTTCCCACGCCTGACGCGCCATTTGACAGCGAATCCTCCGTATGACTGCGTTCATACGGAGGATTCGTTTTTCTGCGCCTTTCCATCGGGATTTCCCGCAGAGCGGCGCGCTTCACAGCTCCAGCGCCAGCTCGATTTCGTCCTCGTCCCGCCTTCCGGTCTCGGCAAAGCCCAGATCCAGATACAGCTTCCAGGCGTTCCGGTTTTCCGGACTGCACGTCAGAAGCACGCGGCCGGAATCGCCGAAGGGCTTCGTTCGAATGTAGTCCAGCGCCCGCTCCACGGCGGCGCGGCCGTAGCCGCGGCCCTGAAAGCGCCGATCGATCATCAGGTGCCAGAGGTTGTAGGTGTTCTCGTCGGAATCGTAGATCACCATCACATAGCCGACCATCGTCTCCCCTGCGTAGACGCCGAAGGGCGTGCAGCAGCGGCGGTAGACATAGGCCTGCGCCAGACTGCGCACCGGAGACGATACGAACCGCTCCTGTCCCTCAGCCAGCTTCAGCGCGAAGCAATCCAGAAAATTTCCCTCGTCGATTTGCCGCAGCGAAACCCCGCTCATTCAAACTCCTCCCGATGTTCCATGAAAAAATCATAGTATGCGCGCACGTTCCCGATCTCCGTCCACCGCCGCGCCGCCGGGGGATCCGCGTCCAGATCGTACACCCGCGCGCCCCGGATGGACAGCAGAAACGGCGAATGGGTGGCGATCACGAACTGACAGCCGTAAAACCGCGCCGAGTCCGCCACGTACTGCTTCAGCTCCAGCTGCCGCTCGGCGGACAGGCTGTTCTCCGGTTCGTCCAGCAGATACAGCGCGTTTTCGTGAATCGCGTCCACGAAGTACGCCAGCGCGCTCTCGCCGTTGGAGCGCTCCGGCAGGTTCGCCGCCAGCCGCTCCCGCACGTACCGCGACTGCGTGCGCCGGTGCGCGTCCACGAATTTCTTCAGATCCTCGTAGTCCGCCATGGTGCGGTAGCTGTATTTGGCGTGCTTCGCGTCGGTGTACTCCTCGAACAGCGCCTCCCGCCTCGCGTCCACCTGACCGTTGAGGGTGCGGATGTTCAGCAGATAGTCGAACACGTCGTCGCTGGTGATGATCCTGCCGCCGGTCAGCGCATCGGACGCACCCCGCGTCTCACACCGGCTGAGGCGCACGTAATCGTCGAAGAAGCTGCTGCGGTTGTACGCCGCGCCCCTCGGAACGCCCAGCTTCTCCGCAATGACATTCAGAAGCGTGCTCTTGCCGCTGCCGTTGCCGCCGCAGAGGATGGTCACCGGCTCGAAGGTCAGCTCCGGCAGCTCCGTCAGCTCGAACACGTTGAACGGATACACCGTATTGTAGCACCGCCGCTTGACGTCGTTGGTGAACTGCTCCCGCGCGTCCAGCGACGGGATGCGGAAGCGCTCCAGATAGATCATCGTCCGTCCTCCTCGCGGGGATGCGCTCAGCCGCTGTATCGGACCCAGTACTTGTCCTTGGCCAGATTGCCCCGGGTGACGCTCTGGGCGGCCTTGTTGACGGGAATCTCAAAGTAGTAGCAGAAGTAGTACGCCGCGTCGTAGGCGCCGGCGGGCGTGTCCGCCACGTTCTTGAGATAGTTGTAGGTCTTCACCTGGCTGGTCTCCAACTCGTACTTCAAAAACCACAGCTGGCCCTCCAGCGTCTTGTAGTCGTAGCCGTTCTCCTTGCACCAGTTCTTCAGCTTCGTGTTGCGCGAGCCGGTCCACTGCACCAGGCCGTAGCCGCCGTCGTAGCTCGCGTCGTTGACGTTGAAGCTGCACTCGCGCTCGATGTTCGCCAGGATGCCGCAGGCTGCGGCGGTGTTCAGCTTCATCTCCCGGGTGAGGAACAGGAAGCAGCGCTTCTCCACGGAGTAGCTGTCGTTGTGGATGTAATCCTCCGGCGCGGGCGTGGGCGCAGGCGTGGGCGCGTGCTCCCCGGCGGCGATCCGCTTCATGTCCGCGATCTTCGCGAAGCCCTTGCGGCCGTTCAGCTCGATGTACGCCCATCCGGCGCTGTTGTAGGCCTGCACGGTGACGGTCGTACCCTTCTTCACCGATCCCAGACAGGCCGACGCGGTGCTGGCGGACTTGTACACCCGCATGCCCGACGCGACGACCTCCGCGGGGAAGGTCTCGGTCACGACGCTCGGCGTCTCCGGCGCGGCGGGCGCGTCCGGCTCCGCTTCGGCGGAGACGGTCAGGTGCGCCTTGTTCATATAGGCCACCACGCCGCTGCGCTCCACCATCGCCCAGGCGCCGTTCGTGGCCAGCAGATTGACCGCCGTGCCCTTCTTCACCTTCAGCGTCCGGCTCGAAAGGGACGGCTTCTGGAAGACGTAAGTATTGACGTTCACCTCGGCGGGCGTGGCGATGGCGGAGATCGCCGCCATGTCGCGCACGGCGGCATAGCCCTCGCGGTCGCCCTGCGTGATCCTCGCCACGCCGTTTTCATAGGACTCCACCGTCACCACCGCGGTCTGCGCGAGCGTCGCCACGTTCCAGGTGCAGGCCTCGTCGGCGTACACCTTCATGCTCTTTGCGGTCACGATCGCGGAAAACGGCTCCGCCTCCGCCGGCGCGCACAGGATCAGCAGCGCCGCCAGTCCCGCCGCCAGCCTTCGCGTGATCGTTCGGAAATTCATCGATTATTGCCCCTTCATTCTTGGTTTTGCAATCTTTTGAATATAGATCGTAATAATTATATCATCGTCCGTAATAATTTGTCAACATCTGTTGCCAAGTCACAAAAAAGTCGTTATAATAGACACAGTGAGCATGAAAGGAGATTTTTCGATGCTTTATATGGGAATCGACGTGGGCACGCAGGGCGTGCGCTGCGTCATTGCGGACGAGCAGGGGACGGTTGCGGCGGCGAAGTCGGCGCCGTTCGCGCGGCTGAACGCGGCGGAGGACGGCCTGTACGAGCAGTCGCCGGCGGACTGGCGCGCGGCGATGGAGACCGCGGTGAAGGACTGCGCCGCGCAGCTTCGGATGGCGGGCGGCGACACGGCGGACATCCGCGCCATCTCCGTGGACGGCACCTCCGGCACCCTCGTGCCGCTGAACGCGGAGGGCGTGCCGCTGTCCAACGGGCTGATGTACAATGACCCCCGGGCTTCCCGGGAGGCCGCTGAGGTGCACGCCGCCATGGGCGCGCACGAAAGGAAGCTGGGCCTGAAGTTCGGCGCGTCGTTTTCGCTGCCGAGGGTGCTCTGGTTCCGGAACCATCGGCCGGAGCTGTACGCCCGCGCCCGCACCTTCGCCCATCAGGCGGACTACATCACGGGACTGCTCTGCGGCGAGTTCCGGGTTTCCGACTATTCCAACGCCCTCAAGACCGGCTACGACCTGATCGACGGCCGCTGGCCGGAGGAGATCGCCGGACTGGGAATCGATCCGGACAAGCTGCCGGACATCGTGCGTCCCGGCGCGCCCATCGCGCCCGTGACGAGGCAGGCCGCCGAAGCGCTGGGCCTTTCGGAGAAGACCATGGTGGTGGGCGGCTCCACCGACGGCTATGCCTCTGCACTGGCGGCGGGCGCGGTGCGCGCGGGCAGCTGGGCGTCCATCATCGGCACCACGCTGGTGCTGAAGGGCGTGACGGAGCAGCTGATCATCGATCCCAACGGCTCCAGCTACTCCCACCGCCTGCCCTCGGGCGAATGGCTGCTGGGCGGCGCGAGCAATCTGGGCGGCCGCTGCCTGAACCTGTGCGCGGACGGCCGCAGCTTCGACGAGCTGAACGCCGCCAGCGAATCGCTGATCCCCACCGGCGTGCGCTGCTATCCCATGACCGGCAGGGGCGAGCGCTTCCCCTTTGTGGATCCGGGCTTCGAGCCCTTCTATATCGGAAACATCTTCGAGGGCCGGCTGTATCCGGCGCTGATGGAGGGCGTGGGCTACGGCGAGCGGTATGCGCTGGAGCGCATGCAGTCGCTGGGCGCGCAGGTGGGCGACACCGTGTACACCACCGGCGGCGCGTGCCGCAGCGCGCTCTGGCTGCGGATTCGCGCGGCGATCCTGAACCGCAGGCTCCGGGTGCCGAAGGTGGTGGACGCGGCGATGGGCTCCGCGCTGGTGGCGGCGTCGGGCGACCTGGGCTCGCTGAGCGAGGCCGCCGGGCGGATGATTCAATACGAAAAGACCGTGGATCCCGACCCTGCGCTCGCCGCGCGCTACGAGGAGATCTATCAGCAGTTCAAGTGCGACCTCAGCCGACGGCTGAATGGATTTGGAGGATGACATGAGCATTTTCAAGGATTGCGACGTTCGCGGCGTCTTCGGCCGCGAACTGACCTGCGAGGACGTCTACCGCATCGGCCGCGGACTGGGCGCGATGCTGCCCCCCGGCGCCGTGATGCGCGTGGGCGGCGACGTGCGCCTGTCCACGCCGGAGCTGAAGCAGCGGCTGATCCGCGGACTGACCGAGAGCGGCGTGCGGGTGGAGGATCTGGGCACGATCCCCACGCCCGCGCTGTACTACGCGCTGGCCAGCGGCAAGGCCGACGGCGGCGCCACCGTGACCGCCTCCCACAACCCGCCGGAATACAACGGCGTGAAGTTCATGCTGGGCCACGACGTGGTGACCCGCAGCACCATCGACCGGCTGAAGGAGATCGTGCAGAAGGAGGACTTCCCCTCCGGCAGCGGCAGCGTGACGAAGGTCGATCTCCTGCCCGCATACCTGGCCTCTCTGACCAAGCGCTTCGGCGCGCGCAGGCCGCTGAAGGTGGTGATCGACGCGGGCAACGGCGCGATGAGCGAGATCGCGCCCGCGGCGTTCCGCAGCGCGGGCTATCGGGTTTCGACCCTCTTCTGCACGCCCGACGGCGCGTTTCCCAACCGCTCGCCCAACCCTTCGGAGTATGAAAACCTGACCGCGCTGTGCGCGATGGTGAAGGGCGAGGGCGCGGACTTCGGCGTGGCCTTCGACGGCGACGGCGACCGCGCGGTGTTCGTGGACAATCTCGGGCGGCCGGTGATCAACGAAAAGTCGCTGGTGCTGTTCATCCGCCATCTGCTGAAGGATCGCCCCACGCCGGTGGTGTACGATCAGAAGTCCTCGTCCGCGGTACGCCGGGCGATTCTGGAGATGGACGGCGCGCCCATCCCCGAGCGCAGCGGCCACGCGTTCATCAAGCGGCGCTTCCTGGAGGTGGGCGCGGCGGTGGCCGGCGAGGTCAGCGGCCACTTCTTCTTCGGCGAGCTGGGCTATGACGACGGGCTGTACGCCGCGCTGATGATGGCGGACATCCTCGGCGCGACGGATCGGAAGCTGGCCGAGCTGGCCGATGCGATCGCGCTTCCGCCCATCACCCCCGACCTGCGCTTCCCTTGCCCCTACGCCGAGCAGCAGAGCTGGCTGGACCGCGTGGAGGCGCTGAGCGAGACCCATCCCTGTCGGGTGTCCCATCTGGACGGCGTGCGCCTGGAATTTGACGACGGCTGGGCGCTCTTGCGCAAATCGGTCACCGCCGAGCAGGTCACGCTCCGCGCCGAGGCCGACACCCGACAGCGCCTGGACGAAATCCTCGCGCTGATCCGTCAGACCCTGGGGCTGTAGGCCCCGCGCTCTGCGGAAACGCTTTTGCGATTTTGGCGCGTTCTGCGCCGCCGGGACGTCTCCCGGCGGCGTTTTTTCTGTCGAAGGAAAACGGAAGAGCCCGAATGACCCGCAGCTCTCCCGAATTCCAATCGCGCCCGTTGGCATTTACTTTTTCCGGCGGACGCGGTATAATGATCCTTGAGCGCGCCCGTCGCGCCGAAATCACTGCATTGGAGAGGTATCATGACGCTGCTGATCATCATCGTTCCATTGCTGGCGCTGGCGGTCTTTCTGATGGCGCCGTCGCGGGGAAAGCAGCGCGCGGCGGACTGGCGCGGCACGGCGTTCGCCCATCGCGGCCTGCACGGCAGCGGCGCGGCGGAAAATTCGCCGGAGGCCTTCGAACGCGCCTGCCGGGCGGGCTGTGGCATTGAGCTGGACGTGCAGCTCTCCAAGGACGGCGTGGTCGTGGTGTTTCACGACGACACGCTGCTGCGGATGACCGGCGATCCCCGCCGGGTGGAGGACGTGCCCCTGTCCGGGCTGCGCAGGCTCTCGCTGAAGGGGAAGGGGCAGATCCCCACCTTTGAGGAGGTGCTGAAGCGCGTCGACGGACGCGCGCCGCTGCTGGTGGAGATCAAGCACGGCCGGCACAACGCCCGGCTGTGCGCCGAGACGATGCGCCTGCTGCGCGGCTATACCGGGCGGTATCTGGTGGAATCCTTCAATCCGCTGATCCTGCTCTGGCTGCGGAGAAACGCGCCGGACGTGGTGCGCGGACAGCTGGTGGGCGGAATGGCCGGATATCTCGCGGCCCACTTCGGGCGGGTCGGGGCGTTTCTGCTGTCCTCGCTGGCGCTGAACTTCCTCGCGCGGCCCGACTTTGTGGCCTACGACGTCTCCGCCTCCCGCTTCTCCGCGCCGCACATCCAGCGCGCGCTGTTCCACACGCCGCTGGCCGCCTGGACCGTCCGGGACAGGAACGTGCTGAAGGACTGCCTGGCCCGCGGCGAGATGCCCATCTTTGAGGGCTTCGCGCCCGACGGGGACTGAGCCGCCGGAGTCCCCGCCCCGGAATTCTCCGGAACGGCGCGAAGGTCGGGCTGCGCGGAACAGCCACACAAAAACCGCCTGCAAAACACTTTGTCTCAAGTGTTTTGCAGGCGGTTTTTGTACAATGCGGCCGTGAAGACTCTGTCAGGCCTTTTCCAGACTGCTCAGGGGGATATAGCCGCCCTTTCCGTCAAGCGTCTTGACGTACGCCCAGTTGCCCGCCTTTTTGTAGACGATGACGAACTGCTTGCTCTTCAGCTTCGTGTACGAAGCCTTGGTGGAGGGCTTCTTGTACATCTTCACGCCCTTGGAGACGGTATAGTACACCTGCGACGTGCGCACGGTGCCATAGCTGGACAGGAACTCCCGGTAGATGTACCCCACCTCGCCGTCCGCCGTGCACACCAGGCAGAACGCCTTGCTGGTCTTTCCGGAATAGAACACCTTCTCGCCCCTGCCGAGCGTCGTGATCACTTCATATTCCGACGACGGCCCCTCGCGCAGCCGTCCGCCCTGCACATTGACCTTCATGATCTTCATGGTGCTCGCCGCCTGGGCCGACGATTCCGGAAGAATCGGCGCGGCCATCAGCGTCAGCATCAGCAGCGCGCACAGCACCGTCCGTAAGAAGTTGCGCTTCACTCCATTCACCCCCGCATATTCTGCTTCTATTGTATCACATCTCGCAGCGCATTTCAAGAGATTCCTTTGTCACAAGTCCGGCTGATCCGCCGCGAAAGGCGCCGCGCCCCGGGATCAGTTGAAGTACACGAGCTCCTCCTCCGGAGGCTTGGCGGGATTGATGGCCAGAGCGATCAGGTTGATGCCGTCGCGGTTGTGCAGCGCGCTGAATCCGGCCTCCACTTTGGCGGTGAGCATGATCCAGGCGTTTTCCTTGGGCAGCTCGCCCTTGCACTGGCAGATGTAGCCGATGCCGCCGATGTCGTCGGCGCAGCAGGTCATGGCGTGGCGGCCGAAGACGAAGCACTTCTTGGGCATGTTCTTCATGCGGAAGGCGCGGCCCTTGACGTGGATGGTCTTGCCGTCGTAGCGGTCGGCGTGGTCCAGCGCGTCGAGGTAGAAGGTGCCGAACTGGGTGTCGCCGATCTCGATGACCGGGGCCTTCACGTCGTAGGGCAGATCCTCGTCGGAGACGCCGTCGTCCATGCTGCCGTCGGTATTTTCGAAGAAGATGCGGGCGGTGTTGTTCATCGCCAGCACGGTGCGGCGGTAGGGGCTCTTGGTGGTCTCCGCGGTGCAGCGGTTGAAGATCACCAGGTCGGCCTCCTGGAGGCCGTCGGCCATGAACTTGCGCATGTTCTTCAGGTAGATCTCGAACGTGGTGGCGTCCACCAGCGCGATGATCTGGGCCAGATCCCAGCTTTCGGGCTTTTGGGCGGCGTAGAGGTTTTCCAGCAGCCACGTGCTGTTGTATTCGATCAGCACGCGCTCGGGGCGGTACTCCCGGTCGATCTCCACCAGCCTGTCCCCGGACATGTCCTCCATGTTCTCCAGGTTCACCAGCACGGTGTTGGTTCGCTTCAGGAGCTCGGCGTCGTACTCCTCCTCGCCCTCCTCGCAGCACAGCAGCAGCGTGCGCTCGCCCTCGGAGAAGCCTTCGTCCTCCAGCATCTCGGTGATGAACTTCGTCTTGCCGCTGTCGAGAAAGCCGGTGATGATGTAAACGGGTGCGTTCATTTGTTTAGACTCCTTTGGATGCCGAAAAGTTCCAATTTAGATGCCGAAGAGCTCCTTGAGGGCGTCCTCGTTGATCTTGACGCCGATCACGCACAGGCGGCCGGTGTAGTCCGCGGCGCCGTAGCGCAGGTCGACCTCGCCGGGCACATAGTCGAAGTGCAGCCACTTGCCGTCGTTGAGGGGCAGGATGCCCTTTGCGCGCAGAATGGAGCCGAAGCGATGGTCGTCGTCCAGCGCCTCCAGCGCCTCGCGGATGGCCGCCTCGTCGAACTTCTTGGGGGTTTCCACGCCGATGTTCTGGAACACCTCGTCGGCGTCGTGGCCGTGGTGGTGATGTCCGCAGCAGCACTCGCCGTCGTGATGATGGTGGTGCTCATGCTCATGGTCGTGGCCGCAGCAGCACTCGCCGTGGTCATGATCGTGATGATGATGCTCGTGATCGTGGTCGTGGCCGCAGCACTCGTCGTGGTCATGGTCGTGATGATGCTCATGCTCATGGTCGTGGCCGCAGCAGCACTCGTCGTGGTCATGATCGTGATGATGATGCTCATGATCGTGGTCGTGGCCGCAGCACTCGTCGTGGTCATGATCGTGATGATGATGCTCATGATCGTGGTCGTGGCCGCAGCAGCACTCGTCGTGGTCGTGATGATGGTGATGCTCGTGATCGTCCTCGTCGGCGAACAGCTCGTCGATGGTCAGCAGGAAGTCGGGGGTCTCGATGGTCTCGAGCATCTTGGCGGGCTCCAGCTCGTCCCAGGGGGTGGTGACGATGCGGGCGCGCTCGTTGTGCTCGCGCAGCAGCGCGACGGCCTTCTCGATGCGGTCGGGAGAGGCGGTCTGGGTGCGGCTGAGGATGATGGTCTCGGCGCTCTGAATCTGATCGATGAAGAACTCGCCGAAGTTCTTGATGTAAAGGCGGCACTTGGAGACGTCCGCCACGGTGGCGCAGCCCTTCAGCTCCAGGTCGTGCTCCTTGGAGGCGTCGTCCACCACCTTGCGGATGTCGCTGAGCTTGCCCACGCCGGAGGGCTCGATCAGGATGCGGTCGGGATGGTACGTGTCGATCAGCTCGGCCAGGGCCTTGGAGAAGTCGCCCACCAGCGTGCAGCAGATGCAGCCGGAGTTCAGCTCGGTCACCTGGATGCCCGAGTCCTTCATGAAGCCGCCGTCGATGCCGACCTCGCCGTATTCATTCTCCAGCAGAACGACCTTTTCTCCCTCGAAAGCGCCGCCCAGGAGCTTCTTGATCAGCGTGGTCTTGCCCGCGCCCAGGAAACCGGAAATAATGTTGACCTTTGTCATTTTGAATCACCTGTCGTCATCATATTTTTTCGCCATTCGGCGTCTGAAAGCGCTGAACGCATGCAGAATCGCCGCAGCCGCGGCCAATCCGGTCAGCGCGCCGCAGAAGTCGATCGCCATGTCCGCCACGCTGCACACTCTGCCCGCCGCCTGCATCTGATGCAGCTCGTTGAGCACCGACAGCAGCGCGCACCCGACGCCCGTGAGCAGAACCGCCGTGCGGCGCTTCAGTCCATTCAGCAGCGCCATCCCCATGAGACAGCCCTCCACCGCGAAGATCCCGAAGTGCGCCGCCTTGCGCACGCAGTGGTGCAGCAGGTCGAAGTCCATGCCCCAGTCCAGCAGCCATCCGAACAGGAGCTGCGTGACGCCCCCGCTCAGCGCGCTGGAGTCCTCGCCCACCTGTCCCGAAAAGAAGAAGAGCACGCCAATCCATGCAATCGCTGCCGCTGCAAATATCGCCGTACTCTTTCCGCCGTGATTCCGCATCCGTTCAGCCTCCCGCAGTTCCGGCGCACAGCGCCAGTACCACATATTGCTATTATACCTCATCAGACGGTTTTTTCACGTGAAAAGATTCAAATTCATCAACAAATAACAAACCGGACCCGCGCCCGCTCCGGGAGAGCGCCAAAAACCGATCGCGCCCTGCACGCAGGGCGCAATCGGTTTTCCTTCGGCGCGCGGGACAGGGCGCTTCCCCTTACAGCTTCAGCAGGTTGTCGAGGCTGACCTTGCAGCTGTCGAGGGGCGGGAGGGTGTACTCCTCCTGCTCGACGATGAAGTGCTCGGTGCCGATCTTCTGGCCGAGGGCGATGATGGCTTCGAAGTCGAGGACGCCCGCGCCGCACTCGACGTTGGCCTTGCGGTCGGGGCCGAGCTCCTTGAGGTGCATGAGGGGCTGGCGGCCGGCGTACTTGCGGATATAGCGGATGGGGTCATAGCCGGCATAGGCGACCCAGAAGACGTCGAACTCGGCGAAGACGTCGGGCTCGACGTTGTTGAGGACGGTCTCCATGAGCACCTCGCCGCCGTCGACGACGAACTCGTGGGCATGGTTGTGATAGCCGAGCTTCAGCCCGTGGGGGCGGAGCTTTCCGGCGGTTTCATTCATGACCTCGGCGAAGCGCAGCGCGTCGTCGCGGGTCTTCATGTCCTGCCAGGGGCAGACGAGGTACTTGTTGCCGACGGCGAGGGCCATTTCGATCTCGGCGTCCAGCTCGGCTTCGGTCTTGGGCAGGCCGCCGATGTGGGAGCCATAGGCCTCGAGGCCGTTGTCCTTGAGCAGCGCGGCCATCTCGGCCGGCCTGAGTCCGCCGTAGCCCGCGAACTCCACGCCCTTGTATCCCATCTTCGCGACCTTTTCCACGGTGCCGCGGAAGTCCTTTGCCATCTCATCGCGCAGCGAATACAGCTGCAGACCCACATTCTTCAAAAGCATTTTCATGACTCCTTCCAATCGATGATCACGCCGAGATAGGCGTTGCGATCCTTATTGACCTCGAGGTAGACCTTCACGGCCTCCTCGGGCGTGACGATGTGCGAGACCAGCTCGGCGGTGTGCAGCTTTCCCTGGCGAATCAGGTCGAAGCACACGCAGGTGTTGCGCTCGATGGAGTGCTTCACATAGCGCTCGCGGGTGGTGGGCAGGCGCCACTCGTGCGCGCCCTTGAAGGTCACGCTGCCCAGATCCTCCAGGTGGCTGTAGCGCAGCACGCTGGCCAGATTGGTCTGATAATCTCCGCGGGGCGTGCCCAGGAAGATGATTTCGCCGTGATAGCCCACCAGCTTCAGGCAGCTCTCGCCGCAGGCGGGAATGCCGGTGGCCTCGATGACGGTGTTCGCGCCGGCGCCGCCGGACAGCTCCTTCACGGCGGCCTCGGCCTCGTCGGGGGCGACGGTCCTGTCAATGCCGACCTTCGCGGCCAGCTCGCGGCGATGGAGCGCGGGATCGATGCCGATCACCGTCGCGCCGGACAGCTTCGCCAGCTGCGCCGCCATGATGCCCACCAGGCCCAGGCCGGACACCACCACCAGGTCGCCCAGCTCGATCTCCGACACGCGCACGGCGGTGAACGCGATGGTGGCCATGCGCACCATCGGAACAAACCGGATGTCCAGGCCCTCCGGCACCCTGGCGATCAGATTCCAGGGGTTCGGGCTGGTGATCTGATAGCGGCAGTGCATGCCATAGTGGAACACGATGTCGCCGGGCTTGTAGTCCATGCCCTCGCCCGCCTCCAGCACCTTCGACACGCAGCAATAGCCCGGCACCGCGGGCATCTTGAACCAGTCCTCTCCGCCGGACAGGCAGGCCAGCTCCGTGCCCGTGCTGATCAGCGAATACTGGGTCTCCACCAGCAGCTCGCCCTTGCCGGGCTTCAGCGCCGCGTCCTCCTTCTGAAGCGACACCTGCCAGGGCGCTTCAAACACGATCTTCCGATTGTTCACGTCTGTTCCCTCCCGTATTTTCATCACATTGCGCCTGCGATTGCGTTCCCGTTCCATTATAGCACGCTTTCTTTACAAATGCTATGCCCTATTTTCCATTTTTCGACAGGCGGACGCTGATGAACATTTCATGAACATTTTCCCCTCCCCTATTGACAGGCGCAGGCCGGGGGACTATAATATCTTCCAGTGATAGCTTTTATAGAAAGATATTTACGCATTGGAAAGGAAGGACCCATATGTTCGGCAACAAAATGCACAAAGTGGAAAAGGCGATTGAAAAGAACAAGGGCGACGTGCTGGTGGGACTGCTGACCGACAAGGACGATTCGGTGCGCCTGGCGGCCATCGACGGTCTGGGCAAGACCAGGAGCAACGAGGGCACCAACCCGCTGATCAACCTGCTGCACGACCCCAGCGCGGAGGTGCGCAAGCATGCGGCGAGCGCGCTGGCCGCCATCGGCGACGTGCACGCCAAGGCCCACATCTCCCATGCGCTGAGCGTGGAGAAGGACGCGGGCGCGAAGTCCGCCATGCAGGCGGCGCTGGGCCAGCTGAAGGACTATTGACCCCTTGACTTTTCTCCGGTCGTTCGGATATAATCAAGGCGCATCCAACCCGGAGAGGGAGGGCTTTATGGATTACCGAGCACTGGCCGAGGAACTGCTGGCCGCCATGGCCTATCAGACCATGCCCACGGAGGAGCCCAAGCAGCTCAGCGTCGGGGAACGCGGCATTCTGAACTACCTGCACTACCACAACAACGACGCCTTCGCCGGCGAGATCAGCCGCGACCTGGGCATCACCACCGGCCGCACGGCCATCGCGCTGAAGAACCTGGAGAAGAAGGGGCTGATTCAGCGCAGCGCCTCCGAGACCGACCGGCGCTGCGTGGTGGTGCGCATCACGGAGGCCGGCTCGCAGGCCGCAGAGGCGTTCCGCCTGCGCGTGCTGGATTCCGTGGAGGACGTGCTGCGCGCCCTGGGGGAGCGCGACGCGCCGGAGTACGTCCGGCTGGTCAAGCGCATCACGGCGCTGGAAATCGGCCGGCACGGATGAGCGCCAGGGCAACGGCAGATCCCCCATTCCCCCGAATCCGCAGTCAAAACGGGTACCGGCATACAGCCGGTACCCGTTCTGTTGTTTCCAAAAGCCTGTTTCGAAAGATCGAAAGCGAAGGCAGCCCCGGAAATCCGCCCTTCCATCCGCCTCATGCGCGCCCGGGCTTACTTCAGCTTCTCCTCCGCGCAGGCGATCTGCCTCTGCACGGCCTCCGGCGCGGGCCCGCCCTCCAGATTGCGGCGGTTGACGCAGTTGAGCAGGTCGATGGCCTCGTATACGCCCTCGTCGAAGGCGTCGCTGGCGGCCTTGTAGGTCTCCAGGGGCAGCTGCTCCAGCGTCGTGCCCTGCTCCACGCAGGCTCTGACCAGCGCGCCGGTGATGCCGTAGGCATCCCGGAAGGGAATGCCCTTGCTTACCAGATAGTCGGCGCAGTCGGTGGCGTTGATGAAGCCGCCGGCGGCCGCCTTGCGCATGTTCTCCGGGTGGAACGCCGCCGTGCGCAGCATGGGCGCGAGCACCTCGAGGCACAGCGCGGCGGTGTCGATGGCGTCGAACAGCGCCTCCTTGTCCTCCTGCATGTCCTTGTTGTAGGCCAGCGGCAGCGCCTTCATGGCGGTCAGCAGCGTGGTCAGATCGCCGTAGACGCGGCCGGTCTTGCCGCGCACCAGCTCCGTGATGTCCGGGTTCTTCTTCTGCGGCATGATGGACGAGCCCGTGGAGAACGCATCCGACAGCGTGACGAACCTGAACTCCCAGCTGCACCACATGCAGATCTCCTCGGAAAACCGCGACAGGTGCATCATCAGAATCGACAGGTCGCCGAGCAGCTCCAGCGCGAAGTCCCGGTCGGACACGCCGTCCAGGCTGTTCTCCGCAATGCCGTTCATGCCCAGCAGCTCCGCCACGCGCCGCCGGTCCAGCGGATACGTGGTGCCCGCCAGCGCGCCGGAGCCCAGCGGCGAAACCAGGGTGCGCTTGCGGCAGTCCGCCAGGCGGTCGATATCCCGCAGCAGCATCTGCACATAGGCCATCAGATAATGGGCCAGCGTCACCGGCTGCGCCCGCTGCAGATGGGTGTAGCCCGGCATCACCGTGTGCAGGTGCTGCTTCGCCACGTCGACGAACGCCCGGGCCAGCTCCTTCGCCAGCGCGATCAGCCGTTCGGTCTGGTCCGCCAGATACAGCCGGACGTCCAGCGCCACCTGATCGTTGCGGCTGCGGCCGGTGTGCAGCTTCTTGCCCGCCGCGCCGATGCGCTTCGTCAGCTCCGCCTCCACGAAGGTGTGAATGTCCTCGCAGCTCATGTCGATCTCCAGCGCGCCGGAATCGATCTCCGCCAGAATCCCCTTCAGTCCCTCCACGATCTGCGCGCTCTCCTCCGGCGTCACCACGCCCACCTCGCCCAGCATCGTCGCGTGGGCGATGGAGCCCGCGATGTCCTGCCGGTACATCCGGGAATCAAATCCGATGGACGCGTTCAGCGCGTTCAGCTTCTCGTCCACCTGCCCGGTCATTCTGCCTGCCCATAGCTTCATGTTCCATTCCTCCAGACTTGAAAACGGGCTATCCCGATCGGGGATAGCCCAGTATGCTGATTTGCGGTTTCGATCAGTTCAGACCGTTCTTGGCCTTCATCTTGGCGTAGACCTTGGTGGGCAGGCCGAACAGGGAGATGAAGCCCGCGGAATCGGCCTGGTTGTAGACGTCGTCCTCCTCGAAGGTGGCGATCTCGGGATCGTACAGGGAGTAGGGGCTGGTCATGCCCGCGCCGATGATGTTGCCCTTGTAGAGCTTCAGCTTCACGGTGCCGGTCACGGTCTCCTGGGTCTTGGTGGCGAACGCGGACATGGCCTCGCGCAGCGGAGAATACCACTGGCCGTTGTAGACGACGTCGGCGAACTCCAGCGCCATCTTCTGCTTGTAGTGCTGGGTGTACTTGTCCAGGCAGAGCTGCTCGAGCATCTCGTGGGCGGTGTAGAGGATGGTTCCGCCGGGGGTCTCGTACACGCCGCGGCACTTCATGCCCACCAGGCGGTTCTCCACGATATCGATGATGCCCACGCCGTGCTTGCCGCCCAGCTCGTTGAGCTTCCAGATCAGATCGACGGAGTTCATCTTCTGGCCGTCCAGCGCCACCGGCACGCCCTTTTCAAAGGTGATGGACACGTAGTCCGGCGTATCGGGGGCCTCCTCGGGGGTGACGCCCATCTCCATGTTGCCGGCGTACTTCGGCTCGTTGGCGGGATCCTCCAGCTCCAGGCCCTCGTGGGACAGGTGCCACAGGTTCTTGTCCTTGGAATAGTTGGTCTCGCGGCTGATCTTCAGCGGGATGTCGTGGGCCTCGGCGTACTCGATCTCCTGCTCGCGGCTCTTGATGTCCCAGATGCGCCAGGGCGCGATCACGGGCATGTCCGGCGCGAAGGCCTTGATGGCCAGCTCGAAGCGCACCTGGTCGTTGCCCTTGCCGGTGCAGCCGTGGCAGATGGCGTCCGCGCCCTCGGCCTTGGCGATCTCCACCAGCCGCTTCGCGATGATCGGCCGCGCCATGGAGGTGCCCAGCAGGTACACGTTTTCATACTTCGCGCCCATCTGCATGCAGGGGATGATCACGTCGTCCACGAACTCCTGGCTCAGATCCTCGACGTACAGCTTGCTCGCGCCGGTCTTCAGCGCCTTCTCCTCCAGGCCGTCCAGCTCGCCCACCTGGCCCACGTTGCCGGAGACCGCGATGACCTCGCAGCCCTCGTAGTTCTCCTTCAGCCACGGGATGATGACGGAGGTGTCCAGTCCACCGGAATACGCCAGAACGATCTTCTTGAACTTCTTCATTTTCTTCAATCTCCTGTTTCGCCGCGCGATGGGCGGCGGTGATTTGCTTTATGCGTATATTATACACTGAAAAGCCGGGATGTCAACCCCTGAAACTGCATATCTATGTAGAATTGGCGTTAAAAAGATGCATAAACATTCAAGTTTTTGCATCTCGATTGCGCTTTTTATGAAAAAACTCGTCCAGCGGCGCGCGGCACCCGGCCTCGAGAACGCCGCCGTCGCTCGGGCAGAAGTGGGAGAAGGCGGGGTCCTCGGGGATGCGGTAGACGCTGCCGGCGCAGCCCTGGGCGGGATCGGGCGCGCCGTAGACCAGACGCGACACCCGGGCCTGGCTGATGGCGCCGGCGCACATGGGGCAGGGCTCCAGCGTGACGTAGAGCGCGCAGCCGTTCAGCCGCCAGCCGCCCAGCGCCCTCGCCGCGCGGCGGATGGCCACGATCTCGGCGTGGGCGGTGGGATCGCCGGAGCGCTCGCGCCCGTTATGCCCGCGGGCGACGATCGCGCCGTCCTTCACGATCACGCAGCCCACCGGCAGCTCGCCCTCCTCCAGCGCCAGCCGCGCCTCGGCCAGCGCCTCGCGCATCATTTGGGAATCAAAGTCGTTCATGCGCATCCTCCTTTGAACAGAAGCGCAGGGCGCGCTCATAGCACTCGCGGGCAGCCGCTTCGCAGCCCGCGTCGGGATCCAGCCAGTCGGCTGCGGTTGAGAGCAGAACAAAGGGTTCTTCGTCTGCAATTCCCTGCGGAATCGCCCGCCAAAGCGCCTCAGCCAGGCGCGCAAATGTTCCGATGGACAGATCAGCGCGGCGATAATACATTCCCAGCGGCTCAAAAATCATCCGGGCATACGCCGACTTCTGCGCGGAATCATCCGGATCAAGCGCACTCAACAGCAGCACGATGGTTTCCTTCGGATTCGCGGTACAGTTCTCCAACCGCTGCAGCATTTCATTCTCGGGTTCGGCAAGAAAAAGTCCGTGCAGCCCTTGAAGATAGTCCTCCTGGCACATCATGCCCGCCAGAAGCAGCGTGCCCCACGCTGCGAGCTGTGCCTGAAGATGCATCGCTCACAGCCCCATGGCCCGGGCGAACAGGTCCGGGGTGATCCAGGTCTCGATGCACGCCGCGGCCAGCAGCAGCGGCAGCACAACCAGCACATACAACAGCAGCGTGCAGCCCATGGCCCGCAGGGGATGGGCGTTCCTCCGGCGGCAGATGCGCCTCGTCAGCGTCCTGCACAGCGCGAAGCCCATGGCGAAGCTCAGCGCCAGCGCGGGGATCTCCAGCACGCCGTGGGGCAGTATGCCCCAGGCCACCGCCGCCAGCGAGCCGCCCTCCGCCAGCACCGCGCCCGTCAGTGCGCCCACGATGACCGCGTTCGCCGCCAGCGGCCACACCGACAGAAACAGAAACGGCACCAGCCCCAGCACAATCCCCACGGCGCAGGCCAGCGCATTGTTGAGAAACAGCGCCGTGGCGTCCAGCCGCTGCGGCTCGGGCGACAGGGCGCGGGACAGCTCCTCCGCCTCTTCCTCCAGCGCGTCGGGGTCCGCGCCGAAGGACCGCCACACGTCGTCCCAGGTCAGCGACTCCTCCGCGCCGGCATTGAGAATGAAGCCGGACTTGTCCTCCAGAAAGTCGCTCAGCACCTCCCGCGCCGCCCCGGGATCGTCGGCATAGACCGCGCCGAACAGCGCCCACAGCCCGCAGAAGACGATCAGCATGACCCAAAAGGGCCGGCGCACGCTGCCGCGCCAGTAGACGCCCATGCGCTCCAGCGGCGTAGGATCATAATCCTGACGCAGATCCGATTCGCTCATGGTTTTCTCCTTTGCGTTTTTTCTCCAGTATAGCACACCTTCACCGCCGGATTCAATAGAGATTTGTCAGGTTCAGCGCCTCCTGGTCGCGGATGTGCTCGATGGCCTCGCCGATGAGCGCCACGGAGCCGTAGAAGTCCTCCATGTCGGTGTACTCGATGCAGATTTCCGCCTGAATGATGCGCTCCTTGACCTCGTGGAGGTCGTCGTGAAAGCAGAGCACCTCCATCAGCGCGGCCTTCTCGTCCCACAGGCTGGCCAGCGCCACCAGTCCCTCCCGCGCGGCGGCGACGTTGCCCTGCTCCATCTGCTCGAACACCTCCACGGAATAGAGGTGCGCCTCGTCCAGGATGCGGTTGAGCGTCAGCACGGAGCCCGTGCAGATTCCCAGGCAGACAGCCAGCACGGCGATCACGGTGATCAGCAGCCGCTTCATCTCACCACACCACCTTCGCGGGATCCAAGGCGGCGAAGGTCTCCACGCCGCCGTTTTTGCGCTGGAGCAGCATCTGCCCCTGGGTGTCCAGGCTGGCGAGATACACGTCGGACACGTCCAGTCCGCGCCGCCTGAGAAGGCCGTTCAGCCACGCCCCGTCGTGACCGGACTGCTGAAGGTTGTGGGGCTGGACGCGGCCGTCCATGATCAGGATCATGGGCAGTCCCTCGTAGCCGGGATCGATGTTCAGCTCCCCGGCGTTGGGCGGGCGGAGGTCGGAGCGGGCGAAGGCGGAGATGGCGCCGTTGGCCTCGATCACGGCGGTGCCCACCTCTGCGGGATTCAGAAAGCCCGCGCTGCGCAGGCCCTCCAGCAGATCGGACAGGCTCAGGCACAGCCGGTCCAGCTCCTGCTGGTCGATCACGCCCTTGCTGATCACCACCGCCGGCTTGCCGGACACGAACGCCCGCACCTTGTCCGAGCGCATCGAGCACAGCGTGATCAGCCCGTGCACCACGAACATCGCTGCCACCGGCAGCAGCCCGTGCAGCAGCGGCGTGGACACGCTCTCCATCGGCGCGGAGATCACGTCCGCCAGCAGAATGGTCATGGCGAACTCGTAGGGCTGAAACTGCCCCAGCTGCCGCTTGCCCAGCCCGCGCATCACCAGAATCATCACGATGTACAGCAGCATCCCCCGGAAAAACAGCGAAAACATATCCTTTCCCTCCCGCTTCCACAATTTGTCCGGCCGCGTGGAAAAATATGCGCGGGCGCTTGATTTTCACGTGCAAACAGGGTATCATAAATGAAGGTTTTTTCCAGTGAAACCCTGAATGAAATCCGGAGGTGAAAACCATGGAATTCTTCAATGATCTCGGCAAGAAATTCTCCCACGCCGCCCGCAGCGTGCAGGAGCGCACGCGGGAGGGCGTGGAAAACACCCGGCTTTCCGCCGACCTGCGCGCCGCCCGCGCCGAACTGGAGCGCCAGCTGACCGAGCTGGGTCGCGCCTATTTTGAATTCGCAGGCGGCGGCGAGCCCGTGCCCGACGAGCTGGTGGCCCGCGTGCGCGCCACCATGGAGCAGATCGAGGCCCTGTCCGCCCAGCGCGAGCGCGCCCGCCAGCAGACCCGCTGCCCGGGCTGCGGCGCGGTGCAGTCCGGGGAGGCGCGGTTCTGCTCCAACTGCGGCCGCCCCATGCCGGAAAAGTCGCCGGAGCTGCGCGACGCGCCCGCCGCGGACGACGAGGTGCAGTACTGCGAGCACTGCGGCGCGATGCGCCAGAACGGCGTTCGCTTCTGCACGGTCTGCGGCGCGCCCTTCGAGCCCGGCGAGGACGCTCCCGCGCCCCAGCCGCCCGCCGTACCCGCGCCCGCCGCGCCCCTGGAGGAGCCCGAGGAGACCGACGCCGACTGATCCTTCCCCCTGCAGCGCCGCAGCCACCCGCGGCCCCGTCCGCCAGGGACGGCATTCCCATCTACCAAAGAATCGGAGGGTTCCATCATGGGCAGCAGACGCTCGTCAAAGAGCCGTTCATCCAGGAGAAGGCGCAGGCTGATGCGCCGCATTCGCAGTCTGTTTTTCGCGCTCGCCATGCTGTGCATCGCAGCCGCGCTGGTCGTCGGCGCGCTGCTGGTGCTGATGAACACCGGCGGCGACCGGGTTCCGCCCCTTCAGGCGGCCACGGCCGCGCCCACGGCGGCCCTCACGGCCGCCCCGGAGACCACCGCGCCCTCCCCCGAGCCTACGGCCGCGCCCACGCCGTCTCCCTCGCCCACGCCCTCGCCGTCTCCCACGCCGGAGCCCACGCCCACGCCGGAGCCCACGCCCCGGTCGGTGACGTTCCGCGTGACCGGCGACCTCATGGCCAGCGAGAGCATGCTGAAGTACGCCAAATCGGCGGGCGGCGCGGAGTACGACTATACATCCATGTTCGCGCTGGCGGCCGGAGCGCTGGGCAACGCGGACTACACCATGGCCAATCTGGAAACCACCATCGGCATGTACAAGGATCTGCCCTACTCGGGCTATCCCATGTTCAACACGCCGGAGAGCTATCTGGACGCGCTGAAGGGCTGCGGGATCGATTTCCTGACGCTGGCGAACAACCACATGCTGGACCGCTACTTCGACGGCATGAAGAACACCGTGGCCAACGTGGCCGCCTATGGCTTTGACCACAGCGGCGCGTACCCCTCGCAGGAGGCGCGCGAGACTCCCGCCGTGGCGGAGATCTGCGGCGTGCGGGTGGGCTTCGTGAGCTACACGGAGGGCACCAACGGCATGGAGAGCTACTGCGACGCCGCCGCGAAGGAATACGGCGTGCCGTATCTGTACACGGCGGACTTCGAGGGCGACGTGCAGCGGCTGCGCGACGCGGGCGCGGAGATCGTGATCGCGTTCCCCCACTGGGGCGAGGAATACACCCGCCAGCCGAACGCCATCGAAACCCAGTACGCCCGGAAGCTGGCCGACGCCGGCGTCGACGTGATCATCGGCAGCCATCCCCACGTGCTGCAGAAGGTGGACGTGCTCCAGGCCGACGGCCGGCAGGTGCTGGTGGCCTACTCGATGGGCAACTTCATCAGCACCCAGAACGGCTACGGCGATCCCTACACCGACACGGGCATGATCCTGGAGTTCACCATGACGGAGCAGCCGGACGGCTCCTTCGCGGTCACCGGCATGGGCTATCTGCCCACCTACTGCTGGATTCACGACGGCACGCTGCAGGTGGTGCCCATTTCGCAGTACATGGACGAGCGCCCCGAGGGCATGAGCGGCAGCACCTACAGCCGCATGAAGGAGTGCTACGCCTTCGTGCGCAAGCTGATGAACGAGAGCATTTCAGTTCTGGAGGAATAAAGCATGCTGAAGAAGATCATCGCAGCGCTGATGGCGCTGATGCTGCTGGCGGGAAGCGCGCTGGCGGAAGAAAACTGGTATCTGGAAAAGGGACTGGCGCTGGCCGGGCGCCTGGGCGCGCTGGCGGCGGACGAGGGCTACCTTCAGGTGTACACCGCCTCCCCCGATATCGCGGACGCGGCGCTGGCCTTCAGCCAGTCGGATCTCTCCGCGCCAATCTCTGCGAAGATGCTGATCCTGCCGGACGACGAGGTTTCCAAATCGATCGTGCGAATGGCGGTGAGCGCCTCGGGCGGAAGCCTGTCCGACGCGGCGACGGAGCAGCTGGCGCGCGGTCTGCCGACCATGCTCGTCTCGGCGCTGAACGCCCGGCAGAGCCAGACGTGGCTGGCGCTGTCGTCGGTGCTGGGAACCGGCGAGAGCTATCTGCAGCCGGAGGCATTCACGCCGGGCGTTCTGGCGCTGGAGTATCCGGAGTGCGCCGTGGCCGTGGCCTTCTCGTATTCCGGCGAGGGCATCGTCAGCGCCCACGCCGCGCCCGCGCCCAGCGGCATGCTGGACGGCATTCTGGAGGCGCTCGACGGGGAACTGCCCCGCAGCGTCGGCGCACTGCTGAAATCGCTGATCCAGGACGTCCCGCTGGAATAAAAACTGCTTGCCGGAGGTATCCATGCGCATCTCGATCAAGGCCCACGCCAAAATCAACTGGTCCCTGAACATCCTCGGCCTGCGCCCGGACGGCTATCACGAGCTGGACATGCTGATGCAGTCCCTCGAGCTCCACGACGAGCTCATCTTCGAGCCCGCCCGCTGGCTGACCCTCTCCGTAAACGGCCAGGCCCTGCCCGTCGGCGGACGCAACCTGATCATCCGCGCCGCCAACGCCCTCATCGAGGCCACCGGCGAGCGCCGCGGCGCGCGCATCCAGCTGAAAAAGCACATCCCCGTCCGCGCCGGCCTCGGCGGCGGCAGCGCCGACTGCGCCATGACCCTGCTGGCGCTCAACCGCCTCTGGAGCCTCCGCCTTTCCATGGACAAACTCATGGACATCGGGCGCACCCTCGGCGCGGACGTGCCCTTCTGCATGACCGGCGGTCTGGCCCGGGTGCAGGGCGTGGGCGAAAGGCTCTCCCCGCTCCCCGGCGCGCCGTCCATCCCCCTGGCCATGGTCACCCCCGGCGGCGGTCTCTCCACCCCCGCCGTGTTCAGGGCCTGGGACGAGGGCCGATACCCCATCGCCCCCATGGACGTCCCCGCTCTGGCCGACGCCCTCGCCCGCGGCGATCTGGAATCCGCCCAGGCGCTGTCCTTCAACGCCCTCGAGCCCCCCGCCATCCGGCTCATGCCCGAAATCGGCCGGATCATGCGCGACTTCGGCAGTCTCGGCGCGCGCATGGTGCGCATGACCGGCAGCGGCTCCACCGTGTTCGCCGCCTTCGACACCTTCGAGCAGGCATCCGCCGCGGCCGCACAGGTTCCCGGCGCGATCGCCACCCGCACAAGGGCGGACTGAATCCCGCATCCCATCGCGCGGACATCCCGCGCGTTTTGAAAACAAAGGAGGAAACCCACATGAGTCTGATCCAGGGAGTTCACCACATCGCGCTGAAGTGCAAGAGCACCGAGGCATTCAAAAAGACGCTTCACTTCTATCGCGACCTGCTGGGCATGCCCGTCGTGCGCAGCTGGGGCGAGGGCGACAGCGCCGGCATCATGCTCGCCATCGGCGGCGGCAGCATGATGGAGATCTTCGCCAGCGGCGAAAACGAGCCCGGTCAGGGCGCCATCCGCCACTTCGCCCTGGCCACCGGCGACGTGGACGCCTGCGCGAAGGTCTGCACCGACGCAGGTTACGACGTCTTCATCCAGCCCAAGGACATCGTCATCGCCTCCAACCCGCCCTTCCCGGTCCGCATCGCGTTCGTCACCGGCCCCGTGGGCGAGGAGATCGAGTTCTTCCAGGAGAAATAGGCAAAGAAAAAAGCTTCCGCTTGATGCGGAGGCTTTTTTCATGTCCCGGCCGGCAGGCCGCTATGCTTCGAAGCAGATCTCGCAATAGCCGCACCTGTGAACCGCGCCGCGATATTCGATCTCCTCGGTCATGCTGCTCGGCCGCATGCCGCACTTCTCCATGACCCTGCGGCTGGCGGTGTTTTCCACAAAGTACCCCGCGATGACCCTCCTGAACCCCATCCCGCGAAGCTCCTGCAGCACCGCGCCGACGGCTTCCGTCGCATAGCCCTTCCCGTGAAAGTCCGGATGCACCACGTAGCCGATTTCGATCTCTTCGCCCTCGATGCCGCAGTCATTGATGAACCCGATCAGACGGCCGTCGAGATAGATTCCGTATTCCAGATGCGCGGTATCCCCGATCCGGCTGAAGCCGATGATTTTCTCCGCCAGCGCCGCCGACCGCTCCCGGTTTTCGAAGTCCGGTAGCATGAACGTCTTCGCGATTTCGGCATTGGTGAGCAGTTCAATCATGCGCTCCCGGTCCGCCGGGGAATACGGCTTCAGCTCGAGCCGCTCCGTCCGGATGGACGCCTTCTTCTGAATGGGCAGTCCCATATGCGCTTCCTCCATAAAAATGATGTCATGCGCCCTGACCGGCGCTCTCCCGCTCGATTCCCCGGATCAGCCGCAGCAGCAGCGCCGTGCCGATCGCCGCCATGCACACCTCTGCGGCCAGCTGCGCGCAGGACAGGCCGTACAGCGGGAACAGCGCGTTGAGCACATACAGCGCCGGAATCTCAAAGGCCCCCTTGCGCAGCAGCGCCATCAGCAGCGACAGCGACCCGCGCCCCACCGCCTGAAACACGCCGACGGCGAGGAAATCCAGCGCCAGAAACGGCACCGACAGCGCCATGCCGTAGAGGAATTTCGCGCCGTAGGCCACCGTCTCCGCGTCCTCGATGAACGCGCCGGTGATCTGCGGGGCGAACAGGCAGCAGATCAGCGCCATCGCGCACAGCACGCTCTCGCAGAGCTTCACCGAGAACCTCAGCGCATGCTTCATTCGCTCCAGCAGCCGGGCGGCGTAGGTGTAGCCCACCAGCGGCATCACGCCCTGGGACACGCCGTTGGACACGTACCAGGGAATCATCGCGATCTTCGATGCGATGCCCATGCCCGCCAGCGCCGCCGCGCCGTAGGGCGAGACCAGGTTGTTCAGCAGCATGTGGCTGAGCACATTGAGCAGATTCTGAATGGACGCGGGCACGCCCACCCGGCACACGCCGCCCACGATCTCCCGCCGCAGCGTGAACTCCTTCGGCGAGATGCACACGCAGGTGCTTCTCCGCCGGAGGAACAGATAGCCGAAGAAGTACAGCGTGGCCGCGCAGTTGGAGATCATCGTGGCCAGCGCCGCGCCCTCCGCGCCCAGGTTCAGCCCGGCGGGCAGGATGAACAGCGGATCCAGCGCGATGTTCAGCAGACACCCGCTCATGGTGCCGATGCTGGCGTGCAGCGTCGCCCCCTCGGAGCGGATCAGATAGGCCAGCACCACGTTCATGATCGAGGGCGTCGCGCCGAAAAGCACCGTCCACAGCATGTACCGCGACGTGGCCTCCCGGGTGGTCGCGTCCGCGCCCAGCGCCCGCAAAAGCGGGCTCAGCAGCAGCGCGCACGCGATCGAATACAGCACGCCGCTGATCAGCGCGCCGTAAAACCCGAAGGCGGAGCTCTGCCGAAGCGTCTTCATGTCGCCCCGGCCCAGCGCGCGGCTCATCATGCTGGAGCTGCCCACGCCGAAGAGGTTGTTCACCGCGTTGAACGCCAGCAGCACCGGCGCGGCCAGCGTCACCGCCGCCGTCTGCACCGGGTCGTTGAGCATGCCCACGAAATAGGTGTCCGCCAGGCTGTACAAAAGCGCCACCAGGCTGGAAATCACCGTGGGAACGGACAGCGTCACCACCGCCCTCGCCGTCGGAACCGATTCAAACAAGCTGATTTTCTTTGCATCCGCCAATGGACCTCGCCTCCCGTACCGTCCGCGCGCCTGCGTATCTCTCCTGCCGGGAGCCTCCGCGCTGCGAAAGCCCCCGGATTCCTATTGTAACGGAAACATCCGGAAAACGCAAATCCTTTTTTATCTGCGGCGCAGCAGCCCAAACAGCCTTCTCAGCGGAAACATGCCGCTGTGGCGGGGATTGCGCAGCTCCGGCGCGCTTACGTCCTCCGCCAGCAGCCGCGACAGCCGCATCGACGCTTCCGCATGCATCATCATGTCAAACATGCTCTCTACCTCCTTCAACGGTTTCTGCGGGAGTATACACCCTGGAGCCCGCTCCAGGTCAAGCGCTTCGCCATGATTTAACGCCCGGCCGCCGCTTTCCGGACATTCCAGGAATTCCCACCGCTTTTGTTCGAGAAAATAACGTTAAAACGCACCCGCCGCCCGGGTTTTCTATTGACAAGGCGTTTGCGTGGAAGTATAATATTCACAACTTCTGAGGAAGGGAGTCCCGACCATGACGTACAGGGCCGTAGAAAAGTCCATGGCCATGATGATGCGCCTGATGTACATGTCAGACGCCGCTTGGTCGTGCACTTCCGAGGACTGAATCCCAACAAGGCGAAGTCAATCATGAGGATGCGGCAGATCAAGCGATCGGCCCCATCCTCTTTTTTCGTGAAGAATTTCGGAAGGACTGAAGAAGTTGATCAAACTCGTCAACGTCTGCAAGACGTTCTACTCCGACGGCAAGGAGTTCGACGCCGTCAAAAACGTCAGTCTGGAGATCCAGAAGGGCGAGATCTTCGGCATCATCGGCCTGAGCGGCGCGGGCAAGTCCACGCTGATCCGGTGCCTGAACCGGCTGGAGACCCCCACCTCCGGCGACATCCTGATCGACGGCGAGAGCGTGCTGGCCATGAACGAGCGCCAGCTGCGCTCGCTGCGCAAAAAGGTGACCATGATCTTCCAGCAGTTCAACCTGCTGATGCAGAAGACCGTGGCCCGCAACGTCCGCTATCCGCTGGAGCTGGCGGGCGTGCCCAAGGCCAGGGCCAACAAGCGCGTGATGGAGCTGCTGGAGATCGTCGGCCTGAGCGACAAGGCCGACGCCTATCCCGCCCAGCTGTCCGGCGGCCAGAAGCAGCGCGTGGCCATCGCCCGCGCCCTGGCCAGCGACCCCGAGGTGCTGCTGTGCGACGAGGCCACCAGCGCCCTCGACCCCATGACCACCCAGTCGATCCTGTCCCTTCTGCAGGACATCAACCGCCGCCTGGGCATCACCATCGTGGTCATCACCCACGAGATGGCGGTCATCCGCCAGATCTGCACCCACGTGGCCATCCTCGACGGCGGCTGCGTGGCCGAGGAGGGCAGCGTGGACGACGTGTTCACCCACACCCGCTCTGAGGCCGGACGAAGGCTGTTCGGCTACGTGGGCGACCACACCCGGCCGCCCGAGATCGAAGCCCCCGTGCCGATGATCCGCATCGTATTCGACGGCACCAAGGTCAACGAACCCATCATATCCAATCTGGCGCTGAAGACCGGCGTGGCCGTCAACATCCTCCACGCCGACATCAGCCTGCTGAGCGGCAAGCCCTACGGCCAGATGACCATCGAGCGCCCGAAGGACGAGTCCGACGCGAAGCTGCTGATCGACCTGCTGACGCAGGAGGGCATTCCGGTTCAGGAGGTGAGCGCATGAGGTACTCCAAGAGCCGCCTCTGCGGCGCAATCCTGCTGATCCTCGCCGCCGCCCTGCTGGCCGTCGGCGTCCTCGCCGCCCGGGCCGACCGGGAGGGCACGTCGCTGAACGCCCCCTACTCCGCCGCCCTCAGCGAGCACGACGCGCTCGTGGCCGCCGAGGAGGCCGCCGCCAGCGTCAGCGAAAACCTGGAGCGCACCGCCAAGCGCACCGCCGAGGCCATCTCCGAGGCCGAGAGCTGCGTGTCCGCCGCCACCCAAGCCCTCGAGACCGAACAGGCCGGCGATTACGACCCCGAAACCGACGTGGGCCTGCTGGGCCAGAGCATCCTCGAGGCCGAGGCCGCCGGCGCGGACGTCTCCGCCATCAAGGACAGCTACGCGCCCGTGTTCAACGCCGAGCTGATCGCCGCGCTGGACAACGCCCTCACCACCGTCAAGCGCGCCGAGAGCGCCGTGGAGACCACCGCCGAAGCCCTTCAGTCCGCCATCGACGCGGCGCTGGCCATCGATCCCACCGCGTCCTTCCCCGAGCTGCCCGCCCTGACGGAGGCCGACACCACCAAGCTGGGCGACAGCACCGGCGCGCAGCGCCAGCTGACCCGCGGGGAAAACTACGTGCTGCGCGGCCAGACCGCCCAGTCCAACGCCGAGGCGCTGAGCGACGCCGCCGCAGCCATCCTGGAGACCGTCGGCGCGGTGATCGCGGACAACCCCGTCTCCGCCGCCTCCCGGCTTATTGTCTTCGCCCACACCCGCGCGGCAGACCTGCTGACCGCCGGCGCGCTGCTGGCGATCGTCGCCGCCGTGCTGCTGTTCGCGCCCGCGTGGCTGGCGAACAAGTGGAAGCTGCCGCTGTTCCGCAAGGGCTTCTGGTTCACCCTGACGGTGGCGCTGCTGGCCGCCGCGCTGCACTACGCCAGCGGCGAGATGTGGGAGCTGATGCGCCAGGGCGTGTTCGACACGCTGTACATGACCCTCCCGGCCACGTTCTTCTCCTATGTGCTGGGCCTGCCGCTGGGCGTGCTGCTGGTCATCACCTCGCCCGGCCACATCCGCCCCAATCCCACGCTGAACAGCGTGGTGGGCACCGTCGTGAACTTCCTGCGCTCGATCCCGTTCATCATCCTGCTGGTGATGCTCTTCGACGTGACCCGCATCGTGATGGGCTCCGCCATCGGCACCCGCGCGGTGATCTTCCCGCTGTTCGTCAGCGCGTTCCCCTATGTCGCCCGAATCGTCGAGGGCTCCCTCAACGAGGTCGACCGCGGCGTGATCGAGGCCGCCCAGAGCATGGGCAGCACCACCTGGCAGATCATCCGCAAGGTGCTCATCCCCGAGGCCATGCCCTCGCTGATCAACGGCGCGGCCATCTGCATGACCACCATCCTGGCCTACACCGCCATGGCCGGCTCCGCCGGCGGCGACGGTCTGGGCAAGATCGCCATCACCTACGGCCTGAACTACCGCGAGTACGACATCATGTACGTCTCCAGCCTCCTGCTGGTCGCCCTGGTTCAGATCATCCAGATCGCCGGCGGCATCCTGATGCGCGCCGCCGACCACCGCAAGAAGTGATCGGCGCGGCCGCCAGCGACTTGCTACCGCGTTCAGGCGACGGATTTTCCGGTCAAAAAGCACGACCGAAAAATCCTGCCCCCCGTTTCTGCCGCTGGGCTGCTGCAGATTTGACGATCTTGCCGCGCGCCATTGCGGCAAGATCTGCGCTGGCAGCTCGATCCGATCTTCTTCCCGCCGGACTGTTCTGCGATTCGGCATATCGACGATCCCTACAACATCCCCACAACAGTACCACCCCACCGCAACATCCCCCGACGCAAGCCGCCACCACGGCGGCGCAGCGTCCGACGCACGCCCTGCCCCGAACCCCCAGCCGGAAGAGTCCAGAGGAACTCAGTTCCTCTGGCGGGGTCCAGGGGCAACATCCCCACAACAGTACCACCCCACCGCAACATTCCCCGACGCAAGCCGCCACCACGGCGGCGCAGCGTCCGACGCACGCCCTGCCCCGAACCCCCCAGCCGGAAGAGTCCAGAGGAACTCAGTTCCTCTGGCGGGGTCCAGGGGCAGCGCCCCTGGGAGGGTTTGGCAGAAGCGCAGCGGTTTCATTCGCCGAAGAGCGGCTGCCTGGACATAAATTTCTAATATCAAGGAGGAAACCACAATGAAGAAGCTGTTTGCAATCGTTCTCGCACTGGCATTCGCGCTGTCGCTGACCGCGGTGGCCGAGACCAAGACCATCGTCATCGGCGCAACGGCCTCGCCCCACGCCGAGGTGCTGGACCTCATCGCCGACGATATGGCCGCCCTGGGCTATCCGATCGAGGTGAAGGTATTCAACGACTACAACCTGCCCTGCCCCGCCGTGGCCAGCGGCGAGCTGGACGCCAACTACTTCGCCCACATCCCCTTCATCAACGGCTATAACAGCTCCGTGTCCGAGGAGGAGCAGGTCGTGCCGGTGATCGGCGTGCACTACGAGCCCTTCGGCATCTACTCCAACAAGTACGAGTCGCTGGACGAGCTGCCGGAGAACGCCACCGTGTGCATCCCCAACGACGTGTCCAACCAGACCCGCGCGCTGTTCCTGCTGCAGGACGCCGGCCTGATCGTGCTGCCCGAGGACGCCCAGCCCACCGATGAGCTGAACGTCACCGACATCGTCGAGATCAAGAACGGCCTGCAGATCTCCGATATCGACGCCGCCCAGCTGCCCTCCACCCTCGAGGACAAGGACATCGTGGTCATCAACGGCAACTTCGCGCTGGACGCCGGCCTGTCCCCGCTGAACGACGCCATCTTCTATGAGCCCGCC
This sequence comes from Clostridiales bacterium, assembly GCA_004555155.1. Lineage (GTDB taxonomy): Bacteria > Bacillota > Clostridia > Christensenellales > Aristaeellaceae > Faecivicinus. Next base: position 81,912 of record SFJH01000006.1, read on the forward strand.
GACGGCGCCGCCGCCGAGATCTACGCCAACTACGTCGTCGTCCGCCCCGAGGACGTGGACGCCGAGTGGGTCGAGGCCCTGCGCCAGTGCCTGTGCTCCGAGAAAGTCTATGAGTTCATGACCGACAACGAGGCCTATGCCGGCGGCGTGATCCCCTACTTCTCCCTGGAGGCCGAGGAGGAATAACCCGGACCTTCCCCGACAGACGCGAGCCGCCCCCCACAGGGGAGCGGCTTTTGCGCGTCCAAGCCAAAACCAGCGGCGCGGCAAATTTTCACCTGAAATTTCGGTTCCGCCCTTGACAAGCCCGCCTCGAATGTGTATAATATAATATGTTCGCGCGGTCGTGGCGGAATAGGCATACGCGCACGTTTGAGGGGCGTGTGGGAGACCGTACGGGTTCAAGTCCCGTCGACCGCACCATACAAAGACGTCAGTATGGAGACGTACCGGCGTGAAGAAAACCCCCGATCTCTCGGGGGTTTTCTTTATATCTGCACCAATTTTGATTTTATGAGTCGCTCTGAAGCGCCAGAAATCTGAGATTTTCTGGCGATGACCCGGGCGGCTCATTTTTGATGCACCAATTTTACCCGACGAACGGTCAGGCGACCGGACATCAAAAACGCGAAAAATTGGTGCACTTATTTATCGCTTTTCCTGCGATTACAGTCACGACATAGCATTTGGCAGTTTTCGGCGATAGTCTTGCCGCCTTGGCTCCATGGAGTGATATGATCGGCTTCCATTTCGTTGATTTCAAAATGTTGACCGCAATTTGGACAAGTACCCTGCTGGCGCTCATAAGCTTCGCGTTTCATATTATCAGTAAAGGCGCGGATACTTAGATAACGTTCATCGCCGCATAATAAATATTCGTAGATGCCCTTCTTCGCAGTCACATCTTCATCCTGCATAAGCTCCACAATTCGTTCTTCCATCTTTTGAGCATCGTAGGAATTCTCGTGATATTTATTATATAATTCTCCCCATTCTAAGCCCTTCATCTCTTTGCGATAATTAGGAAACAACATCTGAGCCCATGCGATGACAGTCTGGAAATATTGCCATAGTTCTGAGGCGTTTTCATTAAATTGATGTTTCGACATATATTCTTCAATATTGCCACCAGAAATCCATTTAAGCGCCGACTGTAAATAATCTTGGCGGATCGGAGAGCCGCTCATATATTTCTCTGCTAGACCATATGCAGCACAGCCAGTTTTGCTGAAGTGACGCTTTGCATCCGTCAACCATGGGCCAGCATAAACCGCGTTACGAAGTTCTTGGTCGGTAAGTTTTTCGCCGGCAATATTAATAGTTTTAAACCATTCAAGTTTTTCACTATCCGTACCGTCGCAAATATAAATATATAAATCGTAGTTTTCAATTTGGGCGCGCTCATCATTTGTTAGGCTATGGAAATATTTGTTGTCAATAGAATAATCGCCCTGCATGTATTGACAGAAGGAAATCGTGCGCTGCTGTCCGTCGAGTATTTCAAATGTTCCGTCGGTCTTCTTCGCCCAATACATGACATTGAGGGGGAATTCTTTGCGAATAGTATCAATTACGGCATTTCGCTGGTTTTCCTTGTATACGAATTCCCGTTGATACTTTGGACGAATATCTAGTTTGCCACCATAGCCAACTACGCCCTCCTCATTACTATCCTTATAGCCATCAAAAACATCTTTGATTTTGATTTTTTGAAGCTCAATCTTCATGAGTCCTCCTCTTGATTATGTATCTAAAATACTTGGCTTGGCCATCTATCATTGATAGATATTTACCTTCCTTTTTTGTCCTTTCATTGTCCAAGATACTGTAGCGTCCAATTCCATCAATTATTTCAAATTGTTCTGGATTATAGTAGCTGAAGAATGAAATAGGCACACCCATCTCGTCATAATAATCCTTCGGTATATCTGATGTTTTATCAATATTGATCGCATCATAGTTATCATATTTTGGATATTCTTCGGGAGTGTAGCGTTTATACAGAATCAGTCGCTCGCGCCTCTTCTCGATATCTAAATTTGTGAACCAACCGATATTCCCAAATTTCCTCACTGTCCCGTCTGGTTGATAGAATTGTTTAACATTCGTAAATCCAAGCCACATTTGATTATTCATTAGCAATGGAAATATTTCTTTATATGTTAATGCGTTCTGATTTCC